>NZ_AUBZ01000002.1 GCF_000429505.1 Aliagarivorans taiwanensis DSM 22990 | reverse complement strand
GACATTATGCGGTATTAGCAGTCGTTTCCAACTGTTGTCCCCCACGTAAAGGCATATTCCCAAGCATTACTCACCCGTCCGCCGCTCGACGCCCAATAACGCACCCGAAGGATTGTTACTGTCGTTTCCGCTCGACTTGCATGTGTTAAGCCTGCCGCCAGCGTTCAATCTGAGCCATGATCAAACTCTTCAAATAAAAGTTGTTTGCTCAAATAAATCACTGAATTAACGTTGCGTTCACTCAGGATAATTTGAAGCGAATTTTTTTGTCGCTTCACATCTCGTGAGTGCCCACACAGATTGCTTGATAACTTGTTAAAGAACGTTGCTTCCCGTGAGAAGCGAGGGCGAATTCTAAGGATTTCTGAGTGCTTGTCAAAGCTTTTTTTAAAAGTTTTTTCAAGCGGTGAATCCTGACTCACCCGGCGTAACACTTAGTGTCGACGCCTTGCTAACCGTGGGCGTTTGCCCTGTCAGCGGAGGTGCATTATAGGGATCGGATTCTTTTGCGCAAGCGTTTTTTTGAAGAAAATTTGGGACAAAAAACAGCCCCCAGACAAGCCCCAACTAACTCACAGACTTATCCACAGACAATGGCGAAGGTCTCAAACTAAGCCTATGATTTAAAAGTATTTGTGGTTTAATGCAAATTTATTAAATAAAGTTGTTCAATTTCTAGCTAACTAGAAATTAGCCAGCTAACATGTCTGGCGTTGGAACAGTAATACTTACAATTAGATAGCTTTGATTTAATTATGAACAATTCGATACTTGTGATGCTTTTGCTCGTCGCTGCTGTGCTCGCGTATTTCGTTGGCGGCGCTATTAATGATGCTTTCCACCCTATCTACCTTTCATTCGCTGTATTAGTCGGTGGAGCACTTTCCTTTATTCCTAAGTCTTCAGAAAAGAACGCTACTGAAACCAGTTCTCCAGAAGCCGTTACCGATACTCAGACGCTTTATGTTGGGAACCTTCCTTATCGTGCAAACGAGTCAGCGGTACGCGAGCTGTTTTCAGAGCACGGTAAAGTCGTCTCTGTGCGCTTGTTGAAAGATAAGCAGACCGGAAAACGTCGAGGCTTTGGCTTTGTCGAGATGGCGGCAAACGATGCCGACCGTGCTATCGATGCGCTAAACGAACATGAGTACCAGCAGCGCACCCTGAAAGTGCGTGTGGCGAACGAACGTAAAGAAGGTTAGTTAAATAGCTGAATATGGTTAAAACCATATTTAGCTAGACCACGTTCAACCAATCGCTGGTCAACAGCCTTGGTGGCGTATGCGTGCAATATAGGACTTACCGCACTACTAGATGCATCCGGAAGCAAGCTAGCGACACGTCTTGCGATCGCTTCCCCGGAGTCAACACAACTCACGCGTCCGCCCAAGGCTTGGGTCACCTCTTCCTTTAATAAAGGAAAGTGAGTGCAGCCGAGCACCACACAATCTAAGGAGGATAGGGTCGACCAAGGCTTTACTATCTCAGTAACTTCACGTCGATAATCCAGCGACTCCCCTGCTAACTTCATCTCAGCCAGTTCCACTAAACGGGTAGAACCGAGAAACTCTATCCGGCAATCGGCCGCAAACTCGTTGATCAAGGCTTCGGTATAGGTGCGCTTTACCGTGCCCGGCGTTGCAAGCAAACCGATGTGGCGATTGGCGGATAGCTTTGCGGCTGGCTTAATGGCAGGTACAACCCCCACCACCGGAACACTAAGATGCCTTCGCAGCACTGGTAACACAATCGTACTGGCAGTATTGCAGGCGATTACAACTAAATTAGGGGCCAGTCGAGCGGCAGCGGCATCCAGCAAAGTAGCGACACGCTTCAGCAACGCCGCTTCACTGAGTTCGCCATAAGGAAAGCAATGATTATCAAACAGGTAGCTATAGCAATAATACGGGTTAAGTCGGCGGGTTTCCTCCAGAACGCTCAGGCCGCCGACACCGGAATCAAAAAAGAGAATATGCTTACTCATAGCCTTACCACATAAAATTCAGCCCTAGCTTAATAAAAGCCAGGGCAGAGTTGCAAGCCGCTCTATGTATCAGAAACGATAACGAGTGCTTAACTCAAAACTGCGTCCCGGAGCTAGGTAGGGTAAGTGTGCCGGTGCGAAGCCAAGGGCGGTTGTATACTCCTCGTCCAATAAGTTATGCAGTTTAGCATCGACACTCCAGTTATCCTTGAGCAGATAACGGGCCGATAGGTTCAACAACTGGTAGGCATCAATTTCGATGGTATTCGCAGCATCCTCATAGGCTTTGCCGCGCCATAACCACTCGCCGTTGAGCTGCCACTTCGCGATGCTCACTCCGGTCTGCCAGGTTAACTTCTCTTTGGCGCGTCGAGCTAGCTGATTTCCGCTGATCCGATCTTCCGGATCCATCCACTCAGCGATTAACCGGTGGTCGACCGACCCAGTCTCAAATCCGAGATCCAGCTCCACACCGGTAATTCTTGCTCTACCGATGTTCTCAATCGGCCACACCGAGATCAGATCGTCAATATCATTGCGATAGGCATTCAGGCTCAGTTCAAACCTGCTAAAGTGCCCCTGGAGCCCCAGCTCATAGTTAGTAGCTTTTTCAGGATTTAGGGTCGGATTTCCACCCCAGGGATTGTAGAGCTCATTAAAATTGGGGGCACGGAATGCCGTACTGTGAAGGGCAAGAATTTTCCAGTTGTCGCCTAGCCAGGCACTGGCGCCCAAGTTGTAGTTCGTGTCTGAACCATAATCCGAGTTGTCATCATAACGAAGGCCCAATTCGGCATTGTAAGGTCCCTGTTCAAACATCAGGCCTGCATGCACGGCACGGTTGATACGCTTGTCATCCGTAAAGCCGGCTACCGACTCAGAGACGTCGTCCTCCTTCCACTCGGCTCCTGCCTGTAGCAACCAATTCGGGTTCAACTGCAAACCACCCAGCCAGTGCGCCTGAGAGCGCTGAGTGGAATAGAGGCTGCTCCAGGAAGGCGCGGTACTTTTATCGCGATCATCCATGTAGTTGAGCATCAGTTTGCTGAACCAGGCCGAGCGGCGGTACTCAAGGGCCGCATCGACCAGATGTTTACGGCCCTCACTTAGTGACCTACCATTGGCATCAAAGTCCGCTTCACCCTTCTGATAGAGGTAACTCAGATCTAGACTCAGCTCCTGAGTCAGTGCCGAGCTTAGTCCCAGCTGAAGGTTATTGCTCTCATAACCGTAACGCTCACTGGCACCATCTTCCGGCAAAAAGTCATAACCCTTACTCTCGTCACGGTTTGCCGCCAGATACAGTTGTGTGTCTGCAATCTGCCTTACTGCCCGGACGCCTCCAAAGTAACGGTCATCACTGCCCGCCCCCAGCAGCAGGTCAAGCTGGTTGGTTCCTGTCTTAGGCCGCGTAATGATGTTGATGACCCCGCCAATCACATCAGCACCATAGATGGAAGCCCTGGCACCGCGCACAATTTCCACCCGCTCGATCAGATCAAGCGCCAGCAGGCCAATCTGAGCCGTCCCGTTAGTTGCGCTATTGAGGCGGGTGCCATTGAGCAACACCACACTCTGGTTAGAGGCAGCGCCACGGATAAATATTGCTCCGGTCTGACCACGACCGCCGTTACGGGCAATTTGAATCCCCGGCTGGGCAGCGAGCAGATCAAGCAGGTCGTTAGCAGCACTCTGCTCGATCTGTTGGCGGTCAATGATGGTCAGAGGAGCAATCACAGAGTCGATAGGTTGTTCGAATCGACTTGCGGTAACCACAAAGGTTTCATCAGGGGAAGTTTGCTCTGCCGAAACGGCATGCGAAAGCGTGGCTGCCACTGCCAGCGCCAAGGTTTTTTTAGCGTCCATTTTTATCAATCCTATTACGCGTAGAATATGCTGCTGATTGCAGCTCGGTTGTGGCAGGTCTTCGGACTTAGAGGCAGGCAAACCAAGAGCTGGTTTGTGGTCCTAGGCTACGACTTCCCATGCATGGCATAGTGTCTGGATATGGGGCTTCCCCATCCTTGAGCTTTCGTTCCTCAATACCGCTGCGCGACAGCTCCGGATTCTCACCGGATTCCCTTTTCAATCGAGTCGATACAGACATCGCTCGATCACCACAGCGCGGGCAATTATAGAGAAGCCCGGAGCAAAAAGCAGCTCCGGGTGACATTTAGATGTGATTATTCAACGTTTTGGTCGCGGCTTTGCTCAGGTAGGTTAGCCAATACTTGCTCAAGAACCGAGGTAAAAGAGGTGAAACGCTCCACCGGGTTAGCCTGTGCTGGCGCATTCTCACCGGCCTCTTGATCATCGCTCTCTTCAGCAGGCTGCAGTCCGGCTGCAGCTAGCGGGAGGATCTGCTCAAGTAGCCCTTGCTGCGCAATATTGGGCTCGGCAAACAAATTGCGCACACGGTCTTGGACTTGCTGCCATTGGTCAATAAACTGGCTGAGCTCTGGTACCAACTGGTTGCCAGCAGGCGCACCACCTTGAGACTGAGGCTGGTAGGCTGCTGTCGCACTGACCGATGTTTGCTGAGTGTATTCCACGGCAAAGCCCACTAGCTGCTCTTGGTCAAAGCCGATTTCCAGCGCTTGGTTAAACGCCTGATCCAGATTGCCATTGAAGAACTGCGCACCCACTTCATCGACTTGCTTAATCAAATCCGCGATAGCGGCGAGTTCATCTTCATTGAGATCGCCCTCTACGCTAAAGCTAATCGACTGACTCTGGCTCATACTGCCGACAAGATAGTTACCCTGTTCGTTGGAGCCCACTTCC
Source organism: Aliagarivorans taiwanensis DSM 22990 (assembly GCF_000429505.1). GTDB lineage: Bacteria > Pseudomonadota > Gammaproteobacteria > Enterobacterales > Celerinatantimonadaceae > Aliagarivorans > Aliagarivorans taiwanensis. Next base: position 270,836 of record NZ_AUBZ01000002.1, on the reverse strand, counting down.
CAGCTCGATGCACGTCCGTAATTAAAGCTGATGGATACCTTGTCACCTTCGCGGGTCTCGAGCTCAAGCGAGCCAGCTTGGCTTTGCGACATGCCAATGCCTGTTAGTCCGCCAAGCGGTGATGCTTGCGGGCGCTCAAAATCATTAGCTTCAAGATCGTCGAGGCCTTTTTGGATCAGGTCGTAAGCTGAGGTAATCCCCTGCTCCAACTCTTCATCGAGCAGGCCTGCATCACTAAGCTCTTCTCGAGCCGACTCGAAGCCCATATCCACACCTTTGCGCGCCTGACTCATCATCTCCAGCAAGGTGTCGTCATCGGCGCCCTCTTGTTTGGCACCGAACAGCGCCCCGGCAACGAAACTCAATACATTATTCGCCACCTCTTTGGCGTCGAACAGCGAGGTGTTCTCTGGCTTGGGCATCTCAACCGGTTTGGCAGGGTTGAGCGCCATACTGTATTTCTCGACCGAGCTGAGCACAACGTGGGTGGCAATGGTCCCTCGCTGATGCAACTCTGCTTTGTCTTGCGCTGGCCCCGCCAGCTTGGTGGCCGCACTGCCGCGATGTTGCTGCAGTAGTTGTTCCGCGTACTGGCGCAGGTGGGAGTTCGCTAATCCATCAACCTTGTTCATATCGCCTCCTGTAAGCAATGCTTAAATAGTTAGAACACCCCGAGTCACTCTGTATCGGCCAGTGCCTTTTAGACTTTAAAGTTTTTTCACTAAAAATGCGTCTAAACTGGACAATTCGCTGTTTGACTGGCTAAATTGCGCTCCCTTTAACCCTGAGTATGTGTCGATGAGCCCACTACCTTATTACCCAGAGCAATATCAAACTCAACTGGATGACAAGACCCAGCAACGCTGCCAACAGTTTGCCGAGTTCTCACCGCCACAACCTCAGGTATTTGCCTCACCGCTCAAGCACTATCGGATGCGCGCCGAATTTCGGGTGTGGCACGATGGCGATGACCTCTACTACATCATGTTTGATCAGCAGACCAAGCAGAAGTACCGGGTTGATAGCTTCCCGCCAGCTAGCGCGCTGATTAATGAGTTGATGCCCAAGGTGCTTGAGCAGCTCAAGCAGCGCCCGCGGCTGCGCAACAAAGTGTTCCAGATTGACTACCTGTCGACCTTGAGCGGCCAAGTCATCATCAGCCTGCTGTATCACCGACAGTTGGATGACGAGTGGCAAGCACAAGCCGAAGCGATGCGCGACGAGCTGCGCCAAGACTACGATGTGCAATTAATTGGCCGCGCCCGTAAACAGAAGTGGTGCCTTGACCAAGACTGGGTCGAGGAAGCGCTGACCGTCAACGGCAATACCCTTTACTACAAACAGATCGAGAACAGCTTTACTCAGCCCAACGCAGTAGTGAATCAGCATATGCTGGAGTGGGCGCTACAAGCCACGGCACACAGCGAGGGCGACCTACTTGAGTTGTACTGCGGTAACGGCAACTTCTCTATCGCGCTCGCCCAGAACTTTGACAAGGTGCTAGCCACCGAGATCGCCAAGCCATCGGTAGACTCTGCCCAATACAATATCGAGAAAAACGGCGTGGATAATCTCAAGATCCTACGCCTGTCAGCGGAAGAGTTTACCCAGGCGATCAATGGCGAGCGCAGCTTCCGCCGCCTTGAGCAGGCAGGTATCGACTTAGCCGACTACCAGTGCAACACCATCTTTGTGGACCCACCGCGCGCTGGCCTCGATCAGGCAACCCTGGATATGGTGCAAGGCTACGACAACATCCTGTATGTTTCGTGTAACCCTGACACCCTGTTCGATAACCTTAAGCAGCTGACCGACACCCATGTTATCGAGCACTGGGCGCTGTTTGATCAGTTTCCCTATACCCACCATATGGAAGCGGGTGTCTACCTACGCCGCAAGTAAGCACAGAGTTTCCCCAGCCAGATAAAACAGAACCCGAGCTAGTCGGGTTCTTTTATCTTTAGGGTTCGCTGCTGACAGATTAGCTCAAAGGCTTGGCCTGATTATAGTGACTGGCACCTTTAGCGATGATCTTTAGCTGCTTGATGGTGCGTTCGGCCAGCTCTTTGCGCTCAGGCTCAAGCATATCCAGCGCAGATGCGCCGGCATGGAACACCACAATCACCATGGCCTCGGCTTGCAAGCGGGCATCTTCTGCCGAACACGGGTTTTTCACTTCCAGATAATCGCCTAGTTCGGCAATAAAGTGGCTGATCTCGCGCTCAACCGCAGCACGAAAAGCCGGTGAGGTGCCAGAGCGTTCACGAAGTAGCAGGCGAAAGATGTTGGGGTTGTCGCTTACAAACTCCATAAAGGTGCTGACCGATGTGGCGATGACGCTACCGCCGGAGTTTTGGATTCGCTGGCGCGCTTTGCGCATCAACTGGCGAAGGGTGAGACCGCCCTCATCCACCAAGGTCAGGCCGAGCTGCTCCATGTCGTCGAAATGGCGATAGAACGAGGTCGGTGCGATACCCGCCTCGCGCGCAACTTCACGCAGGCTCAAATTGGCCAAGCTATGCTCGGGACTTAGCTGGCGAAATGCCGCCTCGATAATCGCCCGACGGGTCTTTTCTTTTTGCTGTGCTCTTACGCCACTCATGCAACTCCTCCAAAATCCGCCTCATGATACATGAGGACCCTTACTAAGCGAAAACTTTGAAAAGCCTTTCTTGGGAGCTGCTTCAATCTTTATCAAAGTTGAAAACGCTGTCATCCGACTTCAAAAAAAGTCTGTGTTGTAATCAAGCCATAATACCAAAAGGAAATGGGAAAGTAGCATGAAACACTCTTCATTGGTTCTAGCAATGAGCTTGACCTTAGCGGCCTGTGGCGGCGGAGGCGGTGGCTCAAGCGACAACGGCGGCGGTAGTGGCGGTGGCGGCGATCACCAATACACCCCTTATGCCTGTACTGATGCGGTCTACGACAAAGCAATGGAACTGCGTATCTATCAGGTGATGACCGAGGCCTTTATTAATGGCGACAGCAACATCGGCCATGGCACGGGTTATGGCACCAGCCACCATATGGGCGATCTGCAGGGGATCATCGACTCACTGGATTACATCCAAGACTTGGGCATGAACGCGATTTGGCTAACCCCCGTGTTCGAGTCTGTGCCGATTTCAGGGCAGGACCACTGGGCAGATCGCTTAGATGCCACCGGCTACTTCGCCACCAACTTCTTCAATATCGACCCGAACTTTGGCGATATGGATACCGCCCGCAGCTTAGTTGAGCAGGCGCACGCCCGCGGTATGTATGTGTTCTTCGATGGCGTATTCGGCCACTTTAAGACCAACGCTCAAGACTATCCCTCACCTTCCGGCCTAACGCTAAGCACCAATGGGGTTGCTCAAGGCGCAACAGGGCGCGAAGCGGTCTACCCCGGCGATATCGACTTCTTTAAAGAGGTTGCCAGCTATTGGGTTGAGGAGCTAAAGATCGACGGCTGGCGTTTGGACCAAGCCTATCAGGTGCCGGTTGGTGCATGGGGTGAGATCCGCAAGGCAGTAGAAGATGCAGCCGCAACGGTAACTTATACCAATGCTGATGGTGAAACCGTTAACCCGCTTGGCTACATGGTGGCCGAGATATGGGACGGTGGCGGTACCCAAATTCGTGAAGAAGGCTATGGCCCAGAGGAGGCGCCGGGACTCTGCTCAGCCTTCGACTTCCCGATGCGTTATCGCATGGTACAAACCTATGCTGTGGAAGAAAGTGGTAGCGGTGGTGGTAACGCCAACACCTTGGTTGCCGGTTACAACACCCAGCTGGCTAACCCTTCTCACGCAGTACCGAATGGCTTTATCGGCAACCACGATTTGGTTCGCTTCGGCGACTTACTTGAACGTGGCGACATTACCCAACCAAACGAGCAGGAGTACTGGGATCGCCATAAAGCTGCCTATGCCTTCTTGAGCGCCTATTCTGGCCCCATCACCATGTACTACGGCGATGAGATCGGTGATGAACTGGAAGGCTTTGCCGACAGAGATAGTAGCAGCTCTTGCGCCATCAATGGCTTGTGTGATGACCATGTTGCACGCACCAGCGGCAAGATCGAAGGCATGCCGAGTGGCGAGTCTGGCGCCGTGTTCACAGCGAATGCTCAGCAAAGCGATCTGCGCGACTACATCAGCGAGTTGATGAGTGTGCGCGCCGCGAACCCGGCGCTGTACAAAGGTGAGCAAACCATTATCGGTCACGATGACTCAGCAGAGGTATTCTTTGCCCACAAGCAATCCGGCAGCAACGTGGTGCTATTTATTAGCAACACCTCAAATAGCGCTGTCTCAATTGCAGTAACCGGTGAAGAGATCGGTAGTGAAGGCCAGCTGAAAGACCTGCTGACCGAGCAAACCATGGATATCGCCTCCGGAGGCTACACCATCGAGGTTGCTGCGCTAGAGAGCCTGTTCTTGGAAGTACTCAGTCCAAGTGCCGATGGGCCGCAACAAGGTGGTGACGGCGGCCTGACCGGCAGCGGCCCACTCGCTCGCTGTGATACCCCAACGGTATCTGGTAGCGGGCCAGTTGGCACCGCAGTATACATGCGCGGTAACTACAGCGGCGGCGACTGGGGCACACCCGCTAGCCACCAGCTTCAGTACAAAGGCGGTAATCTCTATCAGGTGGTGATTGACGAGCCTGCGGCTACCGCGTTTGGCTTTAAGTTTGCCGATGCCGACTGGGATTTCGAGCTCTCTACACCTAGTGCAGTTGTGAATATCGCAGCAACACAAGATCTGGCCAAGATCTCCGGTAACGGTACTGAAATGAATATCGTGATCCCTCAGGCTGGGCGTTATGTCTACAGCATGGAGGTTGATAGCGGTCTAGAGTCTGGCTCAATGATGGTCAGCCTCTGTGAGTAAGTAAAAAGGGGCCTTACGGCCCCTCGGTTTCAATTTCTAACTGTCGTTCGTTCCTTAGCACAACACTGAGTCACTCTCGTCTCACTATATTGGTGCCTTGCCCTAACACTTTGCGTGTTAGGGCTTTTTTTATCAGTAGCGCTAGGAGAAACGCTTACACAGGCTCACTAAGTCAGCCTGCAGCGCACCTGCCGTTACATCGCGACCCGAGCCCGGCCCTTGGATAACCATTGGGTAAGGCTTATACCAATCAGACTCGATGGCAAACACATGGTCACAGGGTTTAAGGTTGGCGAAGGGCTCATCCGGCTCCAGCGTTTCCAAGCCAACAGTCGCGCTGCCATCACGCTCGATGCGCGCCACATAACGCAACACTAGCCCATCCTCGCGGGCATCTTCCAGCGCCTGCTCCATCAGCTCATCCAACTGGTGTAGCTCGTCGAGGAACTCGTCGACACTTAGCTCCAATAGCGACTCGGGGATCAGCGATTGCAGTTTGATCTGGCGAATGTCTAGCGCCATTCCCGCCTCGCGCGCCAGCATCAACAGCTTACGGCGCACGTCTTGTCCCGATAAGTCTTCACGCGGATCGGGTTCGGTCAGGCCACGCTGCCAAGCTTGCTCCAGCAATACCGAGAATGGCACCGAGCCATCGAACTGCTGGAACAGCAAACTCAAAGTGCCGGAGAAGATCCCAGAGATCGCCTTAACCTGATCCCCTGCCTGATTGAGCATATGGATCGCCGACTGCACCGGCAGTGCTCCACCCACGGTGGCATTGGCCAGCCAGTAGGCGTTGTGATCAACAAAGCGTTGCTTGAGCGCACGATACTCCTCATAGGGGGCGCTACTGGCCAGCTTGTTGGCGGCAATCACATGGAAGCCACGCGAGGCAAACTCGCCATAATAGTTGCTCACCGTTTCGCTGGCGGTAATATCGACCACCACCAGCTCATCAAAGGGATGAAGCTTGAGGGTATCGAGTAGCTCCTGCCAGACAAAGGGCTGGGGCGAGAACTCATCGAGGATGCTATCCAAGTCCAGCCCGTTAAAATCGAGCTGCAGGCCGTCGCTATCGAGCAGCGCCGCCAAGCTCAACTGGATATTGTGCTTGTCCTCCAGCGACTTGCGCTGACGGGCCAGTAACTCTAGCCAGTGCGAGCCAATATTGCCGCGACCAAACACCACCAAACCAAGCTTCACCGGCGGCTTAAACATCACCCCATGCAGCTCTTTAATCAGCGGCTCGAGAGCCACCTTACGCAACACCGCACACAGGCTGAGCTTGTCCTTACTGGAGTGGATAAACTCCAGCGGCTGCTTAGCCAAGTGCTGGAAAAAGTGATAACACTGCTCAGTGTTTTCAGCCACTCCGGCGCCCACTAAAGCAATCAGTGAATAATCTTCGCGGCGGGCGATATCGGTAATCTCGAAACGCGCCTGCCACTCGTTGAGCCTTGCCAGCACTTCGTCGACAAGCTCTGGGGTATAGGCAAGGCGCAACGCGCCCGAGGCTTGATGGTGATGCAGGGTAATCGGCGACAGATGGCAGGCTTCCAGCTCGCTGAGCACGGCCGTGGCATTGTCCGCTTGGTCGGGAGCAAACTGCAGCTCGCATAGCACCAGTTGCTCCACTGAAGTAACGATCTTGGCACCACTGGATTTTAGCCGTTGGCGATGGATCTGGGTCTGGCCTTCGTCCGGGCTATAACTGCAACGCAGACTCACCCGTTGGCGGGAACGGCGTACCGGCTCGAGGGTACGGGCATGCAGCACCGAGTTGCCAATGCGAGAGAGCTCGGCGGCTTCGTTGAGCGCGAGCTTTTCAAGTAGCCGGGCGTCTTTGACCAAGCGTGGGTCGGCGCTGTAGATCCCTGCCACATCACTCCAGATGGTGGTGGATACGGCGTCGCAAAGCGCTGCCACTTCGGTCGCTGAGTAATCACTGCCATTGCGCCCAAGGGTAACAGTGCGCCCTTGGCTGTCGCTGGCAATAAAACCGGTCACCACGATGCGACAACCGGGATGTTGCTCCAACAAGGCGCCCAATAATGGCGCACTTTGCTCGGCATCGACCTGCGGTTGAGCGCCACGCTCTGCCTTAAAAAACTGCCGCGAGTCCAGCCAATGGCTCTCGCAACCACGCTGATTTAGCAGCGCATTTAGCAGCCGGGCCGACCAGCGCTCACCAAACGATAACAGCTCGTTGCGCACGAAAGGATCGAGGCCGCCTTCGAGCAGTCCACTCATCTCACGGTGATCGGCTTCCAGCATATCGATAAGCTCGGCGGCGGGAACCGACTCGAGCAGTTGCTCAACCAAGCCGCGCTGAAAGGCAATCAAGCTGCTTAGCCCTTCGGCGGCAGCCATATCGGCATCGCTGGCGAGCTGTAGGATAGTAAGGATACGGTTGGTGGTTTTACCGGCAGCAGAGACAACGACCAGATCCTGCTGATCGCTGTGAGAGATAACGATCTCAGCTACTCGCTGGAAGCAGGCGGCATCGGCCAGGCTGCTCCCTCCAAATTTATGTACGTGTCGATTGCTCATTAAGGCCCTCGTGAGCGGTCTATCTGCTAGCTTCAAACGCCCGCTGTAAATCGGCCAGCAGGTCCTGGCCATCCTCTAGCCCCACCGATACCCGCAACAAGCGTTGCGATATTCCCGCTTGCGCCAATGCTTCTTCAGACATGGCGGCATGGGTCATGGTTGCGGGGTGGGCGATCAAACTTTCTACGCCGCCCAGCGACTCGGCCAGTGAAAACAACTGTAACTCTTGCAGAAAGCATTCCAGTTGTCTCTGATCCATGTCGACTTCGAAGCTAAACATCGCACCAAAACCATGCTGCTGACGCTTAGCCAACTGATACTGAGGGTGATCCTCCAGCCCCGGGTAGTACACCTTGCTGACCAGCTCTTCTCGCTGTAAATACTCCACCAATACTTGGGCATTACGTTGGTGGTAATCCATGCGCGCCGCCAGTGTGCGTAGACCGCGCAAGCAAAGGTAGGAGTCGAACGCCGAGCCGGTTAAGCCCAAGCAGTTTGCCCACCAGCTTAGTTCTTCATGAAGTTCCGCTTCTTTGGTGACCACCACGCCAGAGACTACATCGGAGTGGCCATTAAGATACTTGGTGGCAGAGTGCACCACGATATCAGCACCCAAAGTAATTGGCTGCTGCAGGGCTGGCGATAAGAAGGTGTTATCGACCACGGTAAGCGCATCGATAGCCTTGGCCTGCTGGCAGATGGCTTCGATATCCACCAGACGCAGCAGCGGGTTGCTGGGGGTTTCCAGCCAGATTAGTTTTGGCTTGCGTGCCAACGCTTCTGCCAAGGCCTCACTATCGGTTTGGTCGACAAACAGCACTTCAAAGGCCTGCTTCTTGGCCAATGAGTCGAACAAGCGGTAGCTGCCGCCATAGCAGTCGTGCGGAGCCACCAGCAGATCGCCAGGAGAGAGCAACGAAGTCACCAGGTTTACCGCCGACATACCGGTGTTAGTAATAATCGCACCGGCACCATGCTCCAAGCCAGCCATGGCATCGGCCAGCACCTGACGGGTAGGATTGCCCGAGCGGCTGTAGTCAAAATCGCGCTTTTGATTAAACCCGGCAAAGCTGTAATTGGTGGATAGATAGATCGGCGGTACTACCGCGCCGTGTTGGGTATCGCTTTCGATACCAGTGCGTACCGCGGTGGTGGCACTTTGCAGAGGTTGTTTGGACATGACCGCTAACTCCATGGTTCTTTTCCTTGAGGCAGACACTTTACCAGCACAAACAAAGACGTCAAGGCATCTGGACGTCTAGAAATCTAAGCCCTTGGATTGCCAAATTTACAGCTGCTGGTTACAATATCTGCGTGTTTAACTGTCAACTGAAGAAAATACCATGAAGTGGAACGGTGAGTGGATCAGCCCATATGCAGAACATGGCAAAAAAAATGAGCAGGTCAAAAAGATTACTGTATCTATCCCATTAAAGGTACTGAAGATCCTTACCGATGAACGTACCCGCCGCCAGGTAAACAACCTGCGCCACGCCACCAACAGCGAGCTACTGTGCGAAGCGTTTCTGCATGCCTACACCGGCCAGCCACTTCCTGCCGATGAAGACCTAACCAAAGATAAGAATCAGGTAATTCCCAGCAGCGCCATTGAGTTGATGAAAGAGCTCAATATCGAGCCATCTGAAGAAGAGTAGTTATCTTCTTAAGTTAAAGCCCTAACGCAAAAAAGCCCAGTTCCGAGACTGGGCTTTTTAGTATCTAAGCGGCACTTATGCCATATAACCTTCCGGCAGTTCCACTCGCGCAACGCCCGATTCAACCGCAGCTTCAGCCACCGCTTTTGCCACATAGGGCAGCAGGCGCGGGTCCATCGGTTTAGGGATTATGTACTCACGGCCAAACTCTAGGCTGGTATCGCCCGATGCAGCCAACACTTCTTTTGGCACCGGCAACTTTGCCACTTCACGAATCGCGTTTACCGCCGCCACCTTCATTTCATCATTGATGGTGTGGGCGCGCGCATCCAAAGCGCCACGGAAGATAAATGGGAAGCACAGCACGTTGTTTACCTGATTCGGGTAATCGCTGCGGCCGGTGGCCATTATCAGATCGTCACGTACCTCGTGAGCCAGCTCTGGCTTAATCTCAGGGTCGGGGTTTGAGCAGGCGAAGATCACCGGGTTCTCAGCCATTAGTGCCACCGCCTCTGGCGGCAGCAAGTCCGGCCCCGATACCCCAACGAATACATCGGCGCCTGAGATAACATCTTCCAAGGTGCGCTTGTCGGTATTGTTGGCAAACAGCATCTTGTACTCATTGAGGTCGTCACGGCGGGTGTGGATCACGCCTTTGCGGTCGAGCATGTAGATCTTCTCGCGCATCGCGCCACACTTGATCAGCAGCTCCATACAGGCAATTGCCGCTGCGCCAGCGCCCATACAGACAATGATCGCATCCTCTATACGCTTACCCTGTACCTCTAACGCGTTCAGCATACCGGCGGCGGTCACAATCGCGGTGCCGTGTTGGTCATCATGGAACACCGGGATTTGGCAGCGCTCGACCAGGGCTTTCTCAATCTCAAAGCACTCCGGAGCTTTGATGTCTTCCAGGTTGATACCGCCGAAGGTGTCAGCAATGTTCGCTACGGTGTCGATAAACTCTTGCGGACTACGGTGAGTCACCTCAATATCAATCGAGTCCAGACCAGCAAAGCGCTTAAACAATAGGGCCTTGCCTTCCATCACCGGCTTCGAGGCAAGTGGACCCAAGTTACCCAGACCGAGGATCGCGGTACCGTTGGAAATCACCGCCACCAAGTTGCCTTTGGCGGTGTAGCGATAAGCGTTTTCTGGGTTGTCGGCAATCTCGCGTACCGGCTCTGCAACCCCGGGGCTGTAGGCCAATGATAGGTCATCGGCGTTTTCTGCCGGCTTGGTCAGTTCTACACTGATCTTCCCCGGGCGAGGGTTAGCATGGTAATCGAGGGCTCGTTCTCTTAGATCCGACATAGCGCTTCCTGAGCGAAGTTAAGTTAGGTGATTATTGTTCTCTAAGGCATGTTAGTAAAAATGCGTTATAAAAACATCGTCTATCAGCAGATTAGCGACATATCGATGGGGCATAACACATTCACAGGCTTGCTATAGATATAAAAAAAGCGCCTTGCGGCGCTTCTCTTTGCGTGTTGGTGCAGTAAGAAGTCTTACTTCTTGCCACCCAGCATGCCGAATTTTTTGTTGAAACGATCAACACGACCGCCGGTATCAACAACACGTTGCTTACCAGTGTAGAACGGGTGGCACTTGTCACATACGTCCAAGAACATCTCACCAGTACGGGTTGATTTGGTTTCGATTACGTTACCGCAAGAACACTTAGCAGTAAGAGTCTCGTAGGTAGGATGGATATCAGTTTTCATGGGATTACCTCAATCATGGGCCGTGTCGCCATTTGATCACTGTAACCAGCACCAAACACCACACGAATTAAACTCTATCAGAGCCTTAACAAATTTTAGGTCGCGAATTCTATAGTAAGCCGCTCAACCAAGCAAGGATCCCCGAACAATTATTGAGGATTTTTTCACCAAGCTTGCGATTAAACATATCGAGTTTAGACATTCCCCTCTTCCGGTTTAGAATAAGCCGATATTTCCCAACAAGTTATGCCCTGTGAAGATCGTTCGGGTGGCACTGGCCATTCCCCTGCTTAAGTATTTCGACTACCTGCTACCCGGCGGCGTTAGCGCCCTTGAAGTGGGCAGCCGAGTGAAGGTGCCTTTTGGCAATAGCCAGCGCATTGCGGTGGTGGTTGAGCTGGATGTGCAAAGCGAAGTGCCCCAAGACAAGCTACGCCCTCTGACCGAGATCCTTGAGCCCGAAGCACTGCTACCCGACAGTATCTGGAAGCTACTGCGCTGGGCCAGCGATTACTACCACTACGGCTTTGGCGAGGTATTCAGCCAAGCGATCCCAGCACCGCTGCGCCGTGGCGAGCCCGCCCGCCCCAGCCCGATCAGCTATTGGCAAGCAACCAAGCAAGGCCGAGCCTGTGACCTCAACGACTTAAAACGTGCGGTAAAGCAACAGATAGCCCTCAACGCACTGCGCCACGCCGAGCCCGGACTGACCAATGCAGAACTGCGCCTGCAGGATATTGCCAATGCCGCGCTACAAGGCCTCGCTAAAAAAGACCTGGCCGAGCAGGTAGAGCACACTCCCCAAACGGGTCAATGGCACTATCAACAAAGCGAAGATGGACTGCGCCTTAACACCGAGCAGGCACTGGCAGTGGCCGCGATCAACAACGCCGACGGCTTTCAGGGTTTTCTACTCGAAGGCATTACCGGCTCTGGCAAGACCGAGGTGTATCTGCAGGCCATTGCCAACGTGTTGCAGCAAGGCAAACAGGTGCTAGTAATGGTTCCCGAGATTGGCCTAACCCCGCAAACCTTGCAGCGCTTTGCCAAACGCTTTGCGGTGCCTATCGTTGCGCTACACTCCGGGCTGAACGATAACGAACGGCTATCGGCCTGGCTGCAAGCGCGCAGTGGTGAAGCTGCCATTATCATTGGCACCCGCTCGGCGGTGTTTACTCCTCTCAAACACCCCGGCCTTATCGTGATCGACGAAGAGCACGACAGCTCGTTCAAACAGCAAGACAGCTTCCGCTATCACGCCCGCGATCTGGCCTTGGTGCGCGGAAAGCTGGAGCAAACCCCGGTGATCCTCGGCTCCGCAACACCCTGTCTGGAAACCCTGCAAAATGCCCTGGCTGGGCGATTCTCGCACCTTGAGCTAAAGCAGCGGGCCGGGCGCGCCTCATTGGCCAAGCAAACCTTGGTAGACATTCGCCAGCAGCCCTTGCAAGGAGGCATGTCACCCCTGTTGCTCAAGCGGATGAAGCAAGAGCTAAAAGCCGGTAATCAGGTGATGCTGTTCTTAAACCGGCGCGGCTACGCGCCAGCGCTGCTGTGCCACGAGTGCGGTACGGTGTGTGAATGCGCGCGCTGCGATGCCTACTACACCCTGCATCAGAATCCCAGTTATCTGGCGTGTCACCACTGTGGCTCCCAGCGACCAGTGCCGCATCAGTGTGAAAACTGTGGCTCGACCAACTTGGTGACCACTGGCCTTGGCACCGAGCAGGTGCAAGATACCCTAGAGCAACTCTTCCCCGACTACCCGGTCGCGCGCATAGACCGCGATAGCACCCGCCGCAAGGGCAGCCTAGAGGCGCTGCTGGATAAGATTAACCAGCAAAAGTACTCTATTCTGCTCGGCACCCAGATGCTGGCCAAAGGCCACCACTTCCCCAAGGTCACTTTGGTGGCCTTGCTCGATATCGACCACGCACTGTTTAGCAGCGACTTTCGCGCCGCAGAGAAACTGGCCCAGCTCTATGTGCAGGTGGCCGGGCGGGCGGGTCGCGCCGAATTGGCTGGCGAGGTGTTGCTGCAATCTCACCACCCCGAACATGAGCTGCTGCAGGATCTGGTCAACAACGGCTACCAACACTTCGCTCGCTTTGCCTTGAACGAGCGTCAGCAAACCCAGCTGCCGCCGTTTAACTACCAAGCGCTGCTGCGCTTCGAAGCCCCACAGGCCAATGCGGTTAACGCCTTCGCCGAGCAGTGCTATCAGCAAGCCCTGCAACTCAATCAGTTTGGTTGTTGGGTGTTTCCCGCTACCGAGGCCCCGCAACCTCGGCGCGCGGGGAAGTATCGCATGCAGTTGCTGCTGCAAGCCGAGCAGCGCCGTGCACTTCATCAGTTACTGGCGCGCTTGCGACCGCAAATCGACCAGCTCCCCAGTGCCAACCGAGTGCGTTGGTCGCTCGATGTCGACCCTCAAGACATGCTCTAGACAGGGCCTCTCGGAGCCATTCATGGCAGGAATGGCGAGCGACTAGCCCTCTCAGCACCAGCAGGATCTCCGGCAAAGCCAGAAATTAACCAAATTAGGCAATATCCGGGCTTAAAGGAGATAGTCTTCACAAAATAATGTCGGTAAAATGTCCGATTCCAATATTCACAGTCAGAATCGGTGTACTTCTCAATGAAAGAGCTTATCCAACAGCTGCTCGAACAAGCAGTCACAACCTTAAAAAGCCAGCAAATCCTGCCAGAGGATCTCGCGCCGCGAATTCAGGTTGACCGAACCAAGGATAAAGCTCACGGCGATCTGGCCACCAACCTGGCTCTGATGACAGCCAAACCAGCCGGTAAGAACCCACGTGAACTGGCACAGCTGATCTGCGACAACCTGCCTGAATCGACCTTGGTTGAGAAAACCGAGATTGCCGGCCCGGGTTTTATCAACTTCTACCTGAACAACGCTTGGCTGAGCGAGCAGCTCGATGCCATGAGCCGCGATGCTAAGTCCAACGTTAAGCTGGCCGACGCGCCGCAAACCATCGTGGTGGATTACTCAGCACCTAACGTTGCTAAAGAGATGCACGTAGGCCACCTGCGTTCGACCATCATCGGCGATGCCGTTGTGCGCACACTAGAGTTCTTGGGCCACAAGGTGGTTCGCGCCAACCATATCGGCGACTGGGGTACCCAGTTCGGTATGCTTATCGCCAACCTGGAAGAAGTGGAAAAGCAAGGCACCGACGCGGGCAGCATCGAGCTGAGCGATCTGGAAGCCTTCTACCGTGAAGCCAAACAGCGCTATGACAGCGACGAAGAGTTCGCGGTACGCGCCCGTCACTACGTGGTGAAACTGCAAGGTGGCGACGAGTACTGCAACACCATGTGGCGCAAGCTGGTCGACATCACCCTGAGCCACAACCAAGCGGTGTACGACCGTTTGAATGTGAGCCTGCAGATGAGCGATGCCATGGGCGAGAGCCAATACAACGCCATGCTGCCAGAGATCGTTGCCGACTTAGAAAAACAAGGCCTGGCAGTGGAAGATAACGGCGCGAAAGTGGTGTTCTTGGACGAGTACAAGAACAAAGACGGCGACCCGATGGGCGTTATCGTGCAAAAGAAAGACGGTGGCTTCCTGTATACCACCACCGATATCGCCTGTGCCAAGTACCGCTATCAGCAACTAGGCGCCGACCGCGTACTGTATTTTATCGACTCACGTCAGCACCAACACCTGATGCAAGCCTGGAGCATTGTGCGCAAAGCTGGTTACGTACCTGAAGAGGTGCCACTGGAGCACCACGCCTTCGGTATGATGCTGGGTAAAGATGGCCGTCCATTTAAAACCCGCAGCGGCGGCACCGTAAAACTGGTAGACCTGCTTAACGAAGCCGAAGAACGCGCCCAGCAGATCGTGGCTGAAAAATCGCGCGACCTGAACGAGCAAGAGCAACAACAAGCCGCTAAAGCCATCGCTATGGGCGCGGTGAAGTACGCCGACCTGTCGAAGAACCGCACCACCGATTACATCTTTGATTGGGATAACATGCTGGCGTTCAACGGCAACACGGCCCCTTACCTGCAGTACGCTTACACCCGTATTCAATCGATCCTGCGTCGCGCTGATATCGATGTTAGCAGCTTGACTCAAACCATCGAACTAGAGCACGATGCTGAGATTGCTTTGGGTCAAAAACTGATTCAGTTCAGCGATACCGTGCACGGTGTTGCCAACAAAGGTATGCCACACATGATGTGTAACTACCTGTATGAGTTAGCGGGCGCCTTTATGAGCTTCTACGAA
The DNA here is from genome assembly GCF_000429505.1 of Aliagarivorans taiwanensis DSM 22990. Classification (GTDB taxonomy): domain Bacteria; phylum Pseudomonadota; class Gammaproteobacteria; order Enterobacterales; family Celerinatantimonadaceae; genus Aliagarivorans; species Aliagarivorans taiwanensis. The sequence goes on along the minus strand of NZ_AUBZ01000002.1, from coordinate 255,763 downwards.
GCCTGCCCAATCCTTAAGAATGCCAGCGAACAGCAGCAGCAGAGCCGCTTGCGCTTAGCTGCCCTAACCGCGCAGGTCATCACCCAAGGCTTGTCACTACTTGGAATTGAGACCCTAGAACGGATGTAAGCATGGCCAAGGATTACGTTAGCCGTAGTAAACCCGCCAAACGTAGAGCCAAAAAAACCAAAGCCGCCCCCAAAGCCAAGCGCTTCCCGCTTGGCCTGGCTTTGGTTGTGGTAGCCGCAGTCAGTGGCTTCGCCTTTTTGCTCTACAACATTCAAGGAAGTGCGCCTGAGCCGGCGCCGCTTCCGAGCATGTCCGCAGAGCGGCCACTCAAACCTGCCGATAGCCCAGCGCTTCCCGAACCGCCTGAAGAGCGTCGCTACGTCAAAGAGCTGGAAGAGAAGAGCGTAGAAGTGGAAGTGGCCGAACAAAGCAGCGAACCCAGTCGCCCCTATCAAATGCAATGTGCTTCGTTCCGCAGTCGAGACAGAGCTGAAGAAAGTAAGGCTTTGATCGCTTTCGCCGGCTTAGAGAGCGATATTAAACATACAGACGGCAGCAACGGTTCTTGGTATAGGGTAGTTCTGGGTCCTTATCCCAGCAAACGCGATGCCGAACGCGACCGCCATGCTCTGCAGCGCGCCAACATCAATGGCTGCCAGATATGGCATTGGAACTGGGATTAGCAGCTAGCTCCCATCCCTTAGCTGTCAGGATTCGGTTGCACCTTAAAAGTGATAAAAACACGGTATTCGGCAGCAATCTCGCTATAAATTGGTTGTTAGGCTAAATTTTCCAGTTAAGGCTATAAAAATGCTGGTTTTTTGAGACGGTTCTCATCTATATTGAGCAGAACTGTATAGGCTATGCCTTCAACTGGTCGACTGGACAAAAGACCTGACTTAGACCCACATTAGCTCTAAGGACATCTCAACATGGACAACGTGGAACTCTCTCAAGTTGACCGCCGATTGGATCAACGCATCGAGCTTGAACAAGAACCACTGAGACTCAGCTGGACCGACACAGCGGGCAAAAGTCACGCCATCGACGCTATGTGTATTGATATGTCACGCCGTGGCATGCTGATACAGCTTTCTGACCAAGTCACCATGGGCACCAAGGTCAACGTACGCTTTCTGAGTAAACAAGCAGATTGCGACCCGCTCGAGGCCAAAGTCTCCCGTTGTCACCGCAAAAACTTTACCACCTACCACGTCTTTTTATTGACCAAGTAAGTCCATAGTTGTTATTGAGTTGCAGCTAGCAACTCTCCCCGGGGCCGAGATTTTTTTCTCCGCTCCTTGAAATACTCCCTCCCTCGCCCCATTTCTTAGTGATACTCGTACCAGAGCACAGAATGAGGTAAAACGTGACGACTATTGTATCCGTCCGCCGTAACGGCAAAGTGATCATCGCAGGCGATGGTCAGGTATCTCTTGGTAATACCGTAATGAAAGGCAACGCGAAGAAAGTGCGCCGCCTCTACAACGGCCGCGTGCTGGCAGGCTTTGCTGGCGGCACCGCCGACGCCTTCACCCTGTTTGAACGCTTCGAAGCCAAACTAGAGATGCACCAAGGTCACCTGACCCGCGCCGCGGTTGAGTTGGCCAAAGATTGGCGCACCGACCGAATGCTGCGCCGCTTAGAGGCCCTGCTGGCCGTCGCCGATGAAGAAGCATCACTGATCATTACCGGTAACGGCGATGTGATTCAGCCGGAGAACGACCTGATCGCCATCGGCTCGGGTGGCCCGTTTGCCCAAGCTGCAGCCACCGCCTTACTTGAAAACACTGAACTAGGTGCCCGCGACATTGCTGAGAAAGCTCTGAGCATCGCCGGCGACATCTGTGTGTTCACCAATTCAAATCAAACCGTTGAAGAACTCGACGCAACGGCTTGAGACAGGAGTTAACATGTCTGAGATGACCCCTCGCGAAATCGTATCTGAGCTGGACAATCACATCATTGGTCAGTCAGAAGCTAAGCGCGCCGTTGCCATTGCCCTGCGCAACCGCTGGCGCCGTATGCAACTTCCCAGCGAACTGCGCCAGGAAGTAACCCCAAAGAACATCCTGATGATCGGCCCAACCGGTGTTGGTAAAACCGAGATCGCCCGCCGCCTGGCCAAACTGGCCAATGCGCCGTTTATCAAGGTAGAAGCGACTAAGTTCACCGAAGTGGGCTACGTGGGTAAAGAAGTGGAAACCATTATCCGCGACTTGGCCGATGTTGCCTTCAAGCAAACCCGTGAACAAGAAATGGAGAAGTTCCGTTTCCGCGCCGAGGATCAAGCAGAAGAGCGCATCCTAGATGCCCTACTGCCCCCTGCCCGCAATAACTTCGGCGAAGAAGAGCGCCAAGAAGAGAGCAGCACCCGCCAGACCTTCCGCAAAAAACTGCGCGAAGGCAAACTGGACGACAAAGAGATCGAAGTGGACATCGCCCAGCCACAGGTTGGCGTTGAGATCATGGCGCCTCCGGGTATGGAAGAGATGACCAATCAGCTGCAGGGCATGTTCCAGAACCTATCTGGTAACAACCAGACCAAGAAGCGCAAGCTGAAGATCAAAGAAGCCTTCAAGCTGATGGTGGAAGAAGAAGCCGCCAAGATGCTCAACCCAGAAGAGATCAAAGAGAAAGCGCTGGAGTCGGTGGAAAACCACGGCATCGTGTTCCTCGATGAAATCGACAAGATCTGCAAGCGTGGCGAAGCCTCAGGCCCGGATGTAAGCCGCGAAGGTGTACAGCGCGACCTACTGCCTTTGGTAGAAGGCTCTACTGTTAGCACCAAGCACGGCATGGTGAAGACCGACCACATCCTGTTTATCGCCTCTGGCGCGTTTCAGGTAGCTAAGCCGTCTGATCTGATCCCAGAGCTGCAAGGCCGCCTGCCGATCCGAGTGAACCTTAGCGCACTTAGCGCGGGGGATTTCGAGCGGATTTTGACCGAGCCGAATGCGTCTCTGACCGAGCAATACCGCGCGCTGATGAAAACCGAAGGGCTGAACATCGACTTCACCGACGATGGCATACGCCGCATCGCCGACGCCGCTTGGCAGGTCAATGAGCGCACCGAAAACATCGGCGCCCGCCGTCTGCACACCGTGATGGAAAAGCTGATGGAAGAGCTGAGCTTTATCGCCTCAGATAAAGATGGCGACAACGTGATCATCGACGCCAGCTATGTGAACCAAAATCTCGATGAGCTGGTTGCTGACGAAGATCTCACTCGCTTCATTCTGTAAGCCCTCCGGCAGCTGGCTGTACTGTCAGCTGCCGAGTTTCCCGTCCTTTGCGTTTTCTCAATTGAAAACGGCTACTTAGCGATTATACTGGTAGCGTAATTTGCTTACCTTCTAGGATCGCTATCATGGAATATAACACCTCAGAGCTGTGCGATTTGTACGCAGACACCGTCGACGTGGTCGAGCCGATGTTTGCCAGCTTTGGCGGCCGCAGCTCTTTTGGCGGCGAAGTCACGACCATCAAGTGCTTCGAGAATTCCGGTCTTATCAATCAGATGGTTCAAGAACCTGGCACCGGACGTGTGCTACTGATCGATGGTGGCGGTTCGTTGCGCCGAGCATTGATCGATCTGAGCATTGCTGAAACCGCAGCAGAAAACGAATGGGAAGGCATCATCGTTTATGGCTGTGTGCGTGATGTGGATGCGCTGGAAGAACTCGAGTTAGGCGTGCAAGCGCTGGCCTCAATTCCAGTGGGTGCTGATGTGGAAAACGATACCGGTGAAGAGAATGTGCCGGTGAACTTTGGTGGGGTGACCTTCTTGCCAGAGGACCATGTCTATGCCGATACCACTGGGGTGATTCTTTCGCCCGAGCCGTTAGATATCGAATAACGCCCGGGCTCATCGCTCACTTAAGCGAACTATTCTGGATGAACGTCTTCCATACGGCCTAGCAAGGCACGAAGGCGTTCTTGCCATGCTTGTTGCTCTTGCAACAGACGGCCATTTTCATCGCTGAGTTGACTGTTCTGCTCCTTGAGCTCGTCAATTTCCATACGCAGCAATTCAATGTTTTCTACCGCAGCCTGGACTTTTGCTTCCAGCTTTTCCAATACATCAAAAGACATCAAGGTCTCCTAAAACAATCCACGTTGAAGTTACAGGCAGCATACTCTTGTCATGCTATGCCAACAAGGGTAGAACTTAAAAAGCCAATGCAACTGATGAGAAATACAGCAATATGAGTCACGCCCCGCTTCCCGGCCGCTACCGCCACTACAAAGGCAATGAATATCAGGTTATCGACACCGTAATCCACTCCGAAACCGAAGAGCTAATGGTGCTCTACCGACCACTTTATGGCGAAGGTAGGTTGTGGGTTCGGCCACTGGCGATGTTTGTTGAAGATGTCACCCTGGAAAGTGGTAAACGCGTACCACGCTTTGCCCTGCTCCACGAAGAGTAGGGTAAGAGAAGAGTAGGGTAAGAGAAGAGTAGGGTAAGAGAAGAGTAGGATAAGAAAAGAGTAGAAAGTAGAAGAGTAAACTGGCTGCCGCAGACCTTGCTGCGGCAAACCTCTTAGGTTAGATATTCTGCCCCATATCGATAGCAGGCATATCGCAGCTCGGAGTACCTACCACCTTCGCTGGCACGCCCGCCACCGTGGTATGCGGTGGCACCGGCTCGAGTACCACGCTACCGGCACCCACTTTGGCGCCACAGCCCACTTCGATATTGCCCAAGATTTTAGCGCCAGCGCCGATAAGCACGCCGCGGCGTATCTTAGGATGACGGTCGCCCATCTCTTTACCGGTACCGCCCAAGGTAACCGATTGCAAGATAGACACTTCATCCTCAATCACCGCGGTTTCACCAATCACGATACCGGTGGCGTGGTCGAGCAAGATACCTTTACCGATGTTTGCCGCCGGGTGGATATCCACGGCGAACACGGTAGAGATCTGGTTCTGGATATAGCGGGCCAGCGCTAAGCGACCTTGGCGCCATAGCCAGTTAGACACGCGGTAACCTTGCAGCGCATGGAAGCCCTTAAGGTACAGCAGCGGGATCGCATAGTACTGCACCGCCGGATCGCGATCCTTAACCGCCACGATGTCCGCCGCCACCGCCGCTAGCATCTCTGGCTCTTCGACAAAGGCTTCTTCGATAAACTCACGCAGCAAAATCGCTGGCACGGTGGTGCTATCAAGCTTACTGGCAAGCTGGAAGCTCAAGGCACAAGGCAGGGTTTCGTGGTTCAGAATGGTCGAGTAAAAGAAGCTGGCGAGCATCGGCTCGTCTTCGGCCATACGGCGGGCTTCATCGCGGATCTGTAACCACACCGTCTCGGTCAGAGACTGGGTTAACCCATACTGTTTCTTACTTTGCCTTGCCACTCTACTTCCTCAATCAAACTGTTGTTTTTGTTCACTGCTCACTACAGACCGTGGATCTTGGTGAACAATTACGTCCACATCCTGCCACTGCTGCTGAATCGCCTCTTCCACTAAATCGGCTATCTGGTGCGACTGGTACAAGCTTAACTCATCGGCTAACTCAATGTGTAGCTGGACAAAGCGCGTTGCACCGGACTGACGGGTGCGCAGATCATGTACCCCTAGCACCCCGTCAACCGCCAGACTCACGCTGCGAACAGTTGCCTGCTCTTCCTTAGGTAACTCGCGATCAAGCAGGTTTTGCACCGCCTCGCGGCCAATCTTCAGCGCTTCGACCATGATATACAGTGCGATGATGATGGCAAACACGCCATCAGCCCAGAACCAACCATAGTGGGTGAACAGCAGGGCTAGCAGCACCGCTGCATTCATCAAGATATCCATCACATAATGCAGAGAGTCGGCTTTGATCACGCTGTTATTAGTTCGCCGGACAACATAACGCTGGAATCCAACCAGTGCCACGGTCAATGCGGTCGATACCAGCATCACCCACAATCCTAATGAGTCACCTTCAAGGGGCGCCTGGCGGTGGATACTGTTCGCGCCGGTGTAGATCAGCATCAAGCCGGAGCCACTGATAAACGCCGCTTGAGCAAGGCCCGCCAGATGCTCGGCCTTGCCATGACCAAAACGATGTTCGCTATCTGGCGGCTGCAGGGCATAGCGCACTGCCAGTAGGTTCACCACCGACATGCCGATATCCATTAGCGAGTCGATCATCGACGCCAAGATACTGACCGAACCGGTGTAAAACACCGCGATACTTTTGATGATTAGTAGCAGGGTGGCGACCAGGGTTGCAGTCCAGGTTGCAATCGTCACCAGACGCTTATATTGAAAGCTGCCCACGGCACGTCCTTGATACTCGAGCGTGCTGGGCAGTATAGCATGTCACCACTGAGGAGATATGCCGGTAGGAACAGGGGCTATTCGCCCCTTTGCTGAATAGAATTTAGCTCTGGCAGTTACCACCACGACCTTTCTTGCCACCACGTTGTGGCCCCTCAGCTTGTAGCTGCTGGAACTTCTGCTGCTGCTCGTCGTCGAGCACTTGATAGATCTGGTGTTGAATCTCCAGCATCCGCAGCTCGCGCTCCGCTTGACGCGCTTGGCGCTGCTCAATCAAGCTTTCTGCCGCTTCGCTATCAAACTGCTCCGCTTCCATCAGTGCCAGGCGCTGGGCGCGCTGCGCATCGCGCATTTCGCTGCGCTGCTGTTTCGCTTGTTCACGATCAGCCGGGCGATTAGCCTGCATGATGTCGCGGATTTGCTGTTTCTGTTCCGCGCTCAAGTCTAGCTGTTTAAACACCTTCATCGCTGGGCCATGGCCACGCTCTTGACCACCCGCAGCAAACGCCGATGGAACAACCAAACTCAAAGCCAGAACTGCAGTAGTAATCGATTTTTTCATTGCCTAAACCTCGTTGAAAAGTGACGCTACCAATCCTAACTTCCCCACTGCAAACTAGTGCCAAGGCTGTGTAAAGCTGTGTAAAAGGAGACTTTACACTAACCTCAGGAATGCCACTCGCGGTACTATAAACCTCGAAAACACCATAAGGGGTAACCTGTGAACCTGCTGATTATCGACGATGACAAAGAGCTGACCGAGTTGGTTAGCGAGCTGCTGGAGCTGGAAGGCTTTAGCTGTGAAGTATGCAATGACGGCAACAGCGGTTTTCAGCGCTTGCAAGAACAGCGTTTCGATTTGGTACTGCTGGACGTGATGATGCCCGGCATGAACGGCTTCGAGCTGTTAAAGAAACTGCGCAAAGACAGTGACCAGCCGGTTCTAATGCTCACCGCCAAAGGCGAAGAGATCGACCGAGTTGTCGGCTTAGAGCTTGGCGCCGATGACTACCTGCCTAAACCCTTTAGCGAACGGGAACTACTCGCTCGGATCCGCGCGATATTACGCCGTACCCAGCAAAGCAACTCGAACGCCCCTAGCGATGAGCTATGCCATCAAGACATTCGCTTACTGCCGAGCAAACAGCAAGCCTACTGCAATGAGCAAGAGCTGGACCTGACCGGCACCGAACTGTTGCTTCTTCAGCAGCTACTCACTCACCCGGGCGAGATCCAAGACAAAGCCGGCCTGCACATGGCGGTATTGGGCAAACGTCTGCAGGCCTTCGATCGCAGCATCGATATGCACCTGAGTAACCTACGCAAAAAGATCCCCGAGCGGGCCGATGGCAATCCTCGCATCAAAACCGTGCGTGGCAAGGGCTATATCTGGTTGGATTGGTAGTATGAATCGCTTGGTAAACAACCTGTTCGTTAAGATATTCCTGACCTTCTGGGGAATTTTGGTGATTACCGCGGTGATCACCATCGGCCTGATTAAACTCACCAACACCGAGAATATGGAAGCGCCAGATTGGGCAGTGCGAACCCTGCACAACGCCGCTAAGCGGATTGAAGGCGACCCCTTGTCAATCACTCCCCGGCCAAGCCGTGAGTTCCAGCGCCGCTTCGGCAGACCGTTCTTGATTAACGAACAAGGGGTCAGTATTAATACCCCAAAAGTCCCCCGACATATGCGCCGCTTTATCGCCACCAACGATCAAATTGGCGTCCCTAAGCTGTCGATCATTGAGCACCGCGGAGGCGAGCCTCGAGGAGAAAACGGCGAGCCGCGCAACAATCAATTGATCCTGTTCGGCCCGATTTCGGTGGAGATCAGCGGCCAGGACTATCTGTTTTATTTGGAGCGCCCGGTCAGCCCCACCAGTGCGGCGTCGCTGCGCCGTTTAGCGGTGGCACCTGAGCTGATTTGGGGAGTGGCGATAATACTGAGCATCGGTCTGTGTATGCTACTCACTCGCCACTTAGTCAGGCCGCTCAAGCAGCTGCAATCAGCTGCTAACCAAGTGTCGCTGGGCCACTTAGATACCCCACTGCCAGAGTTTAGCCGCGGTGATGAGATCGGCCGGCTGTCCGGCAGCCTCAACCGCATGGTAGTCACCCTTCACCAAGCCATCGAGAACCAGCGCCGCTTGCTAAGCGATATCAGCCATGAGCTTCGCTCACCCTTGACCCGTTTGAACATGGCGCTGGCACTACACAAAAAACGCCAAGGCGAAACCACCAGCGAAGTGCAGCGCATCGAGCGCGAAGCCCAGCGGCTAGAGCAGATGATTGCCGCCTTGCTGTCGCTGTCGAGAATGCAGATCAATGCCCAGCAGCAACACCTTAAGCTTGAAGAGCTGCTAAACCCGCTTACCAGTGACTGTCAGTTTGAAGCAGAGCAACTGGGCAAACAGTTCTTTGCCCATTATCCAAAAGCTATTGGGTCGCAAGGTATCGAGCTAGTCGCCTACCCCGAACTTTTAAGCAGCGCCATCGAGAATATCTGCCGCAACGCGCTCAAATATGCCGAGTCAACGGTTCGCCTCACTCTCGAGCACAACGAGTTCGAGCTGAGCTTAACGGTGAGTGACGATGGGCCGGGGCTGCCAAGCCATGAGCTAGAGAACATCTTCCGCCCCTTCTATCGCAGCAATGAGGCACGCGATCGCGACAGCGGCGGGGTCGGTCTGGGGCTGGCGATTGCCGAGTCCGCTATTCGCCAGCATGGCGGACAGATCGCCGCAAGCAATGGCGAGGATAAAGGGCTGGAAGTCACCATCCGCTTGCCTCTAAAATAGCCGCCTGTTTTAGTTAACCGGCGGCCAGCATGATCAACATCGTCCTTTATCAACCTGAAATTCCCCAGAACACCGGTGCGATTATTCGCCTGGCGGCCAACAGTGGCTGTAAGCTTCATCTTATCGAGCCACTGGGATTTAACTGGGACGATAAGAAAGTCCGCCGCGCTGGGCTCGACTATCACGAGTTTGCCGAGGTCAAACGCCACAGCGATTACCAGGCCTTTCTCGATAGCGAGCAACCGGCGCGCCTACTCGCCTGCACCACCAAAGCCAGCGGCTTTCATAGCGAATTTACCTTCCAGCAAGGTGACTACTTAATGTTCGGCCCGGAAACCCGCGGCTTGCCAGCGGAGCTTATCGAGAGCTTACCTCCCGCTCAGCGTCTGCGTATCCCAATGTTGCCAGAAAGCCGCAGTATGAACCTATCCAACGCGGTATCGGTGTTCGTGTATGAAGCATGGCGCCAACTAGGCTATCCCGGCGCAGTCTGATTAAACCAGCGCCGACGGGCTATGGCTTGGCGGTAGAGCAGCCCCAAGCCAATACCGCGGCTGAGCATAAAGCCTGACATTGCCAGCCACAGCGCATGATTTCCCCAATCTTGGGCGAGCCACCACAGTGGAAAGAATACGCCTAAGCTGGCGATAAGCATCGAGTTGCGCATTGCCCGCCCTTCAGCAACAGCAATAAACACCCCATCCAACACGAAACACCAGACCGCCAGTACCGGTAATAACTGCAACCAACTTAAGTATTGCTGTGCGGTAGAACGTACTTCCGGCAAGTCGGTGAGTAATGCAATTAGCTGATCACCTGCTACCACAAAGCCGAGGCTAAACACCCCTGCGCAGTAAGCTGCTAGCAGCATGCAGGAGCGCACTAACTGGCGGAAGCTCGCCTCGTCACCCTCGCCCTTTGCTTTGCCAGCCAAAGCTTCAACCGCATAGGCCAGCCCATCGAGCGCGAACGAAACAAACAGTAAGAAGTTCAGCAGCACTGCATTAGCCGCCACCACATGGTCGCCAAGATGAGAGCCTTTAAAAGTCATAAACGCGAAGCAGGCTTGCAGCGCCATCGAACGTACAAAGATGTCGCGATTGAGCGCCAGTAGCTGACGCAAGCCAAGCCAGTTAAATACCGCTCGGCACTCTTTGAAGCTGGGGAGTTGTTGCCATTGCGCGAGCCACAGCTTTCGGCTCAACATCAGCGCCATCGCCAAGCCACAATAATCAGCCATCACCGAGGCCCAGGCTGCACCTTCGACCTTCATGTCCAAGCCCACAACCAGCAAGAGATCGAATGCAATATTCAGGGTATTGGTCACAATCAGCTGCCACATCGGGGCCTTAGCGCTCTGCATCCCCAGCATCCAGCCCAGCAGTGCTAGGTTGGCCAGCGCTGCTGGGGCACTGAGGATACGAATACCGATATAGCCCCGTGCTTGCTGCTGCACCTCAGCCGAACCGCCAGCCAAGCTAAGGGCAAAATCGATAAGTGGCGCGCGCAACACCAGCAGTAGCAAAGAAATCAAAGAGGCGCAGAACAAGGCATTGACCAAGATCTGCAACATCCGCTCGCGAGAGCCACTGCCATAGGCCTGTGCACATAGCCCGGTTGTCGCCATACGCAGGAAGCCACACAACCAGTAAACCAAGGTCACCACCATCGAGCCCAGCGCAACGCCAGCGAGATAGTAACTATGTTCCAAATGGCCAATCACCGCAGTATCAACTAGCCCTAGCAGAGGAACGGTGATGTTAGACAGCATCATTGGCAGTGCAATACTCAAGATCACGCCAAGCTGTTGAATTTTCATAGACTCTACACGACGAGAAAGGGGCTACAGTGTAGAACTGCCGCCCCTTTAGAACAATCGAATAGCGCTGTGTTTACATCAGATCAAGGCCAGCAGCCAGTGATCGGCAAGCAAAGCCACAAACATTGCTAGCAAGTAAACAATGGAGTAGCCAAACAGTGGCATCGCATTGCGATGCTCGGGGTCGCGATACAAGCGCCAAGCCAGCTGGCTAAAGCGTAAATTCAACAGCAAGCTTGCGGTTAGATAGATAAGGCCACTCATGCCAATCAGAAAGGGTAGCCAACACACCGCGAACAACAGGGCGCAGTAAAGCAGGATCAGCACCTTGGTAAACTGCACGCCGTGGGTCACCGGTAGCATGGGTATATCCACCTTGGCGTAATCTTCTCGCCGAGCGATTGCCAGCGCCCAAAAGTGCGGAGGCGTCCAGGTAAAGATGATCATCACCAGCAGCAGGGGCTCAGCCGAGATACTGTTGTTAATGGCGGTCCAGCCTAGCAAAGGTGGCAAGGCACCAGCCATGCCGCCAATCACGATATTCTGTGGAGTAGCCCGCTTGAGCCACAAGGTATACACCACCGCGTAGCCCACCAACGATGCAGAGGTCAGCCATGCGGTAAGCGGATTGACGAGGGCATACAGCAGGACGAATCCAAGTAGCGATAAGGCACAAGCCCAGCTTAGCGCCAACGCCATCGGAACCGAGCCCTGCGGCAGAGGCCGACCCATGGTGCGCGCCATCCGGGCGTCGGCTTCGTGGTCGATACAGTGGTTAAACGCCGCGGCTCCGGCAGCCATCAATGCGATACCGATGTTACCTAGCAGCAAGGGCATCACAGGTGGTAGCCCAGCGGTTGCCAGACAGGCACCCACTACCGAGGTCAACACAATCAGCGCCACTACTTTCGGCTTGGTTAAGGCCAGCAGAGCACGCCAATCGATAGCTAAAGCTAGCTGCTCAGGCTGAATGTGAATACGTGCCATGCACCACCTCCTTCGATGTTGAAACGATTTGTCGCGAGTGGCTCAGCAGCAGCTCCCAGCCACTAAGAAGTAACAGCGCGGCACCTAAATTGTGGGCGACCGCTACGCCCAGCGGGATCTGCCAAAGCACATTCGCCACACCCAAGCCCACTTGGCAAAACAGCAAAGTCAGCACCGTAGCCGCCGCGCGGTTTGTTGGATTTCGTGTTTGCAGCAAGCTCAAGCACAGTAACAACCAATAGGCGGCGGTGACTGCTGCCCAGATCCGATGGGTAACGTGGATAGACACGCGTTGCTGATGACTCAATACACCAAACTCGTAATCGCCCCGCTCGCTTTGCGGCAGGGGATGAAAGGCATCCAAACGATATTGCTCGGTCCAAGGCTCATGACAGACGGGCAGGCCCTGGCAGGATAGTGCTGCGTAATTGGCCGAGGTCCAACCGCCAAGAGCGATTTGCCCCACCAAGATGAGCATACCGAGATAGACCGGCCAGGCTCGTCTACCAGGCAGGCTCAGCCCACCATCGCTAGTGCGGTACCACAAATACAAGATGCTCAGCATGGAGAAGCCCCCAAGCAGATGCCCCATCACCACCAAGGGCATAAGGCCGAGGGTTACCGTCCACATCCCCAATGCAGCTTGAAATACGATCACCGCAGTCGCTAACAGTGCTAAACCAGCCCGCTGTTTGCGGCGCCATGCCATCACGGTTAGCACAAACACCAACAAACCGAGGCTGCCGGCAAAATAGCGATGCACCATTTCATTCCACGCCTTATGCGCTTCAAAGGGACGCTCGGGGTAAGCCTGTTCTGCTTTGGCTATTTGCGACGAGTCGGAGGGCACTGCCAATTGGCCATAACAGCCCGGCCAGTCGGGACAGCCCAACCCGGCATCAGTCAGGCGAGTAAAGGCGCCTAAGCCAATCACCACTACAGCCAGCAATAACGAACCGAATAATGCTTGCTTCATAGCTTCCCCCTACTTAAACCGCGACAACTTGACTAGCTTTTTCACATCGGCAACCAAGCCTTTCAGATGCTCATGTCCAAGCTCGGGCTGGTAGCTGAGGATTACCCAACCCTTAGGGTCGATGACCAACCAGCTGGGCTCAGAACCGGCAAACTCAGCAGGCACTGGCGATGATGCTAGCCACTGAGCACCTTCCGGCAGGTTGGCGGGCTCGCTGTCAGCGATAACCCATAGGCCGGTTTGTTGTCGCGCGGCGCCTAGCGATAGCCATACTTGCTGCAACAACTCCCGCTGCTCAAGGCAGCTTTCGCTGCAAAGGCGGGGCTCTATTTTTGCCAGCCCCCATTTACCTGATGGGTAACCGTCCAGTTGCATGGGAGGGTCGACCCACTCACCGTGGCTCATCACCCCGGTCTCAAACCATTGAAACTTCAACACTAACCACGCGAGCAGTATCGGCAGCACAAACACTGCCGCCACCAGCAGCAGTTGTCGTCGCCCCTTTGCGCGCTGTTCAGCGCTAACTACAGAACCAGAGTCCGTCACTTCATTCATCACTTCATCCCTCGTAGAAATCGTGAACGACGTAAAAATACCGAGCTGAGTAACACTGCGGTTAGTGCCATCAGCGCCCACTGAACTGCATAGCCCTTATGTTTGGCAGGCGATACAGAGACCAACTGCTCAGGGTCAAAATCGAGTTGGGTATCAAGAAAATACCCGGGTAAAGCCATATCTAGTTGCTCAGCAATACGGGGAATATTGAGCGACTGTACGCGTAAACCTTGATCGAAGCGCTCCAGCCAGTACTGCTGATCTAACATCAGCGCCTGTGAGCGCTCGCGCAGCCGCAAGGTAGCAGGAAAGCCGAGCATGCTTGGCGGCATCGGCAACTGCGCCCTGTTACTGCCCGCGGCTACCCAGCCCAAGCGCACCAGCACCGGTGAGTAGTTGGTGGCGAACACCTGGTACACGTCGTAGCCCACTTGTCCGTGCTGGATCTGGTTGTCCAAGTAGATAAAAGGCCCAACCGCTTGCGCTGCCCGTATATCCACTGATTGAAAACGTGTTGGACCATGGCGCTGGACTTGCTCCCAAGAACTATTTTGCTTGCTGGCCAGTTGATACTCATCGAGCAGACGTTGTTTATCCGCCGCACGCTGCCACTGCCAAACACTGGCCTTGACCATTAGCGCGATCAACGCAAACATAAGTAAAAGGAACCACCAAATCCGTTTCAACCGCGTCCTCCCAAAAGGATTTGCCATGCTACTCAAGCTAATCATTGTTGCACTGCTGGCTATCGTGATAGTCAATATGTTCTTGGCCTTACGCACCATGTTGAAAGGTGGCCAGCATCAGATGTCACGTCATCTGGGCTTTCGTTTACTGTTCTCGGTACTGGTACTGTTGTTGTTGCTAGCCGCAGTTGTGGTGGGTTGGATCCAGCCCAACCCGCGCCCTTACTAGTTGCTCCGCGGCACACTTACAAGATGTAGACAAACACAAACAGCAGCAGCCACACCACATCGACAAAGTGCCAATACCAACTGGCCGCCATAAAGCCAAAATGCTGCTTACCGGTGAAATGACCTTTTAAGATCCGCAGGAACATCACCGTTAGGATGATCACCCCGAGGGTCACGTGCATCCCGTGAAAACCGGTGAGCAGGAAGAAGGTGTTGCCATAGATGCCGGAATCCAGAGTCAGCCCCATCTCCTGATAGGCATGGATATACTCTTCAACTTGCAACACCAAGAACGCAAAGCCGAGCACCAAGGTAATAAAGAGCCAAAGCTTGAGCGGTTTGCGTTGATCCTTCTCCATACCCACATGGGCAAAGTGCAGCGTTATCGAAGAGGTCACCAAGATCAGAGTGTTAATCAGCGGTAGGCCCATCCAGCCCATGGCTTGGGTGGTGGTGCCGTCCGGCGTTTTGATTAGTGGCCAAATCGCTTCAAACTCGGGCCACAGCACCTCTGCAGTCATCGCATTGTTGCTGGCTCCGCCCAGCCAAGGCACTGCAATCATGCGCGCGTAGAACAGCGCGCCAAAAAAGGCGGCAAAGAACATCACCTCCGAGAAGATGAACCAGCTCATCCCCTGACGGAACGATCTGTCCATCTGCTCGCTGTAGAGGCCGCTCATACTCTCTTGTATCACATTGCCAAACCAGCCAAACAACATGGCAATGATCACCACCACGCCGAGGCTTAACACCCATACGCCCCAACCTTGTTCGCTATCTAGCTGCTGTACCGTGAAGCCGGCACCGCTGGCGATCAAGAACAACCCGACCGCACCAACAATGGGCCAGATGCTCTGGGCTGGTACGTAGTAATTGTCGTGCGCTTGGCTCATAACTTAGCTCCATCTTCAGTTGTATCCACAGACGCCTTGAGCGTGGTTTCGGGAGTCACATCAAAAAGGGTATAGGCCAGCGTCACCGTTGAGATGTGCGCTGGCAGGTCAGGGTCGAGGTAGAACAGCAGCGGCATATCCTGATGCTCGCCGGGCGAGAGGGTCTGCTGCTCAAAACAGAAGCAGGAGACCTTCTTCAGGTGTGTCGCCGCCGGTCCCGGGCTCACCGAGGGTACCGCCTGCACCGTTCCCACCGCGCGGCTTTGATTGGCCGCGATGAACTCAATCTGCATCGACTCACCCGGATAGACCTCAACCCGCTTAACCTTTGGCTCAAACTGCCAAGCCAGCTGGTTGGGCACATAGCTGATAAACTCGACCGTCACCTTGCGACTCAAATCCTGCTCGGTGGCCGCTTGACTGGCAACATTGTCGGTTTTGCCATTGATGCCGGTGATATCGCAGAACACCTCATACAGCGGCACCAAGGCAAAACCAAAGCCAAACATGGCGAACACCACCACTATCAGGCGTTTTACCAGTGGCGCATGGGCACTCATCTACTTAACCTCGGGTGGGGTAGAGAAGCTGTGATAAGGGGCCTTGGCAGGCAGCAGATCCCATTCCAGCCCTTCGGCACCTTCCCATGGCTTCGCCGTGGTCGGCTCACCACCGCGGATGCACTTGATCACCACCGCTAGGAAAATCAGCTGCGATAGGCCAAAGGCAAAGCCACCAAGGCTGACAATGGCATTCACGTCGGCAAACTGCAGCGCGTAGTCGGGGATCCGCCGTGGCATCCCGCCCAAGCCGAGGAAGTGCATCGGGAAGAACAACACGTTGACTGAGATCAGCGAGCACCAGAAGTGCAGCTTGGCCAGGCCTTCGTCGTACATCTTGCCGGTCCACTTGGGCAACCAGAAATAACAGGCTGCCATAATCGAAAAGATGGCACCGCTCACCAGCACGTAGTGGAAGTGCGCCACCACGAAGTAGGTGTCGTGGTATTGGAAGTCCACCGGGGTAATTGCCAGCATCAATCCGGAGAAGCCGCCAATGGTAAACAGAACAATAAAGGCCAGCGCGAACAGCATCGGTGTCTCAAAGCTGATGGCACCGCGCCACATCGTCGCCACCCAGTTAAACACCTTAACCCCGGTGGGCACCGAGATCAGCATGGTGCAGTACATAAAGAACAGCTCTGCCTGCACCGGCATACCGGTGGTGAACATATGGTGGGCCCACACGATAAAGCTCAGTCCAGCGATAGACGCGGTGGCGTAAACCATAGAGGCATAGCCAAACAGCTTCTTACGTGAGAAGGCCGGCACAATTGCCGAGATGATCCCAAACGAAGGCAGGATCATGATGTACACCTCGGGGTGACCGAAGAACCAGAAGATGTGCTGGAACAAGACCGGATCACCGCCGCCTGCGGCGTCGAAGAAGGAGGTGCCAAAGAACTTATCGGTGAGCACCATGGTCACCACCCCGGCCAGCACCGGCATCACTGCGATCAGCAAGAAGGCGGTAATCAGCCAGGTCCACACAAACAGCGGCAGCTTCATGTAGGTCATACCCGGAGCGCGCATATTCATGATAGTCACAATCACATTGATTGCCCCCATAATCGAGCTGATACCCATGATATGCACCGAGAACACAAACAGCGCCACGCTGTCTGGCGCGTAGGTTGTCGACAATGGCGCATAGAAGGTCCAACCAAAGTTGGGACCGCCGCCTTCCATAAAGAGCGAAGCCAGCAAGATGGCAAAGGCAAAGGGTAGGATCCAAAACGACCAGTTATTCATCCGCGGCAAGGCCATGTCGGGTGCGCCAATCATCATTGGGATCAGCCAGTTAGCCAAACCGGTGAAGGCCGGCATTACCGCACCGAATACCATGATAAGGCCATGCACCGTGGTCATTTGGTTAAAGAAGTTAGGCTCAACAAACTGCAGCCCGGGCTGGAACAGTTCGGCGCGAATGACCATAGCCATGGCACCGCCAGTTAAAAACATCGCAAAACTGAACCACAGGTACATCGAACCGATGTCTTTGTGGTTGGTGGTTAATACCCAGCGCATCAGCCCCTTGGGTGGAGCGTGGTGATGATCATCGTGGTCGATTTGCACGTCGCTAATGCTACTCATGGTGATCTCCTTACTCCTGTCCCTTTAATGCAGCCACATCCTTGGCCTGCACCAAGTCGCCAGTATCATTGCCCCAAGCATTGCGCTCGTAGGTGGTTACCGCGGCAATCTCTTTCAATGTCAGTTGCTTACCAAAGGCTTGCATCGCCGTTCCCGCCTTGCCGTTAACGATGATGTCGATATGCGCATCTACATCACCTAGGGCGATCGGGCTGTCTTTTAACGCCGGGAATACTCCGGGTAGGCCTTCGCCGTTGGCTTGGTGACAGGCAGCGCAGTGTTTGTCGTAGACCTGCTTGCCCACCGACATCAGCTCAGCCTCATCCATCGTCATGGCCAGCAGCGCCTGCTCTTCTTGTTTGGCTTGCTGGTAGGCTTGTTGCTGCTCAGCCATCCACTGGTCGAATTCGTCTTGTTCTTTGGCAATCACCACCACCGGCATAAAGCCGTGGTCTTTGCCGCAAAGCTCGGCACATTGACCGCGGTAGATCCCCGGCTCATCGATAATAGTCCATGCCTCATTGATAAAGCCTGGGTTGGCATCTTTTTTCACCGCAAAATCGGGTACCCACCAAGAGTGGATGACATCCTCAGAGGTCATCAGGAAGCGTACTTTTTTGCCAACCGGCAGCACTAAGGGACGGTCCACCTCGAGCAGGTAGTTTTCACGCTTCGCCCGCTTGCCGGTGATCTCGTCTTGATCGGATGCCAGTAGGCTGTAGTACTCCAGCTCGTAGTCAAAGTACTTGTAGTGCCACTTCCATTGGGAGCCGGTGACCTGCACGGTGAGGTCGGCATTGGATGGGTCTTCCATCGCTAGCAAAGTCTTAGTAGCCGGAATCGCCATTCCAATAAGGATCAGGAAGGGGATAACTGTCCAGACAATCTCTACCTTGGTGCTCTCGTGAAAGCTGGCTGGCTTGGCGCCCTTAGACTTGCGGTGATGAATAATCGCCCAGAACATGGCGCCAAATACCACCACACCGATGGCGCAGCAGATATAGAAGATGGTCATGTGCAGGCCATACACCTGTTGACTGATGGCGGTCACGCCCGGCCGAAGGTTGTAGGACATACCTCCTTCGGCAAGCGCCGCCGGCGAGCTAGCCAATAAAAGCAATAACTGAATACATCGGGTCACGTTGCGCTCCTGTGCAATGCTACGACTTCCTTTAATTGATCCAAACCTGCTTAAAACGCCCTTCCACCTTGGGTTCTGGTGTAACGTGCTGCATTGAAGGGAGAGTGTTGCTATTTAGGTGCTCAGAATGCTGCCTTTTCTTCTCATTGAACAAAAAGCAAACACTTTACTTTATTAAAGTAGCCACAAGGCTAAGCAATTGTAAATCTATTGTTAATTATTTTTGATCTGGTCGGAGTAAAGGTGAAGTGACCAGCAAAACGCGTATATCAGAGAAAAAAGCGGGATTAGGGAGAGAAGGCGTGTTTTGGCAAACAAAAAGGGCCGCAGCGGGCCCTTTGTAGAAGAAGAGTCTTAACCAGACCCTGCGATGATAGGCGTTACATCCAGTCGCTGTTACGAATCACACCAACAGCCAAGCCTTCGATTTCCAGCGCTTGGTATTCCAAGTCGACGTGGATGGTTGAAAGGTCTTCATTCTCAGGATGCAGCATCACCTTGTTGCCTTTGCGCTCAAAGCGTTTCACCGTCACATCGTCATCTAGTCGCGCTACTACCACCTGACCGTTCAGCGCAGTCTGGGTTTTGTGCACTGCCAGGAGGTCGCCATCCATGATGCCGATGTTCTTCATGCTCATACCTTGCACCCGCAGCAAGAAATCTGCCGAAGGGTGGAACAGGCTAGGATCGACTTGGTAGTGGGACTCAACATGCTGCTGGGCCAAGATGGGCTCACCGGCTGCAACTTGCCCGACTAAGGGCAGCCCTAACTGCTCAGAGATAGCCCCTTCAGGCTCGTCGTCCACCAGGCGCAACCCACGGGATGCACCGGGAATCATCTCGATCACCCCTTTCTTGGCCAAGGCGCGCAAGTGCTCTTCGGCTGAGTTGGCGGAACGAAAGCCCAACTCCCTGGCGATCTCTGCGCGGGTCGGCGGCATACCGGTATCGTTAAGATGGCGTTTGATCAGTTCGTAGACTTCGGTTTGTCGGGGGGTTAAGGGCTTCATTGCTCACCTGTAAGTTTATACAGCACACTGTTAGTATATCCAGTATTTTCAGCGAGGCAAGCTTAGTTTTTGTGCAACTTAATCAACACGTTTTGGGATCTTAGCGAATCGTCTAATTCCGGTGACGATTCATACAGCATTCATGATCCAGGCAAAGAAGCACTGGCAGATTTCTGCTAACATTGCGGCAACTGAATACACCATTGAAGATCCTCATGTCACGACTGCCCGCTGCTGTTCTGTTTATCCTCAGAACAATGATTCGCTGGTTGACCCGCGGTAAAGTAGTTCCGCAAAACCCGATTGAAGAATTCCAGCTCGACTTAGAGCAGCCGATTATCTACGTGATCCCGCACGCATCGGTTTCCGACTTACTCACCCTGCAGATTGCCTGTAAGAACTTAGGCATGCCCGACCCGCTCGAGCCACAGATCTTCGCCGGTAAGTCCTACAAACGGGTTCACTACCTGATGGACAACCTTGGCGAGACTCTGCCAGAGACCGTGCGCGATTTCACCAGCGCGCTGGAGGTCCACCAGCAAGACGATAGCCACGACGCCCAACTGCTGCCGGTAAAACTGTTCTGGGATCGCTACCCGGGCCGTGAAAAGCTTGACGATATCGTGACCGGTAAGTATCCCAAGCCGCCGGGCAAGTTACGCAAGATTTTGCAGATTCTGTTTAAGGGGCGCGAGAACTTAGTGCGTTTCAGCCAGCCCGTTTCGATGCGAGAGATGGCCCAGCGCCAAGGCGCCGACCAACGTGCCGGACACAAACTCGCCCGGGTGGCGCGCATTCACTTCTCGCGTATGCAGCACATCGCCACCGGCCCGAAACTGCCTAACCGTCGCCACCTGTTCGAGCAGCTGTTAGCCTCTCCAGTGATTCGCCAAGCGATCCGCGACGAAGCTGCCGCCAGTAATATTGAGCTCAATCTGGCCCAGCAAAAAGCCCAGCGCTACCTTGACGAGATCGCCACCGACTTCTCCTATCAAATGCTGCGTGCCGGCGATGGTGTGCTGAGCTTTGTGTGGAACAAGATCTACTCAGGCATCTCGGTGAACAATGCCGAAGCGGTGCGCAAGCTGGCCCAAGAAGGCCATGAGATCGTGTTTGCCCCCTGCCATCGCAGCCACATGGACTACCTGTTGCTGTCCTACGTGTTGTATCACCAAGGGATGATGCCGCCGCATATCGCCGCCGGTATTAACCTGAACTTCTGGCCTGCCGGCCCGATCTTCCGCCGTGGTGGTGCGTTCTTTATCCGCCGTAGCTTCAAAGGCAACAAGCTCTACTCGATCGTGTTCCGCGAGTACCTCAACCACCTGTTTGCCCGTGGCTACTCGGTGGAGTACTTCACCGAGGGTGGCCGCTCGCGCACTGGCCGCTTGCTGCCACCGAAAACCGGCATGCTGGCAATGACAGTGCAAGCCATGCTGCGCGGCCTGGACCGCCCGGTAACCATCGTGCCAATCTACTTTGGCTATGAGCACGTGATGGAAGTGAGCACCTATTACAAAGAGCTCAAAGGTAAGAAGAAAGAGAAAGAGTCGATCTTCTCGCTGTTCACCATTTTGCGTAAGTTGCGCAACTTCGGTAATGGCTATGTGAACTTCGGTGAGCCGATTAACGTCAACCAGATGCTCAACCAACTGGCCCCAGAGTGGCGTGACAGCATCAATAGTGGTGAGGATCGCCCTGCCTGGCTGGTGCCGTCGGTCAATCAGATTGCCGACCAGTTGATGGTCAACATCAACAGCGCTGCAGCCGTGAATGGCCTGTGCTTAGCCGCGTCGGTGCTAACCGTATCCGAGAACTACAACCTGCCACGCCAACAGCTCACCAAGCAGATGCAACTCTATCTCGACCTGCTTCGTGCAATGCCCTACAGCGAACACAGCTCGCTGCCTGAAGAAGAGGCGGGAGAACTGCTCGAACATGCGCTATCGCTGGGTAAGTTTGAGGTTGAAGAAGCATCCCTTGGCAGCATCATCTCACTCAATGAGAAAGAGCAGGTACTGCAGAGCTTCTATCGCAACAACGTAATCCACTTGCTGATTATTCCTGCCCTGATCGCCACTGCGATGCTGCGACAGCGCAGGCTAAGCAAGCAGGCGGTGGTCGAGTTGGTCGCCCAGCTCTATCCGCTGCTGCAAGGTGAGCTGTATATGCACTACCAAGCAGAAGACATTCCGGATTTGGTGGAGCGTTATCTAGAGCAGTTCACCAAGATGAAGCTGCTGGAAGCGACCGAGCAAGGCTATCAGCTGGCGCAACACCGCCGTGGCCGCGTCGCGCTGCTGGCCTCGCTGGCACAAGAAAGCCTGCACCGTTACGCGGTCGTGGCAGCCTTAGCAGTGCACCAGCCAGAGCTGGAACGCAGCGAGCTGGAGAAGCAAACTGCGGCCTGCTGCCAGAGCCTGTCACAGCTACACAAGGTGAACGCACCGGAATACTACGATAAGAAGGTATTCAGCAAGCTGATTAGCTTACTCAAAGAGCAGGGCTATCTGGATAACCGACCAGAGAGCGCGCAAGCCCTCTACGATCAGCTAGCGCCACTATTGGCAGCCGGGGTTTATGACTCGATCAACGAGCTTCTAAACCCCTAACCGCTTATGCGCTTATCGCCAGCCACAGATAGTGGCTGGCAACTCCAGCAAAGATAGCCAGCCCCACGTAGTTATTGTTCAAAAAAGCCTTAAAGCAGGCATCGCGCTCGCGAAAACGGATCAGCGCCTGTTGGTAGACAAACAGCACAGCCGCCGCTAACCACGCAACATGAAAGGCCATACCCAGCTCGCTTAGATGAGCAACGACAGCGAGGCATACCAGGCTCAAGGCCTGCAATACGCCAACCGCCAACTTATCGAAGCGACCAAACAGGATCGCGGTGGATTTCACGCCAATCTTCAGGTCGTCGTCGCGATCGACCATCGCATACATGGTGTCGTAGGCCACCACCCAGCAAATATTTGCCAGCATCAACCACCAGGCGTAGGCCGGGATCTGTTCTTGAACCGCGGTGAAGGCCATCGGGATCCCCCAGCTAAAGGCCAGGCCCAAAAACAGCTGTGGCAGTTGTGTCACCCGCTTCATAAACGGATACAGCGCCGCCAGCACTAGCGCCATCACCGACAGTTGTATGGTTAACAGGTTAAGGTTTAACACCAATACAAAGGCGATCACCACCAGAACAGCGAACAGCGCCAGCGCGCCCTTCTCACTCACCTGTCCCGAGGCCAGCGGCCGAGCCTTAGTGCGTTTTACCTTGCCGTCGATATTGCGGTCGGCGTAATCATTAATCACGCAACCCGCCGAGCGCATCACAAACACCCCCAGCGAGAAGATCACCAAGGCCTGCAGCGGCGGCTCACCGGCGGCTGCCAGCCATAGGGCCCACAAGGTCGGCCACAGCAACAACAAGGTGCCAATCGGCTTGTCGGCCCGCATCAGCTGCCAATAGGGTTGAATGCGACCGCTAACACTCAGCATGCTGCGCCTCCGGAAACACTGGGCAATCGGGCAAAAACACTTCTGATACTAACAACGGACAACTGGCCAACAAGAAACGGGAGCGGCGCGCCCATACCCGCTGCTGAACCTGCAGGGAATCGGGCAACGAGTGCGGCGGTAACAAGGCTAGCTCCAACTCCTGGCGTTCACTATCTGGGTGGGAGAACAACAGCTCACCTAAGGGTTGCGAGTTGAGCTCGAGGATCTGGGCGGCCTCGCCATCCAGGCTAGTTTGGGGAACGATACTGCGCGCATACACCCAAGGCTGTTGATTGCCTTTGAGCAAAACCTCACGAACCCAGTACGGGCCATCCACACCTAGCGCTTGCTGTTCATCCGCGCTAATCTCGGCATAATCCTGATTGAGGATCTCGACCTGAAAATTATCACAACATTGCTTAAGGCGAGCAGTCAGCGAGCCGATATCAAGTAGCCAGGGCTGAATTGTAGAAGGGAGCTCCAACGCCGATCCTGCTGCATACCAAAGTCCCTGTTGTGGAATAAAACGCCTTTTCACATATAACATCCGTGACTAATCCTTCAGGCATTATCTCGGATCTAAAACGCAGAAGTAAACCGGCAAGCAAACAAGATGCGAAACGCGTTACGCCGCGCCAAGCCTTGACCGGAATAAGTTTAACATCAACAATAGTTGCAAATTTCAAAGGGATCAGCGTGATGAAGTTACTTTCCAACCTTCTGGCCAGTCTGGCATTGCTTGTGGCGCTTGGCGCTCAGGCAGAACCCGCCGCGCCAGCCGGAGGTTACGCCTACTTTGCCTTCGAGCCAGACATTATCACCAACTACATCAATAAAGGACGCAAGCTAGGCTATGTTCGAGTCACGGTGGAAGTGATGGTGGACAACGAGTCGAACCTGACCCATATCGAGCACCACTCCCCGCTGATCCGTGATGCCATTATCGAGATACTTGGCAAGCAAGACTACGACGATATTCGCTCACTGGATGGACGGGAAGAGATCCGCCGCCGCTGCCTGGAAGTGGTCAACGACCTGCTGGTTCAAGAGACAGGCCGTAAGATGGTCAATAACCTACTGTTTACGAAGTACCTTTATCAGTAGCCTTATCGATTAGCGCCTGCCCACAACCAACCAGCAAGCCAAACAGGTGAGCCAGGTTGGCCATCGGCGGGCCGATCACATTCATAAAGCCAAACACCAGCCACAGCAGCATAAAGCCGACAATCGACGGGCTCACCGACAAGCCCACACGTGGATTCAGCCACCCGGTAAACCAGATATATCCCAGCAGCGCATAGACCACCCCAGACAAACCACCGAACAAAGGCCCAGCCGCCAGTAGTTGTGCGACATTGGGAATTACCGCCGCCACCAAGGTGACTAGCAGCAGCTTCTGGCTGCCTAAGCGCTGCTCAATCTCACCGCCCAGTTGCCACCACCACAGACAGTTAAAGGCGATATGGACTATTGAGAAGTGCAGGAAAATCGGGGTGATGGCACGCCAAAACTCCAGCGACAGCAACTGTTCCAGTGTGTCGGTAATTCGCAGGTTGTTGAACAGCAGGTTTTGAAAGCCAATGTTCATCAACACGTATATCGCCACAGCCGCCACCAGCACGCTCAACGTAACCGGGCCAGCGTGGGCCACGATATTGCTGATAAAACTATTCTGGCCACCGTAGCGGAAGCGGACCTTACTGTGATCACCAGTCTGCCAGGAGGCCGCGTGGTAGCGTTGATCATTCGGGTTCTGCATAAACTGCTGCAGCTCAGCATCTGCCTGCTGGTATTGTTCGTCGTTAACCAGCCAGATAGCCACACCGTCACCGGCAGGCGCTAACTTACATTCGATATGGATGGTCGCCAGATAATCAATAAAGGCTTGGGCCATGCGGGCATTGCCCAGTACTACTAACTGCTTCACTCGCCCTGCTCCACCTCAGCCACTTTACGCCACTCCTCGAAGCCACCTTGCAGGTTATACACCTCTTCATAGCCCTGATGATGCAGGTATTGAGCGGCGCCAACACTGGATATGCCGTGGTAACACATCACGATCAGTGGCGTTTCGAACTCGGTTTGCTGCATCAGCGCGACCAAGCTGCCATCACTAAGGTGAAAGGCTCCCCGAGGGTGGGCTTGAGCAAAGGATTGCGGGTCGCGAATATCTACCAACCAAGCACCGCGTTCTTCCATCATTTTAAGCGCCTCAAGCGGCGCGATCTGAGCAATCTCTTGCATGTTAGCTCCAACAGGATTTTCGCCCAATGTAACGGTAGGGCTAAACAAAAAGCAAGCCGAAGCTTGCTTTGTCAGGGTGAGAATCCGGGGAAGGATTACGCGCCGAGGTAGGCCTTACGTACCTCTTCGTTGACCAGCAGATTGTCGCCGCTGTCTTCCAGCACGATCCGGCCATTCTCCAGCACATAGCCGCGATCGGCCAAGCGTAGTGCCTGGTTAGCATTCTGCTCCACCAGGAAGATGGTCATACCGCGCTCGCGCAGGCTTTCGATAATATCGAAGATCTGCTGAATAATAATCGGCGCTAGCCCTAGTGATGGCTCATCCAACAGCAGCAAGCGAGGGTTGCTCATCAGTGCGCGGCCAATCGCCAACATCTGCTGCTCACCACCAGACATGGTGCCAGCGCGCTGGCTGATTCGCTCTTTCAGGCGTGGGAACAACTGATACACCTCCTCGATGCGCTCCTCCACCTGCTCTTTAGTGGCAAAGAAGCCGCCCATATGCAGGTTCTCCTCCACGGTTAAGCGCGAGAAGATACGACGACCTTCCGGCACGATGGCGATATCGCCACGCATGATCTGGTGGGTGCTTTCGCGGGTAATGTTCTTACCTTCAAACAGTACCTCACCACTGGAGGCTTTCGGGTCGCCACACAGGGTCATCAGCAAGGTGGTCTTGCCGGCGCCGTTGGCACCGATAAGGCTCACAATCTCACCCTTTGATACCGACATATTCACGTCGTGCAGGGCCTGGATCTGTCCATAGTGAGTGGACACATTCTTAAACTCTAACATCGTCCTCTCCTAGAACTCGCCCAGATAGGCTTTGATCACCTCGGGGTTATTACGCACCTGCTCCGGCGTACCATCAGCTAGCGGACAGCCTTGGTTTACCACGTAGATGCGATCGGAGATGCCCATCACCAGCTTCATGTCGTGCTCAATCAGCAAAATCGAGACATCTTCTTGGTCACGCAACTCCAGAATCAGCCGATCCAGATCTTCCGTTTCACGCGGGTTTAGGCCGGCAGCCGGCTCGTCCAGCATCAAGATCTCAGGGCGGGTGACCATACAGCGGGCAATCTCCAAGCGGCGCTGCTGGCCATAGGCCAAGTTGCCGGCCTTACGGTTGGCAAACTCGGTTAGCCCCACCTTATCGAGCCAGTACTTGGCGAACTCCAGTGCGCTGCGCTCACTCTTACGAAAACGCTTGGTGTTAAGCAGGCCCGAAAAGAAGTTAGTATCCAGATGGCGATGCTGCGCCACCAGCAGGTTCTCAACCACTGTCATGTCCTTGAACAAGCGAACATGCTGGAAGGTACGCACAATGCCTTTGCGAGCAATCAGATGGCCCTTCATGCCCTCTAAATGCTCGCCGCGATAAACGATCTGCCCGGAGGTCGGTTGGTAGAAGCCAGTCAGGCAGTTAAACACCGTGGTTTTACCGGCGCCATTGGGGCCGATCACCGATACCACTTCTTTTTCGTGTAGGCGCAAGGCCACGTTGTCCACTGCCAACAGACCACCAAAGCGCATGGTTAGGCCGGTTACATCGAGTAATAGACTCATCTTAGGCCTCCTGCTTTAGCTGCATGTGGGGACGGCTCATTGGCAACAGCCCCTGTGGGCGCCAAATCATCATAAACACCATCATCAAACCGAACATCAGCATCCGGTACTCGTTAAACTCACGCGCCAGCTCCGGCAGTACCGTCATCATGATCGCGGCGAGAATCACCCCGATCTGCGAGCCCATACCGCCAAGTACCACAATCGCCAGAATGATCGCCGACTCGATAAAGGTGAACGACTCTGGACTGATAAAGCCCTGACGCGCCGCAAAGAAGCTACCGGCAAAACCGGCAAAGGCAGCGCCAATGGTAAAGGCACTCAGTTTCACCACGGTGGGGCTGAGGCCCAATGAGCGACAAGCGATCTCATCTTCCCGCAAGGCCTCCCAGGCGCGACCAATTGGCATACGTAGCAGGCGGTTGATCACGATAATCGTCAGCACCACCAGCAACAGCGCCATCAGGTATAGGAAGATCACCTTGTACTGGGAGTTGTAGGAGATATCAAAGAAGTTATGGAAGGTATCGAAACCGCCATCTTTGAGCTTGCGGTTAAACTCCAGACCAAACAGGGTGGGTTTGGCGATACCACTGATCCCATTCGGACCACCGGTGAGCTCGGTGAGGTTGTTCAGCAATAGACGAATAATCTCACCAAAACCGAGGGTCACAATCGCCAGATAGTCGCCCCGCAGCCGCAATACCGGGAAGCCCAGCAGGAAGCCAAACAGCGCCGCCATCGCACCAGCGATAGGCAGACAGGTCCAAAAACCCCAGCCTTCAGCAGCCAGTAGCGCATAGCTATAAGCACCAACCGCGTAGAAGCCCACGTAGCCCAAATCCAGCAGACCGGCGAGGCCCACCACCACGTTTAGGCCCAAGCCGAGCATCACGTAGATCAGGGTCAAGGTCGCCAAGTCCACCGAGCCACGGCTCACCATAAACGGCCAGATAATCGCACCGGCCAACACAAAGCAGGCGATAAGGTTGCCACCTTTACGGTCCATACTCGGCAGTTTGAAGCTCGGCTTATTAGCACTCACGCCACTTCGCAGCTTACCAAACAGATTAGGCAGGAATAGCTGGCCAAAGAACACCGCCGCCATACCGCCCCACAGCCAGTGCAGGTGTGATGGCTCGGCAAACACCAGTTGTACACCGCCCGGCTCCGCTTGCATCGAAATGCCCAACAGCCAACCCGCCAGCACCAGGAAGGTAACAGCAGAAATCAGCGCATTAACAATTACTTGCTTACTCATACTTTTTCCACCTCAGGCTTACCGAGTATGCCAGTCGGCATAAACAACAGAACAAAACAGAGTAAGCCGAAGGAGACCACATCCTTATATTCGGTACTGAAATAACCCGCGGTAATCGCCTCGGTGATGCCCAGCAGCAAGCCACCTAGCACGGCCCCGGGGATTGAGCCAATCCCGCCCAATACTGCTGCGGTAAAGGCCTTCAGGCCAGCCATAAAGCCGATGTAAGGATTAATCACGCCGTAGTACATGCCCAGTAGTACACCGGCCACTGCTGCCAGTGCGGCACCGATGATGAAGGTCAGTGAGATCACCCGGTTGGTGTCGATGCCCAGCAGGTTGGCCATCGAGATATCTTCGCTACAGGCGCGACAAGCACGGCCCATCCGAGAGCGGGAGATAAACAGGGTCAGCGCGGTCATCGCCGCAAAGGTGACCGCGAAGATCACCAGCTGCATATAGGAGATGCTCCACTGGAAACCGGCTTCCGAGCCGAAGGTCCAGCCACCTTTAATCATGCGCGGCATGGCAATATCGCGACTGCCCTGTGCCAAGCGCACTAAATTCTGTAGAAAGATCGACATACCGATTGCCGAGATAAGGGCAATCAAACGGTTACCACCACGCACCGGGCGATAGGCGATCTTTTCGATACTCCAGCCATACACGCTGGTGACAATCATACTGATAATAAAGGCGCCTGCGATTAACACCGGTAAGGCATCAATCCCCAGCATCGCCAGACCGGCCAATACGATAAACGAGACGTAGGAGCCAATCATGTAGACCTCGCCGTGGGCGAAGTTAATCATGCCGATAATCCCGTAGACCATGGTATAGCCAATCGCGATCAAGGCGTAAGTGCTACCAATGGTCAGGCCATTAGTTAGCTGCTGTAGAAAATAAAAAAGTTGCTCAGACATGGTTCATCCAAACTGCAAGGTAGCCGTACGGTAGCGGATACTGTTGCATATAGAACAGGACAGCGCCCGCGTTAAGCGGGCGCTGCTTGGAGGTTACTCAGCCACCGAAGAGGTGCCATCGGCGTGCCAGCTGAACACGCCAAAGTCGAACCCTTTCAGGTCGCCTTTATCGTCCCACTGCAGAGGGCCCATGACGGTATCCACAGTGTTAGCGCGTAGGTATTCAGCCACGGCTTCTGGGTCATCACCCGCCGCAGTGACACCCGCTTGAATCGCCTGCATTGCGGCATAGGCGGTCCATACGAATGGGCCAGTTGGGTCTTCACCCTTGGCTTTCAGCGCATCGACGATTGGGGCGTTCGCTGGAACCAGGTCGTATTTCTTAGGCAGGGTAACCAGCAGGCCTTCAGAGGCTTCTTGGGCAATCGCCGAGATATCTTTGTTACCTACGCCTTCGGGGCCCATGTAACGCGCTTCCAAACCTTGCTCATAAGACTGACGCAACAGCAGGCCCAGCTCAGGGTGGTAGCCACCGTAGTAAACGAAATCAACGTTCAAGCGCTTAAGCTTGGCGATAAGGGCTGAAAAGTCTTTGTCACCGGCAGTCACACCTTCAAAGGCAACAACCTCGGTGCCAGCCGCTTCCAGCTCTTGCTTCACCGAGGTGGCGATACCTTCACCGTACTGCTGCTTATCGTGGATAACCGCTACTTTTGATGGCTTAACGCTGGTCAGAATGTAGCGTGCTGCGGTTGGGCCTTGGTCGCTATCCAGGCCGATGGTGCGGAACACCAGCTCGTGGCCACGAGCAGTAATGTCAGGGCTGGTTGCTGCTGGAGTAATCATCAGCACACCTTCGTCTTCGTATACGTCAGAAGCTGGCTGGGTGGCACCTGAACACAGGTGGCCGATTACGTATTGAATGCCGTCATTGATGATCTTGTTGGCTACCGCGACCGCTTGCTTAGGCTCACAGGCATCATCGTAAACCACGACTTCCAGCTTGGTTTCGCCATCAAGTAAGTCTTGAGCGATGCCAGCACCGGCGAATTGCATATCACCATACTGAGCAACAGGGCCGGTTACCGGGCCTGCAACCGCCACTTTAACGGTAGCGGCGTTCGCAGCGCCCGCTCCAAGTAAAGCAGCCGATACCGCCGAGGCTAAGACACAGGTCTTCCATTTATTCATCGTTCGCTCCATGTAACGTAGATTGTGTTTGCGATACGGCGAGTCGCTGGCTACCAAAAGGGCACAGCGCTAGCCATTGTGTCGTTGTTATTACAGCTCTGTTTTACCTCAATAGCGGATAACGACACAAGCTAGCGGGGTCGGGCAGGCAGAGGATGTGACTATTCACGCCCAGTTAATCACTGTCATTTGAAGGATATTCAGAGGGGTTTTAGAACGATGTCATGCTTTGACAGCACATTGCACTGCCATTTGCGCAGCATTGAAAAATCTTGTCGTTATTTTATACATTCATCCAATTTGCTGGGTTTAGTCCCCCGAATTTAAGGGATTCTCTTCCAAACCCAGCATAATGCTCTTACATGGCCAAAGAATCGCCAGAACATTCACTAATGCATCATAAACATACGCAAGTAAAACGAATAGTTATTCACCCACACTGCTTAGTTGCGAGTTAAGGCTTTGCTCAGCACCCTCCGCTACCACATGCAAGGTGCGCGTTGGGAAGGCAAACTCAGCGCCATGGGCCTCAACGATGGCGACAATTTTATTCAGCACGTCCTGTTTCACCTGATGGTACTTCACCCAGTTGGTGGTTTTGGTGAAGGTATAGATAAAGAAATCCAGCGAGGACGGACCGAAGGCATCGAAGTTGACCATCAGGGTTTGCGTCGTATCTATCTCCGGATGCTGCTCCAGCATCTGTTTGACCTGCTCAACAATCACCTGCATCTTGGCGGCATCGCCGTAGCGGATACCGATGGTCTCTTTGATTCGGCGGTGGCTCATTCGGCTCGGGTTCTCCACCACAATGCTGGAGAAGATCGCATTGGGGATATACAGCGGGCGCTTGTCGAAGGTACGAATGCGAGTGACCCGCCAGCCGATGTTCTCGACGGTGCCTTCGATGCTGCGATCCGGCGAGCGCACCCAGTCGCCCACCTTGAAGGGCTTGTCCAGATAGATGATCAGCGCGCCAAAGAAGTTCGACAGCAGATCTTTTGCCGCCATACCGACAATCAGACCACCCATACCGCCGAAGGCCAGCACACCAGAGATGCTAAAACCGAGGATCTGCATCACCGCCAGCAGCATCAGGATAACCACTGATGCCCGCAGCAGCTTGCCTACGGCCAATACCGTGGTTTGGTCACGATGCTGCTCGTTCACCAACACCTGCTCGGCCTTACGAATAAAGCGCAGCGCGGCCCAAGTTAGCATCATCACCACCGCAATCTTGCGGCTAAATGGTATTAACTGGGCGACGTCTGGGTCTAACTGCTTGGCGAACACCGTCGCTACCAGCGACAGGCCCACTACTGCAATCAACCAGTTGATCGGCTTCCACAGGGCGAACCATACGGCTTCATCCCACCGGTAGCGAGTGCCTGCAGCCAACCGTTCTAAGCGTGACGCGAGCATGCGCCAAGCCACGAAAGCCACTACGGTGATGGATAACACGACTGAAACATCAACCAGCCAATTACTGGTTTCCAGGTATGTGGTTTGTTGCTCCAACCACTGATAGAGCTCTTCCATTTTGCGGGTCCTTCTTCCCTGTATTGCAGCCGCTGCACCGTACCTGCGCAGCGGCAAAGCTGTTACCTAGGCGCTAATTCCGCTGTGACGCAGCAACGCATCAACCTCGGGTTCGCGACCACGGAAGGCCTTGAACAAGGCCATCGGCTTCTCTGAGCCACCTTTCTCCAAGATATTCTGCATAAACGAGCGGCCGGTGTCTGGGTTGAAGATCCCCTCTTCTTCAAATAGTGAGAAGGCATCCGCCGATAGCACTTCAGCCCACTTGTAGCTGTAGTAACCCGCGCTATAGCCACCGGCAAAGATGTGGCTAAAGCTATTCTGGAAGCGGTTAAACGCCGGTGGGATGATTACCGCCACGCGCTCACGCACCTTGTCCAGATACTCCTGCACCGAACCTTGCAGCGCACTCTGGGCATGCAGCTCGAAATCAAAAATTGCGAACTCTAGCTGGCGCACCATCATCATCGCCGACTGGAAGTTCTTGGCTGCCAGCATCTTCTCAAGCAGCTCGTGAGGCAGCGGCTCACCGCTTTGATAGTGGCCAGAGATAAACGCTAGCGCTTGCTCTTCCCAGCACCAGTTCTCGAGGAACTGGCTTGGCAACTCAACCGCATCCCAGGCCACACCGTTGATGCCCGACACCGCAGCCACATCCACTTGCGTAAGCATATGGTGGATGCCATGGCCAAATTCGTGGAACAAGGTGACTACTTCGTCGTGGGTGAACAGCGCTGGCTTATCGCCCACTGGCTTGTTGAAGTTACAAGTCAGGTAGGCCACCGGCAGGATCACCTGACCTTGCGCGTCGACCCGGCGGCCAATGCACTCATCCATCCAGGCGCCGCCGCGCTTGTGCTCGCGGGCATACAGGTCTAGGTAAAAGCTACCGCGCAGCGCACCGTTCTCATCGAACAGCTCGAAGAAGCGCACATCGTCATGCCAGCTATCCACGCCTTGGCGCTCTTTCACCTCAACCTTGAACAGGCGCTTAACTACTTCGAACAGGCCGCTCAGTACCCGATCTTCAGGGAAGTAAGGGCGTAGCAGCTCATCGGAGATAGAGTAGGTATGCTGCTTGAGCTTCTCGCCATAGTAAGCGATATCCCAGGCGGCCAACTCCTCCACACCATGCTCTTGCTTGGCAAAGGCCAGCAGCTCAGCTAGCTCTCGCTCGGCTTGTGGCTTGGAGCGTTTGCCGAGGTCTTCTAGAAAGCCCAGCACCTGCTCAGGGGATTCTGCCATCTTGGTGGCCAGAGATTTGTGCGCGTAGCTTTCAAAGCCAAGTAGCGCAGCCAGCTCTTGGCGCAGGGCCAGCTCTTCTTCAATGATGGCGGTGTTGTCGTACTGATCTTGATGCGGACCGTTTTCCGACGCGCGGGTACAGAAGGCGCGGTACACCTCTTCGCGCAGCTCGCGTTTATCGGCGTAGGTCATCACCGCCAGATAGCTGGGGAACTCCAGCGTCAGCAGGT
Source organism: Aliagarivorans taiwanensis DSM 22990 (assembly GCF_000429505.1). Lineage (GTDB taxonomy): Bacteria > Pseudomonadota > Gammaproteobacteria > Enterobacterales > Celerinatantimonadaceae > Aliagarivorans > Aliagarivorans taiwanensis. The sequence goes on along the minus strand of NZ_AUBZ01000002.1, from coordinate 222,527 downwards.
AACCGTCGAGCTCTTTCAGCTCTGCGGCTTGCTTGGCGGCAGCCAGCGCTGATTCTGGCAGGCCAGCCAGCTCGGCTTCATCAGCAACCTGTTTTTGCCAGGCGACGGTAGCATCGAGCACATTGTTAGAGAAACTGGAGCTAAGCTCCGATAGACGCGCCACAATCTCGCCATAGCGCTGCTGTTTGTCGCTCTCTAGAGCAATCCCCGACAGTTTAAAATCGCGTAGGGCATCGTCGATGGATTTCTGCTGGGCTGGCGAGTAGGCGGCAAAGGCCTCACTGGCCGCCAGCTTCTCGTAGGCCTGATACAGGCCGCTATGCTGGCCGACAAAGGTGGAGTACTCAGACAGCATGCCCAAGCAAGACTCATAGGCCTCGCGTAGCTCCTTGCTGTTGACCACCGCATTCATATGGCTGACCGGCGACCACAAGCGGCTCAGCTTGTCGTTCACTTCGTCCAGCGGCAGGATCAGGTTCTCCCAGCTAGGCTCGGCCTCTGCCACTACCTGCTCGATCACCTCGCGGCAGTCTGCAATCGCTTGCTCTACAGCAGGTTTAACATGCTCAGGTTTAATCTCGCTAAAAGGCGGTAATCCGGTAATACAGAGTAATGGGTTGCTCATTTGAATTCCTTGGGCTGGCCAACTTGGCGGACAAACTAAAAAGATGCGGGTTTACACCAAGAAATTCAAGTCGGCTAATCACTTAGCCAGTTTACATAGTGAGCGTTTGGACTATGATTGCGATAAGCATAACTACAACTCCACAGCACGAAGCAAGGACGGGTGAATGGAGCACACCGAGCATGATCTGGTTCCAGAAGACCAAACCAGCCTCATCAAAAAACTGGCCCTGAACAAGGGAACCAACAGCCTCTCACTACGGATGCTTTCCTATATCTTGATCTGCTCCACCCTGCTGGCGCTGGTCATTACCCTTATCCAGCTACGCTACGACTACCGCCAAGATGTAAAAGTGATTAAGGACAGCATCGCCCAGATCGAGGTGAGCTTTCTGCAGCCCATCGCAGCCAGTTTGTGGAACCTCGATGAAGAGCAGGTACAGGTGCAGATTGAAGGGATTATGAATCTGCCGAATATGCAGTACGTGCTGGTTAAAGAGATCCTCGGTAGCTCGGAAGTACCTTTATTAGCGCGCGGCCGCTCCTCCGAGCGCTACGACCTGCAGCAGGAGTTTGAGCTGAGTTATCAAGGCGAGTTGGTTGGTAAGCTGTTTGTGGCCGCCTCTCTGGATCAGGTTTATAAGCGGCTGTGGGAAAAGGCCATGCTGATCCTGATCAGCCAGACCATCAAGACCCTGGTGGTCTCGATTGTGATCCTGTTTATCATCTACTACGTGATTGTGCGCCACCTCAACACCATTGTGGAATACACCCGTAACCTTGATTTAGATAATCTGGGCGCGCCACTGGAACTCGGTCACGGCCGTACCCGCAACGATGAGCTTAGTGAGCTGGTTAATACCCTCAACCAGATGACCTTTAAGATCAATCACGAGTTCGAACAACGACTCAAGGCCACCGAGCAGCTAGAAAAAGAGCGTGACTTCTCGGCCACCATTATTAATGCCAGTAACGCGATTATCGTGACGCTGGACAACCACCTCGACATTATCAACGTCAACCCGGCCGGGGTGATGCTTACCGGCTTCCATCAGGCTGAGCTAGTCGGCCAGAGCTGGCTGAGCGTGTTTGTCGATGCCAACAAGCGCGACTTTATCGAGGACGAGCTGCGCCAGCTGAGGGTGATTGAAGACCAAGAGCTAACCCTTAGCGATCAAAACGATACCCAATACACCCTGATCTGGACCTTTGTGCCCTTCTACGAGGGCAACGAAGTCGCCCGGATGATCGCCTTTGGCTACGACGTCACGCCGCTCAAACAGGTGGAGAACGAGATCAAGCAGCTCAATGACGAGCTGGAGCACAAGGTGGAAGTGCGCACCGAAAAACTGGAAGAGAGTAACCGCCAGCTAGCCAGCGCCTTCGACAAGCTCAAGAACGCCCAGCAAAGCCTGGTGGAGGCAGAGAAGATGGCCTCGCTGGGTAGCCTAGTGGCGGGTGTGGCCCATGAGATCAACACCCCCATCGGTATCAGCGTAACCGCCGCTTCCTACCTGCAAGAGCAGAGCAAGCAGCTGGAAGAGAACGTCAGCAGCGGTAAACTCAGTCGTAGCTTTATGGAGGATCTCATCGAGAACCTTAACCAAAGCTCTGAGCTGCTGCTAAGCAACCTGCGACGCGCCTCTGACTTAATCAGCAGCTTTAAGCAGGTGGCGGTCGATCAAAGCTCCGAGGCCTGCTACACCTTTAATCTCAGCGAGAATGTCCATCAGGTGATCACCTCACTTGGCCATAAGCTCAAGCGTGCCAATACCGAGGTAGTGGTAGACTGCGACCGCCAACTCGAGCTCTATAGCTACCCCGGCAGCTTTACCCAGATATACTCCAACCTGATCATCAACTCGGTCACCCATGCCTTTAACAACTGGGAGGGCGAGCGCAAGATCTCCATCTCCATCGTACGCGAGAACGAGCAGCTGTTGATCGACTACCGCGATAGCGGCTGCGGAGTGCCACCCGAGCTGGCTAACCGGATCTTCGACCCCTTCGTGACTACCAAGCGTGGCCAAGGCGGCAGTGGGCTGGGTACCCATATCGTCTACAACTTGGTGGTGCAGCTACTCAAAGGCTATATCGCCTTCGAAAGTGAGCCCGACAAAGGGGTGCACTTCTCCATCCGCCTGCCTTATCAGGCAGAAAAACCCGAGCCTGAACCAAAGTCGGATATCGACCCCGAGGAATTTCGCATCTAAGCGGCTCAATCAGGGCCGCTGTTGATGCCGAAATCATCATCAAGGATTGATGGGGATCAATTCCTCGCGCATCTCGCCACGACTTGCGTTTATACTAGTGCCACTAATTAAGGAGCAGCTAGATGACTGAATTCGATTATCTCTGTATTGGTGCTGGAAGCGGTGGTATTGCCTCTGCAAACCGCGCTGCGATGCACGGCCAAAAAGTCGGCCTGATTGAGGCTCGCCACGTGGGCGGCACCTGCGTTAACGTCGGTTGTGTACCGAAGAAAGCCATGTGGTTTGGCGCCCAAGTGGCCGAGGCCATCCACCTCTATGCCGAAGACTATGGCTTCGATGTGTCGGTAAACAAGTTTGATTGGGCCACCTTGGTGAAAAGCCGTGAAGCCTACATCGAACGGATTCATGGCTCTTACGACCGCGTGTTGGCCAACAACGGCATCACCCTGATCAATGGCTTTGCCCGCTTTGTGGACAGCAACACCGTGGAAGTAGATGGCGAGCTCTACCGCGCCAAGCATATCCTGATTGCCACCGGTGGCCGCCCGAGCATTCCTTCCATTCCAGGCGCTGAGCTGGGTATCGACTCAGATGGATTCTTTGCCCTGCAACAGCAACCCAAGAGCGCCTTGGTTATCGGCGCGGGTTACATCGCCGTAGAACTGGCAGGGGTGCTACACGCACTCGGTACAGATACCCATCTGGCGGTACGCAAACACAGCCCGCTACGTAACTTCGACCCGATGCTCAGTGAGACCTTAGTAGAGCTAATGGCTGAACACGGCCCTACGCTGCACACCAACCATGTACCCAAATCTGTAGAGCAACTATCCGATGGCGACCTACTTGTCACCTTCGAAAACGGCAACAGCCTGACCGTGGACTGCTTGATCTGGGCGATTGGCCGTGAGCCCGCCACCGATGCGATCAACTTAGACAGCGCAGGGGTGAAAACCAATCAGTGGGGCTATATCGAAGTCGATGAGTACTCCAACACCAGCGCGCCGGGCGTGTATGCAGTGGGCGATAACATCGGCAAGATTGAGCTGACCCCGGTGGCAGTTAAAGCCGGTCGCTTGCTCTCCGAGCGTCTGTTCAACGGCCAGAGCAATGCCAAGATGGACTACTCATTAGTCCCCACCGTGGTATTCAGTCACCCCGCCATCGGCACCATCGGCCTGACCGAACCAGAAGCGATTGCCGAGTACGGCGAGCAGAACGTGAAGGTGTACAACTCTAGCTTTGGTGCCATGTACACCGCGGTGACCCGCCACCGCCAAGTCACCAAGATGAAGCTGATCTGCGCTGGACCAAACGAAAAAGTCGTGGGCCTGCATGGTATTGGCTTGGGAATGGATGAGATCCTACAAGGCTTCGGCGTAGCCATGAAGATGGGTGCCACCAAGGCCGATTTCGACGCCTGTGTGGCGATCCACCCGACTAGCGCTGAAGAGTTTGTGACGCTTCGCTAGCTTCAACAATAAAGCGGAGCCCTAGCTCCGCTTTATTGCCCGTTTCACCACCAGCTCTTAACAACTAGTCAGACTCATCACTATTCTGCTCGAAGCGAAAATAGCGAACCGTCTCCCCCTCAGTACTCAAACGCAACTTACCCTGCAACAGCATCGGATTGTCTTCGTCGTGCTTGCTCACATCGATAGCAAAGCGTTGGATCACCTGCACATCATCGCCTAACAATACCAAGTTGAGATTCCCCTCAAGCTGCTCTTCAAGTAACAGTTGGTAATTCAAGTAGACGGAGCTTAGCCCACTGTTTTCATTGCTAAACATCACCGAGGTGATCCCGGCGTAATCGACTGGCAATAGTTGATTGTGCTCGAGCAAGCGCAGCTGCGGATAACGCTCCTTGGTCAGCAGATAGTTTTGCACCCGCGACTCACTGAGCTGCTGGGATAACAGCGCCATTTGTTGGTCGGCCTTCTCCAAGTTTCTCAGCACCGCCTGTAGCTGCTGTTGTTCAGCTTTGACTTTGCTGTAGAGGATCGCCACCGACACTAGCATCACCAACAGTAGAATCAGTGCCGCGATAAAGTACCAGAAGAAGCGCCGCGCATGACGGTAGCGCTTTTTATAGTGGAAGTGTCGAGATTTGTGATATTCCTTGCGATGCTTGAGATCGAGGTCTTCTCTTTCCAAGTCTTCGGCCACACTATTTGACATGTCCTTGTCCATAAGTCCTTGAGCCACTGGGTTATTCATCTATAACTCTAATCAGGGATCGGGGATGTGGCAATAAACTCTGCAGATTGTTCGCCCTTCAAGTACAATGGCGCGTTTTCAAACACACTCGCACTCAGTCGGCACGCAGGCCAGATGCCGAGATTTTTCACTGCCGCCTATGATAGCTGTAGTGAGTCGGCGCTTAATTAGGGTGATATCTCCTTGCTATTATCTTTGGCGATCACCTGTGGTTAACTGCCAACAGAACCACTCACTGAGATGAAGAGTATCACTCGAATCGGGGGAACAGATGGCAATTCAATGGTATCCGGGCCATATGCACAAGGCTCAGAAACAGATCAAAGAGGTGATGCCCAAGATCGATCTGGTTATCGAAGTGCTGGATGCGCGTATCCCCTTCAGCAGTGAGAACCCGCTGATCCACAAGCTGCGGGGCGATACCCCTTGTATCAAAGTGCTGAACAAGAGCGATCTAGCGGACCCTGAGCTCACCGAGCGCTGGCGCCAGCACTTGGAGCAAGAGAAAGGCGTGCGCGCCATTCCGCTCTGCACCATCAAAGGTAACCAGACCCAACAACTGTTAGATCTGTGCCGCAGCATGTTGCCTAACAAGGGCACCGTAGATAAGCCCATTCACACCATGATCTGTGGCATCCCCAATGTCGGTAAGTCGACCCTGATTAACACCTTGGCGGGGCGCATCATCGCTAAAACCGGTAACGAGCCCGCAGTCACCAAGGCGCAGCAGCGCATCAAGCTGGAAGGCAATATCATCCTGTCGGACACCCCCGGGATCCTCTGGCCCAAGTTCGACAACGAAGCCAGTGGCTACCGTCTGGCTACCACCGGAGCGGTGAAAGACACCGCCATGGACTACGACGATGTGGCAGCCTTTGCCTGCGAGTACCTAATTGGGGCCTACCCTGAGCTACTTAAAGCCCGCTACCAGCTCGATGAGCTGCCTGAATATGAAGTGGAGCTGATGGAAGTGATCGGCGCGAAACGCGGCTGTTTAGTACGCGGTGGCCATGTCGACTTTGTTAAGGTTGCAACCATTATCCTCAACGAGTTGCGCGACGGCACTATCGGCCAGATCACCTTGGAGACCCCAGAGATGGCGGTGACCGAGCAAGCTGCGGTGGATGAAATGCTGGCCCGCAAAGCCGAGGAAGAAGAGCAGAACGGTAAGAAGAAAAAGAAAAGGCGCCGCCGTTAGGCTGCGCCCTCGTATCTACTACGCCCTAAAGCGCGCAGAGAACTAGCTGCTCAGTTGCTGCAGCACAAAGCCTTGCTCGCTCACTTCGATCGCCGCAAGCTCAAGGGATGACAGATAAGCATCCGCCTCAGGCAGTTCTTGCTGGCTGCTGTACGCGGTGAGTGCAGCAACCTTAGCACCCGCCGCCTTACCGGCGGTCACGCCCGCTGCAGAATCTTCAAACACCAAGCAGTCTTGCGCTGCCAAGCCCAGCTTTTCCGCACCAAGCAAGAACGGCTCGGGCTCAGGTTTGCCTTTCTCCACCTGATTGGCGGTGACCAATACGCTAGGCTCTGGCAAGCCCGCCGCCTTAATCCGCGCTCGTGCCACCTTGTCAGTGCCAGAGGTTACGATCGCCCATGGCAGGCCCAGCTCAGCGAGCTTGTCCAGCAATGCTAATGCGCCCGGTTCAGCCACCACATCGTCGGTGTCAGTGGCTTCCATCATCTCCAGCCACATCGCCTCGCCCTTCACTTCCATCTCATGGGAGTCTTTGAGCAGCATCGCTACCGATTCACGCGCCGGGCGGCCGTGAATGTTCTCCATTACAAAGTCGGCTTCCAGGCCATTACGTCCGGCCCAGGCACGCCACGCGCGCTCAACAGAGGCCATAGAGTTGACCAAGGTGCCATCTAAATCAAACAAGATGCCTTTGAACTTCATTTCTTACTCACTCGGGTTCTAGTTACTGCGAAGATTATACCTTGCACGGCCTTGAGTAACAGCAATCAAGCTATTACTAAAGCGTCTCTGTCGGCGCCAGAAACAACAAAGGCTCCGAAAGGAGCCTTTAACAGATTCGCGGTATCAGCGACTACTGAGTCAGGTAGGCAATCGCTGCCTTGATTTCATCTTCGCTACAATCACCGCAGGTACCTTTGGCGGGCATCGCGTTGATACCGTTCCAGGCGTTCGCAAATACCGTGTCTTCGCCTTTGCCCATACGCGCCGCCCACTCATCAGCATCGCCGCGCTTAGGCGCGCCTGCGACACCGGTGCTATGACACGCAGTACAGAAGGTATTGTAGATGGTTGCGCCATCGCGGGGACCCGCACTGGCTTCGGGGGCTTTGGCAATATCCAGCTCGCCATCGAGATAGACGTTACCCACGGGTTTGATACGCTCGCTAATGGCTTCGTCAGACATATCGACAGCCATTGCATTTAGGCTGATTGCTGCGCCAGCCAACACGCTCAGTACAAATTGAAGTGGCCTGAACAACTGCGTCACCTTGTCTCTCCTTATACATCCACGGCTAGGCCGTGCGTCCCTGTTATTTGGGGCCAAGTATAACACCAACCCTCAATGGTTAAACCATTGTATTTGCATATGTTAAACCCAGGTAGCAAAAACCCGCACTAATGATTGCGCTTAAGGATCTCGTGCCACGGCAGTGAGGCATCCCCCAAGGAGATAAAGTTGGGGTTCTCCAAGGACTCACGCTGGTTATAGCTAAGGGCTTGCAGCTGCAGATCGAACAGGTCGCCGCCGGCTTCTTGCAAGATAATCTGCGGCGCGCCGGTATCCCATTCGCCGGTTGGACCAATACGGATATAGCAATCAGCCAGCCCTTCCGCCACCAAGCAACTCTTTAAGCTGGCACTGCCCAAGGGCTGGAGATGATAACGAAAATCACCACTTAAGATGGCTTGCAGCAAGGCCGGGTTCTGTACCCTGCTGGTCGCGACTCGAATACGCTCAGGCGCTGTGGCGTAATGCGAGCTGTGAATCGGCAGCTCTTTGCCTTGAAAACGCAAGCTAGCACCATGGCCCTTGACTGCGCTGTAGCGCTTGCCCACCACCGGTCCGTAGACCACGCCCAATACCGGCTGGTTGTTCTCGACCAGCGCCAGCTCGGTCGCAAAATCACCGCTACCAGAAACAAACTCTTGGGTGCCATCGAGCGGGTCAACTAGCCAATAACGCGACCAATGAGCGCGCTTTTCTAAGGGGATGGCGGCGTGTTCTTCTGACAGCACCGGAATATCGGGAGTAAGCTTTTCTAGTTGCTCAAGCAGGAAGTGATGCGCCGCATAGTCGGCGCTGGTTACCGGGGTCGAGTCGGATTTCCACTCGCTCTGGTAATCACCTTGCTGGTAGATGCTGTTTATCAGGTCTCCGGCCTGCTCGGCTATCTCACAGGCGCTGCTCAGCAGCGACTGAGCCAAATCATGTTGCTGGTTGTTCAAGACTGTTCTCTGTGCCATTGCTCGTACAAAAACAGCGCGGCTACACTGCGCGCCTCGTTAAAATCATCTCGCTGCAGCAGGCTAAACGCCTGATCTAACGGAACCCGCACCAGCTCTAGCGGCTCAGGTTCATCGCCTTTTAACCGGCTGGCCGTTAGGCCACTGGCGGCAAATACCTTCATCTGCGCCGACATAAAACCGGGCGCTACCGACAGTTCACTGAGCTCCACCAGCTGTCCAGCCGAAAAACCGATCTCTTCTTGTAACTCTCGATTGGCCGCATCGATGGGCAACTCGCCCGGGTCGACCAAGCCTTTGGGAAAGCCTAGCTCATAACGCTCGGTTGCAGCAGCATATTCTTTCACCAGTAATAAATATCCGTCATCGGTGACCGGCACTACCATTACCGCGCCCCGTCCAGAGCCCCCAAGCCGCTCGTAAACACGCTGCTCGCCGTTGGCAAACTCCAGGTGCAGCTCTTCTACTTGAAAGTATCGGCTGCGGGCGGTGATCGCTGAGTGTAAAAGTTTCGGCCCAACTCGCTTTGTCATTGTTATCCTTTTCTGATCCCGACAGTCAGGGTGGCGGTATTCATTTTCATTGTTACACTGCTGTGGCAAAGCCTCAAGGAGAAGCCGGTTTTATGCTCGATTGGAATACCATTGATACCGTATTGCTAGATATGGATGGCACCCTGCTCGATCTACACTACGACGATTACTTCTGGCAGCAACACCTGCCACGGCGCTATGCCGAAGTTAACCAAATCAGCGAGCAACAGGCACAGCAAGCGCTATATGCCGATTACCAGCAAAACCTTGGAAAACTGACCTGGTACTGCCTTGATCACTGGCGTGAACACACCGGCTTAGACATCATGCAGCTAAAACGCGAAGTACAAGAGAAAATAGCCTGGCGAGAGCATGCCGAGGCGTTTTTAGTGGCCTTGAAACAAGCCGGAAAACAGCGGGTGCTAGTGACCAACTGCCACCCCGATGGGCTGGCCCTTAAGCTGGAGCGCACCAACCTTGGCGAGCATCTCGACGCCATCTACAGCACCCATCAGTTCCAGCTGCCCAAAGAGGAACTGGAGCTGTGGCACCAGTTGCAGCGCCATCATCACTTCGAGCCAGCGCGCAGCCTGTTTATCGATGACAACCAAGCACTGCTCGACGTGGCCGCCCAGTTTGGCATTGCCCATCGGGTTGCCATCCTCAACCCCGATTCCAAACGCCCAGCGCTCCCAGCAGATACCGCGAGCCGCCACATCGGGATCGACGATTATCGCGAGTTGATGGTGGGGCTATACCAATCCGGATAAGTAAGTGGCCAGGTATGGCGAAGGGAAAATCATTGAGGACGAGGAAGCGCTTGCCGTAACTAGTGGGCTAATTACAAAAGCGTTGACGCTGTCATCAATGATTTTAACCAGCAAGGACGGTCAGTTACTTATGTGGATTGGTATTACAACCGCCCGCGCTGATTGAATCGGTAATAGCCCTGCGAGTCGCTGTTACCGATGTAGTGCATATTGTTGGCTAGCATCTCCGGTAGCTCAGCACCGGCTTTGAGCTTGCCTGAGCTGCGCCAGTTACCGGCGCCCACCAACACCTCGGATTCAAGATCGATCATCGGGTCTTGATGGTTAAGCGCCAGACGCAGTTGCCCGTCAACACTGTCGAGGCGAGCAAACATATCGTCAAAGCCGAGTTCGGCGATAGGCGTTTGCAGCACCGGTTCAACCCACTCTAAGGTGCCTTGTAAGGCGTCGCAGCGCAGATTTTCTGGCTGCACTAAGGCTTCACTTAGCTCAAGAAACAAACGTCCTTCGGCCGAAGCTGGCACCGGCAGAGCGATCTGCGAAATCAGCCACTCAGCATCCACATTGGCTTTCCAGCCCTTGGCCGCAAGCCCGGCACTGCCATACTCCACCACGCCACTGGCACGTAACGAGGGGTGCTCCGCTTCCAGTTCAAGCGCAAGCTTACCGGTAAGCAGGGCAAACGGCCTGAAATCCCATTCGAGCTTATCAAGCTCAATCCCTTCAACGCGCACCTGTTTGGCGCTGCCTTCCCAGATGCGGCCATCTACCTGGCCGATGGTCAGCCCCTTAGGTAGGGGCACAAACTGCAGCACCACATGGGCTGGTAGGGTATAGAGCAGGCTACCCAGATACACCAGTATCAGTAGCAGCGCACTCAGGAAAAACTTCTTCATTGGCGTTTACTCAACTTCAAACGACGCACATTGACTACGCCCGGGGTTTGCTGGGCTTCGATATCCAAAGTATCGATGACGATGCCATAACGGGTATCGAGCAGGCGCAGCCAGTTCACCAGCCGATCAAACACCACGTCCTCGATCCACACCTCCACCTCATCGCCACGCGGCTGAATACGCGCCAGCTTAATCGCTTGTTGACGTGCACTTGAACTCACCGCCTGGTTCACGTTCACCGAATCCGGACGGGCTTGACGATTTCCTTGAGACAACAGCAACTCGCCTTGCTGACGCACCCAGCTCAGAGTCTGCTGCTGGCTAGTGACGCGCTGTTGCTGCTGCTCTTTGGCCTCTACCACCGGGCGCCACACGCCCCAGAACAAGACGGCAATCAGCACCAACACGGCCATTATGCCGACCAGTTGCTGTTCACGTAGATTCAGACCTTGCCACCACTGCTTCATGGCTGCCTCCTAATTACCAGCGAGCCGTTAACGCCCTGATCGGTACTGTTCAAAGTGCCCTGCTCGGTCTCTAGCGGCGCCAGCGCCTGTCGCAGCTGCTCAAAATGTTGGAACTCTTTGGCTTGGGCCTGTAGGCGGATCTCTTGCTTGTTTTGCTCAAAACGCATACTGCGTGGCGAGAAATCATCGATCTTAGCGATCTCGCTGCCCACGTGATTCATCATGGCAAAGAAGGCCTGCTCATCGCCCTGCTCCAGTTGCGCCAAGGCGCGGCGGAAATCGCCACGAATACGGCCATCGCGCACCCGTTGTACATCTGGGAATACCCGCTGATAGACCTCGCGGATTTGCTCCTGTAGCTGATCCGCCTGTTGCTTGGCAACATACCACTGGGCGCCTTGCTGACCTAACGCCATCACAAAGCAGACACCGGCAGCCACTGCGACCTTGCGCCATTGACGCCACAGTTTGGTCAGCGCGCCTTCGCTGCGATAGATGCCTTGCAGCAGGTTGTGACTATAGGCTCTCGCGCCCTCAGCCAGTAACTGCATCGCCAGCTCAGGGGTTTCTGCCTGCCACTGCACGCCAGCGGGTTTGCTTGCGGGTGCGCTGCTGTAATGGCGTACCACCAACGTGTCGCTGACTTCGTCCGCTTGCAGTTGGTCTGACTCGTCTTCTTCACCTTCTGATGGATCGGACTCAGCAGCCTGTTGCAGGGCCTGTTCGTCTGCCAGAGCGGCAATGGCGCTATCTAGCCAGCTTTGATCGACGGCGAGCGCCCGCCCTTGGGCATCTCGTAGTAGCCATTGTTGGCCTAATTGCAGCGCGCTCAGCTGCCCGGAGTCAGGCTGTGGCAGGCACAGCGCATCCACCTGCCAGCTGCTGCTTTCCAGCCCGGCATCCTCTAGCCAGCCTTGCCAACGGGTCATCAGTTGATGGTCCAGTACTGCAAACATCATCTGATTGCCAGTCTTACCGAGCAGTGCGACATGCAGATCTTCCGGCGCTTGGGCCAGCTGCTCTTCCAGCATAAACACCGCCACTTGCTGCCAAGAGCGTTGGGCGGAGCGTGGCAGCTCAAGCGGGGTAATTAGCAGATCGGCGGCACTAACCAGGATCTGCAACGGGCGCTGCTGTTGCTTATCTTGCAAGCTCACCAACTGGCTGGCGTCACTCAGCTCACCGGAGGCGATGACCTCTTTCTCGCTCGAGGACCACACCAACCACGGAATGGCGGCGAGCGGGTCGGCGCTTAGGCGAACGAATAACTGTTCACTCACAGGCCACCCCCTGTTTTCCGGCGCAGTACCACAAACTGGTCATTGCCGCTGCGCTTGATCAAGCTTCTCATGTGCGCTTGTCCTTGTTCATTTTCTACTTTCACGTCGGCTTCAAAATAACTGGAGCTCAGTGACATGGCATTGGAAAGATTACTCTGAGTCAGTGAAATACCGGTCAGCATTGGGTGAGTCATATACTCCTCCACACTGTTGTAACCCTCGCGTGGTCGATCGGCCAACACCTGCTGTGCGCCATACAGATCCAACTGCGGTTGAAACAGGGCTACCAATAACTCCGGATGCTCTTCACTGATAGTATTCACATTAAAAACTTGGGTGCCTTCTGGCAAGGCACAAACATAGGGCTCGACCTTTTGATACACCGCAGCAGTCACCCCATTAATCGCCCGCAACTCAGAGCGGTCGGCCAGCGGCCCATTGGCTGGCAAATACGGCGGGTTCATCGCTTCATAGGTACTATCTTCAGCGCCCAGCGGATGGGGAATGGTATCGGCATCGATCCAGTCTCGCAGCGAGTCAGCGATCTGCTCAGCCAGATAGCCCTCCACCTCAAGCGCCACCAGCAAGGCAATAAACTGATCGACCACCCGCGGCGGTTGACCATCGGCGCGGTTTGGCTGGCCCAGCGCATTCAGGTTAAAGCAGGCCTGCATATCGCGAATGCGGCCGCTGAGCATCGAATCTTCTACTGGCAGCACCAGCCCCTCGGTAGCCCAGTATTGCTCGAGGTGAACGTTATCGTCGTCCTTCACATCCTGCTTAAGCACTGACACAGCGAAGGCCTCACCACCCGATGCCAGCCACTGCAAGTGGGTGTACTGCTGTAAGTTGGTGGCGCGGGCAATGTCTAGCTGCAAGCGCTGACTAAACTGGGAGGCGATCAGTACCATCACCGCCAGTATCAACATGATGGTAAGCAGTGCGACCCCACGTTGGCGCTTCAGTCCGCTCACTGCTGACCTCCGCCTTGGTTATTCCCGCCCTGGTTGTTCCCACCTTGGCTGTTGCCACCCTGATTATTATTCCCTTGGTTGCTGTTGGTCGGCTGATCCTGTGCCTGTTGCAACACAACGCCGCGCTCACCTTGCGGTACCAAAAACACTCGGCGCAGCTCGCCGTAGTCGGCAGTAAGGATGGTCACTTCCACCCCTTGCGGCAAGGCGTCGGTCTCGCCGAAACTCTCGCGCCAGCTACCGTTTTGATAAACCCGAAAGTTGAGGTCTTCAACCTGGTCCAGCAGCACCTGTTCGCGTGGCTCTTGCCCCACCACCGCATCGGGGTAGTTGTAAAAGGCCTTAATCAACTGCTGGTCTTTAAGCAGGTAGCTGCTGCGCTGCAGCTCCGAGCGCGGCAACATCGCCTGTGGGTTTCGCCAACCGAGGCTGACCATCTCCACCGCACCGGCATCGCTGCCATGGAGAAACTTTTCCATCTTAAACAGTGGGCGCTGCTCTTGGCTCTCATCGCGAAATGGCCGCGCGGCCATCTGGCTAAAATCACGCTGCATCACCGTCATGGCGCGCTGTACTTGGCGCAAGCGAGCGCCATGGCGCTCGGAGAGCTCATCCGATTGCTGCACGCCCGCCAAAAGCTGATACGCGGCGACAGCCAAAAAGGCAAAGATGGCGATGGCCATCAGCATCTCTAGAAAGGTGAAGCCGCGTTGCTGGCGCTTGGTGTTCGCCCTCATCAGCGACTCACATAGGAGGTCAGCTCAGCCATCACCTGCTTGCCCTCCTTGTCCTTGCTGACCGTCACGCGCACCGCTAAAAAATCATTGCTGGCGGTCTCAACGCCCTGGCTTTGCCAATACCAGGTGCGATCGGCGAACTCTTCCTCGCCTTTTCGCAGGGCGGTTCCCGGCCAGGCACCGGAGAGTTTAATCTCCGACAAGCGGTTGTCTGCCACCCATAGGGCAAAGCTCTTTTCACGTAAAAAACTGATACTATTGAGGTTTTCTGCAGCAGCCTTGACCACCGCCGCACCGGCTGTCGCCAGAATCGCCATCGCCACCATTACCTCTAGCAGGGTCATCCCGCGCTGGCGCTTCATTGCTCTGGCTCCCCGGGGTAGACCTCAATCTGACCCAAGTCATCGCTACGTACGCTCCAGATAAGGTCCAGATCTTCGTGTTCAACGGTCAAACTAAAGGGCGTCACTTCGCCGCTACTGAGGATCATCACCTGCGGCTGAATCTTCTTCTCGTCATCAGCGGTAATAAAGTCTTGCTCCAACAGGCCGCCTTCGAACAGGCCCAGACTTTGGCTAACGTAGCCGTCGCTATCTTGTTGCCAGTCGCCGAGCGACAGCTCCAAGGTATAGGGCTCTTGTAGCTCACGGCGGCGGAACATCTCATCGGTAGCGGGTTGCCAGTTATCGCCTTCCAACTCCAGAAACTGGTAGCTGATCTCATCGCTAATCAGGCCGTAATCACGGCCGGTCATCAACGCCTGCTCTTGCGCAAACTGCAGCAACGCGGCCAGCCGCTTAACCTGGATCTCCATGTCTTTGCTGTCATTGGAGGTGGAGATGTTCATTACCGCGACGCTTACCGCCACCGCCATCATCACACACACCAAAATGATCTCCAGCAGGGTGAAGCCCTGCTGGCACTTGGGCAGGCGAGTTCGCATGGTTACTGGTCTAGATTCCAGTTACCGATATCGTCGTTGGTGCCTTCCTCGCCATCAGGGCCAGCAGTGAACACATCAACGCGACCGCGCTCTCCCGGGCTGATCAGGATGTAGTCGTTGCCCCATGGGTCTTTTGGCAAACGGCGCAAGTAGCCACCATCTGGGTAGTTACGCGGCTCAGGGCCAGAGGTTGGTTGGCTCACTAACGCTTCCAGACCTTGGTCGGTAGTTGGGTAGCGGCTGTGGTTGAGACGGTACATATCGAGGGCATTTTCTAATGCCACGATATCGGCGATCGCTTTCTGGCGATCCGCTTGTTCTTTGTTACCCATCAAGTTGGGCACCACCAGGCTGGCCAAGATCCCCAGAATTACGATGACCACCATTACTTCCAACAAGGTAAAACCCTTCTGACCCTGGCGCTTTTGCTTGTTCATAGTTACTCCCCCTGAACTGTCGGCCTTAGCCGACCATATTGTTTAATTCTAATAAGGGCAGCATGATGGCCATTACGATAAATAGCACCACACCTGCCATAGTGATGATTAGCGCTGGCTCAAATATCCCTAAGGCCAGGGTAACCTGATTGGCAAATTGCCGTTCTTGGTTATCAGCTGCCCGCTCCAGCATCGAGTCCAACTCGCCAGAGCGCTCACCGGAGGCGATCATATGCAGCATCATGGGCGGGAACAAGCCGGTTGCATCCAACGATTGATGCAGGCTGGTCCCTTCACGAACCTTGCCGGCGGCTTCTAGTACCTGCCCCCGCGCGTAGTCATTGGTCAGTACGTCACCGGCGATGTTCATCCCTTCGAGTAGCGGTACCGCCGATGAGTTCAAAATACTTAAAGTACGGGCAAAACGGGCGGTGTTCAGGCCTTTGGCCACCTTGCCCAGCACCGGCAGTTTAAGATACTGGCGATGCCAACCAAGGCGCAGACTATCGCGCATCAACAAGCGTTGGCCTAGCACCATCAGCAGCAAGATCGTCACCAGCACATAAAGACCGTAGGCAGCGACAAAATCACTCATGGCAATCAATGCCACGGTCATCCCGGGCAAATCCTGGCCCATATGCTCAAACTGCTGCACCACTTTTGGCACCACCGCTACTAGCAAGATGGCGATAATGCCGATGGAGACCAAGGTCAGTACGGTGGGGTAGATCAGCGCCTGCATGGTCTTCATGCGCATCGCTTGGCGCTGTTCGGTGTAGTCGGCCAAGCGCTCCAGTACTTCGTCTAAGTGGCCAGATTTCTCACCCGCCGCCACCATCGAGCAATAGAGTTTTTCAAAGGCTTGCGGATAATCCGCCAGACTTTCGGCCAAGGAGTAACCCTCAACGACCTTGCCGCGCACCCCCAGCATAATGCTTTTGATGCGGGACTTTTCGCTCTGCTGGGCCACCGCTCTTAGCGCTTCTTCCACTGGCATGGCCGCTGCTACCAGCGTCGCCAGTTGGCGGGTGACCAAGGCCAAATCGGAGGCACTGATGCCTCTGCGGAAGCTGGTTTTACCTTTGCTTGCTTGTTGTTTGTCGGCAATCGGCTCGATATATAAGGGGGTCAGACGCTGCTCACGCAGGTTACTGCGCACTTGGCGAGCGTTGTCCGCCTCCATCACGCCTTTGCGTTTTTTGCCCTTACCATCAAAGGCCTGATACTCAAATGCTGGCACGCTATCCTTCCCTCGTCACCCGCAATACTTCTTCAAGGCTGGTAATGCCGGCCAATACTTTGTTCAAGCCATCCTGACGAATACTTGGGCAGTGGTCGCGCACGGCAGCTTCGATCTCCTGCTCGCTGCCGCCACTGTGGATCATCTCACGCACTTCATCGGTCACCAGTAGTAGCTCGTGGATACCGGTACGGCCACGGTAGCCGGTGTGGTTACAGCTCTCACAACCCACGGGTCGATACACTTGAGCATCGATCTCAATACCCAGCATCTTCTGCTCACGGGCAGTGGCGTGGTGGGGTTCGCGGCAATCCGGGCACAGGGTACGCACCAAGCGCTGGGCCAGCACTGCCAACAAACTTGAAGACAGCAGGAAGGGCTCAACCCCCATGTCCCGCAGACGGGTCACCGAGCCAATCGCGGTGTTAGTGTGCAGGGTCGATAGTACAAGGTGACCGGTCAAACTGGCTTGCACCGCAATCTGGGCGGTTTCCAGGTCACGGATCTCACCGATCATCACCACATCCGGGTCTTGACGCAAAATCGCGCGCAGGCCACGGGCAAAGGTCATATCCACCTTGGTGTTCACCTGGGTTTGGCCGATTCCTTCGATGTTGTACTCGATGGGGTCTTCCACGGTCAGGATATTGCGGTCTTTGCTGTTGATTTCATTGAGGCCAGCATACAACGTGGTGGACTTACCGGAACCGGTCGGACCGGTTACCAGAATAATCCCGTGCGGCTTACGCAGCAGCTCGCTGATATGCTCTTGGTACTCTTTCGCCAAACCTAAGTTGGCCAACATCAAACGGGCGTTGTTCTTATCGAGAAGACGCAGCACCACCCGCTCGCCATGGCTCGATGGCATGGTCGATACCCGCACATCCACCGCACGGCCGGCCACTCGCAGCGAGATCCGGCCATCTTGCGGTACCCGCTTCTCGGCAATATCGAGGCGCGCCATTACCTTGATCCGCGATACCAGCAGCGCCGCCAGTTTACGGTTGGGGCGCAGGATTTCGCGCAGCACCCCATCAATACGGAAGCGGATCACCAAGGTGGCTTCGAAGGTCTCGATATGGATATCACTGGCGCCTTCTTTGATCGCTTCGCCCAGCATGGCGTTGATCAGCTTGATAATCGGCGCATCATCTTCTGATTCGAGCAGGTCTTCGTTCTCGGGTAGCTCTTCAGCCAAGGTGTAGAAGTCCATATCGTTACCGATATCTTCCATCAACTGGCGAGCCTCTGAGGAGTCGCGCTGATAGGCCTCGGCCATACGCGCTTCAAAGGCTTCATCATCCAGCGGCTGGCAGCTAAAGGCCTTTCCGACAACCCGGCGTACTTCACACAGCACTGCCAAGCTTGGCTGAGCTTTGTGCTGCAACACCAAGCCTTGCTCGGCGGCCTCGAGCAGCACACCGTGCTGCTTGGCGAACATGTAAGGCAGCTGCAGGCTTCCCTCTTCGCTTAGATGAGGGGTGTCGCTAACCAGTGCCTTTTCATCTTCAAACTTGGCTAAATCGCTCACCGCTTACTCCTCAGCTTCTGCGGCCGCTTTTTCTTTCAGGTAGTCCAGATAGGCTTGCTCTTCCGGCGAGATTTCCTGATCGATGCCGTACTCGGGTAGTACCGGCATCTGCAGGTCAGGCATCAAGTTAACGCCCTCTTCCTGACGTAGTAACTGCTGCGCTCGGATCTGGCTGTACTTACGCGAGCTCACGTTACGCATAGTTGCCGAGTCGCGAATAATGGTCGGACGGATAAACACCATCAGGTTGCGCTTGGACTGAGAGGTACCGGTGGAGCGGAACAGATGGCCCAATACCGGGATATCGCCCAGCAGTGGCACCTTAGAGTTACTCTCTTCCACTTGATCGTCCAACAGGCCACCCAAGATGATCATATCACCGCTGTCCACCAGCACCGTGGTCGTCAGTTGACGAGTCGCGAACACCACATCGATATTGGTTTGGCCCTGTACGCTAGAGACCTCCTGCTCGATGGTGAGCTGCACCGCATCACCTTCGTTGATCTGAGGGGTTACTTTAAGCTTGATACCCACTTCACGGCGATCCACCGTGGTAAACGGATTCTCATTGTTAGAGCCAGCCGAAGAGCCGGTCACTACCGGCACTTCCTGACCGACGATAAAAAAGGCTTCTTGGTTATCCAGAGTGGTAATCGAAGGAGTTGCCAGCAGGTTTGAACGGGTGTCGTTGGCAGCCGCTTGAATCAAGGCCGCCCAGTTTGAACCATAGAAACCAAAGGCTGCACCACTAATCCGGCTCAGGGTGTTAGCCAGCGGTACGATGTTACCTAGCTGGTCGGGGTTACTGGTACAGTTTTGGTTGTCTCCCGCACCAGAACAAGTCGTGGTACCTTCGGTGGGCTGGGCTTGCCATACGCCCGCGCCAATCTCGGTAATCGGCACCGTCAGGCCATCGTTAAACTGGGTACCGCCGGCTTCGGTAGCCCACTGCACGCCTAGGCTGATACCATCACCATCAGACACTTCCACGATCATCGCTTCCACGTGTACTTGGGCGCGGCGGATATCCAGCTGCTTAATCACGGTTTCGAGGGTACGCATGGTGTCAGGCTGGGCGGTGATCACCAAGGCGTTGGTCTCTTCGTGGGCCTCGATGGAGAACTGTCCACGGGAGGAACTACGGCTTGAGCGGTTGCCACCGGTATTGCTGCTGCCACCGGCGGCTTCTGCCGCGACGGTTTCGCTTACGCCTTTAAGTACATCCACCAGATCGCCGGCTTTGGCGTAACGGATATAGAAAACACGGGTATTACCAAAGGTTTCCAGCTCGCTATCCAATTTTTCGACCAAGCGAACAATCCGCTCACGGGCGCTTGGCTCACCGGAGATCACGATGCTGTTAGTACGCTCGTCGGCCACCACTTTCGGGGTTAGCAGGTTGGTTGCCGCCGCACCGCCGCCACCGCCTTTGGCTGCAGTTGCGGTTAGCGAGGAGATAATCCGCACCATTTCATCGGCCGAGGCATATTTCAGCTTCACGATGTCCACTTCTTGGTCGCCGGCCTTGTCCACGCGGCGGATGATCTCCACCAAACGGTTCACCACAGCGGCGCGGCCAGTCAGCATGATCACATTCGAGGGGTCGTAGTGCACCACGTTACCGCCACCGGCGTTGTCGTTGAGCTGGCGCAGCAGCGGGGCCAGTTCACGTACCGATACGTTCTTTACCGGCACCACACGGGTGACCATCTCATCGCCGATCGCATCGCTGTCGGAGTCAACCACCGGGATGGCGGCACCTTTGGCATCTTTGGCGCGAATAACCTTGACAAAGCCGTTGGGCATGTCCACAACCGCAAAGCCATAGACATCGAGGATGCTCAAGAAGAATTGGTAGTATTGTTCTTCGGTCAGTTCATCGTAGCTACGTACGTTAACCTTACCGCGCACTGAGGGGTCGACAATGATGGTCTTGTCTAAATTGCGGCCCACCGTGGTAATCATCTCGCTGATGTCGGTATCAGTGAAATCAGGTGTAAAGCTCAGCTCGTCGCCAACCGCAGACAAGCTTAAACTAAAACCACAAAGCGCAAGACATGCAGCCCGAGCCAGTTTCCCCAATTGAAATTTCATTTACTTCCCAATCTCCAATTCTACTTATTCTGGCAGGCTCAGGTAGAGCTCTTCTAGCTGCCCTTCACGCTCAACCGTCAAACTAACTTCGGTGAGCTCGCTGAGTTCCTGCATTATCTGCATGGCTTGTGCATTGTCGGTCAAATCGTAACCATTGATGGCTACCGCCAAATCATTTGGCCGTAGCCCAAATTCGTTAAAAATCTGTGGACTCTTGCCCGGGTTGACCCGATAGCCGCGCAACTGCCCGTCCTCGCGGTGCGGGTTGATGCGGACAAAGTCGGTAATCTTCGAGGGATCACGCAGCGCTTCGCGTACCTCTGCAGCACTCGAACCGGTATTTGACGCAGTATTCTGCGCAGCTGGTCGGGTGGTACGCTGTGGACGCGAGGCCGCGCCCCGCGGTGATGACTTACCATCAGGGTCTAACAGCAGGCTTTCCAGCTTGCCTTGGTTATCCAAAATCACCCGATCGGCATAGATCTCAACCACCGTCGCCTTAGTGCCATCAATCTCTTCTTCCAAGGCATAGGTTTGCTGTTTGTTACGATGTTCAATAATTGCGATGGAGCGGCTCGGATCGCTACTGGCGACCAGCCCGGCCAACTTAACCCGCAGTTGGGTCTTCGGCGCATCGGCACTGGAGGGAGCCTCTTCCACCGGTTTCTGCTGATTGGCCAACTCGGGCGACACATATTTACCAAAGAGATTGGCGCTTAACAGCGGTGCGAGGTCGATGCCGCGACTACCCGACTGACTGGCACGAATGTTTGGCTGCCAAGCGCTGGCGCTCTGCTGCTGAGGAAATGCTAGCCACGTCAACGCCGCCAGTTGATAGGCAACAACGCAGAGTAGTGCAGCGAAGCAGGTGCGTGCGGTGGCAGGGGCTAAAGCGAGGCGCTCACCGGCTTTAGTAACAGATAGAAATGCGTTCATCCTTTGGTCTTTTAGGGCTGAGTATTCATGCTTTGTATTCGCGGCCCAAGTGCTGTCCTAATGAGCAATTTGTTTGCCCATTCTAAAGAGACTGCTATTAAGGACAAGGGCTTATAAGAGAAAAAGTGCGGGCTGTAACAATATACCTTTTATAAGGATTGCCTATGGATCTAACGCAAATTAGTTAACCTTTTGTAGTAGGTCGACCAAAACCATAGCGCTGTGCTGGTTTTCAGTGCGTCTGCAGAGCGTTACACCAGAGTATCGTGGTCAACGAACGCTCACTCATGCACCAAGTGGCGGTTTGGGTATATAATCGCGTGCCAATATGAAACAAACATGACGATGTAACTAAATGAGCGATAATTCTCAGCAGATCCGTCTCGATAAGTGGCTTTGGGCGGCGCGTTTTTACAAGACTCGCAGCCTGGCTCGAGAGATGATTCAAGGCGGAAAAGTGCATTACAACCAACAGCGCTGCAAACCCAGCCGATCTGTTGAGATTGGCGCTACTATTAACCTCTGGCAGGGACACCAGCCTTTGGAAGTGGTAGTGCAAGCCTTGAGTGATAAGCGCGGCCCGGCGCCCCAGGCCCAGCAGCTCTATCAGGAGACAACGGACAGCATCGCTAAGCGCGAACAGCAAGCCAGCCAACGCAAGCTGCTCGCACAAAATCAAGCGCCTGAACGTCGCCCGGACAAAAAGCAACGCCGTCAAATCATCCAGTTTAAACAACAGTAGGTATATAAGATGAAGCAAGATTTGCTCACCCGTTTCACCTTCGACAACTACCACCTGCGTGGCGAGCTGGTACAGCTTCAGCAAAGCTATCAGTCGATCCTCGAACAACGTAGCTACCCAGTTTCCGTTCAGAAGCTGCTCGGTGAACTGCTCAGCGCCACCAGCCTGCTAACCGCCACCTTAAAGTTTGAAGGCGACATTACCGTGCAGCTGCAAGGCGATGGCCCGCTTAACTTCGTGGCAATCAGCGGTAACCACCGCCAAGAGCTACGCGGTATTGCCCGCTGGGAAGGCGAACAGGTACAAGATCTGCCCTTTGCCGAGCTGGTTGGCAAAGGCCACATTGTTATCACCATCACCCCAGAGAAAGGCGAACGCTACCAAGGCATTGTCGAGTTGGATAGCGCTGGCGTTGCCAAGAGCCTGGAAAACTACTTCGCCCAAAGCGAACAGTTGCCGACTCGTCTATGGCTGCACACCGGACAAGTAGACGGCCAGTTCCACTGCGCCGGTTTGTTCCTACAAGCACTGCCGGGCGATGATGAAAAAAATGAGGAAAATTTCAGCCACGTTTCTCAGCTCAACGAAACCATGACCGCCAACGAGTTGTTCACCTTAGATGCCGAACAAGTACTCTTCCGTCTCTATCATCAGGAAGACGTTCGCACGTATGAACCACAAAACGTGCAATTCAAATGCACCTGCTCCCAAGAGCGTTGCGAGTCAGCACTATTGACTATGGATCTGCAAGAGCTTAGAGATATCTGCGAGGAACGCGGCGAAATCGCCATGCATTGTGACTACTGTGGGCACAATTATCGATTTAATGCGGCAGACGTAGAAAACATTTTCAGCAATCAAACCGCGACAAAGCAGGATCAAGTTCACTAAAATATCCGGGGAAGTGGGAGCTGCTTCTCACTTCCCAATTAGAACAAACAATAACCATATTAAAATTACGGTAATTTGAACTAACTCTATCTTTTGCTTAAGTCTTAAGCGATAGAATGTGAACAAACTTAATAAATAAAATAATGAAAATATTAGATAACAAAACTACCTCTCTACATTACAAATCAGGAGACTGCCATGCTAGACGTTGCAGAAAAAAGCCAGACCGTAGACTTAGAACAATACGGCATTAAAGGTGTAACTGAAATTGTACGAAACCCCTCCTATGAGCAACTCTTCCAAGAAGAGACCCGCGATGACCTTGAAGGATATGAACGCGGGGTAGTCACCGAAAGTGGTGCTGTTGCCGTAGACACCGGTATCTTCACCGGCCGCTCTCCCAAAGATAAATACATCGTCCTCGACGATACCACCGCGAAAGACTTCTGGTGGACCAGCGAATTCGCTCCCAACGATAACAAACCCATCACCACTGAAGTGTGGAACGACCTTAAACAGACTGTTGTTGAACAGCTATCTGGCAAACGCTTGTTCGTGGTTGATACCTTCTGTGGCGCTAACCCAGATACCCGCCTCAAAGTGCGCTTTATCGTAGAAGTTGCATGGCAGGCCCACTTCGTCACTAACATGTTCATTCGCCCCACCGAAGAAGAGCTGAAAGACTATGAGCCAGACTTCGTGGTAATGAATGGCTCGAAAACCACTAATAAGAAGTGGGAAGAGCACGGTTTAAACTCCGAGAACTTCACCGTGTTCAACATGAGCGAAAAGATGCAGGTCATCGGTGGTACCTGGTATGGCGGCGAGATGAAGAAAGGTATGTTCGCGATGATGAACTACTACCTGCCGCTGCAAGGCATCGCGTCCATGCACTGCTCGGCCAACGTCGGCGAAAAAGACGATGTGGCCATCTTCTTCGGCCTATCAGGCACCGGTAAGACGACTCTATCTACCGATCCAAAACGTCGCCTGATTGGTGATGACGAGCATGGCTGGGATGACGACGGCGTATTCAACTACGAAGGCGGCTGTTATGCCAAGACCATCAAGTTGAGTAAAGAAGCCGAGCCTGATATCTACAACGCGATCAAACGCGACGCGCTACTGGAAAACGTCACCGTGTTTAACGATGGCAGCGTTGATTACGATGATGGCTCGAAGACCGAAAACACGCGTGTTACCTATCCTATCGATCACATCGAGAACATCGTTAAGCCGGTGTCTAAAGCAGGCCACGCACAGAAGGTTATCTTCCTAACCGCTGACGCCTTCGGCGTACTACCTCCGGTTGCCAAGCTCACTCCAGAGCAAACCAAGTACCACTTCCTGTCTGGCTTCACCGCCAAGCTAGCTGGTACTGAGCGCGGCATCACCGAGCCGACCCCAACCTTCTCCGCTTGTTTCGGCGCAGCCTTCTTGACCCTGCACCCAACCAAGTATGCAGAAGTACTGGTTAAGCGTATGGAAGCGGCTGGCGCAGAAGCCTACCTGGTGAACACCGGTTGGAACGGCACTGGCAAACGTATCTCGATTCAGGATACCCGCGCGATTATCGATGCGATCCTCAACGGCTCGATTGAGAAGCAGGAAACTAAGCAACTGCCTATCTTTAACTTGGAAGTGCCAACCTCACTACCTGGTGCCGACCCAGAGATCCTCGACCCACGCGATACCTATCAGGATCCACTGCAGTGGCAAAGCAAGGCAGAAGACTTGGGCCAACGCTTTATCAATAACTTCAAACGTTATACCGATAATGCAGAAGGTCAGGCACTGGTTGCAGCAGGACCGCAACTGGAAGACTAATACTCTGCCGATACCGCCAGCCCCGCTGGCGTGTGTTATCCTGATATAGGTTGACACTTTTCTTAAAGCGCCCGGTGTATCTCATCGGGCGTTTTGTATTCTAAAGACATATGCGGCCGTCGCGTGTTGTATAGCTCAACCGCTTCCGCAACCAGCGTCACCATCTCCTTCATATCATAGCCTTTGGCAGGTAGGTACTCCTGCTTCAGTATTCCGTTCACGCGTTCAGCTAATGCGTTTTGGTAGCAATCGTATCCATCTGTCATCGAACAGGTAACGCCATGGCGTTGGTGTATCTGCTGATACAGCCCCGAACAGTATTGTATCCCTCTGTCGGAGTGGTGTATCAGAGGCTGTGCTCCCTTCCTCTGCTTTAGTGCGTGCTTGAAGGCTTCGGCTACCGATATCGCCTTCAAGTTATCGTGGACATGATAGCCGACGATTTTCCTTGAGAAGGCGTCAGTAACCAGGCTCAGATAGGCTTCGCCATGGCGTACCGGCAAGTAGGTGATGTCTGCCACCCAAACATGATTGGGTCTCTGGGGTAACACTTGCTCTGGTCCTGCTTTTAGCAGGTTCGGGTGGCAGTAGAAGCGATGATGACTCTGAGTCGTTTTGTGATAAGCACGCCGGGAAGGCACTAGCATACGGTGCTCACGCAGCAGACTAAACAGTTTATCCCGACCAATCACTATTGATTCATCATGTAGCGCGAGTAAGTGTGCCAGTTTACGGCCCCCTAAGCGCGGTTGAGAGCAGCACACTTGCGTCACGAAGTCCAGCACCGCGTGCTGCCTATGCTCAAGTGCTGTTGCAGCCTGACACTGCTGGTAATACGCCTGTCTGGATATTCCAATAAAGCGGCAGGCTTGAGTGACAGTTAGTCCGAGGATGAGACGACTTTTGATGACCTGACGATGTGCTTCTTTGTCACACGTACCCCATAATCTTGCTTGAGTACGTCGACAACAGCCTCAAAGAACTGGGCCTTCAGTTCGGCTTCATGCAGTTGCGCTTCTAGCTGTTTGATTCGTTGTTCGGGGGTAAGTGTGGTCTTTTTGCCTGACATAGCAACACTCCCAGTCATACTACCCGGCTTCCCTACAGACCAATCTAGCCTACCGTGCTTTCTAAGCCAAACCAGTACCGTTGACCGCCCTTGTATACCGTAACGAGTTTGTGCCTGATGGTAGGTCATTTCGCCCTTTTTAACTTGGTCTACAACCGCCAATTTAAAGGCAAGGCTGTAATCACGTTGAGTGCGCTTAGTGATTGGTTTCATGACAACTCTCCTTCTGGGTGAGGAAAAGTGTCAACCTTATTTAGGACGGGTCAGCGGCATAAAAAAAGCCACTCAATTGAGTGGCTTTTTACGTTTAGCGCGAACTAGCGGCCAGACTTGAAACGGGTCCAGGCACGGGTGCGGGCACGCTCGGCGCGAGGCGGAATGCTCTCAAAGCTGTACAAGCTCTCACGCACTTCATCGCTTGGGTACAGACCTGGGTGCTCCAGGATCTCTGGGTCAATCAGCTCATCGGCCTTCGGGTTTGGGTTGGCGTACCACACGTAGTCGGTTATATCGGCAATCACTTCTGGACGCAGAATGTAGTTGATGAACTTATGTGCCGCATCGGGGTTTGGCGCATCGGCTGGGATGGCGAACATATCAAACCACAGGCCAGCGCCCTCTTTCGGGATGATGTAATCAATCTCGATGCCGTTGTCGGCTTCGGCGGCGCGATCAGCAGCAATCAGGGCATCGCCAGACCAAGAGATCGCTACACAGATGTCGCCACTAGCCAGGTCATTGATGTACTGAGAGCTGTGGAAGTAGCGAATGTGTGGGCGCAGTGCGTCCAGGCGCTCTTCCAGCTCGCCTTGGTAATCGGCAGGCTTGGCGGTATGCGGGTCTTTACCCATGTAATCCAGTAGCGAGGGGATCACCTCGGCCGGGGTGTCCAGGTAGGTCACGCCACAGTCGGCCAGCTTAGCCACCACTTCTGGGTCGAATACCAGATCCCAGCTATCGATGGGGAAATCTTCGCCCAAGCGCGCTTTCACCGCTTCAACGTTATAGCCAATACCGGTGGTGCCCCACATGTAAGGAATGCCGTATAGGTTGCCCGGATCGTAGGTTTCCAGCGCCTCCATCAGGCCTTCATCCAGATTTTCCCAGTTGCTTAACTTGCTGCGATCCAGCGGCTGGTAAACGCCGGCCAGGATTTGGCGTGCGTAAAAGTCGTGGGAAGGAGAAACAATGTCGAAGCCGGTGCTGCCAGAAAGCAATTTAGCTTCTAGTACTTCGTTGGTATCGAACACGTCGTACACCACTTTGATGCCGGTTTCGGCTTCAAAATTGGCCAAGGTGTCTTCTGCAATGTAATCCGTCCAGTTGTAGATATGCAGAACCTGTTCTTGCGCGTTGGCAACCGAGCTGGCCAACAGACCCATTGATAGGGCCAGTGAAGCACGTAGTGGAGTTTTCACCTCAGTATCCTCGTATAGATGAAGGGATTTTTGCCGCCGATTCTAGCCCATAACCCCAATCGCTGTGAATATGTAGATGTCGAGAATTTGTGCAATAGCTTAAATAATCTAGTTTAAAATCTGGGCATTAGTTAACCACTTGGCTACAATGTTCGTTTGTTTAAATTCAGCCAGGCAGCACAAGCATCTGGCCAGTAAAGATTGGAGCCGTTTTCACACTAATGATCACTCACGAACAAATCGAACAATTCCGCCAGCAGCTGGAGTCCCAGCTAGCAGAGATCCAAGCGCGTCTTGAGGATGACAGCGCGATTAAACGGGAAAATGAGCAATGTGACGAGGCCGATCGTGCCAGCCAGGAAGAGAACCAACAGATGCTGCTGAATCGTCGTCAGCACGACCTGGCCCATGTGAAAAGCATTCGTGATGCGCTCAAGCGGATCAGTGAGGAAGATTACGGCTTTTGCGAAAGCTGCGGTGATGATATCAGCCTGCAACGCCTGAAAGCGCGCCCTGAGTCGCGCTACTGCATCGAATGTCAGGACCTACGCGAGCGCAAGCAAACCCACTACGCGTAAGCCCTTCATCTCCCTCTTAAAACTTGGCGCTGACGCTATTTGATAGCTTTATGCGCCAAGATCATATTCTCCAACGCCACTCGCTGATATACTTTCCACCCGATTTCATATCGGATTAGGATCTGCGAGCATGACCAACCCGCTCTATCAGAAGCACATCGTTTCCATCGCCGACCTCTCTCGCGCAGAACTGGAACTTATCGTCGAAACCGCTGGTAAAATTAAAGACCAGCCAAGACCCGAGCTTCTCAAAAACAAAGTTGTCGCCAGCTGTTTTTTCGAAGCCTCAACCCGCACCCGCCTGTCATTTGAGACCGCAGTGCAACGCCTTGGCGGCAGCGTCATCGGCTTCCCCGATGGCGGTAACACCTCACTGGGGCAAAAAGGCGAAACCCTCGCTGACTCAGTGAAGATTATCTCTTCGTACAGCGACGCGTTCTTTATGCGCCACCCCCAAGAAGGCGCCGCCCGATTGGCTAGCGAGTTCTCCAGCGTACCGGTCATCAACGGTGGCGATGGCTCCAACCAACACCCAACCCAAACCCTGCTGGACTTGTTCAGCATCTACGAGACTCAAGGGTCGTTGGAAGGGCTACAGGTCGCGTTTGTCGGCGACCTCAAATACGGCCGCACCGTGCACTCACTCACCCAAGCGCTGTCGCTGTTTGGCTGTGAGTTCCACTTTATCGCCCCGAAAGCCTTGGCGATGCCAGACTACCTGCTGGAAGAGCTACGCGAGAAAGGCGTCAAGTACACCGAGCACGACGGCTTCGATGGGGTGATCGACCAGGTCGATATCCTGTACATGACCCGCGTGCAGAAAGAGCGCTTCGACGAGACCGAATACCAGCACATTAAGTCGAGCTTTATCCTAAGCGCCGACTTGCTGGAGGGCGTGAAGTCGAACCTGAAGGTACTCCACCCACTGCCACGGGTCGACGAGATCACCACCGATGTAGATGCCACCCCCTACGCCTACTATTTTGAGCAGGCTCGCAACGGGGTATTTGCCCGCCAAGCCTTATTGGCCCTGGTGATGACCAACGAATTCGGAGCGGCCTAATGAAAAAGCAACTACAAGTCGAAGCCATTCAGCACGGCACCGTGATCGACCATATTCCGGCAGGCCAAGGCATTAAGATCCTCAAGTTCTTCCACCTGGCCGATGACAATAAGCGCATCACCGTGGGGTTGAACCTGCCCAGCGGCAATCGCCCGAACAAAGATCTGATCAAGATCGAAGACACCACCTTCAGTGAAGAGCAAGCCAACCAGCTAGCCCTGTTTGCGCCCAACGCCACGGTTAACTTGATTAACGAGTTTGATGTGGTGAAGAAGTTTAAGGTGGCGCTACCCGAGCAGATCACCCGAGTGTTTGCCTGCCCTAACAGCAACTGCATCAGCCACAACGAGCCGGTGGATAGTCGCTTCCATGTGCGCAGCAACGACGGCGATACCAAGCTCAAGTGCCACTACTGTGAGAAGTCTTACAGCACCAACCTGTTCTCCGAGCTCGATTAATCATAAGCAAAAACCGGATAACTCGATAAAAAGGCAACCACTTTATGGTTGTCTTTTTTTTGTCAGCTATCTACATGTAATATAATGATAAATAAGTGATCTATCGGTCGGTTACAGGTGTAACCTAAGACATACAGTTAACTTGATAAGGATATCCCCATGCGCAAGTTGTTGGTCTGTACGGCTATCGGCACGCTACTGGCAAGTCATGTAAGCGCGGCGGCGCCACTCGCCAAAGAGCCGGGTTGGTCGACCACCCTTAATCTCAACGTCGGCTTCGCCTCCAGCGAAAGCCAGTTCAATACCGATAGCGATAATGCCGTTACCGATGACCTCAACAACTCAGGCAAGAAGCAGGACAGCTTTCTCGGTTACCCTTTACTGCGGGTGGAGTACACCACTCAGGATCTTAAAAACCAATGGTTCTTGGGTAACAGCCCGGAGAACGTCGGTCGTGGCCAGCTGCAATACGAGCTCGGCTATACCCGTGCCATGGGTGAGCGCAGCCAACTAACCGCCGCCTACTTCCCGCGCCTCAAGCTGTTTAGTGAAACCTGGGAAGACCCCTTTGCTATCGGCAGCAAGCGTCATAAAACCGATGAGTCGGTACAGGGCCTGCGGGTCGAGTGGAAGGCCATCGCCGAGAGCCCATTCAGCGCCGAATATGTATTTGCCCAGCGCAAAATCGATGACGAACACTCGGGCGAGTCGCTAGCTGGCATCAACACTGCGCTGCTGCGCCGGGAAGCAGATATCCACCGGTTGGATCTGGGGCTAAGCTTCCCTCTAAGCCAACGACTGTTTATGTCTCCCTCGTTTGTCTACACCCGAGTTAACGCTGACGGCGATGCCATGAGCAACGATGATTACATGCTGCGCATCAACACCGTCTACCGCCAACAGCAGCACCTGTTAAACCTCAACCTGGAGTGGGGACAACGCAAGTTTGACGAGGCGAATCCAGTGTTTAATCGCACCCAAAAGGATGATCACTACTCGCTGTTCGCGCTCTACGTCTACCAAGAGCCCTTCGGTTGGAAAAACAGCATGTTCAACGTGACCACAGGCTTTAGTCGCAACAACGCCAACATCACCTTCTACGACAGCAGCGGTACCTTTGCAGCATTGGGTATGGGATATCGCTTCTAAGCGTGATTAGAAGCCACATCATGGAAGTGGCTTAAAGAAATGAACGCAACGCACCCACAGTGCGTTGCGTTTTGGTTTGGAAACTACAGCCCGGCTTTATCCAGCCGCGCAGTCAGCTCGGCGACTTTCTCGGCTAGTAGCTCAAGCTCTGTGCGCATCCGCGCCACCTCACCGGCATCTTCCAACGAGGATGGCTGAGAGCTTGCCTCCGCGGCAGCTGGTGCATCGCCACTACCTTCGGTAAACAGCTCCGCATAGCGGCTCTCACGCTTGCCCGCTTGGCGCTCTAAACGCTCCACCAGCGGGCCTGACTCAAACTGCTGTAGGCTGCTCAAGCACGACTCCAGCTCGGCCACCGATGCAAACTCGGCCAAGCGCCCTGAGCGCGAGCGCAGCTCGCCCGGGGTTTGCGGGCCGCGCAGTAGCAACAAGGTGATCACAGCGCGCTGCTGCTCACTAAGCTGCAGGCCACCGAAGGTGCTGTTGCAAAAACGCTGCTGATAGCGCACCACCCGGCCGCTTTGTGGCGCTTCTTGTACTAAGCGCTTCTCTAGCAGGCCATGCAGGGTGTCCAGCACCTCGGCCTCGCTCAGCTCGAGTACCGGCTCGCGGTTACTCTTCTGGTTGCATCCCACGGTTAGAGCATTCACCGACAGCGGGTACTGATCCGGCGTGGTGGTCTCTTTTTCCAGTAGCACGCCAATCACTCGTGCCTCTAATTCGCGTAATTGCTTGTTCATGTGTTACCTAATCGTGGTGTTCTTGATCGAACTGTTTGTACAGCACCGATGTATCACTGCGGCCAAAGCCACGCTGTTGCAGCTCGGCGTAACGTTGGTCGACTTGCTCGGCCAATGGCAGACTCAGGCCAAGCTGGCTGGCTTGCTCAAGACAGATACCGAGGTCTTTTCTCATCCAATCGATGGCAAAGCCGTAATCAAAATGTCCCTTAGCGACATTCTCAGCACGGTTCTCCAACTGCCAACTACCTGCAGCCCCGTGCTTGAGTACCTCCACCAAGGTGGTGACATCGAGGCCGGTCTTGCTGGCTAGCTGGAGCCCTTCAGACAAGCCCTGCAAAATGCCAGCGATACACAGCTGATTGACCATCTTACATAGCTGGCCTTTACCATGCTCACCCACCAAGGTGATCGCTTGCGCGTAGCTATCCATCACAGCTTCAACCTTGGCTAAGGTTGCCTGCGCGCCACCGACCATTACGGTCAAGCAGCCGTTTTCGGCGCCCGCTTGGCCGCCGGACACCGGCGCATCTAAGAACTGCAAGCCGGCATCCGCCGCGGCTTGCGCCAGCTCAACAGCCAGCTCTGCCGATGCGGTGGTGTGATCCACCAGCACCGCACCCGCTCTCGCGCCCGCGATAATGCCCTGTTCGCCGTAATAGACACTGCGCACATCTTGGTCGTTTCCGACACAGCTGAACACGATATCCGCATCCTTCGCCGCACCGGCAGGGGTAGCTGCAGAGCTGCCGCCATATTGCTCGCACCACGCCTCAGCTTTGCTGCCTGTGCGGTTATACACGCAGACTTGATAACCCGCCTGCTGCAAGTGGCCGGCCATGGGATAGCCCATGGTGCCCAAGCCGATAAATGCTAACTTCTTGCCCAACTGAATACTCCTTTAAGACAGTAAAGACTAATAAGGTTTGAAGCCAAACTTCTGGCCGCTGATCGCTGCCTCGTACATCAGACCGCCCTTAGCCATGGTAAACACCGCATAGCCACTCACGTAGTTGGCCTTGCTCTGGGTATCCGCCGCTTGCGCGCCGGTTCCGGTGCTGCCCGCTTGCGCCGATGCGCCAAGGGTCAGCGCCACCGCACTGGCCTGAGCGCCAAACTCGAAGCTACCGCTGGTGAAGGCGTCGTAGGCACGCTTGTCTTGCAAGAACACGATCTGGCTAAAAGCCTGGCCGCCCAGCTGCAGACCAAAGCTCACCTGCGCCAGACTGGCCTCACCGGTTGGGCTGCCGTCTTGGTAGACCTTGCCCTTGCCATAAGCGCCGCCTAAACCGATGCCGCCTTTACCCACAGTGGGGAACACAGCGTAGCCATAGGCAGTGTCAAAAAATGAGTGGGTACGTGGGGATTCGCGAAACTGCTCGATGGTCGCTGAGTAATCATCAGCAAAGCTGCTTGGCAGCGCGAAGACCAATAAAAATGCGAGTGAAAACAGGCGTTTCATTGTGAGCACTCCTTATCAGATGTCCCTTGACGAATGTCTTTGCAGGATAACCGATAAAGAGTGCTTTGAGCCAGTTTTCTAGGCGGGCTGGTAGAGCTTGTAGATGGTTTTGTGCTGATAGCTTTGACCAGGCTCCAACCAGCAGCTTTGATGCGGGTAGTCAGGGCGGTTAGGCGCATCCGGCAGATACTGAGTTTCCAAACACAGGCCAGCTTGCTTTCCATACTCGCCACCTTCACGACGAGGATTACCATCGACAAAATTGCCGGTGTAAAGCTGTACCGCCGGCTTGGTGGTCAGTACCTCGAGCGCCAGCTTGCCGTCATCAGCAATCACTCGGGCGATCGGCTGCTCACAGCCTACCAATTCAGGCTTAATCAGATAGCTATGGTCGTAGCCACCCACCAACTCTTGATCGTGCTCGGTCAGAAAGTCTTGGCCAATAGTCTTGCTCTGGCGAAAATCGAAGCTGGTGCCGCTAACCTCACGCAGGCCCGCTGGCGGGATCCCATCTGCGCCAACCGGTAGATAATGGTCGGCACCAATCCATACGCTGTGCTGCTTGATATCGGCAGCCGCGGGATTGAGGTTGAAGTAGGAGTGATCGGTAAGGTTGATAGGGCAAGCCTTGTCGACCTTGGCGCGGTAATCCAGGTGCAGCTGGTTGTCATCATCCAACAGGTAGCGCAGCTCGACAGTCAAGTTGCCCGGGTAGCCGAGCGAGCCGTCGGCTGATTCGATGGTGCACAGCAGCTCATTGTCGGCCACTTGCTGTAGCTGCCAATCACGATGGCTAAGATCGCAGGCGCCATGCAGCTGGTGCTCGTCTTGGTTGGCGGTCACTTTATATTCCACGCCATCACGCTCAAAGCGCGCACCTTTGATGCGGTTGGCAAAGCGCCCCACCGTCATTCCCAGAAAACCTTGCTGACGCTGGTAGTCTTCCAAGCTGGCGCAGCCCAAAACAGCATCGCGCACTTCGCCATCACTCAGGCGGATAGTAAAGCTGGTCAGGGTTGCCCCTAGCGCAATAACCTGAGCCTCACTTCCCTGCTTGTTGCGCAGCACGACTGCACCCGGCATCGATTGATTCGTCACAATCCAACTCCATTAAATGATAAAAACAAAACTGCGCCCATTGTGTTGGCTGCCCCTATGGCTGACAAGGGATCTGAGCCCATTGAAGCGTTAACCAGCTCACAGTTTTCACTGCAAGTGTAAACGATTAACCCCACCCACCATAATTCACACCAACGTTGTCAGTTTTAGTAAGGCCAAGATGAAATCTAGCCACGCTTTACAAGGAAGCCGCCGCTCTCTATATTCCCGCACAGTCACTTCCGCCAAACCGCTGCTCAACGGGTCAGGAGATACCGATGCAAGATCAGAACTTCGATGCCATCGCCAACAAGTTCACCCGCAACATCTACGGCACCATCAAGGGCAAGATCCGCCTGGCGGTTCTGCGGCGCGACCTGCAACAAGTGCTGAACATCGAGAACAGTCCTCCGCTGCGGATCCTCGATGCCGGTGGCGGCTATGGCCACCTTAGCCAGCAGCTTGCGGCCATGGGTCATCAGGTTGTGTTGTGCGATATCTCCGAGCAGCTCTTAGCTCAGGCCCGCGAGCAAATTGCCGCCGCGCCCACCCCCTTGGATATGCAACTGCTACATTGCCCCATCCAGCAGCTCGATGTTGAACAGCTTGGCCAGTTCGACCTGATCCTGTGTCATGCCGTGGTGGAGTGGTTGAGCGACGCCAAAGCTACGGTGGCGGGGCTACTGCCCTTACTCAAACCCGGCGGCCACCTGTCACTGATGTTCTACAACCGCGAAGCCCAGCGCTTTCACTCACTGGTGAGCGGCAACTTCGATTACATCAACAAGGGCTTGAAGGTGAAAAAACCGGTCAGGCTAACCCCGCAACACCCACTCACGCTGGACGAAGTGAAGCAGTGGATGCAACAGTGGCTGTTAACCAGCAAGCAGGTCAGCGGGGTGCGGATTATCAATGACTACTTTAAGGCCGGCGCGCGTGAGCAAGTCGATGAGCAACAGATCATCGATATGGAGCTGCGCTACTCGCAACACCGCCCCTTTATCGAGCTAGGACGCTACATTCACCTGCTTGCGCAACGCTAGCGGAATGCTCCAATTGTTTACCCTTTAACCGTGTTCTGGTTGGCATTTACACAACTTTACAGAACTAAACACCGATAAACGCGATCTATACCACTGTATGGCACTAACAGCTGCCGTAAACTCAATGCACTTGTGTTGTTGTATAGGAGCAATATGTCGAATCTGTTTAAAGCCCTGGTTCTCTCTACTGCGGTATTTTTGGTTCCCAGCCAGGCCTCTCAATCAGCTACACCCAGCCGTAGTCTTTGCAACCCTTCAGCCTTTCAACACAGCGGTAATCATCGCAGCAACCTTCGTCTCAACGATATCCGTAATCGCCGCCGTGACAGCCAGCAACCCTATGACTCGCTGGACAAGCTCTATCAGCTGGCCCCACAGGCCCAACAAGAACTGGCCTTGATACTGGAACGCTCTGCCGGGCACAGCCACTGCGAAAGTGTCATCGCCGACGTAAAATCTCCGGCACGCGCCGAAACCAAAGTCGCCACCGAGCTTAACCATCAAGCCGCCGAACTGACCGATCTGGTTCGCGCTAGCATTATCGCCGACAGCCCGGAGCAATTGGTACAAGCCTATGAGCAGCTAGAGCAGCAGGCCGAGTTAGTTGCGGTGAAGAACCGCTTCGCCGAGCCCGGCCCTTCTGGCTATCGCGATTTGAAGGTGTTGGTGACCCTGCCTCAATCCGGTTTGATTGCCGAGGTGCAGCTACACCTGCGCTCAATCTATGAGTTGAAAAATGGCCCCGACCACCAGCGTTATCAGCAAATCCAGAAAATTGAACGACTGGCTCAGGGGGAAAGCCGCCCACTTAACCAACACGAATCTGCCACCATCGCCCAGCTTCGCGAGCAATCCCAGCAAGACTACCACTTCGCATGGTTGCCCTATCATGACCCGCTGTTAGCTGCGTGAGCTAACAGCTTAAGTCTGACTTTCTAAGCCCGCATTTTGCGGGCTTTTTTAATGGATATATTGGGCTTAAACGAAAAAAGCCCCGCTCGATTGAGCAGGGCTTTCGAAAAGTGGTCGGTGAAGAGGGATTCGGGCCTTCGGCCCCCTCTGGTCCGCTTTTTATTGGCTTCGCGACGATGCGCTAGCACGTTCATTGGGCTTTCGAAAAGTGGTCGGTGAAGAGGGATTCGGGCCTTCGGCCCCCTCTGGTCCGCTCTTTATTGGCTTCGCGAAGATGCGCAGGCACTTTCATTGGGCAAACGAAAAAGCCCTGCTCGATTGAGCAGGGCTTCGGAAGGTGGTCGGTGAAGAGGGATTCGAACCCCCGACCCTCTGGTCCCAAACCAGATGCGCTACCAAACTGCGCTATTCACCGACAGGTCATAATCTTTCAGAAGATTATGGTGCGAAGGGGGGGACTTGAACCCCCACGACCGTTAAGTCACTAGCACCTGAAGCTAGCGTGTCTACCAATTTCACCACCTTCGCAAATGGGGTGAGTAATGGGTTAAAACCCATCTATAGAAAAACCCGCTCAACGAGCGGGTCTTCAAAATAGTGGTCGGTGAAGAGGGATTCGAACCCCCGACCCTCTGGTCCCAAACCAGATGCGCTACCAAACTGCGCTATTCACCGACAAATTTTGGCTAAATTACTTGCTGAGGTTTGTGACCTCAGGTCCCGCTCTTTATGAGCTTCGCGACGATGCGCTACCAAACTGCGCTATTCACCGACAAGTTTTGGTTTACCCTATTAACGATGCGCTACCAAAAAAAGCTCATCGTCAGGTTTCATAATCTTCGAGAAGATTATGGTGCGAAGGGGGGGACTTGAACCCCCACGGCCGTTAAGCCACTAGCACCTGAAGCTAGCGTGTCTACCAATTTCACCACCTTCGCAAGTGGGGTGAGTAATGGGATTTGAACCCACGACAACCGGAATCACAATCCGGGGCTCTACCAACTGAGCTATACCCACCATTGTTTTTTAGAGCTTGTTGCCACATGGCGCACCCGACAGGAGTCGAACCTGTGACCTTCGCCTCCGGAGGGCGACGCTCTATCCAGCTGAGCTACGGGTGCTCAACGCTGGCGGAGGCGTATATTAGGGAAGTCGCCCCCCCTTGTAAAGCCGTTTCTTCGAAAAAATTTCCTGTTTGCTCAGGAAATCAACAAACGGCTTAAAACACGCCAACGCTTGCGCGGCAAAGCCTCTAAGGTAATGGATTACCTCGAGAACTCACATACAGTTGATACCATTGCTCGCGGCTCAGTTCAAGCTGATCTGCACCGGCGCAGGCCTTAATTCGATCCACGTTGGCAGAGCCGATAACCGGTTGAATCCCAACAGGATGGCGCATCAGCCAAGCCAGTACCACCGCCTCTCGGCTAGCCCCTAGTTCATCGGCATAACGCGCCACCAACTCGGCCGTGTGGCGCTCAGCGTCCGAGGCATCATCGAAGTGGCGACCAGAGAAGCGCCCCTGCGACAGGCTGCCCCATGCTTGGATCTGCACCTTGTGCTGGGCACAGTACTCCAGGGTGCCCGGAGTGAACGCCAGATTCTTGCCAAAGCCATTGTTCTCGCCAATGCCCTGCTCCAACCAATCGAGATGGGACAGGCTCAACTCCAGTTGGTTCGCCACCAGCGGCTCTGGCAGCACACTTTGCAGATAGGCCATCTGCGCTGCCTGCATGTTAGACACACCAAAATGCTTCACCACGCCTTGGCTGCGCAACTGCTCGAATACCTCAGCCACTTCATGTACGTCTGCCAGCGGATCCGGGCGGTGCAGTAACAAGATATCCAGATAGTCGGTCTTCAGGTTGTTCAGACTTTGCTCCACCGAGCGCAAAATATGCTCTCGCGACCAGTCATAGCGACCGCAGCCGTGTTGGTCTTCGAAGCGGATACCGCATTTAGATTGGATAATCAGCTGTTCACGCAGGCCAGCGCGCTGTGCCAGCACCTCGCCGAACACTTGCTCGGCCTTGCCACGGGTGTAGATATCGGCATGGTCAAAGAAGTTGATGCCGATTTCCATGGCTGCATCGATGGCTGCAGCCGCTTGCTCGACATGCCCGCTGTTATATGGGTTCTCAGTCCAGTCGCCGCCCAGCCCCATGCAGCCGTATACCATTCGGCTTGCCTGTGGATAGAGCGAAGAGATCGCAGTTTTGTACATTGTTCACTTTCCCAGTACTTTTGTTGTGTAATTGTTAGAGCGTGACGCCCACCCGCAGTATAAAACCCACGCAGAAAATGAAAAGAGCCTCGCATAACAGAGGCTCTTTGGTGGGATAACACATGGTGTTAAAGCAGATCCCGAATCCGGTAGTAGGCCATTGCCAACACTAGCGCTGGCGTGCGCAGCAAACGCCCGCCCGGGAAAGGGTAATGCGGGATCTTCTCGAACACATCCAAACGCTCGGCGGTGCCGGCCACCGCTTCGGCCATCAACGAGCCGGCCAGCGCCGTCGCTGCGATACCGTGGCCGGAAAAGCCTTGGGCAAAGTAGATGTTATCCTCCAGTCGGCCAAAGTGGGGCGCGCGATTCATGGTAATTGCCACATTGCCGCCCCAGGCAAACTCCACCTCGTCATGGCTTAGCTGCGGGAACACCCAGCGCATCCGCTTGGCCATGGTGGCTGCCAGATCGCACGGCGCCACACCGGAATAGCTAACTCGCCCGCCAAACAGCATGCGATGGTCAACCGAGCGGCGGTAGTAATCCAGTACGAAGTTGATATCGCACACCGCCATATTGTTGCGGATCAGCTGCTCGGCGCGCTCTTGCCCCAATGGCTTGGTGGCGCAGATATAGGTGCCCACCGGCATCACCTTCGACTCCAGCTTAGACTCCAGCCCCTGCATATAGGCATTGCACGCCAATACCACATGCTGGCAACGCACTTGCCCTTGCGAAGTGAGGAGGCAAGTCGATGGACCTCGCTCAAGCTTGGTCACCGGGGAGTGCTCAAAGATGCTCACGCCAGCCCCGAGCGCTGCCTTGGCCAGGCCAAGGGTGTAATTTAAGGGGTGCAGGTGGCCACTGTTGGGATCGAAAATCGCGCTGTTGTAGCGAGTACTGCCGAGCTGCTGCTCGAGCTGTTGCTTGTCCCACAGCTCGAGCCCTTGATAGCCATAATCTTCGGTCAGGCTGTGATACCACTCTTCCAGATCCAGCGCATGCCGCGGCTTGATCCCCAGATGCGCCATACCGTCTTGCCAGTCGCAGTCGATATGGTACTTGGCGATGTTCTGCTTGGTCAGCGCCAGTCCTTCCAACGCTAACTCCCACAGTGTGCGGGCATCTTGCTTGCCCACCAGTTTTTCCAAAGTATCTTGCTCGGCCGCCCAGCCAAAAATCGCTTGTCCGCCGCTGCGCCCCGATGCACCAAAGCCCACCGTTTGGCCTTCCAATACACACACCTTGTAGCCACGCTCTGCCAGCGCTAAGGCGCTCGTCAGGCCGGTGATACCGGCCCCCACGACGGCCACATCGAACTGCTGTTCGCCGCGCAGAGGGTCTAAATCAAACTGTTGATTGGCCGAAGCCCAATAGTACGAAGCGTTGTCATCGCGCGCCATAAGGCCTCCTACACCTGTTGTTGGTACCAACGTTGTTCCAGCGGAGAGACACTGGCCTCAAAACGCTGCAGTTCATGCTGCTTGTTCGCTAAATACACATGGCTAAAATTCTCACCCAACTCACGATAGAGCACACTGTCTTGGAACTGTTCCAAGGCCTGCGGCCAATGCAACGGCAAGGTCGGCCCAACGCCGCCGGCATCCCCTTCGCAAGGAGCTGGGCAGCTTAGCTTTTCGCTGATCCCGCGTTGCAGCCCGGCCAGCATACTGGCCATGGCGATGTAGGGGTTACAGTCGGCGCCGGCGACACGATTCTCGATACGGGTGTTTTCCTCGGTACCCGAGGGGATGCGCAGCGCTACCGTGCGGTTGTCCCAGCCCCAGTTGGCATGCAAGGGCACAAACATATCCGGCTGGAAGCGGCGGTAGGAGTTGGCATTGGGGGCCAGCAGGGCGATGGCATCGGGCAGGGTGTCCAACACCCCCGCCACCGCCTGTTCGAGCAAAGCAGGCTGAGTGGCGAACAGGTTCTCCCCCTGCCCATCGAGTAAGCTCAGGTGCATATGGCAGCCATTGCCGCTGTGCTCGGCGTAAGGTTTGGCCATAAAGGTTGCCACGTAGCCGTGCTGCTTGGCGATCGCCTTGATGGTACGTTTTAGCAATATCGCCTGATCGCAGGCCAACATCGGGTCATGCTGATGACGCAGGTTCACCTCAAACTGGCCGGGCGCATACTCGGCAATCACATTGTCGCTGGGAATGCCTTGGGCATGGCAAGCGAGGTGCACGTCATGGATAAACACCTCGAACTCGTCCAACTCATCCAATGAATAAACTTGAGTTTGCTGCATGCGCTGCTTGGCTTTGGGTAGGATCGGCGGGCGCGGCTGGCCTTCGTTATCGGCTTTGGGGTCGAGTAGGTAGAACTCCCACTCAATGGCGACACAAGGAAACAAGCTTTGTTCGTGCAAGCGGGCTAACTGGGTTTCGAGTAAATGACGTGGGTCGGCATAGAAGGGACGATGATCAAGCTCGAACATGCTGACTAACACCTGTGCGGCCTGCGGCTTCCAAGGAATCAAACAGAGACTGCCCGGCACCATAAAGCACAGCCGATCGGCATCGCCTTGGGCAAAGCCCAGTCCGGTCTCCTCGACGGTTTCGCCACAGATATCCAGCGCAAACACCGAGGCAGGCAGGCACATGCCTTCTTTGGCAATCTTGCCCAAGCTGTCGGGTTCAATCCGTTTTCCGCGAATCACCCCATTGATATCGCTGAGCATCAGGTCGATGCTCTCTAACTGCGGATTGGCAGCCAGAAAATCTGCAACTTCCTGCTCCAAGGCCGATTGGCTGGAGCCTTTATCTAGCGTTTGCGTGGATTTCAGCTGGAACACGGTATCCCTCCCATGTCGTCGTTAGCGTTCAGTATAACGCAAATTCAGCATGCAACTTTGGCAGTAGAGACTGTTTTTGTTTCAAAATATTTAACAGCTGATTGACTTTTTGTCATCAGCTGACGATGCTTAATGTGCAAATAATGTTCAAAGGACGGCCCACATCAAACTGTGGACCCTGTGAAAAAGGTGACTATGGAAAGTATCGCCAAGTGGTTTGCACAACACCAGATTACCGAGGTTGAATGTCTGATCCCCGACCTCACCGGTAACGCCCGGGGTAAGATTATCCCGGCCAAGAAATACCTGCGCGAAGGCGGTATGCGCCTGCCCGAATCCATCTTCTTCCAAACCGTCACCGGCGAATGGCCGGAAGACGAGGGCCTGTTCGACTGGACCGAGAAAGATATGCAGCTGGAGCCCGATGAATCCAGCCTGCGCTTAGTCCCCTGGGCCAAGGAGCCCACCGCCCAACTGATCCACGACTGCTTCGACAGCAGCGGCGAGTTGATCGGCTTTGCCCCTCGTTCAGTGCTAAAGCGGGTACTCAAACTCTATGAAGATGAAGGCTGGCGACCCATCGTAGCTCCCGAGCTGGAGTTCTTCTTAGTGAAGAAAAACCTCGACTGGGATTACCCGCTGCAGCCACCGGAAGGGCGCAACGGCCGCCCGGAAACCGCTCGCCAGTCCTTTAGCATCGACGCGGTCAACGAGTTTGATCCGGTGTTCGAGGACATGTACGACTACTGCGATATCCAGCAGCTGGAGGTGGACACGCTGGTACATGAGTCCGGCGCGGCGCAGATGGAGATCAACTTCGACCACGGCGAAGCACTCAACTTGTGTGACCAAGTGTTCCTGTTTAAACGCACCATGCGCGAGGCAGCCCTGGCCCACGATATCTACGCCACCTTTATGGCCAAGCCAATGGAGCACGAGCCCGGCAGTGCCATGCACATCCACCAAAGCCTGTTAGATGGCAACGGCAACAACCTGTTTAGCCAGCCCGATGGCCAAGCCAGTGCCATGTTCTCCAGCTATTTGGCTGGGTTACAACACTTTACCCCGGCCGCGATCTCCTTCTATGCCCCCAATGTGAATAGCTATCGGCGGCTGATGTTCGGCGACTCCGCCCCCATTAACCTGCAATGGGGCGTAGATAACCGCAGCGTCGGTTTACGCGTCCCCCGGGCCGATCCCGCCAATCGCCGTGTGGAAAACCGTTTTGCCGGCGCCGATGCCAACCCCTATCTGGCCATGGCTGTCACCCTAGCTTGCGGCTACTTGGGCATGAAGCGCGGGCTAAAACCCAATGCCCAAGAGACCCGCGATGTCAGCGAGCACCGCTATGCCCTGCCCGGCACCTTGGAAGAGGCACTGTTCAAACTAGAGCGAAGTGACGAGCTTAAAGAGCTGTTGGGCGAGCACTTCGTGAACTGCTACGTGGCAGTAAAACGCAAGGAGTATCAGACCTACTTCAAGGTCATCAGCTCCTGGGAACGCGAGTACCTGCTGCTCAACGTCTAGCCCTTGTTAACGATAATTTTGAGGTGAATATGCAACAGCTCAGCGCCGACTATTGTCTACCGCCATTTTCCAACTACAAACAGCTCAACCAGACTGGGCCGCGGGTTATCGAACGCGCCGAAGGCGTGTTTGTATTCGACAACAAGGGCAATCGCCTGCTCGATGGCATGGCCGGTCTGTGGTGCGTGAATCTCGGCTACGGCCGCGACGAGTTAGTCGAAGCCGCCGCCGCGCAGATGCGCCAGCTCCCCTATTACAACCTGTTCTTTCAAAGCACCCACCCGCCAGCGATGGCGCTCTCTCAGAAGCTGGCAGAGCTGTGCCCCGGGGATCTCAATCGCGCCTTTTTTACCGGCTCCGGCTCGGAGTGTAACGACACCGTGGTGCGGATGGTGCGCCACTACTGGACCAGCAAAGGCCACCCTGACAAACAGGTGATTATCAGCCGCCACAACGCCTACCATGGCTCGACCATGGCCGGTGCCAGCCTCGGCGGCATGGAATTTATGCATGCCCAAGGCGGCCTGCCGTTGCCCAATATCGAACATATCGACCAGCCTTATTGGTTTGGTGAAGGCCAAGGACAAGACCCGCACAGCTTCGGTTTAGAGCGCGCCGCTCAGCTTGAGCAGAAGATCTTAGAGCTGGGTGAGGACAAGGTCGCCGCCTTTATCGCCGAACCGATCCAAGGCGCAGGCGGGGTAATCATTCCACCGGATAGCTACTGGCCGGAGATCCAGCGGATCTGCGACAAGTACCAAATCCTGTTGGTGGCCGATGAGGTGATCTGTGGCTTTGGCCGCACCGGCAACTGGTTCGCCAGCCAAACCTTTAATATCCACCCCGATTTGATGTGCCTGGCCAAGGGCATTACCTCGGGCTATCTGCCGCTGGGCGCGGTAATGGTCAGCGACGAAGTGGCGCAGGTGTTGATTGATGCCGATACCGAGTTCGCCCACGGCTTTACCTACAGCGGCCACCCAGCCGCCTGCGCCGTTGCGCTTAAAAATATTGAGCTGCTGGAGAGCGAGGGCCATGTGGCTCGAGTCGGCGAGCAATTAGCCCCCTACCTCGCCGAGCAATGGGCCAAGCTGGCCGAGCACCCACTGGTTGGTGAGGCGCGCAGCTGCGGCTTTGTGGCCGCACTCGAACTGGTCGCCAACAAGCAAACCATGGGGCGTTTTGCCAAGTCACGCCAGGCCGGCGTTGTCTGTCGCGATATCTGCATCGAGAACGGCATCATCATGCGCGCCTGTGGCGATACCATGATTATCTCACCGCCGCTGGTGATGACCATTGAAGAGATTGATTTAATGCTGACGCTGATCCGCCGCAGTTTGGATCAAACCGCGTCGACATTGGGAGTTAAATAGAAGAGTAAGCTGTATCGATTAGTTGTAACGATTAATAGTGGGCACCCGCCCAATTATCAGGAGATTCAAGGATGAAACACTCAACAGCCTTCGCTACCAGCGCGTTAACCACGAGCCTACTGCTCAGCACCCCGGCGCTCTCTGCCGAGGACAAGGTACTGCATGTCTACAATTGGTCGGACTATATCGCCG
Organism: Aliagarivorans taiwanensis DSM 22990; assembly: GCF_000429505.1. Lineage (GTDB taxonomy): Bacteria > Pseudomonadota > Gammaproteobacteria > Enterobacterales > Celerinatantimonadaceae > Aliagarivorans > Aliagarivorans taiwanensis. The sequence goes on along the minus strand of NZ_AUBZ01000002.1, from coordinate 178,618 downwards.
AAGAGACCATTGAGCAGTTCGAGCAAGAAACCGGCATTGATGTGGTCTACGACGTATTCGACTCCAACGAAGTGCTGGAAGCCAAGATCTTGGCCGGCTCCACCGGCTTCGATTTAGTGGTTCCTACCTCAGATTTTCTGGCGCGTCAGGCGATGGCGGGGGCGTTTATGCCACTGGATAAGTCCAAGCTAAGCAACTACGGCAATCTCGACCCCAAGATCATGAGCATGCTCGAGGAGACCTCCGATCCGGATAATACCTATGCAGTACCGTACTTGTGGGGAACCACCGGCCTCGGTTACAACGTGGCCAAGGTGACCGAAGTGCTTGGCGAAGATGCCCCCATCGGCAGCTGGGATTTAGTATTTAAACCCGAGAACCTGGCGAAGCTCGAAAAATGTGGGGTGGCCTTTCTTAATGCGCCCACCGAGATCTATGCCGCCATCTTGCATTATTTAGGCAAAGATCCGAACAGTTCTGAGCTTAGCGATTACAAAGAAGACGCCGAAGCCTTTCTTTTGATGGAAAAATTGCGTCCATACGTGACTTACTTCCACTCTTCCCAGTATATTAACGACCTCGCGAACGGCGACATCTGTGTTGCCATTGGTTGGTCAGGCGATGTACTGCAAGCAGCAGACCGCGCAGCCGAAGCGGATAACGGTGTGGAAGTGGCCTATGTGATCCCCGAAGAGGGCGCGCTGGCTTGGTTCGACTTGATGGCCATCCCTGCGGATGCCCCCCATCCGGACAACGCCCATGCCTTTATTAACTTCCTGCTACGCCCCGAAGTGATAGCGGAGATCTCCAACTACGTTTGGTACGCCAACCCTACCCCGAGTTCGCGGGAATTTATCGACCAGGAAATCTTGGAACACCCCGGCATCTACCCGAGTGAAGAAACCTTGGCTAAGCTTTATGGCGCTAAAATCATGCCCGCTAAAGTTAGCCGGGAGATGACCCGTTCCTGGACCCGGTTCTTGAAGAACTAGAGATTAGTAAGGCATTGGGACTGAACTGTCCTAAGGGGCGCGCTGCGCCCCGCGACTGTCGAAGGAGATAGCCCTATGGCGGTGGTGTCAAAACCCGCAACCAAGGTAGCCAGCCAGGAAGCGCTGCTACAGATAAACAGCTTAAGTAAGGATTTCGACGGTGTAGTGGCCGTTGATCAGGTCTCCCTGACCATCGATAAGGGAGAGATTTTTGCCTTGTTAGGTGCCTCCGGTTGTGGCAAGTCCACACTACTGCGAATGCTGGCCGGCTTTGAGCGCCCCTCGAGTGGCCAGATCCTACTCGATGGCCAAGAGCTGATTAATGTTCCGCCGCATCAGCGCCCGGTCAATATGATGTTCCAGTCCTATGCCTTGTTCCCGCATATGTCGGTGGAGCAGAACATCGCCTTCGGCCTCAAGCAAGACAAGCTGCCTAAGGGCGAGATCGCCGACATGGTCAGCTACATGCTCTCCTTGGTGCATATGCAAGACTATGCCAAGCGCAAGCCCCACCAGCTTTCCGGCGGGCAAAAGCAGCGGGTTGCGCTAGCGCGCAGCCTAGCTAAACGGCCCAAGTTGCTGTTGCTCGACGAGCCGATGGGCGCTTTGGATAAAAAACTGCGCGAGCGCATGCAGCTAGAGGTGGTAGACATCCTTGAGAAAGTGGGCGCCACCTGTGTGATGGTGACCCATGACCAAGAAGAAGCCATGACCATGGCCGACCGGGTCGCCATTATGAATCGTGGTCAGTTCGTCCAGATCGGCGAGCCGGAAGAGATTTACGAGTACCCCAACTCGCGCTTTAGCGCCGAGTTTATCGGCTCGGTGAACGTATTCGATGGTATGCTGCAAGAAACCGACTACACCGGTGCGGTGATCGAGAGCGAGCAGCTAGGCCGCCCACTGCGGCTGACCCACGGCGTGTCGGCCGCCCCCGGCGTACCACTGATGGTGGCGGTGCGCCCCGAGAAAATCCGGGTGGTCAAAGCCGATCACTGCGACGATTACAACGCCTGCCTCGGCAAGGTGGAAGATATCGCCTATCTGGGCGATCAGAGTATCTACTACGTGCGCCTGCCCAGCGGCACCCGTATCACCGCCACCATGCCCAACACGGCGCGCCACCGTAACAACATGCCCACCTGGGAAGACCAAGTGAGTCTCTCTTGGGATGCAGAAAGCTGCGTGGTACTGAAGATATGAGTGAGTCACGCCAAAACAAACGCCGTCGCAAGCTGCCACCAAGTAAGTACCTGGTTCTCAGTGTGCCCTACCTTTGGCTACTGCTGTTCTTTTTGGCGCCGTTTTTTATCGTGTTCAAGATCAGCTTTGCTGAAGCGCAGATTGCCATTCCACCGTTTAGCGAGCTGCTTAGCTACGCCGATGAGCAATTGCAGATCCTGCTTAACGTCGGTAACTACTTCTACCTGATCGACGATGACCTGTACGCCTCGGCCTACTTGCTGTCGCTGAAGATCGCTGCCATCTCGACTTTTCTGTGCCTGCTGATTGGCTTTCCGATGGCCTGGGCGATAGTTCACTCCAGCCCGTCGTCGCGCAACATCTTGCTGATGCTGATTATCCTGCCCTCCTGGACCAGTTTTCTGATTCGGGTGTACGCCTGGATCGGCATCCTGCGGAACAACGGTTTCTTGAATAACTTCCTGATGAGCATCGGGATTATCGACAAGCCGCTGCAGATCCTGCACACCGATACTGCGGTGTATATCGGCATCGTCTATACCTACCTGCCGTTCATGATTCTGCCCATCTACACCGCCCTGATGCGCATCGACTACTCACTAATCGAAGCGGCCCGAGACCTCGGCGCATCCACCCTAACGGTGCTGTTCAAGGTGCTGTTGCCGCTGGCCAAAGGCGGCATTATCGCAGGCTCGATGCTGGTGTTTATCCCGTCGGTGGGCGAGTACGTGATCCCCGAACTGCTCGGTGGGCCCGACTCGATATTGATCGGTAAGGTGCTGTGGCAAGAGTTCTTCAACAACCGCGACTGGCCGGTGGCCTCAGCGGTTGCCACCATTATGTTGCTGTTGTTGGTTGCGCCGATCATGTACTTCCACCGCTATCAAAAACGTGAAATGGGGGCCAGCTGATGTCATCGATCCCGGTCTATAAAACCCGCTGGAAATGGCTGATCCTCGGTCTCGGTTTCTCGTTTCTCTACCTGCCGATCTTGTCCCTGGTGGTGTACTCGTTTAACGCTAACCGCTTGGTAACCGTGTGGAGCGGCTTCTCCACCAAGTGGTATGGCGAGCTATTCCGTGATGACCTGCTGATGAACGGCATCGTGCTTAGCTTGACCATCGCCTTTTTGGCGGCCACCGCCGCAGTTGTGCTCGGCACTCTGGCCGCATTTGCCATGACCCGCTTAGGTAAGTTGCGTGGTGAAACCAGCTTCGCTTTTATGATTACCGCGCCCTTGGTGATGCCCGAGGTGATTACCGGTCTGAGCATGCTGCTGCTGTTTATCTCGCTCGGTCAGGTGTTCGACCTGTTCAGTCAGCGGGGCATGTTAACCATCTGGATTGCCCACACCACCTTCTGTACCGCCTATGTGGCGGTGGTGGTAAGCTCGCGTTTGCGAGAGCTGGATTTGAGCGTCGAAGAGGCGGCGCAAGACTTGGGCGCTCACCCATTCAAGGTGTTCTTTCTGGTGACCCTGCCCAGCATTATGCCGGCGATCGTATCTGGCTGGCTGCTAGCCTTCACCCTGTCGCTGGACGATGTGGTGATTGCCAGCTTTGTCTCCGGTCCCAGCGCCACCACCTTGCCGATGGTGGTATTCTCCAGCGTGCGTTTGGGGGTGAGTCCCAAGATCAACGCCCTGGCCACCATCATTATCTCGGTAGTGGCTTTAGCCAGCTTCCTGGCGTGGTGGTTTATGGCCAAGGCAGAGAAACGCCGGATACTGGAAGCGCGTATGGCCGGCGGCACCTAGTCGGCCACACCTGGTCGGCCACACCTAGCCAGCCGTTCAAAAGTCCCGTGTTAGTTTGGTCTAAGGCGGGGACATCAAGGAGTACAACGCCATGGATTTGGGCAAGCGCCTTAAAGGTGTACGAAGCATGCGCGGTTTGAGCCAACGTGAGTTGGCCAAACTTAGCGGTGTCACCAACAGCATGATCTCTCAAATCGAGCAGAATCAGGTGAACCCCTCGGTGGGCTCGCTGAAGAAGATCCTCGATGCAATCCCCATCTCCATGGGCGAGTTTTTTAGCCTCGAACTAGAGCCGCAAGAAAAGCTGGTGTATCGCGCCGATGAGTTGGTTGATTTGGGCGATGGAATTATCAAGATGCTGTTAGTTGGCCCCAGCTCCAGCAGCCGCAAGCTCACCATATTGCGCGAGATCTACCCACCGGGCAGCGATACCGGTCCTGACTTTATCCAACACGAAGGCGAGGAAGGCGGGATAGTGTTACGCGGCGAGATTGAGATAACCGTGGGCGAGCGAACCGAGCGACTCAAAGCGGGCGATGCCTATTACTTTGAAACCCGCCAAGCCCACCGCTTTCGCAACCCCGGCAAGGAAGAGTGCGAGCTAATCAGCGCCGCAACCCCTCCAACCTTCTAACGATACCCCCGATACCGGCCTCTGGCTTAGTGAGCCACCGTTGGCTCATCGCCGGATGGCTCCACCCCACGCTTACCCTTGGCCAACAGCGAGAACGCCGTCGGTACAAAGAAGAACGACAGCATAGTGGTCAACACTGTACCGCCGGCAATCGCCACCGCAAACGGCGGCCAGAAACCACCACCGGCCAGAATCAGCGGCATAAAGCCACCCACGGTAGTGATGGTGGTAGAGGTGATATGACGGGTACACGAGAGTACCCCAAACTGGATCGCCTCGGGGTCGCCGTTACAGGCCTTCACATCCGAGCGCAGCTCCGCGAGGATCACGATGGCCGCGTTGATCGCCAAACCAATCAGACCGAGCAGGCCGATAATCACGGTAAAGCCAAAGGGGTATTGGCCAAGGAACACACTCAGCAGACCCAAACCGGCCGCCTGAATCGCCGTCAGACCAATCAGCGCACTCAAGCGGAAGGAGTTAAACGACAGCACAATCACCGTCACCAGCATCACCGCAATCAGGCCGACGCTTGCTAGCAGGTTGCCCACCGCTTCGTTACGCTCAGCACCTTCGCCGCCAAACTCCAAGGTGTAGCCAGCCGGTAGCACCATCTCATCGTTGGCTATACGCTCGCGAAATACCGCCAGTACCTGATCGGGCAGCACGTCGGTCGCCAGATAGCCCTCCACAGTATTAACCCGCTTGCCATCGCGGCGGGGGATCTCCCCCCGACTAGGGCGAATTTCCACCTCGGCCAGCGAGGCCAGAGGAATACTGCCTGCAACCATACTGGTCAAAGTCAGACTACCGAGGTTTTCCACCCGCGCCCGCTGCTCATCTTCGATGCGCACCCGCACCGGCAGCGATTCGCTGCTCTCCAGCACGCTACCGTTCAGGCGGCCTTGCAGCTGAGCCTGCAGTTGGCTGGCCATCTCGGTGAGTGCCAAGCCGCTGATCCGCGAGGCCTCTTCGTTAACGTTGAGCCACACCTTGGGTGTTCCTGCCAGCAAGGTTGCCCGAGTGTGTAATACGTGGGGCACCTCCGAGAGCAGGCTACGGTAGTGCTCGCCCAAGCGTTTTAGCTCATCCAGGCTTGGCCCATAGATGCGCAGCTCGATGGGCGCATTAAACGGTGGGCCTTGTTCGAGCTTGCGCACTAGGATCTGCGCCTCGGGGAAGTCGCGGTCGAACTCGGCCTGAAGCTCCGGGATCAAGCGGTTGGCCGCGCGGAAGTCTTCGGTCTTGATCATCGCCTGTGCGTAGTTCTTAGCGCCCTGTTGGCGCAGCATCAGGTTGTAGTAAAACGACGGCGCATTGTTACCGACAAACCAGCTCACCGAGGTGATGCCATCTTTGGCATACAGGTGCTCTGTGAGGTCCTCGGTCAGCGCTTGGGTGGCCATAACGCTCGATTGCGGCGCCATATACACCTCTATCTGGAACATATCCCGGTCCGAGGGCGGGAAGAACTGCTCGGTCAGACTACCAGCGCTGTAAAAGCCAAACATCGGCACCGCGCTCACCAGCAAGATGGTCAGCTTGGGAAAACGTAGGCTAAGGGCCAACATGGCCTTGAACACCCGGCTCAGCCAGTTGATCTGAATGCCGCGCTCATACCAGTGATCGGCCACCTTGGATTCGGGCAGGAAGCGCCCTGACAAGGTCGATACCAGCACGTGAGAGATAAAGTAGGAGCCAATCAGCGAGAAGATCACGCTAAGCGCGATCCCGCCAACGAACTCACCCGCCGGACCGGGCATCAACACAATCGGCAGAAAGGCCAGTATGGTGGTCAGGGTGGAACCAAGCAAGGGTAGCCACAAGTGCTTAATCGACGAGCTGACCGCGTCTTTGCCGGAATAGCCTTGCTGGCGTTTTTGCGCCACCGTATCGGCCATCACGATGGCGTTATCCACCATGATCCCCAGCGCAACCACTAGGCCGGTCACCGACATTTGGTGAATTGGCAGGCCATAGAAATTCATACAGGCCAAGGTGAACATCACCGTTAGCGGCAATGAGAAGCCGACGATTAGCGCCGAGCGCCAGCCTAGGGTTAACAGCAGCACCACCAGGATAATCGCCAGACCTAACAGCACATTGCCCACCAGCTCCGCCAAACGCTTGGTGGTGTAGCCGTCTTGCTCGAAGATCACCTCGACGCTGACGTTGGCCGGCAAGATCTCGCGAAACTCATCCAGCTCCTCGTTCACCCACGAGGTCCAACGATCGACCCGAAACTCCGAGAGCATACGGATGCCAATCACAATCGCCCGCTGGCGCTCTACCGTGGCCAGCTGCTCAGGTGGCGATTTTAGCTGGCGCGTTACCGAGGCCAGATCGCCGAGGCGATAAACAAAACCATTTTCCGCGCTCACCAGTGGAATGCGTTTGATGCGCTCCACCGAGTCCAGCTCGCCCACCAGCTCCAGCTGCATGCGGTTAAAATCATTGGTTAGTTCACCGGCCGCCACCTTGGCATCGGCGGCGGCAATCAGTTGTGAGACCTGCTCGATGCTGAGATTCAGCCGGCCAGACACTTCCGGCTCCAGCTCCACCAGTATCTCTTCTTCGCCCTGCCCTTGCATATCGACAAACTCGGTGCCAGTCACCCCACGCAGACGGTTTTGCAGCTCCTTGGCGTAGCGGCCGAGGATCGCCAAATTCTCTTCGCCGGGACCTTCCCAGCGCAGCGCCACCAAGGTGGTAAAGGCATAGCCGCGGTCATCATCGACCACCGGGTCAAAGGCGCCGGGAGGCAGCTGCGGGCTGAGCTCGCCCACCAAATCGCGCACCCGTGACCATACCGGGTCCACCTCGATCACCTCATCTTTGAGCTCCACTTGCAGCACCGAGAAACCGGGGCGGGAGGAGGATTGCACCAGATTAATCTCCGGCTGAGTGCGGATCTTGTTCTCAATCAGCTCGGTCACCAGCGCTTCCACCCGCTCCGCCGAGGCGCCGGGATATTGGGTCACGATACTAGCAAAGCGCGAGGTAATCTTGGGGTCTTCACTGCGCGGCAGGTTGGAGATTGCGCCCAAACCGGCCACGATAATCAGAGCCACCAGTAGCAACTGAAAGCGACTGTTGGCGTAGATAGAGGAAATCATGGCCTCCCCCTAGTTTTGCAAGGCATTGGGGTTGGAGACTTCCACCGTCTGCCCCGGCACATAACGGTGCATGCCGGTGGCGACAATGGCCTCATCCTCAGCCAGTGCCCCCTGCACGAAAGCCTCGGTCTCGGTGGCGTAGCGCACCAGCACATCGCGTCGCTCCAGTACCGAGTAGCCATCCTCTGCGGGGGTAATCGCGTATAGGTTCCACAAGCCGCGAATGCCGTCGGTAATCGCGGTTAACGGCACCCAATAGCCGGGCTCAGGTACATCCTCCACCACATTGAGGTAGGCCAGCTGGCCGCTGACTAACTGGTTGTTTTGGTCTTGAATCGCGAAGCGCAGCTGCACCGTGCGGGTAGTGGGGTCAACCTGGCCACCTTTGGTGAGCAGCGACACCGCAAAGTTTTGCTCACCCACGCTAACGCTTAGCTTTTGCCGCGGGTCGAGATAACGAATCAACCGTACCGGGATCCCCACCTTCACCTCATTGCCACCCTGTTGCAGTACCTGCAGCACCGGCTGAGACGCGCCAACCACGGTGCCTTCGGCCACGCTGCGGCGGTCGATGATGCCATCGTAAGGAGCGAGCAAGGTCGATTTTTCAACCCGGGTGCGGTTGGCTTGAATCGACGATTCAACCCGGGCACGGTTAGCGCGTAAGGATTTTTGTTGGGCGGTAAGCTCATCAAGGCTCTGCTCAGAGGCATAACCGCTTTTCTTCAAGGAGCGGATCCGTTGCAGGTTGGCCCGCACCAGCGCGCTGTCGGCATCAATCACCTGGAGCTGGGCCTGTAGGTCTTTGAACTCAATCTCCAGCAGCTCGGTATCCAGCTGCATCAAGATATCACCTTCGCTAACCCGATCCCCTTCATCGACGTATATCTGGGAGATTTTACCGGCCAACTCAAAGCCGATGTCGGCGGTTTGCTTGGCCACCACTTGGCCAACGAATTGTCGCTGCACCGAGTAGCTGGGGATGCGTTCGGGGACGAAGGCGCGAACACTGGCGATATTGACCGCATCGTCTGCGATGCTCTCTTCCGCCAATAGCGGAGCCGCCCTTCCCCCCATCAGTAACAACAGAGCAAGCATGATCGAAGTCCGCTTGTTAAAAGCCCGAGCCACCGCCGAAATCACCATCGTTTCATCCTTGTTCTGTCTGCCAGCTCTATGCTGTCGTCCTTGCTAAGTTATTGAGTCTAAATAGCTGATCAGCTACTGTCCAGACTACGCGCCTACCCTGAGTTTAGATGAGTCTAGCCGGAGTAAGTGAACGACTAGTTTTAGTGGTAATTTACATCTCGTTCACAAAAACCATAGTTATTTTGTGGTTAAATATTAGCCAGCCCAAGCCGAGCGAGGACTGACTATGATTAGCTCAGAGTTTTTCTCCCCGGGATCCCAGTTGTGTAAGGCGATCCGCTACATCAGCGACCATCACTGCGATGACATCCGCTCGCTCAATGATGTGGCTTTTCGTTTTGATTTAAACCCGCGCGATCAGCAGTTTATTATCGAGAAGTTTTGTAAAAAGCGGGCAACCCGGCCCGCCATTGACGATCCGGATCTTAAGTAAGCTCGATCCAGGTGGACTTGAGCTCAGTGTATTTTTCCAGCGCGTGTAAAGACTTGTCGCGCCCGTTGCCGCTTTGCTTGAAGCCACCAAAAGGCATAGTCATATCGCCGCCATCCCAATTGTTGACGAACACGGTACCCGCCCGCAGCAGCCGCGAGCACTGAATCGCCGTATTTACATTGCTCGACCATACCCCTGCAGCCAGCCCATAAACGCTGTCGTTAGCTAGCGCGATGGCTTCATCGGCAGTGTCGAAACACACCACACTAAGCACCGGCCCGAAGATCTCCTCCTGCCAGATCTGCATCTCAGGGCTCACCCCATCGAAGATAGTGGGTTGTAGGAAGTAGCCCTTGCCATCGATCTGTACCGCTTCACCGCCGCATACGAGTTTAGCGCCTTGTTGTTTGCCGCTCTCGATGTACTCAAGCACCCGCTCCAGCTGGGCTTTATCCACCATTGCCCCCATGCGGGTAGCGAGCGACTGCGGATCGCCCGGCTGCCACTCATCCAGCTGCGCCAGCATCTTCTCTAGCAAGGCTTGATGGACCGAGCGCTCCACCAGCAGACGTGAGCCAGCGGTACACACCTCGCCTTGGTTGTAGAAGATCGCCCCCACCGCCGAGGCTGCCGCTTTGTCCAGATCGGCATCGGCAAACACAATATTCGGGCTCTTGCCGCCACATTCACTGAATACCCGTTTGAGGTTGGATTGTCCGGCGTAGACCATCAACTGCTTGCCGGTCGCGGTAGAACCGGTAAAGGTTAAGCAGTCCACATCGGGATGTAGCGCCAGCGCTTTGCCCACCTCATGGCCAAAGCCCGGCAGCACATTAAACACCCCAGCAGGCAGCTCACACTGCTGCCACAACTTGGCCAGATAGAGCGCAGTGAGCGGGGATTTCTCCGAGGGTTTGAGGATCACCGAGTTGCCGGTGGCTAGGGCCGGGGCCAGCTTCCAAGCCGCCATCACCGAGGGAAAGTTCCATGGCACAATCGCCGCAACCACGCCCAAGGCTTCGCGAGTAACCAGCGCCAGCGCGCCATCGCCCACCGGGGCGACCTCGTCGTAGACCTTATCGATGGCCTCGGCGTTCCAGCGCACACAGCGGGCGGTGGCGGGCGCATCGTAGCCCAGCGCATCAGCCAGTGGCTTGCCCATATCCAGACATTCCAACAAGGCAAGCTGGTCACGCTGCTGCTCGATGGCGTCGGCAAACTTGAGCAGCGCCGCTTTACGCTCAGCAGGAGCGAGTCCGGCCCACACGCGCTGCTCAAAGGCGGCGCGGGCAGCGCTCACCGCCAGCTCTACATCGGCTTCATCACATTGAGCCACCTCGGCCAGTAAGGCCTCGGTGGCCGGGTTGATTGAGGCAAAGCGGCGCCCGTCGATGGCGTCAACAAACTCGCCGTTAATAAAGGCTTGGCTGGGGAATTCCAATTGCTGGCTATGCGGACTGTCGGTCATGGGCCCTCCTTGGCTTGCTGTTATAAAATACTGAACAAATGCTCCAGTATTCAGCGAAAACTGTTCCTATCGAACCAGTATAGTGAACATTTTTCAACTTGGCCGTATTGCTGATAGGCCCGAAAACCGTTAGTTAGTGACCCTCGTCACTCAGCTTGCCGTGACGTTTAACCAGTCCAAAGTCGCCCAAGATCGCGTAGGCGGCGGGGATCATAAACAGCACCAGCAAGGTCGAGGCAAAGATGCCGAACACAATTGAGATCACCAAGGGCTTAATTACCTGCGCCTGCAGGCTGGTTTCCAGCATCAACGGTAGCAGACCGGCAGCGGTGGTAATCGAGGTCAAGAACACCGCCCGGAAGCGCTCGCGGCTGGCCTGCACCACCGAGGAGTAGATATCCTCCCCCTCATCGAGGTGGTAGCGAATGTATTGCACCAGCAAGATCGAGTCATTGACCACGACACCTGCCAGCGATACAAAACCCATCATACTCGGCATGCTCATCGGATAGCCAAGCAGGAAGTGGCCCCACAGCACACCGATAAAGGCCAGCGGTATCGCCAGCAACACCACAAACGGCTCCAGGTAGCTGCGGAACTGGTAGCTAAGAATCACAAACACCCCAAAGATCCCCAGCAAGAAGCCACTGGCCATGGACGAGCCGGTCTCCGAGGTGTCTTTGGCTGCGCCTTCAAAGTTAAAGCGCAGCCCCGGGTACTGCTTACGCAGCTCAGGCATTAGCTCTGCTCGGAACTGGCTAAGCAGCTCATTGGAGCTTATAACGCTCTGCTTGAGATCGGCCGATACCGTTAAGGTGCGCAGCCCGTTAATCCGCTGGATCCGCACGTAGTTACGCTGGTGCTCCAGCTGCGCCACCGTGCCCAAGGGCAGCTGACTGCCATCGGCGAGGATAATCGGGAAGCTGGCCAGATTGGCCAAGTCGCCGGATTGGCGCTTATCCAGCATCACCTGGATTTTTATGTTCTCCGGCCCCAGCTGGATCTCATCGGCAGTTTGCCCGTAATAGGCGGCGCGCAGCTGGGCCGCCACCATCTGGCTACTGACACCAAAGCTCTCCGCCCCCGGGCGCAGGCTGATGCTGATCTCCGGCTTGCCCAGGCGCATATCGTCGAGCACGCCACTGACCCCATCGAAGCCCGCCAAGAATTGCTGGGTCTGCACTGAGGCCTGTTTGAGGATGTCCAGATCGTCATGCTGCATGCGGATCTCGATATCCTTGCCACCCGGCCCCATCGCTGGCTGCTTAAACACCACCGACACCGGCGCGGCCAGCTCACCGGTTTCACCCTCCCATGCCTCAATTAAGTCATCCAGTCGGGTAGCTCGAACTTCCGCACTGAGCAAGTCCAGGCGAACCGTGGCCACATGCGGGCCAGACTCATCGGCATCGGCGTTAAAGTTATACTGCTCGGTGATATTGAGCACCAAGGGCTCGCCACCCTCTTTGGCTTCGCTCCACTCGGCATCGATCACTTGCGCAGCCGCGACAATCTGGGCTGCCACCGCTTCGGTCTGCGACAGGCTAGATCCCGGCGGCATAATAATCCGCGCCTCCAAAATATCGCCATCCAGCTCAGGGAAGCCCACAAACTTAAGCGCGCCGCCGGCTAGCAGCGCCACCGAGGCCAGCATCAGCCCCAGCACAGCGCCAACAAACAGATAGCGCCAGCGCACCGCCCAGCTCACCGCAGCAACCAGCTGATTGTTACGAAAGCCTTCAAAGCGCGCTAGGAAGGCTTGCTTCCAGGCCTGCGCCTGCTTATCTTCACGGTGTTTCTCCAGGCTATGGCGCAAGTGGTTAGGCAGAATCAAAAAGGCTTCCACCAGACTCAGGCTGAGCACCAAAATCAGCACCATCGGCACCACTTTGAGCACCGCCCCCATCTCCCCTTCCAGAAAGATCAAGCTGCCAAAGATGCACACCGTGGTCAGGTAGGAAGAGATAACCCCGGGCAGTACCTTCTTCACCCCGTTGTACACCGCCTGCTTCACTTCTTGCCCCCGGTCGATATGCGAGGCGATGGACTCGGAGATAACAATCGCATCATCCATCATGATGCCGATGGCCATCAGCAGCGCCACCAGCGACATAATGTTGATCGACAAGCCAAAGGCCGACATCAGATACATGCTACCCAAAAAGGCCACCGGTAGACCCGCCGCTACCCAGAACGAGTAGCGGAATGAGAAAAACAGCCACATCACCGCGAATACCAACAGGATGCCTTGCCAGCCGTTGCGCACCATCATGGTCAGGCGATCCCACAGCAGCGACGACATATCGTTGGTCATGCTCAAGGTTACGCCCGCTGGCGCGGCCTCATTGGTGGCATAGACAAAATCGGCGACCCGCTCTTTAATCCGCAGCGCATCGTCGGCCTTGTTCTTGCTAATCCGCAGCATCGCCGCTGGCTCGCCATCGAACAACAGCTTCTGCTCGTCCAGCTCGAAGCGGTCGGTAATCCGTGCGATGTCGCCCAATCGCAGCACCGCACCATCGCTATCGGCGCCGATAATGGTCTGTGCCAGCGTTTCCGGGGTGACCTTTTGGCCATCCACCCTTAACAGGAAGTTGCGCTCTGGGGTTTCCAGGTTGCCACTGGGCAGGCGGATATTCTGATTGGCCAGCTGATTGGCCACGTCGGCGACACTCAGCCCGAGCTGGCGCAAGCCGGTCATATCCAGCTCAACCCGTAGTTGGTGGTCGGAGAAGCCGCTAACCTCCACCAGCGACACCCCATAATCGATCTTAAGCTCACGCTTGAGCGATTCGGCATAGGCTTTTAGCTGCGGCAGCGGCATATCGGCGCGGATGGCTACGTCCACCACCGGCTCATTCCAGTCCAGCTCACGCACAATCGGTGATTCAATCTCAGCGGGGAAGTCGTTGATCGCGTTAATCTGGGTTTGCACATCCACCAGCATGCGCTGCACCACGTCCTCATTGGTCAACTTGAGGATCAGCGAGGCGCTGCCTTCCACCGCTTCACAGCGGGTCTCGACGATATTCGCCAATCCATCCACCGCATCTTCCATGCGCAGGCAGATGCTCTCCTCCACCTCTTGTGGTGAGGCGCCCGGATAAACCACCGACGCAATCACATAAGGGGGAGCAAATTCAGGAAAGGTTTCCCGCTTTAGCTTGGGCAGGGCGACTAGACCCACCAAGATCATCGCCAACATCATCAGGTTGGCCGCGGTGGGGTGGCGCGAGAAGTAGCGGATCACTGGGCTTGCTCCTCTGCTGGCGCAGCGCTGTCTGACTCAGGGCTATCGGCATCAAGCGCGCGCAGCGCCATACCTTCTACCGCTGGAAGCAGGTCGGTCAGAACCAGTAAGGCGCCCTCGTATAACTCGGCAGGCTCAACGCTGGCGACTGCCGCCATGCCATCACGGCGGAACAGTACCTCGACAGCGACCACCTTAAGCAGGCCCTCTTCCATCAGATAGATCCGCTCGCCGTGCAACGCGGACTCGGGCACCAACCAATGCGGCTGGGCCATCCCTTCGAATTGCACTTCCACAAACATGCCGTTAACTAGCGTCGGCTGGCGCTCTGGGTTGAGCTGCTGCGTGGGCAGCTCCACGTCCACAATAATACCGGTAGTCGCCTGATTGAGGCTGACGCTATCGCTGATCCGCGATACGCTGGCTGGCCAGCTATAGCGCCGCTCACCGCTGTTTAAAAATACTGTTGCACCCAGCTCGAGGCGATCGGGATCGGTTAATTGCTCAGGGCTGAAGCTGGCAACCAAGTTGCTGTAATCGTGCAAGGCAATCTGAGCGTCGATCTCCACCACATCCAGACCATGGGCGCGCAGCATTACCTGCTGTAGGTTCACCACCTGATCCTGCTCCACATCCACCTCGGCGATCCGGGCATCGAAGGGTAGGTAGATCTCGGTGCGAGCGAGCGAGCGCTGCGCTTCATTCACCCGTGATTCATTGACGTTGACCTGCGCCTCGGACACCTTGCGCTCATCCGGCAGTACAAACAGCTGATTTTCCAAGTCTTCAACGGTGCGCTGGCTGGCGAGGGCCGCTTGCTGCTCGATATCGACCTCCGATTGAGAGATCAATCCACGCTCGCGCAGGTCTTGCTTGCGCGCCAGCTCCTGACGGCTAATGCTCAGGCGTTGCTGCTCGATCTGCAACTGACTGCGCAGACTACTCTCTTGCTGATCCAGCTTATTAAGCTGAGCCTGTGCTGAGCGCAGATCCGCCTCGGCTTGCGCCAATACCAACTGATAATCGAGCGGGTCAATTCTCACCAGCAAGCTGCCCGCAGGCACCACCCGGCCCCGTTCCAGTAGTGAGGATTTATACACAACCCGGCCACTCACCTCGGCAATACTCTGCCATTCAAGTTTGGGGGTCACCCGGCCAAAGCCAGTGGCCAGTGGCGCCATTGGCTGGCGGCTGAGCGCAAGCACCTCCACCACCCGCTCTTGACTGGCTGCGGGATTCAGCTCCGGAGACGGTCGGGTCTTGATAGCCAGCACCAAAATAGCGGCACCGAGCAGACTGGCGGGAATGAATAATAGGCGTTTTCGCAGGCTCATCAGGAATTCTCTTGTAAAGGGCTTAGCATGCCGTGCTCGAGTAAGCGCAGATTGTGCTCAAGCAGTTGCATCAGGAACTGTTCATTGCGTTCGATGCCGTTCTTTTTAAAGGCCGCTGTTGGCATTAAAAATGGGAAGATCATCAGGCTCATGCAGCTGAACTTGGCCAGTTGGGGGTCGATGCCATCACGCAGGTTGGGGATCTGATGCTTGGCCATCTGCTCCATAGGAACCAAGAACTGATCCATATGCTTGAACAACATCTGCCGTGCAGGATCATCCTCTGGGCTATCCATCAAGCGCGCAATCATCCGGGGAAACTCCGGCTGCGGGATCATGGTGTGATAGTAAGTGCGCATCATATCGATGAAGTTGAAGGCTTGCCGCTGGTTCAGCACCCGGCGCATGCCTTCCTGCATCGGTGCCAGGGTGTCTTCCAACATCGCCTCAAACAAGCCGGCTTTGTTGCCAAAGTAGTAGCGAATCATCGCCACGTTGACCCCGGCTCGCTCGGCAATCATGCGGGTAGACACCTTATCGTAAGGCAGCCGCACCATCAGCCGCCGCGCACTATCAATCAGCGTCTGCCGTGCGTCGCTGTCACCGCCAGCAGGCCTTCCGGCACGCCTGTTACTCCCCATCGCATCGGCCATAACCAAGCAATCACTCAAGTAAATTAATCACATGTTTAATATCTTACGCCAGGCGCTGGGTAAAAGTTGAGCGGAGAAATTCATACAGAATTAAACAATTGATTAATTTCTTCCACAACTCGACACGAGTTTTCCCGATAAAAATCGGCGAATACTTAACAATGAAGCGGGGATTGCCAATAATTGGCTGATGATGACATAGTATAATTAACACCCAAGTAAGCCGCTCACCCAAGGATGGTAACACCATGTGCACTCTGGCAATCCTCAACTGTGATTACGTCGACCCGGCTTTGGCTGCGGAATATGGCGAGTATTATGAGATGTTTATCGAGCATCTACGCGCGCAAAACTCTACTCTCACCTTTGAGGTGTTCCACGCCATCGATGGCCAGCTTCCACCACTTGGGGAGTACGCCGGCTACTTGATTACCGGCAGCCGCCACAATGCCCACGACGATGAGCCGTGGATTGTGGAGTTAGTCGCATGGTGCCAACAAGCCTACCAACAGGGTCAGAAACTGGCCGGGATCTGCTTTGGCCACCAGCTACTGGCGCGGGCATTGGGCGGCGTCACGGCAAACTCAGACAAAGGCTGGGGCTTGGGCTGCGCCACCACTGAGCTGATACAAGCGCCCAGCTGGGCCAGCAAGGCGGAGTCGGCTCGCCCCTTTCATCTGTTGGTGAGCCATCAAGACCAAGTCCAGCAATTGCCCGAGAAGGCGACCCTACTGGCACGTAGCGAGTTTTGTCCGCTGTTTATGTATCAGGTTGGCGAGCAGGTGTTCTGCGTACAAGGCCACCCAGAGTTTGCCAAAGGCTATGCCAAAGCCCTGATCGATAAACGCGAGGATATTCTCAGTGCGACACACTTCCAGCAGGCGCAGCACAGCTTGGCTCTGGAGCTGGATGATGCCTTGGTATTTCGCTGGATACTGGAGCTGTTTGATCTGGCAGAAAACCACTAAGCCAGTACTTGCGTATTAGCTATTAACACAACGCTTAGGTGACATATCTATCTGAGCAGGCTAGATTTTAATACTCAAGGACTCGACCAAGGTGAAGGCAAACCGGTGACAAAGCAGTGGCGTTGTTTTGCTATAACACTCACAAGCTCCCTGGCGCTGCTCGCTTGTAGCGCTCAAACGCCGCTTCCCAGCCAACCTAGCCCACCGCTTCAAGCAAACTGGAGCAGCCAGCATCAGCTCGGCAGCTTCGCCGAGCAGCGCTTTGAAAGCCAACTCAGTGCACAGCTGCAGCAGCTAGTCGCCGAGGCGTTAGTCAACAACCCCGGTGTCACAGAGCAAGCCCTACTGCTGGACCGCCAGCTCTACCTAATCCAGCAGCAACATGCCCAGCGTTGGCCACAGATCGATGCCTACCTCTCCGCCGCCAGCAGTGGCGATCGCGACAGCAGCACGGAGCAGTTCCGATTGGGGCTGGACGTAAGCTGGGAGTTCGATTGGCTTGGTAAGCTCGAAGCTCGCACCCAAGCGGCGGTGTTCGATGCCCGAGTGCAATTGGAGCTGTGGCAGCAAAGCCAACTGGAACTCGCGGTTACGGTGATTGCCCAGTGGTTTGAGCTGCTAGAAGCCCAGCTTCAGTATCAGTTGATCGAACAGCGAATTGCTAACCAACAAGGCAATCTGGAGATTATCGAGGCCGGTTATCGCAGCGGTCTACGCGAAGCGCTCGATGTGTATCTGGCGCGAGCCGACCTCAATGCAGTGCGCAGCCAACTCAATCAGCGCCAAGAACAGCAGCTACAGGCGCAACTAAGTTTGGAACTAAGCTTGGGCCGCTACCCGGCGGGTAAGATCCTGGCCAAGGGCGAGCTAGGGGTTCCGCTGGCGCCACTCCCCGCCGGGATCCCCTCAGAGCTACTGCAACGCCGCCACGACCTGCGGGCCGCTAGCTTTCGCCTAGCCGCCGCCGATAAACGGGTATTTGCCGCCTACCGCGAGCGTTTCCCCAGCCTGCGACTAACCGCCAGCGGCGGCAGCCAAAGCGAGCAGCTCGGCGAGCTGTTAGATGGCGAGTCGCTGTTGTGGAGTCTGTTCGCCGGCATCACCGCGCCGCTGTTTGATGCCGGAGCCCTGGAAAACCAACAGCAGGCCGAGCAAGCCTTGGCCGCCAGCCTCGATAAGGCCTATCAGCAGGCGGTACTCAATAGCTTTGCCGAGGTAGAGCAGGCGCTGAGCAAGGAGCCGTTATTGCAAAGTAGCGGTGAGCTGCTGGATGCCGCCGCCCGCGATTCGGAGTTGGCTGCCGCTTTGGCCTTTGAGAACTACCAGCTAGGGTTGGTCAACTACATCACGGTGTTGGAGTCACAGCGCCGCGCCTTTGATGCGCGCAGTGCCGCCTTAAGCGCGCTCAACCAACAAGTGCAGAACCGCTTGCAGCTCTATCAAGCGCTGGGCGGTGGCCTCGATACATCGCTACCGGTTCGCCCCGATTCGTTACCAGATGGGGCGTTACCTGATATAGAGACTCCATTCCCTGCCACAGAGGAGACAAACAATGGCTAAGTTGTGGCGCATCGCCCTGCCGATACTAATACTGCTGGCAGCCTATTGGATAAGCCAATACCTACAGCAGCAAAGCCCACAAGCCCAGCGCCGCAGTGAGCCAGAGAAACCGAGCCTACTGGTGGATGTGCAAACCCTCGAGTCGCAAAGCTACCAGCTGATGCTCACCAGCTATGGCAATGTCCAGGCGCATACCCAGCTAACCCTTACCGCCGAAGTGGCCGGGACCATCACCTACTTGTCGGAAAACTTCCGCGAGGGCAGCTACTTTGAGCAAGGCGAGCTGCTGGCACGCATCGACCCGGCGGATTATCAAAACGCGGTCACCATCGCCCGCTCCGAGCTAAGCCAACAGCAGCTGGCTCTGGCCGAAGAGCAGGCTCGCGCCGCCCAAGCCGAGCGAGATTGGCAACGGCTGGGCGATCAGCAACCAGCCAATGCGCTGGTGTTAAGAAAACCCCAACAAGCCGCGCAACAAGCGGCGGTGGCCTCGGCCAAGGCGCGTCTGGCACAGGCAGAGCGCGACCTGCAGCGCACCCAGATCCGCGCCCCCTTTGCTGGCCGAGTACTCGACAAACAGGTCGAACTCAATCAATACGTGAACCGCGGCGAAGCGCTAGCCAGCAGCTTTGCAGTGGACTATCTCGAGGTGCGCTTGCCACTGAGCCTCGAGCAACAGCAGCAGGTGACGATCCCCGAGGAGTTCCGCGCACAGACCCAGTCGCATCCCAGCGAGCCCGCCAAGGTGGAGATTATTGCCCGCCTCGGTGAGCAGCAGTTTCAGTGGCCAGCTACACTGGTGCGCAGCGAGGCTGTGTTAGACAGCCGCTCGCGCCAGTTGTATGTGCTCGCGCAGATCGATGATCCCTATGGCCCGGCATTTACTCAGCAGCCCAGCTTAAAGCTGGGGCAGTTTGTCGAAGCGCAGATCTATGGCAAACAGCTCGAGGAGGTGTTTGTCATCCCCCACACCAGCCTCTATCCCAATCAGCAGGTGTTGGTGTTCCACGATGGCCAGGTCAGTTACCGCAAAGTAGCACTGCTCTGGCAAGACCCCGAGCACTATGTGGTACGTGGCGAACTTCAAGCCGGCGAGCAGCTGGTAACCACCCCACTGGGACAAGTGCTTGAGGGCAGCCGCGCCCAGTTGAGGGCTAACTAATGCACGGCCTGATCGCATGGTTCACCCGCAATCCGGTTGCCGCTAACCTGCTGATGGTATTGATCCTGATTGGCGGTTGGTTCTCGGTGCAAACCCGCCTGCCGTTGGAGGTGTTCCCAGAGTTCGAGCTCGATCAGGTCAACGTGAGTATTGCCCTACCGGGTGCCAGCCCAGAAGAAGCCGAGAAAGGCCTGGCGATCCGCATCGAAGAGGCAATCAGCGATTTAGAGGGCATCAAGCAGCTCAGCTCGGTATCCCGCGAGGGCGCAGCCCGAGTCAGCGCCGAGATCTACCCAAGCTACGATACCCGCGACCTGATGGCGGATATTAAGTCTCGAGTTGATGCCATCTCCACCTTCCCCGGTGACGCCGAGCGCCCGGTGGTGAGCCTGACCCAGCGACAACGGGAAACCATCAGCCTGGCGATCTACGGCGCATTGGAAGACTGGCAACTGCGCCAACTGGCCGAGCAGGTGCGCGACGAACTGCAACAGCTTCCGCAAATCACTCAGGTGGAGCTCGATGGCGTCGCCGACTATGAGATCTCCATTGAGGTCGACGAGGCGACCCTGCGCGAGTACGGCCTGCAGATGGATCAGTTGGCTGTACAGCTACAACAAGGTTCGCTGGAACTTTCCGCAGGCTCGCTGCGCACTCGCGAAGGCGAGATCATGCTGCGCACCAAAGGCCAGGCCTATACCGGCGAAGACTTCGCACAACTATTGGTGGTCAGTGACCAAGGCGGCAGTCGAGTGCGCTTGGGCGATATCGCCACCATCAAGGATGGCTTTGAGGAAGACCCCATCAACACCCGCTTTAATGGCGAGCCAGCGATCTTGTTGGAGGTGTATCGGGTCGGCCAGCAAAGTGCCATTGAGGTGGCCAATGCGGTCAAAGACTACATCGCGGTCAAGGAAGGGGCGCTGCCACAAGGCATCGAGCTGGCCTACTGGCGGGATCGCTCCAAGATTGTGAAGGCCCGCCTCAACACCTTAAAAAACTCGGCGATTCAAGGCTGCCTGCTGGTGATTCTGTTGCTGGCACTGTTTCTACGCCCAGCGGTTGCGCTATGGGTCTGCCTTGGGATCCCGCTGAGCTTTATGGGTGGCCTTATCTTGATGCCGCAGCTTGGCGTCACCCTCAACATTATCTCGCTGTTCGCCTTTATCATGGTGCTGGGGATCGTGGTGGATGATGCCATCGTCACCGGCGAGAATGTCTACTCACGGCTCAATCGTGGCGAGCCGCCGCTTGAAGCCGCGATTAGAGGTACTCAAGAGGTGGCGGTGCCGGTGACCTTTGGGGTGCTCACCACCATCGCAGCATTTATTCCGCTGATGATGATTGAAGGAGTGAGGGGCAAGATTTTCTCGCAGATCCCACTGGTGGTGATCCCAGTACTGCTGTTCTCCTTGGTCGAGTCCAAGTTGATTCTCCCTGCCCACCTGCGCCATGTGCGGATTAACCCCCAGCCTGGTCGACTGGCCCGCATCCAACAAGGCATAGCCAACGGTCTGGAGCGATTTATCTCGAAGGTGTATCGGCCTAGCTTGGACTTCTGCCTTCATCGCCGCTACCTGACGCTATCAATGGCGCTGGCGATCCTGCTGATTGTCACCACCTTGGCTACCTCCGGTTGGGTGCGCTTTGTGTTCTTCCCGCGCATCCCCAGCGAGACCGCACGCGCTTCCTTGGTGATGCCCGCAGGCACCAGCTTTGAGCTAACCGATGACTACGTGCAGCGGATCTTACATGCTGCCCAACAACTGCAGCAGCGCCACCAAGACCCTGACACGGGCGAGAGCGTGATCCTGAATATCTTAGCCACCACCGGCTCAGGGGGCGGCAGCGGTAGTGCTGAAACCCACCGGGGCCGCGTGGTGTTCGAGATTGAGCCGCCGGAGACCCGCGCCAACCCGATCACCAGCCAGCAGCTAGTACAGCAATGGCGTGAGCTGATAGGCCCGCTGCCGGGGGTGGAAAGCCTGAGTTTTCGGGCTGAGATCGGCCGCGGCGGATCGCCCTTGGATGTGCAGCTAGCCAGTAATGATTTTGCCGCTATGGCGCGCTTTGCCAAGCAGGTCAAACTGAAGCTGGCGGAGTTTCCGGCGGTGTTCGACATCGAGGACAGCCTGAGCAAGGGCAAGCGAGAGCTGCAGCTCACCCTAACGCCAATGGGCGAAGCGCTCGGCTTAAGCCTGAGTAGCCTCACCTCGCAGGTGCGCAGTGCCTTTTACGGCTATCAGGTACAGCGTATCCAACGCGGCCGCGAAGACTTGCGGGTCTACCTGCGTTACCCCGCCGAGCAGCGCCGCTCCTTGGCCAACCTGAACAGTTTGCTGATCCGCACCAGTGAAGGCGGCGACGTGCCATTTAGCCAGGTTGCCGCTCTTGTTCCCTCACAAAGCCCGCTCACTATTAACCGCTTGGATCGCCAACGCACTCAAAACATCCGTGCCGATCTGGACAAGCAAAGCGCCAACATCGAGTCGATTAAGCAGGAGCTGGTCACCTGGTTAGGCCAACAGCAGCAGGCGTTTCCACAAGTCAGTTTTTCTTTAGAAGGGGAAGCCAAGGAGCAGCGCGAGTCCTTTGGCAGCCTGCAACTGGGGCTGATCTTTGTGCTGTTTGTGGTCTATAGCCTGCTGGCGATCCCCTTTCGCAGCTACTGGCAGCCTCTGATCGTGATGTCGGTCATCCCCTTTGGCTGCATAGGTGCAATCCTCGGTCATATGTTGATGGGGATGTCGCTCAGCATTATGAGCATGATGGGTATGCTGGCCTTAGTGGGCGTGGTGGTGAACGACAGCTTAGTGTTGGTGGACTACGTGAATCGGCAGCGGGCACAAGGCATTCCGCTGCAACAAGCAGTGAGTCAGGCCGGCAGCGCACGTTTTCGGGCGGTGATGCTCACCTCGCTGACCACTTTCGCCGGACTGATGCCGCTGATCTTTGAGAAAAGCACCCAAGCACAATTCTTGATACCGATGGCGGTATCCTTGGGCTTTGGCATCTTATTCGCCACCTTGATTACCTTGTTACTGGTACCGGTCAACTACCTGTTGCTGGAAGATGCCAAAGGTCTGTTTGCTAAGCTAAAGCCCGCTTAGGCTGGGGTACCACTAAGGCTCTCTTTCACCTTTTCGCCGACACTGGCTAAGGCATCACTCAAGCCATCGGTTTGCAGCTCGATCTGATTGCACAAACTCGCAGGTAGGTTATTCACCAGCAAGTTCGGTGCTACCCCGGCAACCAAGGCGTGATGTACGAAGATCGCTAAGCGGATCAGTACTGCGTAGGGCGATACCGGCTTGTGGCCCAGAGGGTTTAGTTGCTGCTCGATGGCCGAGACAATCACTGGTGCAAACTGCCAGCGCTTCGCCAACTCTCCGCCAATCTCTGAGTAATCCAGCCCCAGCACTTGGCGTTGGGCGACCACTCGGGTCTCGCCCTGTTCCATACTCAGCTCAATTAAGCCCGCTTGTTCGGGCGCTGCGCTGACGATCATCAACTCGCCAATGCTATGCAACATACCGCAGGTAAAGGCGACATCTGGACTGGCATCGCAGAACTCAGCCAAAGTCTGGCTTAGCAGCGCAACGTACATTGCCTGCTCCCAATACTGCTGGTGATTGAAGTGTTGGCCGGGATTCACGGTACTCAGGCTAGCAGCCACCACCAGTGAACGCACTCGGCTTAGGCCTAAGCGGATCACTGCAGCATCGATGGAGTCTAATTGGCTTTGGCCACGAAAAGCAGCAGAGTTAGCCATCTTCAGCACATTAGCGCTAAGCACCTGATCTTTAGCGAGTTTACTTGCAAGCTCTGGTAGCTCAAGGAGGTCACTATCGAGCGACGATAGCAGTTCCTGCATGATGGCAGGCATCACCGGCAAGGTCTTAGCGCGGGTGAATAAAATTTGCAGATCCACAAGGGTATCCTTCTTCCGTGAAGAACTCCCTTACAGTAAATGCGATCTAGGCAATCAGTGCAACGTTGCGAGGAGCATCCTGATGAATGATGTGATCCAACTGCTGCATCATCAGTTCATGCCAGGCAAATGAGCGTTGATGTTCACTGGCGGTCTTGCTCAACTCGCTCACCAAGAAGGCGCGCATAAAGTCGTAGATATAGCGAGCACCTTCATGCAGCTTGCTGGTATCCCAGTCGCAGCCGCTGTCGCGCATCACTTTCTCGATGATCTCTTCAAGGCGCTCACGGTGCCACGCTTCCAGATCGGCGAAATCCGCGTCTTTAGAGAACAGTTCGGTCATCTGCACCAACAATACGTAAGTGTCGGGGAGCGCCCGCACCTCGTGGTGGATAACCCGGTTGAAACTGACGATGCTAAACGCTTGCTCGGCTACCACCGCTTCTTCCACCGACATCTGTACTTTGTCGTACCAACGGCGGGCGACAGCAAAGAAGATCGACTCTTTGTTTTTAAAGAAACGGTACAGCGACGCGATATCGATATCGGCGCGCTCAGCAATCAGATTGGTATTCACCGCCGACAAGCCCTTCTCTTCGATCAGGACTGCGGTGGTATCTAAAATTTTGTCCAATAACCTGCGGGTACGGGCTTGGCTCGGCTCCTTCCGCAAGGCTAAGTGCGGCGGAACAGGAAATGCCGTCATACTTTACCTCAAATATTTATCACAGCGACAACATAGCCACTTCGACCAACTACAGCAACAACTGGTTCCTTAAAATTTTATATATTGGTGAGGTTTTCGCAAATTGTATAAATTTCACGCAGCCAACTACTATCTTTTTTACTCGACAAGCAGGCAACTTCGCGCAACAATGCAGCCAAATAAGTGCATAATTACGCAAAACTACAACACAACGATTCAGGAAGATGAGTTCTAGAAGTCAAACAGACGATCTGGTGAGCTGGTTTCGCCAGTCAGCACCCTATATTAACGCTCACCGCGGCAAGACCTTCGTGCTTATGCTCAGCGGCGAAGCGATAAATTCTAGTAATTTCACTAATATCATTCAAGATATCGCGCTTTTAAAAACCTTGGGAGTGAAATTGATCTTGGTTTGCGGAGCAAGACCGCAGATTTCACAGAAACTGGAAGAACAAAACCTTCACTGCGAGTTCTATCAGCAGCAGCGCATCACCGATATCCACACCCTCAAGCTGATCAAACAGGCGGTTGGTGAGATCCAGATCGATATCGAAGCCCAGCTCTCCATGGGTCTGGTTAACTCACCGCTTCATCAAGCCGATATCAGCGTCATCCGTGGCAACTTTGTGGTATCGCAGCCGATCGGGGTGGACAACGGGGTGGACTTTCAACACACCGGCAAGGTGCGCCGAATTAACCACCAAGCCTTGCAGGCCCAGTTAGAACAAGGCCAGATCGTGATGCTATCGCCGCTGGCGGTATCAGTCACTGGCGAGCTGTTTAATATCTCCACCGAGGACATTGCCAGCGAAGTCGCCGTCGCGCTCAAAGCCGACAAGGTCATCTACTTCGGCCCGCGCAGCGGCTTATATGATGAGCGAGGCAAGCTACTCAGTGAGCTGCTGCCAGAGCAAGCCCGCCAGCTAGCCGATTGTGAGAAAAACGGCGAAGATTCCCAGCGCTTTTTGCGCTCGGCCTTAGACTGCTGTGAGCGAGGAGTCGATCGCTGCCACTTGGTCAGCTACGAGCGTGATGGCGCGCTGCTACAAGAGCTCTATACCCGCGACGGTAGCGGCACCCAGTTAGTGCAGCACAGCTACGAGCGGGTACGCGACGCTAACCTGGAAGATATCAATGGCATTATCGAGCTGATCCGCCCCTTGGAAGAACAAGGCGTGTTGGTCAGGCGCTCCCGCGACCAGCTGGAGATGGAGATCGATCGCTTCACCATCGTCGAGCGGGATGGGATGATCATCGGCTGCGCCGCATTATATAGCTTTAGCGAAGATAACATCGGCGAGCTAGCGTGTTTGGTGTCTCACCCCCACTATCGTCAGGCGAGCCGTGGTGATGTGTTGTTGAGGACGATTATTCGTAAAGCCAAAGTCCAAGGGCTACAGCAGCTGTTTGTGCTCACCACCAAGAGCATTCACTGGTTCCGCGAGCGCGGCTTCGCCCCGGCTGAACTGGATCAGCTACCGCAAGAGAAGCAAGCGATGTATAACCTGCAGCGCCGCTCTAAGATTCTGTTAATGGATATTTAGTTCTGCCAGCGAATCACGAGGGTAAGGAAGTAAAAAGGTCGCCGATGGCGACCTTTTTTCTAGGCAGTGGTTTGCAACAACTTAGAAGTTGTAGCGAGCACCCAGTACTAGTTGATCTTCGCCGCCATCGATTTGCTCGAATACGTAAGAACCAACTACACGGAAGGCTTTGTTGAAGTCGTAACGAAGTTCAAGAGCGAACTGGTCAGTCTCGTCGTACTTAGCAGCGCCAGTTGGGTCGTTTTGCTGGTAAGCATAAACACCAACTACGCGAGCTTTACCGAACTTGTACTGAGCAGAGATTTCGTATGCATCGAAATCAGTGTCTTTGTCGCCGTCTGCACCTTCACCAGTTACGTATACACCACCGATGTAGAAGTTCTCGATTGAGTAACCCGCACCGAAAGTGAACGCGTCAGCAGAGCCAGCGCCACGGCCCAAGTCGTTACCCATGTAACCCAGACCCAGGTCAAGACCGAAGTCGAAACCGTAAACAGCAGACAGACCGTAGCCGTCAGTGTCTTTGTCAGAGTTCATGGTGTAGTGAGCAGTTACAGCCAGCGCGTCGAAATCACCAGCGTAAGTCAGGGTGTTTTGGATCTCGTCACCGTTACCGTCGATGATACCGATGTGGTTACCTGAGTGGTAAGACGCGATATCAGAGATGTCAGCGATAGGAGTGAACGCACCATCTTGTTGACCGTAGGTGAAAGAACCGATAGCGGTACCCAGACCAGCGTATAGCTCTTTAGTCTTAACAGTCTGATCGCTGCCGTCTTTGATTTCCATTTGGTAGTGACCGATACCAGTCAGGCTGTCGGTGATTTGAGTCTTACCAGAGAATGCAACACGGAAACGGCTCTCATCAGAGAAATCAGACTTGTCTTCGTCGTTACGGTCTTGAAACTTCATGCGAGGCTCAACACGACCACCGATTTTCAGGCTAGTAGTGCCATCATCGTATACAGAAGCTGCATTTACGCCGCCAGTAGTAGCAGCTGCGATTGCCAGAGCAATAACACTTAACTTTTTCATTATGTTTGTCCTTAACACTGTTTCAGTCAATTGGAATGTGACGCAAGTCATGCTATTCGCGCCATGTGACATTTACATGTCATCAACATGAAATCTAGGTGACAGGGGAACTTTTACGTCAAACGCTAAACAACTAATAATTAAGCACTATAAAGAAATCTTTACGCTTTTGACTTGAAGCTAAATAGGAAGGGATGTTGCAAAGATGTGCCAAAACATAGCTCGAGACTATGACAAAATGATGACAGAAGATATTTCAGTAACAATATGAAGGGGATAGAGAAAGATAGGTGACACTGCGCAGCACGCCGAACAGTCCAACTGTCAGTAAAATGATACAGGGAACAATAAGGCAGGCATTAGCTAACTAAGCCTACCTTAGTCCTAAATAGGTAGCAGTTTAAGATCTTAAATCGCCTTAAACTGATTGGAAATCACATCATAGTGATAGCCAATGGTTTCCAGCCGGCGTGATAACAGGCTCTGTTCCACCCCAAAGGTTAAGGCCAAGTCTTCCAGACTATGACACTCCAAACGCAGCTTCTCGTTGACGATCCCAAGCAAGATGCTTGCTTCAAGGTTCAGCACATAACTCGCGTCCATAAGGCCCCCTTAGCTAGCTCGGCACAATTATTAATAGCGATTGAGACGATCAGCTTAGCCAAGATTACTGGGTATCAAGGAAAAGCTGCTTTGAGACTACTCGCTAAACTGTAGACCTAGCTTTACTGCTTTATCTGTGCCCAAGTTCACTGTTTGACCCTGAAGCCTAGTATTTCGCGCTCAGCGCGCACAAAAAAGCCCGGTTGATACCGAGCTTATATATGGAGGATGGTTTTTACTAAGGAGTCTTAGAAGTCAAACTTCTCACGCATCAGCGCTTCAAACTCGGTGCAGCCGCCCACGTGCTTCTCATCAACAAAGATCTGAGGAACGGTTTCTACCGGCTTGCCTACGGTCTTTTCTAGATCAGCTTTGCTGATACCTTCGGCGTGGATATCCACATAGCGGAACTTGTAGTCTTCGTTGGCTTCAGAAAGCTGCTCGGCGATCTGCTTAGCGCGTACACAATAAGGACAACCTGGACGACCAAAAATAACTGCAAACATGATGTAACTCCTTGGATAACGTTGATATACCCGAACAGCCTCAAGATGCAGGATTCAGAGGAACTCAATGTCCATAGGGCGAGGCGAAAGTTCGAAGGAATGGTGACCCATTTCAAGTGCTTTCAACGAAGAGCTATGGACATTGAGCGCCTCCCAAAGGGCGAGTTTTACAGGCCCTCATGCTGCGTTACTGTTCCTTGATTTAGACCACTAGATCGGCGGAACAGTGCCTTACCTGAGGGCCTGTAAAACCTCGCTGAACAAGCATCTTGAGGTTGCTCGGGTATAGTACTTTACTTGCTAAGCCCCACTTCCCCAAATTGTTATTTTCATTAGCTTCGATAGCCATCAGCTATCAGTCGGTGCCGCCACTGAGAACTGGCCCCGCTTGCAGCTTGGCGGCCATGGATATAACAGCGAATACCGCCAGACCCATCAAGCCAAATACCAAGGTCATACCGTGAACAGACGGCTCTATCATTCGGTGCACGCCACCAATCACCGACGCGGTGATCGACATCTGTAGACAGCCCATTAAAGCCGACGCGGTGCCGGCCTGGCGATGATAATGACTAAACAAGCCGGTCTGGGAGATGGGGTAGATCATGCCCACACTCAAGCTAATCGCAATCATTGCAATCAGTACCCACGCCAGTAAATCCCCGGCAAAAAGCAGGATCAGCGCTGCACTCACCGGCACGCTTGCTGCCAGCAATAAGGTTTTAAGCTCGCCCAATGGCCCCAGCAAGCGCCGGTTCGCAGCCCCGCCCAATGCCAGACCCACCGCCGGAATCATCATCAGCGCGCCCGACAGCTCCACCCCCAAGCCAAAATCATGCTGAAGCACGAAAGGCACTGAGGTAATCATGTACATCAATCCCACGCTGGATATCCAAGCGAAGCTGGAATAGCGGATAAAAGGAGCCTCACTCAGTAGCTTCTGATACTGGACAAGTACCGGCCTTAACTTAAGCTGACCATCGGCTGTGCTGTGGGTTTCTGGAAGCCACAAGCCGGCAACCACCAGCAAGCTAAAGCAGCTCAATCCCACCACGGCAAACAATGCCTGCCAGCCGAAATGCGCGGTGATAAAGCCACCGGCAAGCGGCGCAATCACCGGCACTACTGAGGCGGCCATGCCCAATAAGGCAAAGCTGTTGCTTAATCGGCTTCCTCGATAGCTATCGCTCAACAGACAGCGCGCTAAGATCTGATTACTGCCCGCACCCAGTCCTTGAACAAATACCCCTAAGCTCAACAGTTGCAGCGAACCGATACCGAGTAAGCCGATAAGGTTACCCAGTAGGAAGATAGACTGCCCCAACCAGAATGCGCGACGGCGACCATAGGCATCCGCCAGCGGCCCATAAATTAGCTGGGAGAAGCCCAAGCCAAGCATGAAATTGACCACCAGCTGCTGCACTTGGTGTTCAGCAACCGCATAAAATTCAGCCATCACCGGTAGCGCCGGCCCCAATAAACTATTGGTCAGCTGTGAGCCCGCAATAAACGCGATGGAAAAGACGAGAGGCAACAGATTCTTATTCATACCCCATTCTATCGCTTTGCGGTATTCTGATAATCAGGCACTAAAGAAAATTATTATTTCTTAAGGGGAAACATGGATTGGTACAACGCGGTCGATACTTATATCGAGCTGGTTGAGCAGCAGAGCTTTGTGAAAACCGCGGAGCGGCTCGGCCTGACCACTTCCGCCTGCAGCAAACGCATCAACTGGCTGGAGCAGCAGCTAGGTTGCCAACTGCTGATCCGAAGTACCCGTCGGATCCGCGTAACCGAACGCGGCGAGCATTTCTACAAACACAGTAAACAGTGGCTGCAGCAGTTTCGCCAACTCAAAGACAGCCTGAATGATCAAAGCCAAGGGTTGAAAGGCTTGCTGACTATCGGTGCTACTTCGGTTACCACTAAGCTGATATTGGTTCCGGCACTGCGGGGCTTTCTCGAGCAACACCCGCAGGTTCAGGTCAAACTGCTGGATGTGGAGCCTAACGATGCGCCCGACTTATCGGTCGATCTGACCGTGATTAAGGAGTTGGAAGATTGGCAAAGCGCCAGCTTTAAGGCCGCCCGATTGTTTGACTACTCAGTGAGGCTCTATGCCAGTCCCGAGTTTATTCAGCGCCACGGGCCGATAGAGGACGTGAATCAACTGCAACAGCTTCCGATATTGCTGGCCAAAGGGCAGCTCGACAACGGCGGTGTCATGCTCAGTGATGGTACCTTGCTTAATCAGCAGCCTCAGGTGGTGTGCGAATCACCCGCAGGGATTATTGAAGCCGCCATCCAGGGCATGGGTATCATCCTCATCTCCGAAGAGGCTATCCAACGCGATCTGCAGCAGGCGCGCTTACAAGCGATTATGCCCCAGTTGCGCTCTGAAACACGGGCACTGATGGCCTATTACCCCAACCATCATCTGGAAAACCCCTTGGTGAAGAACTTTTTGTTGGCGCTGCGCCAACATTGTGACGGAATGTTTAAGCCCATATAAACAAAACCGCCTGCGATTGCAGGCGGTACTCTGAGCAAAAACAGTGAGCTTCAAGTAGTAACTGAGGGGGCTACTCGCAAGCTTCAGCTTCGTTGTCTTTCTCTTCTACGTCTAACTCGTCATTGGTGATGGGTAGGCGAACAAAAAAGCCCTTACCAGTTGCGTAACAACGCATTGTCGGCTGTTCTTCTTGACTCATAATAATCTCCTTATCTGTGCAGCAGGAAGCAATCTCTGCTTGTTATCCGCTGCCAATTTCAGGCTAGAACTTGAATAAAAATTCCGCAAGCCTGAGTCCGTGACTTCGCTTAGATTTATCTAATCAGTTTGATCTTGCTCAGTTTCGAGTCAGATAAGTTACGTTTTTTTCGGTGAAATGTGAAGTGAAAAGTATATCTTCTGTCTTTTAGGTCACAAACAAAACAATATAACCTTTATTTATCAATGACTTACATCCTACAGAGGTCAACTGAAAATCAGCGATTTTTCGTAAAAGATCAGTCTTAATTCACCTGCGTTACAGCTCAACAAGCCCCGAAAAAACAAGCGCTTAGAAATAGTTTTGGAGAAAAAACAAAAGAGGTAATGAATATTTATTCACCGCCTCTTTTAAACCGCCAACCTTATCGGCGGCGTCGTACCATCTGCTTTATGTCTCGCACCACCCACATTAGAATCGCAGCGCCCGAGATACTTGGCCCAAAGCGAAGGTAGGCATCCATATAACCTGTAAAGAAACTTGCGATAGGAAGTGCGACAACCAAGAGCAGGGCCAACAGCACATAGCCCAGCATGAAACACCTTAATTCACTTATCTAGTTATCGAAACAAACAGCCCGAAAGCCAACGGCAACAGTATATACTGAAACCCTAAGCAATGAAGACTCACCGCGCGCATTTTACCTTCCGTAAGGCTCGATGCAATCTACTCAAAGTAGGTGCGAAGCTGCAGCTTCACATCGCCATTACGTCTTAACGAGGTTTCCACTTGGGTAAAACAGTAACTGCATAGTTGTTTCATCGGCATATATAGCCGCGACTTGATACCGGAACTACGCGCTTTAAAGCTGAGGTTTGGATTGACCTGCCAGCTAAGGCTGCCTCTAAAGTTGCGCTTCCACGACGAGCTCTGTTGATATTCGATGGCAATGCCCGAGCGTTGCACTACATTTCTCTGGCCCTCGCTTGAGATGCTGGAACGAAAAGCCAACACCGCAGGGCCTGGGCTCTGACTAACGCCGCGGGCCAAGGCTTTAGGCGACACCTTTACATCAAACAACAGGCTGGCACCGGCCGAACAACACACAAAACTCAATATCAAAACTAATGTTCTAAGGATCATAGACACCTCCAAAAAATTGTACTTAGACAGGGTCGTTCTATGTCTTCCTTAATCCGTGTTGATTGCAGTTTGCAATTAACACTTCCTTAACATCAGTATAAGCAATCCTGGGGCCAATTCTTCAAACAGCGCCATTTCTGCGAGCCTGCGCCCAGTTGGCGCGGGCTAAACGCCCAAGCGAGAATGTAACCCATTGTTAACATAAGAGGTTTTACCATTGCGATAAAGCAGGTAAATGTCACTTTTGCTATTGACCTTTAGCTCTGAGTTCTCTTACATAGCCAACACAGGATTAAAAAACCAACAACTTGAGTAGTAATCGCACAATGGAACGCCGTTAAGACAAATACCTACAACTAGCAGGAACAGACTATGCAAATTGGAATACCCAAGGAGAGCGTCGCCAATGAAGCCAGGGTAGCTGCAACCCCCGCAACCGTGGCGCAGTTACAAAAGCTTGGCTTTGACGTAATGGTAGAAACAGGCGCAGGCAGCGCCGCCAATTTTCTGGACGAGGCATATCAAGAGGCCGGTGCAAGCCTTGGTAGCCAGGCACAAACCTTTGCCTCAGACGTTATTTTTAAGATCAACGCACCAAGCAGCGAAGAGCTGGAGCTAACCAGCAGCGGCACCACCATCGCCAGCTTTGCCTGGCCCGCGCAAAACCCCGAGCTGCTCGAGCAGTGTAAGGATAAAGGCATCAACCTGCTCGCCATGGACATGGTGCCGCGGATCTCGCGCGCTCAGTCGCTGGATGCCCGCTCCTCCCTATCGAACGTGGATGGCTACCGCGCGGTTATCGAAGCCGCTAACCACTTTGGTCGCTTCTTTACCGGACAGATCACCGCAGCCGGTAAGGTTCCCCCGGCGAAGGTTTTGATTATCGGTGCCGGTGTTGCCGGCTTGGCCGCCATCGGCGCAGCAGGTAGTTTGGGCGCGATTGTCCGCGCCTTCGATACCCGCCCCGAGGTAAAAGAGCAGATCAACTCCATGGGCGCTGAGTTCTTAGAGCTGGACTACGAAGAGGAAGATACCGGGCCGGGTGACGGCTACGCCAAGGAGATGAGCCAGGCCTTTATCGACGCCGAGATGGCCTTATTCCGCGAACAAGCCAAAGATGTCGATATCATCATCACCACCGCGCTTATCCCCGGGAAGCCAGCGCCGAAGCTGATTCTGGCGGATATGGTGGAGCTGATGAAACCGGGCAGCGTGATTGTCGATTTAGCAGCGGCCACTGGCGGTAACTGCGAACTCACCGATCCCGGCGAGATCGTGGTAAAGCATGACGTGACGTTAATCGGCCTTACCGATCTGTCTAACCGCCTGCCCGCGCAAGCCAGTCAACTTTATGGCACCAACCTGGTCAACTTGTTCAAATTGTTGACCCCTAATAAAGATGGCCAAGTCGATATCGACTTTGACGACGAAGTTATCCGCGGCGTAACGGCGGTTAAAGATGGTGAAATCACCTTCCCGCCACCGCCGATTCAAGTCAGTGCCCAGCCACAAGCGGCCCCCGCTCCAGAGCCCGCCCCCGTGGAAGAGCCGAAACCGGCCAAGCCATGGCTCAAACCCGCCTTGG
This sequence comes from Aliagarivorans taiwanensis DSM 22990, assembly GCF_000429505.1. GTDB lineage: Bacteria > Pseudomonadota > Gammaproteobacteria > Enterobacterales > Celerinatantimonadaceae > Aliagarivorans > Aliagarivorans taiwanensis. Next base: position 145,173 of record NZ_AUBZ01000002.1, on the reverse strand, counting down.
CTGCCGGTGGTGCTCTGCTGTTTGGTTGGATCGCCCACAACGCCCCCACCGAGTTTTTGCAGTTGTTCAGCATCTTCGTGCTGGCCTGTGTGGTCGGTTACTACGTGGTATGGAACGTGACCCATGCGCTGCATACGCCGCTGATGAGCGTGACCAACGCCATCAGTGGCATCATCGTGCTCGGTGCATTGGTGCAAATGACCACCCAAGCCTCTGGTATCGTGCTGTTCCTCTCGGGAATCGCGATTTTGATTGCCACCATTAACATTGTCGGTGGTTTCACGGTTACCCAACGGATGCTGAAAATGTTCCGTAAAGACGAGCAGTAAGGAGAGCGAACATGTCACAGGGAATTGTAACTGCAGCCTACTTGATCGCTGCTCTGCTATTTATCCTCAGTCTGGCGGGCCTAAGCCGCCAAGACACCGCACAACGCGGCAACATCTTCGGCATCGTGGGTATGGCACTGGCGATCATCGCCACCCTCGCCAGCTCCCAAGTCAGCGGCGGTAGCTGGATCATCACCCTAGCGATGGCCGTCGGTGCCGCCATCGGGGTGCGAGTCGCGCTGCGCGTAGAGATGACCGAGATGCCTGAGCTGGTCGCCATGCTGCACAGCTTTGTCGGGATGGCCGCGGTACTGGTGGGCTTTTCCAGCGCCATCGAGCACGCGCCTATGTCGGGCGCCGCTAAAACCATCCACGACGTGGAAGTGTTCTTGGGTATCTTTATTGGTGCCGTAACCTTCACCGGCTCGATTGTGGCATTCGGTAAGCTACGCGGCGTGATTAAATCGGCTGCAAAAGGCCTGCCCGGTGGCCACCAGCTCAATCTGGCGATGATTATCGTCTCGCTGCTGCTCGGCGCTATCTATATGTCGACGGGCGGAGTTTGGGCGCTAGTGCTGATGACCTTGATTGCCTTTGTGTTTGGCTACAACCTGGTGGCTGCCATTGGTGGTGCCGATATGCCAGTGGTGGTATCGATGCTCAACTCCTACTCGGGTTGGGCAGCGGCGGCCTCGGGCTTTATGCTGAGCAACGAGCTGCTGATTATCACCGGTGCGCTAGTGGGTAGCTCGGGTGCCATCCTCTCCTACATTATGTGTAAGGCGATGAACCGCTCCTTTATCAGCGTGATTTTGGGTGGATTTGGCGCCGAAGGCGGCACAGTGGTGAGCGATGGCGAGCAAGGTGAGCACACCGAGGTGCAAGCAGAAGACGTTGCCGAGATGCTCAAAGCCGCCAACGAGGTGATTATCGCACCGGGCTACGGTATGGCAGTTGCCCAAGCCCAGTATCCGGTGGCCGATATCACCAAGAAGCTGCGCGAGAAAGGCGTGAATGTGCGCTTTGCGATTCACCCGGTGGCAGGGCGCCTGCCCGGCCATATGAACGTACTGCTCGCCGAGGCCAAGGTGCCCTACGACATCGTGTTCGAGATGGATGAGATCAATGACGATTTCAGCGATGCCGACGTGGTATTGGTTATCGGCGCCAACGACACGGTAAACCCAGCAGCCAAAGAGCCCGGTAGTCCGATTGCGGGTATGCCCGTGCTGGAAGTGTGGAACGCCAAGAACGTGGTGGTGTTTAAACGCTCCATGGCCACCGGCTATGCCGGGGTGCAAAATCCGCTGTTCTTCAAAGAGAACACCGACATGCTGTTTGGCGATGCCAAGGCCTCGGTGGATAACATCCTCAAAGCCATCTAGTTCGACAGCTCTAGCCAGTAAAAAGCCGGCGTCAGCCGGCTTTCTTTTGCATGGCCAACCCGCTATTGCAGTGGCAACTCAACCCGGTTACGCCCCTTCGCTTTGGCCTTATACAGCAAATCATCGGCGCGATTGATGGTGTCTTCCCAGCCATCATCCTCAAGCCGCGAGAAATCGCCACCGAGACTGGTGGTCACGCGAATTAACTGCCCTTGATGGCGCACCGCCATGCCCTCCGTCACCTCTCGCAGCTTCTCTGCAAAAGTGTTCAGACCCGCATCGTCGATGTTGGTTGCAAGTAAGATGAACTCTTCCCCCCCCCAGCGGGCAAACACATCGCTCTGACGTATCGAGTGGCTGATTTCGTCCACAAAGCCCTTAAGGATGGCATCACCGGCGTTATGGCCATAGGTATCGTTTATCGATTTGAAGTTATCCAGATCGAGCAGCAGCACCGCAAACGGCATACCGCCACGCTTCATCTTATGAAACTCCAGATTGGCCGCTTCTGAAAAGGCCCGCCGCGACAGTGCACCGGTCATTGAATCGGTGGTGGCCAACAGTTTAAGTTTCTCTTTTTGCTGGTTATTGCTGCGGATCCATAAGCGAATACCGAACAGCAGCACCACAAAACCGATGACTTGGAACAGGTCTTCAAACAGCGATACGACAAAGTCAGGCTGCTGATAGACCTCATCGAGCACGTCCACACTCAGGGAAATTAGCAATAATAAGAACGCAATCCGTAGCAAGTTGAGGGTGCGGCGGGTGAGGTTGAGCTGAGACAAATTCAACAAGATAAACAACACCACCAGGCTAATGCAGCCTTCGGCCAGAATACTGGCAACATCGAACTCCAAGTGAACAGGAAACAGGGAGTAATGAAGCACACCGATGGAAACCAGTACCAACAAGTAGAATGCGCTGTATTTATTCAGTAACACGAGAGCTCCGGATAGTTCGCGTAAAACTTGCTTTCATTCTGGCACAAAAAAGCCGACCCAAGGTCGGCTCAGTGAATTACCACATCAAATCATCTGGGATCTGATAATCTGCGTAAGGGTCATCTTCATCCACCTGCTCACTGGCAGGGTCGTACAGCACCACAATCGCTTCTGGCGCGCGTTGGGCAATCTTCTCGGCCACCACTTTCGCCAGTACAAAGTACTTACCTTCTGATACTGCAATGGCCAAACGACCATCGATCACATCTTGGCGATGCTTGGCGTTAAGATCGAGGTTCTTCACTACGCTATCGTGGGTAAAGTTGTAGGTGATATCACCACCACTGATGTCGATGGCATTGCTGGTGATCAACTGCTTCACCTGCGCGGCAATGGCCTTGTCTTGGGCTTCCTGGTTACGCTGCTGGTTGAGCGCCTGATCGCGCTGCAACTGTTCTTCGCGCTGAGCCTGAGTGGCGGCTTGCACTTCACGGCGCATAGTGCGGCCCTTTTTCGCTTGCTTCTTGGCCTTTTGCGCCTTCTTCTGGCTAACCAGGCCAGCCTTCATCATTTGTTCTTGCAGTGACAACTTTGCCATGTGATCCCCCTAAATCGAATGGGCTAATGATACGTGAAGCCAACAGCGGGGTGAATAGTTGTCATTGACCTTCCGCTTCGCCGAAGCGTAACGAAACCGCGCTATCTTGGGGGTAGCCACTTAGGTCGATGGCCTCACCCGCCACGGTGAGCTCAATCTCGTTGAGCTCAGAGAAAAACAGCTGCACGGGGTGGCGCACCTGCCATTGGCGCAGATCGCCCATACCCAGCCAGCCGTCAAACACCACCTCTTGCTTGGCGTCGATAATCATCAGCTTGGCGCGGTCATCCGCTGCTACTTCAATATTGGTCAGCTCACCGGGTAGCGGGGCCTGCTCTTTTGCCACCTGATAAAAGGTGATGGTGGAACTTTGCCAGTCTACCGGCAGGTTAATGCTAGGGGGATACACCACCACCGGTGGATAGGGCCGCCCACCAGGGCGATTGGGCCGACCCGGACGCTCGATCGGCTGTTCTGGGCGTGGGATCTCGATGGGATGTTCCGGTCTGGGGCGCTCAATGGGCTGCTCAATCTGCGGCCCCGAGGAGGCCATTGCTACACAACTCAGTAATGCGCTACTGAACAGGCCAAGGCGGATAAAACAGTCTGATTTCATAGATCCTCCACATCGTCGATCTTCGCTGATCCTAGCAAAATCCATGCACTATACCCGAACAATCTCAAGATGCAGGATTCAGAGGTTGTGCGGGTATAAAGAGCCAAAATCCTGACGATGAATCGCGCAACCACGCTATAAATTGCTGAAAACTCATATATACTGCCGATACCTGTGTAAATTTACAGTGGCTATTAGCAGCAAGCGACGTGGACCCGAATAAGCTCGACATCACCACCTTAAAAGGCGTGGGCGCAAAACTGGCGGAGCGCCTACACAAACTCGACATCCATAGCGTCGGGGACCTGCTGCTACACCTCCCTATGCGCTACGAGGATCGCACTCGGCTCTGGCCGATTGGCGACCTACTCAATGGCCTGCATGTCAGCGTGCAGGGCGAGATCAACAAGGTCGATGTGCTACAAGGGCGCAAGCGCATGCTAGTCTGCCGGATTAGCGATGCCAGCGGTGCCATTACCCTGCGTTTCTTCCACTTCAGTAATGCCCAGCGCCAGGCCATGCAAAACGGCCTGATGATGCGCTGTTTTGGCGAGGTCAAACGCGGCAACCACGGCTGGGAGATGATCCACCCGGAATACCAGATCAGCCAAGCGGGCCAACCGGTGCAGGTGGAAGAGCAACTCACCCCGGTCTACCCCACCACCGAAGGGTTAAAGCAGTTGAGCCTGCGCAAGCTTAGCGAGCAGGCACTGGATATGCTGCGCCGCTACCCAATGAAAGAGCTGATCCCTGAGCCGCTTCGCCCCCATCGCCTCGTCCTCAGTGAGGCGCTCAGTGAACTACATCGCCCGAATGCAGCCACCGAACACGCCAGCTTTGAGCTGGGCCAACACCCAGCTCAGCAGCGACTGGTCATCGAAGAGTTGGCCGCCCATCAGCTGAGTATGCTCAAGCTGCGGCAAAGCCAGCATCAGCTGCCCGCGCAAGCGCTGCCGCCCTGCCCCAAGCTCACCCAAGCCTTACTGGCCAGCCTGCCGTTTGAGCCCACCAAGGCACAGCAGCGGGTGGTGGCAGAGATAGAACAAGATCTGCAACAGCCCCATGCGATGATGCGATTGGTACAGGGCGATGTGGGCAGCGGAAAAACATTAGTAGCGGTATTGGCGGCCCTGCAAGCGCTGGGTAATCAGCTGCAGGTGGCGTTAATGGCCCCCACCGAGATCTTGGCCGAGCAACATGCCGCGAACTTCCGCCAATGGCTGGAGCCCTTAGGCATCGGCGTTGAGTGGCTAGCGGGCAAGCAAAAAGCCAGCGAGCGAAAACTGGCGCTGGAGCGCATTGCCAGTGGTGAAGCCCAGATGGTAGTCGGCACCCATGCCATCTTCCAAGACCAAGTGAGCTTTGCCAGGCTGGCACTGGTAATCATCGATGAGCAGCACCGCTTTGGCGTCCACCAGCGCATGGCCTTGCGCGATAAAGGGGTCGACCACAGCCTGCCGCATCAACTGATCATGACTGCCACGCCGATCCCGCGCACCTTGGCGATGACCGCCTATGCCGACTTATCGCTGTCGATAATCGATGAGCTGCCGCCCGGGCGCACGCCAATCACCACCGTTGCGCTGCCCGATACCCGTCGCGATCAGGTTGTTGAGCGAGTTCGCCAGGCCTGCGTCAACGACAAGCGCCAGGTCTACTGGGTTTGTACCCTGATTGAGGAATCAGAGGTTCTGCAATGCCAGGCCGCCGAGGATACCGCCGACGAGCTGCAAAAACGCCTGCCAGAGCTACGCATCGGCTTGGTACACGGGCGAATGAAGGCCCAAGAAAAGCAATGGGTGATGGAGCAGTTCAAACAAGGCGAGCTAGACCTACTGGTGGCTACCACGGTGATCGAAGTTGGGGTGGATGTCCCTAATGCCAGCCTGATGATTATCGAAAACCCCGAGCGGCTGGGGCTGGCGCAGCTGCATCAGCTACGCGGACGAGTCGGCCGGGGCAAGGTCGAAAGCCATTGCGTATTGCTCTACCACAGCCCACTCAGCAAAACTGCCCAGCAGCGACTGGCAGCGCTGCGTGAGAGCACTGATGGCTTTGTGATTGCCCAGCGCGACTTGGAGATCCGCGGCCCCGGCGAGGTATTAGGCACCAAACAAACCGGTGTGGCGGAGTTTAAGGTAGCCGATCTGCTACGCGACCAACAGCTACTGCCAGAGGCGCAGAATCTGGCTCGCCAGCTCCTGCAGCAGCATCCTGAAACCGTTGAGCCGCTTATCCAGCGTTGGCTGGGCAACAAGCAGCAGTTCGCTCAGGCCTAAGTTGCCGGTTGATAATCTCGCGCTCAATAACCGTGCGTAGCCGCACAGTTACTGCGCAGGCTGCTGCCCTGCGCTAGCCAGCCCACCCCGCAACAGCATCGCTACATTACGATCACACCTGCACCACAACGCGTTTTCGAGTATTTCACAGTCAGAACTTGAATAATTGGTCAGGTTTTTGCTCACCCCTACTAGATTGAGGCGGGGATACCTTCCCTGCCGCCTTGCCGAGCAAGGCCAGCAGTCTAAACAAGGAGGTTACATTGAGCGAGCACCCACACGGCGACACAGAGCTGGTGTACCAGCTAGAGGATCGTCCCCAACCGGCAGTTGCCCTTTATGCGGGCTTACAGCATGTACTCGCCAGCTTCGTTGGCATTATCACGCCGACATTGATCATCGGCGGTGTGCTAGGTCTGGGCGACTACTTACCTTACCTGATCAGCATGGCGCTAATGGTATCTGGCGTTGGTACCTTTATTCAGGCGCGTAGGTTTGGCCCGGTTGGCGCCGGCATGATCTGCGTGCAGGGCACCAGCTTTGCGTTCTTAAGTACCATCTTGGCCGCAGGCTTGCTGGTAAAAGGCAACGGCGGTACTCCTGAGCAAGTAATGGCGATGCTGTTTGGCCTGTGTCTGGTTGGCGCGTTGGTAGAGATTGTCATCTCCCAGTTTATTGGCAAGCTACGACGGGTGATCACCCCGCTGGTGACCGGTGTGGTGGTGACCACCATCGGCGTGTCGCTGATCAAGGTCGGCATGACCGATCTGGCGGGCGGCTTCAACTCGCCAACCTTGGGCCATTGGCAAAACCTGCTGGTCGGCGGCACCGTGTTAATCACCGTTATTGCCTTTAACCGCTCCAAGCACCCGATGTTGCGCATCTCGTCTATTTTGATTGGCATCCTGACCGGCTACCTACTGGCCAGCGCCATGGGCATGGTCAGCCTTGAAGGCAAGCTGAACCAGCCGCTGATTAGCGTGCCGATTCCCTTTCGCTTCGGCTTTGACTTCGATTGGGGTTTGTTTGTGCCGGTGGCACTGATTTACGCCATCACCGCTATCGAGACTGCTGGCGACATTACCGCGAACTGCATGGTCACCAAACAGCCCGTTGAAGGGGAGAGCTATCTGCAGCGGGTGAAGCGTGGCATCTTAGGTGATGGCATCAACTCGATGCTGGCTGCGGTGTTTACCACCTTTCCCAACACCACCTTTAGTCAGAACAACAGCGTGATTCAAATAACCGGCATCGCCAGTCGCTATATTGGCTACTACATTGCGCTGATTCTGGTGTTGCTGGGGCTATTTCCCATCGTTGGTGCGCTGCTATCGACCATTCCCAAGCCAGTGATTGGCGGTGCTACACTGGTGATGTTTGGCACCGTCGCAGCGGCGGGGATCAAGATCATTGCTCAGGAGCGTTTGGACAGGCACAAACTGATGATTATGGCGGTGTCGTTTGGTACGGGCTTGGGGGTCATGATGGTGCCGGAAGTGCTCAAGCAAGCGCCCGCCATTGTGCAGAGTATCTTCAGCTCGCCAGTAACCACCAGTGGGATCACCGCCGTGGTGATGACGCTACTGTTTACGCCAGCACCAGCTAAGCAAGAACGCGCGGCGATGGCTCAGGCGGAAGCCAACTAAGTCAAAGCTTTAATGATCGCGAGGGCGGGCCTAAGCTCGCCTTAGTCGCGTCGCCAGATATCGCGCAACACCATGTGGGTGCGTACCATCACCATCTTTTCCATCTGCTCGAGAATGATCCGAATTTCATCGAGCCGGGCCATGCTCTCAACTTCCACATAGAGGATCATATCCACCTGCCCGCTAATTGCGCAGCAGCGTTTTACCTCGGGGATGGCACGGATCTGCTCGGCATAGGCATCGCAGTTATGCTCGCGGTAGTGCAGCTCCAGATAGGCACATAAGGTGGCGGCAGTACTGCCGAGGCGGGCATGGTAGCCTTGGATAATGCCTTGCTCTTCCAAGTGCTTAAGTCGATCGGCAGTGGCCGAACGCGATAGATTAATCTGACGGGCAAGCTCGCTCACCGACTGGCGCGCGTCTTCAACCAGTAAGCTAATGATTTGCCGATCAAATTTGTCCATCTCAAGTCCTTCCTTCACACTCTATGCACGAGTGTACTGGTTATTTGCGATTAGGCAAAATCGCTACACTCGCTGCAAAATCTCAATGGGCGCGCAGCCCAAGCCAACCCGCCGTGAATTCGTCGCTGGCTTCCGTGAATTTCACGGGGAAATCCGCCACTCTCACTCGTGCTCACCCCCCAGCGTTAGCAGTAGACTGTGGCCCTAACTCCCGCCTTTAGCTGTTATTAAGGACGATCAGCATGGACCGACTCAACCGCCAACTCGGCATCCCACAGGGGATTGCCTTGCTCACCACCTCCCTGTTGGGGACCGGGGTGTTCATTATTCCGGCCATCGTCGCCAGCATCGCTGGTGAATACTCACTTACCTCATGGCTATTGTTGGTGCTGTGTGTGCTACCTATCGCGTTTAGCTTTGCCGCGCTGGGCAAGCGCTACCCCCATGCGGGTGGGCCAGCACACTTGGCCGCCAAGGCCTTTGGTAAGAAGGCGGAACGCTTAACCGCGATCTTGTTTCTCACAGTACTACCAGTTGGCCTGCCTGCGGCGCTGGGTATCGCCAGTGGTTTCTGGCAGTCGCTGTTCGAGCTGCAATCCTGGCAGGTTCTGCTTATTCAGTTGGGCTCTCTGGCGTTGATGCTGCTTTTAGGCCTTTCCGGCGCCAAGAAAGTTGGCCAGATCCAGGCGGTGATCGCGATTGCGATTGTCTCCGCCGTGGTGGTGCTTCTCGGCCTTGAACCACCTAGCCTGGCCCTGTGGTCGCCACCGGCCAATAGCGCGATTATCGACGGCCAAGTGGCCTCGGCGCTAGGTGTGATGTTTTGGTGCTTTGTTGGGATTGAGGCCTTCACTCACCTAGGTGAAGAGTTCAAACGCCCGGAACGCGACTTCCCCATCGCCCTTATTTGCGGCGTGTTGTTGGCAGGCGGCGTGTACTACGCGGCGTCAGTCTTGGTGCTGCACCATCACAGCTATGGAGATGAGTTGGCCAACAGCCAATCCTTGCCGACCATCTTTGCCGCGCTGTTGGGTGAAAAAGGCCTTTGGGTGGCCGCCGTAATTGGCTATCTGGCTTGCTTTGCCAGTATCAACATCTACGTGCAAGGCTTTGCCCGCTTGATTTGGAGCCTCAGTGACGAACATAGCCACAGCCATCCATTGGCCAAGCTTACCAGCAACAAAGTGCCCGGCCGAGCCCTGTTGGTCGTGGTGGGCGCGTCGATGCTTAGCGCCACGGTTACCCAATGGTGGTCACTACCGATAGAGCAACTGATCCGCTATGCCAACGGCAACTTTGTGGTGGTGTATCTGATTAGCATGGCGGCGGGCGTAGTGCTACTAAACGGCCTGTGGCGGGTAGTTGCAGCGATCAGCACCGCGCTGTGTGCTCTGGTGCTGCTGGCGCTCGGGATGGATGCCAGCTATGCCCTTAGCCTTAGTGTGCTGGTGCTACTGGCCCAAAAAGTACGAGCGCGTCAGCTTAGCCTGCAGCACTAACAGCCCTAGCCACAACAGCTGCGTCGCTTACTCTCCGGCGCATGCTGCCACTCCGGTTCCGGGAAGACCGGCCAATCAATCCCAAGCAAGGTTTGACCGTGCAGGGTCATAGTGGCTTGCAGCCGGTTAACCCCATCGGTGCTGAACTCAAACAGGTAGCTACCGCACCAGCTCAAGCCGCTGTTGCCACCAAAGGCGGGGCGAGCACGCTGCAGTGCAACCGCGAGTAGCTGCAGGTTTTGGCTGTTGCAGGCACGCTTGGCGTGGCGCTCACTCGCCTCGGCCATCTGCCGCAGCTGCCAAAACCACAGCCCGACAAACACCAACACCATTAACAGCACTACATCACCCAACATCGCCTATTCCTTTCTAACTGTCTCAACAAAGCCGGCTCGCAAAAAAGCCGGACTCAGTCCGGCTTTTAAGCATACCTTGCATGCTCTTCTCACGGGAGTTCCCACACGAGGCTGCGCTACTCTTCCCAGGCAAGACTGCGCTCAACGGCGCGTTTCCAGCCTTTATACAGCCGTTCGCGGTGCGACTCTTCGATCTTTGGCAGATAACTGCGATCGATGGCTGCCTTGTCGGCCAGCTCGGCGGTATCTTTCCAATAACCCACCGCCAGACCTGCTAGGAAAGCAGCGCCCTGTGCGGTGGATTCAATCAGGCTTGGTCGCACCACCTCATCGCCAGTGATATCCGCTTGGAATTGCAGCAGGAAATCATTAGCGACTGCGCCACCATCCACTCGCAGGGTTTTAAGGGGAATCCCGGCATCGGCCTGCATCGCGTCCAGTAGATCACGGCTTTGGTAGGCGATCGACTCCAGTGCAGCGCGAATAATGTGGTTGCGGTTAGCACCACGGGTAAGGCCGACCATGGTGCCACGTGCATAGGGGTCCCAATATGGCGCGCCCAGGCCGACAAAGGCCGGCACCAGATACACCCCATTCGTATCGCTAACCTTCTCAGCAAAATATTGGGTATCGCTGGCATCGCGGATCAACCCCAGCTCATCGCGCAGCCATTGAATGGTCGCACCGCCCATAAACACCGCGCCCTCCAAGGCATAATTCACCTTGCCATTCAGGCCAAAGGCAATGGTGGTGAGCAGGCCGTGTTGCGAGCGTACTGGCTTATCGCCAGTGTTCATCAACAAAAAACAGCCGGTACCGTAGGTATTCTTGGCCATGCCTTGATTGAAACACTGCTGGCCGAATAGCGCCGCTTGCTGGTCACCAGCGATCCCGGCAATCGGGATCCGAGTACCGCCTTTACCGCCGATGTTGGTTTGGCCATAAACTTCGCTACATTCGCGAACCTCCGGCAGCATGCTGCGCGGCACGCCAAACAAGTCCAGTAGCTTGTCATCCCACTCCAGGGTATTGATGTTAAACAGCATGGTGCGCGAGGCATTACTCATATCGGTGACATGCACCCGCCCATTAGTGAGCTTCCAAACCAGCCAGCTATCGACCGTACCGAATAGCAGCTCCCCGGCATCGGCTTTCTCCCGCGCCCCCGGTACGTTTTCCAGGATCCACTTCAGTTTGGAGCCCGAGAAGTAGGCATCCAGCACCAAGCCGGTGTTGTCGCGAATATAGTCTTCCCAGCCTTGCTCGCGCAATTGCTCACAGATCTCGGTGGTGCGTCGACACTGCCAGACGATAGCGTTGCATACCGGCATGCCGGTGTTCTTGTCCCACACAATGGTGGTTTCGCGTTGGTTGGTGATACCAATCGCAGCAATCTGATCGCTACGAATACCGCTCTTTGCCAACACCGCGGTCAAGGATGCGCTTTGACTGGCCCAGATCTCCATAGCGTCGTGCTCCACCCAGCCCGGTTTGGGATAGTACTGGGGAAATTCTTGCTGAGAGCTGGCAACAATTTCGGCTTGATGGTTGAATATGATGGCACGCGAGCTAGTTGTGCCTTGATCGAGCGCGACTACATACTGTTCGTGACTCATTGATGTTCCTTGCATAACGTCTTGAGCGCATTATGCTCGATTTCGCTCAAAGCACGCAGTTCGCTTTCGAAATAGTTGATCATGATCAAACTTTACTGACTCAAGATTATTAAAGTAGTCACACCAACAAGGCCTATTCGCCGCAGAGACAGGATGCCACTTTGAAACAAGCGCTACGCCACCAGCAGATTATTGAGCAACTTCGCCAGCATGGCTTTCGCAGCACCGAAGACTTGGTCGCCCAGCTCCAGGTCAGCCCGCAAACCATCCGTCGCGATCTCAATCAGCTGGCCGACCAGCAGCAGATCCTGCGCCACCACGGCGGAGCATCCTTGCGTAGCAGCAGCGTGACCAACGACAGCTATCAAGCCCGCAAGAACTTCGCGGCTGATGCCAAACAGCAGATCGCCAGCCTGATCGCCGAGCAGATCCCCGATGGTGCCTCGCTATTCCTCGATATCGGCACCACCAGCGAGGCCATCGCCCAAGCATTGCTGGAACACAACGACCTGCGCGTGGTCACCAACAACCTGCATGTTGCTGCGTTAATGATGGGCAAGGCGGACTGTCAGGTGATTGTGGCCGGTGGCGAGGTGCGCAATAAAGATGGTGGGATCGTCGGCGAAGCCACCATCGATCTGATTAAGCAGTTCCGCCTCGACTACGGGATCATCACCGTTAGTGGCGTGGACAACGATGGCTCACTGCTGGATTTTGACTACCACGAGGTGAGGGTGACACAGGCGATTATCGACAGCTCGCGCGAGGTGTGGCTGGCCGCCGATCATCATAAGTTTGGCCGCAATGCGATGGTCAATATTGGCTCGATCAGTCAGGTCGACCGGCTGTTCACCGACCAAGCCCCGCAATCTGAGTTGCGCGAATGCTTAACACTCAACGAGGTACGCCTGCATTGCGCTGGGGAAGCGCAACTAGAACGCTAAGCGCTAAACTGACGCCGCAGCATCTGCTTGGCCAAACGATAATACGATGACGGCCGCTCAGGGCTGTTGATGATCAACTCGCTCAGCTGCGCTCGGCTGAGCGCCCCTCCCTCACCGTGTGCCAGCAAAAACTCCCCAATCTCTAATTGCATCAGGCGCGTCAGGCTTTGTCGATAGCGAGCAGGATAGTGCACCGGAAACGGCGCAACCAGCTTATCCTTGATGCGAATAATACTGTCCGCCACATAGATGGCGCGTGATTGCGAGTGATAGACGCTCAGGTCGCGATCGGTGTGACCGGGGGTATGCAGGGCCTGCCAGTCTTCGAATCCGGGAATCGGCTGGCCATCGTCCAAGTGGCCATCGGCTTTAAGGTAGGGCGAGTAAAACAGGTTCTGCCAACACTTGCCCTGACGGCGCGCCACAAAGTAAGCAAGCAGCATATCGCACAGATATCGCCCTAGCCCCCAAGCCCCCCGATACCAGGCGTGGCTGTGCTGCCAGGTGAGTATTTGGCAGCCATAGCGCCGCCGCAGCAGTGCCGCACCGCCCGCGTGATCGGGATGCATATGGGTGACCACCACCGCTTTGATATCTTGTGGCTGCATCGCCAACTGTCCACGCACGTAGGCTTCCACCACCGCCACATCGGCGCGGCACAGGCCATCTAACAGCAGCAGTTTATCTGGGTACTGAACCAGATAGATATTTTGAATATGCCCCGCTATGCGATGAAGCTGCATCTCCAACCCTTATGTTAATGCCTTGTTACAGCCTAGAGCCTGAGCTCTAGTTAAACAAGTGTTTCATTTCTAACCGCGCAAATGTGAACTTTTCTATGGATCATGCGCGTAATACGAACTATATTCTTCGCAAACGATCATAAACGCGCATTTGCACTCAAGGAGAAGGGCGTGAGCAAGCAGTTATTTGATTTGTTGATCATCGGTGGTGGGATCAACGGCGCGGGTATCGCCGCCGACGCGGCCGGTCGCGGACTAAAGGTTGCCCTATTCGAGCAAAACGATTTCGCTAGCGCCACCTCATCGGCCAGCTCTAAGCTTATCCATGGCGGGCTGCGCTACCTTGAGCACTACGAATTTCGTTTGGTGCGAGAAGCGCTGCAAGAGCGCGAAACCCTGCTGAGCAAGGCACCGCACTTGGTCGAGCCAATGCGCTTTCGTCTGCCCCATCGCCCTCACCTGCGCCCGTGGTGGATGATTCGCAGCGGCTTGTTCCTCTACGACAACCTTGCCAAGCGCGGCCAGCTGGAAGGCTGTCAGGGCCTGCGCTTTGGCCCAAGTAGCCCACTCAAGCCGAACATTACCCGTGGCTTTGAATACTCCGACTGTTGGGTCGATGATGCGCGCATGGTAGTGGCCAATATCCAGCAAGCCGCCGAAAAAGGCGCATTGGTGGGCAACTACCAGCAAGTGGTCAGTGCCCGTCGCGAAGCCGGTGTGTGGCAGGTGGAAGTCAAAGACCGTCGCAGCGGCGAGAGCAAGCATTACCAGAGCAGGGGCTTGGTGAACGCGGCGGGCCCGTGGGTGCAGAGCTTTATCGAATCGACCATCCGCGAACTGCCGCCGCGTACCATTCGCTTGGTGAAGGGCAGCCACATTGTGGTACCGAAGATCCACGATGAGCGCCAAGCCTATATCCTGCAAAATGCCGATAAGCGGATTGTGTTCGCCATTCCTTATCAGCAGGACTACACCCTAATTGGCACCACCGACGTGGAATACCAAGACGACCCATCCAAGGTGGCGATCAGCAATGATGAAGTGAGCTACCTGTGCGACATCGTCAACCAGCACTTTAAACAGTCAATTAGCCCAAGCGATGTGGTACATAGCTTCTCTGGGGTACGCCCACTTTGTCAGGATGAAAGTAGTGACCCCTCCGCGGTCACCCGTGACTACACCCTGGAGCTGTCGCCTGAGGTGGATGGCGCCCCGCTGTTATCGGTATTCGGCGGCAAGCTGACCACTTATCGCAAGCTGGCAGAAGCCGCGCTAAAAATGCTGCAAGCCAGTTTTCCCGAAATGGGCCCGGAATGGACTGCCAGCCATACTCTGCCGGGTGGCGATATCACAGGCACCCGCGATGAGTACATACGCGCAAGTGCCCAACATCATAACCAGCAACCTTCAGACATACTGGAGCGCTGGATTAAACACTATGGCAGCCGCGCTGAGTTGCTACTTAGCCAAGCAAAAGGTCAGCACTTTGGCGGCAGCTTGTACCAAAGTGAGGTCGATTACCTGATTGACAACGAATGGGCAGTCAGCGCCGAGGACATTCTTTGGCGGCGCACCAAGCAAGGCCTTTACTTAAACGAACAGCAGGTTTCGCAGCTGGAAGACTACCTGCAGGGTAAGCTTGGAGCGGCGTCATCACTGGAGCGGGCCAGCTAACCAGTCATTGCTGAGTGTTTACTCCTTGTGTGCGCTAAATCTATGATAATAAAATGGATGTTAATTAGTGCTCAGTGACAAGGATAAGTGGTGCTCCGACGCCTGATAGACCTACTCGCAATCTTGCTGCTATTGGTATTGGCCGGGTTAACCTTCCTGGCCTTCTCGTTTCATCCCGACCAATATCGCTCCCAGATCCTCCAGTGGGTCAACCAACAAAGTGACTGGCAGGTCGACTATCGCAGCGCCGACTGGCAGCTCTCCGCGCCACTGGTGTTGCGCCTCAAGCAAGTTCGGGTTGGCAAAACCAATACCGCTTCGCTACTGGTAGACGAGCTCGAACTGCAGCTCTCTGCCAGTGCACTACTCAACAAGCACCTAAGGGTCAACACCTTAGAAGTTCGTCAGCCTCAGCTGGCGCTGCGCCCGAGTATCCTGACAAGCTCAAACACCACATCGCAGCCCTCCAGCAGTAAGCTACCGTGGTTCGAGCAAGCCAGTATCGGCAAGCTGCTACTCAGTGATGCCGATGTGCACTACCAAGATGGCCTCGATAGCTTTCGCCTGCTCAAAGGCGAGCTGATCGTTGAGGATTGGCAGCTCTATCAGCAGCACAGCCTCGACCCAGAGAACTGGCGACTCAAGCTACTGTTAAATGCCGGGCAGCTGCATACACCGTGGGTTAACCTCGCTGCACCTCAGTTGGCGCTCGCCTGGGATGGCAGCACCTTGCAGCTCAATCACCTAAGCGCCGACCTTTATCAGGGCAGTATTTACGCGCAAGCCAACTGGCGCGATAAGCACCTACGGATAGACGATCTGGTCATCGATACCCTGCGCTTTGAGTACTTTAATGAACAAGCGCCGTCGCCAGCCCCAGCGGATAGTCCATTGCCTGAGCTCGCGTGGCTGGAACAGCTTTCGCTGCGCCGCGCCCTGATTATCGACTCCAGCGCAATGCTCAGCCACGCCGCCGAACAGGGACAGCCAGTACACTCAATAACCCTCAACCAAGTCAACGCCGAGCTAAGCCAGTTACACCTACCTTGGCCGTTCGCCATCGAGCAGTTGTCCGGCGAGCTAAGTGGGCAGGCCAGCGAGTTTTCCTACAATCAGTACCATTTCCAGCAGCTCACCGCTCAAGCCAAGCTGACACCGGAGCTATGGCAGCTGGGCTATCTCGGCGCACAAGCCTTTGAAGGCGAGTTTGATGTGAGCGGCGAGTACACGCTTGCCGACAGGTCACTGCACATCCGCCGCTTTGCCGCCAATGATATTGAACTCGCGATTGAGGAGAGCTGGTTCAATCCGCAACAAAGTCAAGCAACTCGCACCGAGCTACCGCTAAACAGACTGTATCTTGAGCAGGTCCGAGTGCATAAGTTAAAGCTGCTCTCCTATGTGGATAGCTTCCCCTTCGCCGCCGAAGGGATCAGTCTGGACCTGCGCGACCTGTCACTTATCGAAGATGGCCAATGGCAACCGATGGAGCAGTTGTGGCAGCCCTCCAGCGCGCTGTTTCTAGAGGCGCCAGAGCTGGCCTACCGCGGCTTGGTGGTGCAACGCTTTAATGTGGATGCCAGCTCACAGGCCGAGCTAGGTTATTTGAGCGTGTACGCCGAACTCCCCCTCGGGCAGCTGGAGCTAAGCGCGCAAACCCAGCTAGATCAGCCGCACCGCCCGTGGCAAGCACAGCTGCAGGCTCTGCTGCTGGATATCAGCCCTTTGGCTCGCTTGGCGGACAACCGTCAGTTTCGCTTGGTGGGCGACCTTGAGCTTAGCGGCCGCTGGCAGGGCCAGCTGCAAGAGTTCGTGGCCAACTTAGAGGGCGAGCTGCAACTGAACAGCCGATTACTGCAGCTACCCGGCGGCGACTTAGAGTTAGGGCTCGATCAAGTGATTGACCATCCAGAGCAACACTTTGAATCACCCTCTGCGTTGGTGAAGCAAGGCGTTGCGCTGGTATGGACCGAGCCTCAAGCGCTGCCGCGCGGGGTTACTCAACTGAGCGAGCTGAGCCTGCAGGTCGACTTTCGCGAAGGTAAGCTACACATTCCGCCGCAGCAACTGCCGGGCATGCGCTATCAGCTGCAGCTAGCCGGTGAGTTCGATTTAGCCCAGCACAGCCGTAACGTGGAGCTTCAGGTGCAAGAGCAAGATTGCTGGCAACTGACCCAGCGCTGGCGGGGAACCAGCGATTCACCGCAAACCTACTTGTTTCATCAAGACAGCCCGTGGGCTTATGCCCTCGAGCAAGCCAGCCACGTCGAGCCGATTAACCGCCCTGAGGCTTGCCAAGCGCGCTAGCCGGATGCCGGTGGCGCAGTCGGTAACAGCACAAACACCGCGCGAAACTCGGCGCAGCATTGTTGGCTGTCGCCGATCTCGACCACCACGCGCATCTTGGCCTTTATACCATTGATAAGCGGCAACAAGCTGCCCTTCATGCTGCGTTTGTTCACGGCGGCTCGGGCATCCTCAGTCACTGCGTGGCGATGGCGGATTTCCGATTTTGCCAGCACGATATCGGCGTCGATGCCGTGCTCTTTTAGCATCAGCCAGATCATCCCCCAAGCGGATAAAGTCGCCAGGTTATACAGGCTGCCGGCAAACATGGTCTGGTGGGGATTGTGGTTTCCAGCCAATGGCAGGGAAGTGGTAAGACGGTTGCCGGTGTACTGTCTCAGCCGCAAGCCCATCTTTTCACTGAGTGGGATCTGCTGATTAAAAATCTGCTGTAACTCGGTGCACAGCTTAGGCTGACGAACAAAGCGATGCGTATCGGAGAGCTCCTTTACCATCTGCTGTTGCTTTACTTTCACCTTATCGAAGGTGGCGCTGCCATTGGGCTCAAAACCGCAGCTGAGAAAGAACGGTACCGAATCGCCGCGGGCGTTTACCACCACACGTTTGACCCCCTCGCTGTGCGCCGCTTTCTCCAGCGCCATCATCAGTAGCGTACCTATGCCTTGGTTACGTTTGATGGGATCTACCGCGATATGGCGGATCAGCGCCTCTTGATTGTCACTGACAAACAGCCGTCCCACAGCAATCGCATCACCCTGTTCGTCGCAGATCATCCGATGAATGCTGTGGGCATCGTAGGCATCGCGCTCACTTCCCAAGGGCAGCTGCAACGGCTTGTTAAGCACCTCCCAGCGAAAGTGATAGTACTTCTCCATTTCCCCTATGGAGTCGGGGCAGACCACTGCAACCATGACTAACATCCGTTGTTGACATAAGTAATAACTATAAGCCTTCACCGCCAGTGTGACCACGCATTTTAACCACTTCGGTGATAAGCTAGGGCGCTGTAGCGCAGTCCAATACACACAATAGTGCGCCATAACGTTAGGAAAGAGATAGATGAAAAAGTTCATTGTGCTGGCAATTCTCGTGGTGATTGTCTCGCTTCAGTACTTCACCCACCATAGCTACCAGCAGCACAGTGAAAGCCTGCTCAATGAGCTAGCGCAGCAAGATGACCTCAGCTTAACCTTGCTCGACCGCCAGCGCAGCCCCGTCAGCTATCAAGAACGTTGGCAACTTGAGCTTGCGCTAGACGAGACGCAGAGCTGGACATTTTTCATCGATCAGAACGTTCAGCTACTGCCACTGTGGGCCAGTGGTCACTGGCAGCTGGACATGACTCAGGGCAGCATTCAAGCGTGGCTGCATCGCCACGGACTCACCCACATCCCCCACCAAGGTAAATGGCACGCCAATCTTTGGCTCGATCAACTTAACAGCCAACTCAATATCCAAGCCTTTAGCGGCAAGCTGGATGCCCTGCCCTTCGAGATCCAGCCACTCAACGCAGTATTTACTAGCGACTTGGCAGGCACCAAGGGCGAGCTGGAGATGAGCTGGCAAGGCGCCAGCCTGAAGGGGATAAACAGCCGCGATCACTTCAGCGTGAAAGGTCTCAGCCTGAACGAACGCTTTACCCGGGTTGAGCAGCAATGGCTGGCCGAGCGCAGCCACTGGTCGCTACAACAGCTAGACTGGGTAGCCGAAGGCTTTGCAGTGACGGCCAGCGATTTTGATACGCAAAACCAGTACCTTGTCGAGAATGGCTTGAGCTATCTTGACCTGCAAACCCGTATTGCCCAAATCACCAGCCGCAGCCAAGGCCAACAGCTTGAGCTTGCTAACCTGCAATTGGATGCCCAGCTAGGCGGTGTGGAAGAGCAGTTGTTGCTCGAGCTTATCGCCCAGCAAAGTCAGTCGCCCAGCGCCGAAGAGCAACAACAACTGTTCCAAGCGCTGCTCAACAAGCCGCTGCTATGGGATCTGCGTAAGTTTGCCTTCGACATCGATACCCAGCAAGCCGGCGTAAAGATGCAAGGAGATGTTGATGCCAAAGCCAAGGTCATTGTTCAGCCCTTTCGCCTGGAAGACATCAGCTACGAACAGCAACTGCTGCGCTATCTGGATGTGAACGCCCATATGAGCGTCAACGAAGAGTTTTTCGATAACAGCCCTTATCGTTTGTATGTCGAAGGCCTACGTCAGGTGGGGTATCTGGATAATGTCGATGGGCGCGATCAGATTAACCTGATCTTTAATGACAGTGAGTTTTCGCTGAATCGCTTGCCGATGCCCTTGCTCTAGTCACGGACAGATTCAACAGAACTAAAAAGCCGCCTGTTACAGGCGGCTTTTCTATTTTAGATGGTTAAGAGGCGGGGCTTACCACCATGCTTCCCACATTGCACCCAGAGTCAGGGTATCTAGATCAGTACTGTTGCTTTCGTTGTCGGCGTTACCCACAGTTGCGTAGAAGCGCAGCATTGGGCGAGACCAAGTCTTAGGACCTACCGCCATGTTTTGCGACAGGGTCAGTTTCCAGGCAGTATTGGTTGCATCGGTATTATCGTAATCAACCACGCTGTAGCCAGCTTCTAACCAGGTTGAGTGAGTGTCATCCCAAGAAATATGCGGGCGAACCACTACGTTGTAGTTGGCACGATCAGCGCTATCATCAGCTTCTTCAAGTGACTGATAGCCAATACCGTAGTCCATGCCAGCACGCTCAGAGAACCCGAAGCCACCTTCCAAGTGAGCAAACAAAGCCTTCTTACCTTCAGTTAGCTCAAAAACACTATCTTTAGTGTTGTCAGAGTAGCGAACCACCAACGAGTGACCTGCCATTTTAACGTTGGCAGCGATTTGGTAAGAGTTAGTATCGTTGTCTGGTTTCGCTTCCGAGGTAAAGCCGTAGTTGGCATAGATGTCCAGGGTAGCGCTACCCAAGCCAATACCGTGCAATTTACTGGTCAAAGCATAGTTACCGCTGTCACCACCGTGACAGCCAATACCATTAGCATCACCCGGGTGGGTACCACAGTCAATTTGGCCAACAATGCCAAGGTTCAGCTTAGCGCCACCTAGGTCCATATTCTTAAAACCACCACCTTGACCATCGTGGGTCATCCAGAAGTAATCCATCAGGTTGGTCTGAGGACGTTGGTGGAAATCACGACCCGCCCATACTGTCATATCAGGCTGAGAGGCAAAGATACCGGTACCCGCCGCAAAGGCTTTTTTCAGGCCAACATCACCCGAACTCCACCAATCGTACTGGGTCCAGTGGTCAAGCATGACGCCGATTTGCCACTTCGCTCCGCTAGCCGCCTCGGTGAAGTAGTTAAACTGGAATTCACCACCGTTGTATTCGTTACCCAAACGACCAGCACTGCGGCCATTGAGGTCACCGGCAGGCGCTACGTATAGAGAGTCCTCATCAGCTTGGTAGGTTGCACCATAGCGGGCATAGCCACCAAAGCTAAACTCACCAGCAGTTGCAATACCACTGCAGAGTACGCCGCTCGAGACCAGTGCAATTGTAAGCGCTTTCAATTTCATAATGTCAATTCCTTGTGATTTGTTTTTTATTTGATAGCTGCAGGAAACTAAGCCACTGAGCTAACGTCACAAATTATATGGAGTCAAAAAAAGATGAAATGAGATCAAACTCACGAGCGTTCGCAAGCTTGAAACCGCTTGATCACACTGACAGCAGAAAGAGATATATTTCAGCAACCCAACAAAAACATCATTTAAGATTCAAACCAGCATGCCAGTGACTACAGATTGACCTAGGGATGACGTTTACCTCAGGATAAACACACTTTTATAAACTTTACTGTCATGAAATTCATGATAACGATTTCATAGAGATTTTATGCACCTGATGCAACTCGCCATTTTTTGAGATTCAGCACACCGTTTCAGGCACCTCCTTGCAACAGGATTCATAGCTGGTTTGCATGCTTCCTATTAATTTTTGCTGATAAGTTGGTTGGGCTCGGCAGGGTAGAAAGGTCGGAAAATAAGGTGGAAGTAGTTGGTGGTGTCACGCATGCAAGGAAGGGATAAATAAAGCCGCCTATTAAGGCGGCTTCACTAAGCTATGCGTCGGTTGCAGGGCTTACCACCAAGCTTCCCACATTGCGCCTAGAGTAAACACATCTTGGGTAACACCCGCGTTGTCATTTTCACCCACGGTAGCGTAGAAACGCAGCATTGGACGAGACCAGGTGTGAGGGCCTACCGCCATGTTTTGCGATAGGGTCAGCTTCCACGCCTCGTTGTCTTTGCTTTGACCTTCCACATCAACCACACTGTAACCCGCTTCTAACCAGGTAGAGTGGGTATCATTCCAAGAGATATGTGGACGAACAACCACGTTGTAGTTAGTCGCAGACTTATCCATGTCTTGATAGCCGATACCGTAGTCCATGCCTGCACGGTCAGAGAAGCTGAAGCCACCCTCTAAGTGGATGAACAACGCTTCCATGTCTTCAACTAGGTCAAATACTGTGTCTTTGGCGTTATCAGAGTAACGAACAACCAATGAGTGACCAGCCATCTTCAAGTTTGCAGCCAATTGGTAAGCATTGGTGCTGTTGTCAGGATGAGCTTCTGAAGTAAAGCCGTAGTTAGCGTACAGATCAAGAGAAGCAGAACCGATGCCGATGCTGTGTAGCTTAGAAGTCAGGGCGTACTTGCCGTTGTCATTACCGTGACAGCCAATGCCATCCGCACCGCCTGGGTGAGAACCACAATCAACTTGACCTACAAGACCAATGTTTAGTTTAGCGCCGCCCAAGTCGAGGTTATCAAAACCACCACCTTGGCCATCGTGAGTCATCCAGAAGTAGTCCATCAAGTTAGTCTGAGGGCGCTGATGGAAGCGGCGGCCAGCCCATACAGTCATATCAGGTTGAGAAGCGAAGATACCAGTACCTGCTGCAAAGGCTTTTTTCAGAGCAACATCACCTGAGCTCCACCAATCGTACTGAGTCCAGTGGTCCAGCATTACACCAACTTGCCATTTAGCACCGCTTGCCGCTTCAGTGTGGTAGTTAAACTGGAATTCTCCACCGTTATATTCGTTACCCAAACGACCGGCACTGCGACCATTCAGTTCACCTGCAGGACCCACGTATAGTGCATCTTCGCTGCCTTGGTAGGTCGCGCCGTAGCGAGCGTAACCACCAAAGCTAAACTCGCCGGCTGCTGCAGTGCCACTGAACAGCATGCCGCTAGAGACTAGTGCAATTGTAAGCGCTTTCAATTTCATGATTTCAATTCCTTGTGTTTGTTATTTTTAAGCCGCCACGCTGACTTCCTCGGCGACTGGAAAAATTATAAGAAGGCAACTAAGCTGGAAACGAGATCAAACTCACGAGACAATTCTCTACAAAAGCCTCGCTATCACATTGCGAAAACATAGACATAACAACCACTAGAGCCCTTTTATACAGTTATAGCTTTTTTTTATTCGACTTATAAATGAATAAGCAACTGCCTGAAGGGTTATCGAGTAGTATTTTCTATAAATATCAGCAATCGCTTCGATGAAAGCAAAGACCGCGGTTTCATGGTGAAACTTTGAAGCGTTGAAAACGCTACCATTCGCGTGATCGTGTGCACAGTATGCAATGGGGCTTTGGCGCGAGTTTCAGAGTGCAAAAAACAAGGGAGTGAAGGGTAAAGATCGCCTGCTGACAGGTTAAGCTCAACATGCTGTTCACCGCGGAGAGCCGGAAAATAGGTCTGTACTTGGTCGCCTATGCATTGGAGGCTGGATTGAGTAGAAAAAGCCCCCGGACCGGGGGCTTAAGTGTTAAGGCAGTGTTTACTTGGTTAAGCCAGACTTACCACCAAGCTTCCCACATTGCGCCAAGAGTCAGGGTATCTAGATCAGTACCGTCGTTCTTGTTGTCTGCATTACCCACAGTTGCGTAGAAACGCAGCATTGGGCGAGACCAGGTGTGAGGGCCCACCGCCATGTTTTGAGACAGGGTCAGTTTCCAGGCAGAGTTCTTAGAGCCTTCATCGTAGTCAACCACACTGTAGCCAGCTTCTAGCCACGTAGAGTGGGTGTCATCCCAAGAGATATGTGGACGTACTACCACGTTGTAGTTTACGCGATCTTCTGCGTCATCATCAGCATCTACCGATTGATAGCCAATGCCGTAGTCCATACCAGAGCGCTCAGAGAAACCAAAGCCACCTTCCATATGTACGAACAAAGCGCTGTAGTCTTCTTTCAGGTCAAATACGCTATCTTGAGCATTGTCAGAGTAGCGAACCACCAACGAGTGGCCAGCCATCTTAACGTTTGCTGCCAATTGGTAAGCGCTTGAGGCCATACCTGCGTCATCGGTATCGATCGCTTCAGAGGTGAAACCGTAGTTAGCGTAGAAATCTACAGTAGCCGCGCCAACTTCAATCGAGTGCAGTTTACTGGTAATCGCGTAAACGCCGCTGTCGTTGCCGTGACAACCATGGCCATTTACATCTGGGTCAGGGTGGCTACAGTCAACTTGGCCAACAAAGCCTAGGTTCATCTTAGCGCCGCCTAGATCCAAGTTATCAAAACCACCACCTTGACCATCGTGAGTCATCCAGAAGTAGTCCATCAGATTGGTTTGAGGACGCTGGTGGAAGTCGCGACCTGCCCAAACCGTCATATCAGGTTGTGAAGCAAAGATACCGGTACCGGCAGCGAACGCTTTCTTAAGGTTTACGTCGCCAGAGCTATACCAGTCGTAGGCAGCCCAGTGATCCAGCATTACGCCAACTTTCCAACGAGCACCACTTGCAGCAGTAGTGTTGTAGTCAAACTGGAATTCACCACCGTTGTATTCGTTACCCAAACGACCAGCACTACGGCCGTTTACTTCACCCGCAGGGCCAACATACAGAGAATCTTCATTTGCTTGGTAGGTTGCACCGTAACGGGCGTAACCGCTAAAGCTGAAACCATCTTGAGCAATCGCGTTACCGCTCATTGCCATCGCCGCTGCCATTGCAACTGTAAGCGCTTTCATTTTCATAACTGATTTCCTTATAGGTTTAATAATGTGTGCCCAATCTTTGCGGACATCGGAAACCAGTTTAATTAACTGCTCAATGAAGTTTGGGCGATATATCACATGGCAACAGCCAAAAATCTGCACAGATCAAATCAAGTTATGAAATCGTGTGAAAGGCAGCATAATGAGCTACCCTCACTCCATTATTTAGATCATATGTCCACCCACAAGATATAGGCGATATTTTAGTCTACCACCGAAAACCCATACGATAGTGTAATCGTTCGCAATCAAAGCAGTAGCTCAGTGATTGATGTATTTACGGCCAATCCAGCAAGCGAACAAGTAAGCGAACCCGCCGTATCTCTCGGCCTGAACAGTTCATTAATGAGTGGGTCAACTAGAGCAGGGTTGGAAAGATACAGGATGCAGCTATTCGGCGGGTACAAAAAAGGCCAGCACGATGGCTGGCCTTGTTAAGGGAATACAGAACTAGATTAGCGACAGCTCGCTGTTCTTATCGAACAAGTGGAACGACTTGGTATCGATAAATAGCTCTTGGTCTTCGTGTAACTCAGCATCTTCGTTTGGCACTTCCGCCACGATAGCTTGGCCACCCATTTCGGCATTGAGCAGCACGGTTGCGCCCAGTAGCTCGTGGTTCTTCAGCTTACAGTGGGCTTTCAGGGCTGAGCCTTCTGCCACTTGCTTCTCACGTAGGTGGATATCGGTTGGGCGAATACCCACAGTCACTTCCTGACCCGCTTGTGCCTTACCTTCAAACTGCGCTGGCAATGGCAGCTCTTGGTCTGACATCGACAGTACCAGCTTGGAGTCTTTCTGCTGCACTTTGGCTGGGATCATGTTCATGGTTGGGCTACCAATAAAGCCACCCACAAACTTGTTGGCAGGCTTACTGAATACTTCGTGCGGCGTACCAATCTGGGTGATAACGCCTTTCTCCATAATCACTACGCGGTCAGCCAAGGTCATTGCCTCTACCTGATCGTGGGTAACGTACAGAGTGGTGGTGCCCAGTTTACGGTGCAGCGCTTTAATCTCAGAGCGCATCAAGCCACGCAGTTTGGCATCCAGGTTAGACAGCGGCTCATCGAACAAGAATAGTTGTGGAGTACGAACCATCGCGCGGCCCATGGCAACACGCTGACGCTGACCACCAGAAAGCTGCTTAGGCTTGCGTTGCAGCAGCGGAGTTAGCTGCAGCATCTCGGCGGCCCAGTTTACTTTCTTCTGGATTTCTTCTTTTTTCATGCCCGCCAGTTTTAGGGCGAAGCAGATGTTCTCTTCCACGGTCATATGTGGGTAGAGTGCATAGCTTTGGAATACCATCGCCAGGTCGCGGTCGATCGGCTCAACATCGTTGATGCAACGATCGCCAATCAGGATCTGACCGGAGGTAATGCTTTCAAGACCAGCCACCATTCGAAGGGTTGTCGACTTACCACAGCCAGAACCACCCAACAGAACAACGAACTCGCCGTCTTTAATTTCCAGGTCAAAGCCCTTTACTACTTCGGTCTTACCAAAGCTCTTCTTTACGTTTTTAAAGGTTAACGAAGCCACGTTAAATTCTCCAAGCTGCACAACAGCGCATTAAACTTAAGGGCTCGATGGCCCCCTCAATTCTTTTAGTCATTTTCCTTCAGCAGCGACGATTAGCAGAGGAGTCTCGGGCCATCAAAGAAGGCTCCAGACGAAGATTGCTGTTTCGCTGTCGGGTACTGTCTTTATCCAGAGCATACTCAGCGGCGAGTTTGCCCATGGTTATAATCGGGAAATCGATGGAGCTTAAGCGCGGGCGCAGGTGCCGGGCGAAAGCCATGTCATCGAACCCAATCACCGAGTATTGATCTCCCGGTGTGTAGTTGTTTTGTGAGAGCCAGTCATACACCTGCAACGCCAGGTTATCGTTGCCGCAGAACACGGCACTGAACTCTACATCGCGCTTAAATAGCTTTTCGATAACCGGCATGCTGCGGTCTTCCATAAAGCTACCTTCGACGATTAGCCGCGGATCGAACTCGACCCCATGCTCATCCAGCGCTTTGCGATAGCCATTAAAGCGATCGCGGGCATCTTCGTAGAGCAGCGGCCCTGAGATATGAGCAACTTTTTTATGGCCCAGATCCAGCAGATGCTTAGTCGCTAAGTAACCACCTAGCTCGTTGTCCAAGCGGATGCAATCTTCAGCCAGTTCAGGAATAAAGCGGTTGATAACAACCACTCGGGTTCCTTGCTGCTTGAGCTCGATGAGCTCATCATCGGGCAAGGCATTGGTATGCAAGATCAGCGCATCAACCTGACGGGATAATAGAAAACGCACCGCATCGCGCTCTTTCTCGAGGTCGTCGTAGCCACTCGCAGCAATCAGGTGGACACCTTGCGCGCGCAGCGTCTCTTCAACGGTATGTAGCATCGGGCCAAAGAAGTTACCCGAGATATGGGTGACCACCATGCCAACGCTGTTTGAGCGGTTTGACGCCAATGCTTGGGCAAATGAGTTAGGGCGATAACCCAACTCTTTCATTGCCTTGTGCACTCGCTCTCGATTAGCCTCAGAAACTCGTTTGTGACCATTGATAACCCGCGACACTGTCGCCTGAGATACCTGTGCAAGTTCTGAAACTTCCTTAATCGTTGCCACCGCTCAACTTCCCCTGACCTACTCTTGGTTTTGAACCACTCTAGTTATTAACGCCACATTGGCATATTGAAAGCGCTTACACTGACTATCACTGATCCCTCGAACTAAAGTCAATTGAGTATCAAAGCTGACCGTCGATTCTGTGAACAGCAGCAACTTTTCTCCGCAAGCTGATGTAATTTCATCGAAAAAAAATCACCTTACACCAAGTTCATGTGAATAAGCGCTTATTTTACAACAACTTGCTAAGATTCAGCGGTGTGACATCGGTCCACTCTTGGCGCCGAGCTAAACAGCGCCAGGCCTTGTGTGACAAGGCCTGGCGTCGGACTAACCGACAACAGTAAACCGCTTACACAATAGTGAATCAGGTTTGCTCGATCCGCCAACCATGACCTCGAAATCGCCATTTTCGACACGCTTCTCAAGCTCCGGCGTAATCACATACAGTTCATCCACCGCTAAGCTGAGGCTCACCCGCTTTGACTCACCAGCTTTGAGCGACACTTTCTGGTAGGCGCACAGGTTTTGGATTGGCGTGGTCACGGAGCTGTAAATGTCGTTAAAATACAACTGCACAATCTCTTCACCGTCGCGCTCGCCGGTGTTGCTCACCTCAACGCTCACGGTTAGTACCTCACCAGTGCGTAACTCGCTAGCGCTAAGCTGCATATCCTGATAGCGGTAAGTGGTGTACTGCAAGCCTTCACCAAAGGCGAACAATGGTTCCATTGGCAGGTCGATGTAGCGCTCCTGGCCATCCAGATATTGCGAGTTTTGCGCATGCCAACCTTGGAACTTGTTGTAGTAAACCGGTAGCTGCCCCACATGATGCGGGAAGCTGATGGTCAGCTTACCGCTTGGGTTAATCTCGCCGAACAGGGTCTCAACGATCGCTTGACCGCCTTTACAGCCCGGGTTGAAGGCGCACAGCAGTGCGTTGGCATGCTCCTTAATCCACGGAATCGTCAGCGGTTTAGAGGCGATGTAGTTCACCACCAGCGGCGTACCAGTTTGCTGTACCGCTTCCAGCAAGGCCTGTTGTTGCCCGGTGAGATCGAGCATCGCACGGTCATGAAACTCCCCGTTCAAACGCAGGGTATCTCCCACACACGCCACCACCAGATCGGCTTGTTTAGCCAGCTCAACTGCTTCGCTGATTTCGTTAAACTCGGCATCGACACAATCTGCGCCTTTGAGGTAGTCCAGCTGGAAGCCATAGCGCTCAGCCGCCAGTTTGAAGGCGTCCAGCACTGTGGTGGTATCTTCACGGTGGAAGCTGTCATCGGCCGCGCCGGCTTGCATGGAGCCGAACGACCAGTCGCCGAGTTGCGCCACCACGTCATCACAGTTTGGCCCCACCAGCAGCACCCGTTGCAGACGATCGCTCTCTAGCGGCAGGATGCCATCGTTTTTCAGCAGCACCATGGATTTGCGGCTGGCTTGCAGCGACAGATCCCAGTGGGCGTCGTTGCCGATCACCTGAGCTTTCTTACTGACATCAGCGAAGCGCTGCTCATCGAACAGGCCTAGCTTGAACTTCATACGCAGGATACGGGCAACCGCATCATTCACCAGCGCGATATCTAGCTGGCCTTCATTGACCAACTCAACACAGTCTTGATAGAAGTGCGGGCTCGACATCATCATGTCGTTACCTGCCGCCAAGGCGAGATAGCTGGCGTGTTTGCGGCTCTCGGCAACGCCCTGCTTGGTATGCAGCGAGGTGACGTTCTCCCAGTCGGTCACGATAAACCCTTCCAGACCCCAGTCGTCCTTGGCCACATCACGCAACAGCCAGCTGTTATTGGTAGCCGGCACGCCATCCATCGAGTGATAGCCGGTCATCAGGCTGGCACAGTTGGCCTGCTTCACCGCTTTTTCAAAGGGTGGCAAGAAGGTCGATAGCAGCTTGCGCTTGGAGGTATCGCCCTCGTAAGAGTCACGGCCACCTAGAGTATCGCCGTAGCCAACATAGTGTTTAGCACAGGCCAAGATACTTTCAGCGCCACCAATCTGCTCGCCTTGGTAGCCTTCAATGGTCGCCGCAGCCAGCTCGCCAATCAGCCAAGGATCTTCACCGTAGGTTTCGCTCACCCGGCCCCAACGCGCATCGCGCGCCACACACAATACCGGCGAGAAGGTCCAGTGGTGACCACAGGCGCGCACTTCTTTTGCCGTCGCTTCAGCCATGTCGCGATGCAACTGCGCATCCCACGAGCAGGAGGTTGCCAGCTGGGTGGGGAACACGGTGGTGTCGTTCTCCAGACAGTGACCATGGATCGCATCGATACCAAAAATTAGCGGGATACCCAAGCGGGTATTAGCAGCGCGCTGCTGCAGTTGGTGCATCTGCTGATCGGTACAATGCAGGTAGGAACCAATGTGCATCTCTTCGAGCTGTTCGAAGTATTCTGGATTGTGGGCGGGTAGCTGCAATAGCTGACCAGCCTTCTCTTCAAGGGTCATGCGCGCCAACAGATCGGCGATTCGCTGTTCGGTATCGAGTTGGGAATTTTGATAGGGAAACATAGCCTTACCTCTTAGCCTTAGCTCTATTGGACGAGCTCAATTGGACGAGCTCAATTGGACGCGCTCCCAAATTAATCGAAGATAAACGAAATACTCGTTACCAAGGGGAACGCCAAGTAAGGCGATACTACTTAGGGGCTAGTGGCTTTGCATGTGACAAAGCCACAGATTGAGAAAAAAACGACAAAAATTGTGGGCTTTTGCCATGAGTTTCATGTGGCGGCGCGCAAGACTCTCTAGACCTGCAGCCAGAAGGTCATCGGTCCATCATTAACCAAACTGACCTGCATATCGGCGGCAAACTGGCCATTTTCGGTGGGCACGCCACGCTCTTTGCAAGCCTCGCTAAAGTACTGATAAAGGTGTTTGGCCTGCTCCGGAGAAGCGCCACGCGAGAAGCCGGGGCGCAGCCCCTTGTCGGTATCTGCCACTAAAGTAAACTGCGATACTACCAACAGCGAGCCATTCACTTGCTGGACGTTTAAGTTGGTTTTGCCCTGTTCATCGGCAAACAGGCGGTACTTGATGACCTTGTCGCACAGCTTATTTGCTTTTTGCTCGTCGTCGCCCTGCTCCACGCCCAGCAGAACCAGCAGCCCTTGTTGGATTTCCCCTACCGTCTCACCAGCCACGCTGACGCTGGCCTGAGACACTCGTTGAATTAATGCAATCATGCTTGTTCCTGTTGTTGTTCTTGTTGCTTTTGCTTCGCTTGCTGAGGCGAGCTGGCTTGATCCAGAGCTTGTGGTCCCGATGATAACTGAGCCTGCCGCTGCACTTGCTGGTACTCGTCCAGTGCCGCGGTAAACTCGGCGCCAAACAGCACCACCACCCAACTAAGGTAGATCCACACCAGCAAGATCGGGATGCTAGCAAGGGCGCCGTAGATCAGCTGATAGGTCGGGAAGGATGCAATATAGATAGCGAAGCCGCGCTTACCCAACTCAAACAGCAAGGCCGCCACCACCGCGCCAGCCAGACCATGGATAAAGGGCACTCGCCGGTTGGGAACCATCAGATACAGCAAGCAAAACATGCCCACCGAAAAGATAAACGGCAGCCCGCGCAATAGTTCGCTAAGTAGCGAGGTGACGGCCGTTTCACGAAATAGCTGCAGCGACAGCAGGTAGGAGCTTACCGCCAGACTGCCGCCCATTAACAGCGGGCCGAGCGTCAGAACCGTCCAATACATGGGAAAGGCACGGGTCCAACGCCGGTGCGCTTGCACCCGAAAGATCTTATTTAAACTGTTGTCGATGGCGGAGATCAGCAGCAAGGCCACCACCATCAGCGCCAACACCCCCACGGTAGTCATACGCGAAGCGTTCTCGACAAAACCGCGCAGGTTTTGCTTCACCACCGCCCCGGCCGCCGGCACAAAGTTGTTGAAAACAAAGTCTTCAATCAAGCCCTGAAAGTCGGCAAACATCGGAAAAGCACTAATAATAGAAAAGGTGACAGCGACTAGAGGCACCAAAGACAGCAGGGTGACGTAGGCCAAGGAGCCCGCCATCATGGTCAAGCGGTCGTGTTGCAGGCGACGCACCAAGGCGATGCTAAAGTGCCAAAGATGATGCAAAGCCCGGCGCATTGTAGTGTTGGCAGCGAGAGTGTTCACAGTTCCATACCCTGAGTCACGAGCAATAAGTATGTCTGATTCAAGCACTTATCTCCAGCTCTAGAGGAGATCTAAGGGTTTGTAGCAGAAGATTAAAGCATCAGCTTTTTTTGATGATGATCACATATGATGCTAGACTCGCGGCGATTTCGTGTAACGAAGCCAACCAACGTCATGATAGGGATATAACCATGTTCGAGTTCCCCCAGTTTAAGGGTGTCAGTGTCAAAAATGATCTGCTTTCCGGCCTTACGGTCGCGTTGGCCCTTGTGCCAGAAGCGGTCGCCTTCGCCTTTGTTGCTGGAGTCGAACCCTTGGTGGGCCTGTACGCGGCATTTATGGTGGGCCTGATTACCTCCATCATGGGTGGTCGTCCGGGCATGATCTCTGGCGCAACCGGCGCACTGGCAGTTGTGATGGTGGCACTAGTCGCCGAACATGGCGTGCAGTACCTATTTGCCACGGTGGTGCTTATGGGGATACTGCAGATCCTCGCCGGGGTATTCCACCTCGGTAAGTTTATCCGCATGGTACCTTATCCAGTGATGCTCGGCTTTGTGAATGGCTTGGCCATCGTGATTTTCCTGGCCCAGCTTGGGCAGTTTAAGATCCCGGATTTAGACGGCCAACTACAGTGGATGCAAGGCACTCAGCTCTACACCATGCTCGCCTTGGTCGCGCTAACCATGGCGGTGATTCACTTCCTGCCCAAGCTAACCACTGCGGTACCCGCTTCCCTGGTGGCGATTGTTGGCGTAACGGCGCTGGTTCAGCTGGCCGCTCTGGACACTCGCACCGTGGTGGATTTTGTCCGCTCCATGACTGGCGATCCGGCGAGCTCAATTGCCGGCGGCCTGCCAAGTTTTGCCATTCCCAGCGTGCCGTTTAACCTGGAAACGCTGAAGATTATCCTCCCTTACGCACTGATCTTGGCGGCGATCGGTTTGATTGAATCGCTGCTCACCCTGACCGTGGTCGATGAGATGACCAACACCCGTGGCCGCGGTAATCGTGAGTGCATCGGCCAGGGTACTGCCAACGTGGTAACCGGCTTGTTTGGTGGCATGGGCGGCTGTGCAATGATCGGCCAAAGCATGATTAATATTCGCTCCGGTGGCCGTGGTCGCCTGTCGGGCATTACCGCCGCTCTCGCGCTGCTGTGTTTTATCCTGTTTGGCTCCAGCCTTATCGAGCAGATCCCGCTGGCCGCCTTGGTCGGGGTGATGTTTATGGTGGTATTGGGCACCTTCGAGTGGGCCAGCCTGAACATGTTCCGCAAGGTGCCAAGGGCTGATTTTATCGTGATCGTACTGGTGACCGTAGTGACCATCTTCACCGATCTGGCCATTGCGGTATTCGTTGGGGTGATTGTCTCTGCGCTGGTGTTCGCTTACAAACACGCCAAGCAGATCCATGCGATTTCCACCATCGACGGTGAAAGCAAAACCTACCGACTCAACGGCCCGCTGTTCTTCGCCTCCACCGCCAACTTCTTAGAGCTGTTCGATGCCAAGAACGACCCTCAAGATGTGGTGATCGACTTTGCGCGCTCACGGGTGGTGGACCATAGCGCCATCGATGCCATCGACACTTTGGCAGAGCGCTACTTAGCGGAAGGCAAGCAGCTGCACCTCAAACACCTAAGCCCCGACTGCAAGCGCCTGCTGCGCAAGGCCGGCGATCTTATCGAGGTAAACTATATCGAAGATCCCAGCTACAAAGTGGCCGACGATCTGCTGGGCTAAGGCAGATCTGCAACACAATACTTGTCAGCCTTAAAGCCTAGCCAGTAGACTCTGGCTATCAAACGGTTAGTGCGGAGGCTGAGTGTTTTCAACCGTATTCTCTTGGCTGGTTGTCGCAGCCTACGCCCTGATGGTTGGCGCAACCACCGTGCAGGTCATCCTTAAACGCCGTCCGGTTGGGGTCACCCTTTCTTGGTTACTCCTTATCTATGCCATTCCACTGCTGGGAGTAGTCTGCTACCAAGCCTTTGGTGAGCGCTATCTGGGTCGCTTTCGTGCCCGCCGCGCCCGCAATATGGAGCGCAAGTACAAGCTCAATATCAACCGTTCACGCCAGTCGGCCTTCACCACAGAAACCGCCCAATCACCCACCGCCGAGCCACTCAACCGCCTCACCCAAGGCCTGCTGGGGCTGCCGATTACCACCGGCAACAAGCTGGAAAACTACGATGACTCGCTGCAGGCACTACAGCGGCTAAAACAGGATATCGATGATGCCGAATCGCGGATCTTGCTCGAGTTCTACATCGTAGAGACCGGCGGGCTAGTCGATCAGTGCCTGCAAGCCCTGTGCGACGCCGTCCAGCGCGGGGTGGCAGTGATTCTGCTGGTCGACTCGGTGGGCTCGCGTAACTTTCTGCGCTCGCCCTGGAGCGAGCAGCTGCGCCAGCATGGCGTAAAACTGGTCGAGGCGCTGCACGCCAACCCGTTGAGGATGCTGCTGCAACGGATTGATCTGCGGCTGCACCGCAAGATTGTCGCCATCGACTACCGGATTGCCTACGTCGGCTCGATGAATCTGGTGGACCCACGCTTTTTTAATCGCGACCCTCAGCTCGGCCAGTGGGTCGACCTGATGATCCGCATCAAAGGCCCCGCTGCGGCTAACCTCGATGCCATCGTCGCCTACGACTATGAGATGGAAACCGGCATCAGTGTGCTGGAAGATTTCAGCAAGCTAAACTCGATTGCTCCTGCGGGTAACCAAACCGTGCAACTGCTGCCCTCTGGTCCGGGTATCTTCGGTGAACATATCCTGCGCCTGCTGCTCACTTCCATCTATGTGGCGCGCAGCCAGATCATCCTTACAACGCCGTATTTTGTGCCCGACGAAAGCCTGCACACCGCACTGGTCAGCGCCGCGCTGCGTGGGGTGGATGTGCAACTGATCCTGCCCAAGCGTAACGACTCTCGCTTAGTGCGCTATGCCAGCCACTCCTTCTATCAGGAACTGTTGGAAGCGGGGGTGAAGATCTATCAATTTAATGATGGGCTACTGCATACCAAGAGCCTGCTGATCGACAACAGTGTCGCGCTGGTTGGCACGGTCAACCTGGATATGCGCAGCTTCACCCTCAATTTTGAGGTGACTAGCATCATCGACGATCAAGAGTACTGCGCCGATCTGTGCCGGATTATCCAGAGCTACCGCGCACGTAGCGAGTTGGTTGAGCTGTTGCGTTGGCGTAAGCGGCCCTTACACCGGCGCATCACCGAGAACTTTGTTCACCTGATTAGCCCGCTACTTTAGGAGCCCCCATGATCAAACTTGAGTTCTTTGTTCCCGAATCCCATCTTGAGGCGACTAAGCAGGCGGTATTCGCCGCCGGTGCCGGTCGCATTGGCAACTACGACAGTTGCTGCTGGGTTACCGAAGGTCGCGGACAGTTTCGTCCACTGGCTGGCGCTGATGCCTTCATTGGCCAACAAGGCAAAGTGGAAGTGCTCACCGAATTTAAAGTGGAGTTAGTACTCGAAGCCGCCCTCAAAGATGCTGTCGAGCAAGCACTGCTGAGTGCCCATCCTTATGAAACGCCAGCCTACCAGTTTATCGCATTGCTATGAGAGCATTAACCAAGGTCTACACTAGTTAACATAACTGCTAAGCCAGCAAGGATTGTTTCT
Source organism: Aliagarivorans taiwanensis DSM 22990 (assembly GCF_000429505.1). Classification (GTDB taxonomy): domain Bacteria; phylum Pseudomonadota; class Gammaproteobacteria; order Enterobacterales; family Celerinatantimonadaceae; genus Aliagarivorans; species Aliagarivorans taiwanensis. The sequence goes on along the minus strand of NZ_AUBZ01000002.1, from coordinate 110,286 downwards.
GTTAGCCCACGTTGAACGCATCTTAGCCATCGGCACGACGCAACAAGCGCACGAAGACCAGTATCCAACCCGCATCGTAAACTTGTTGGCGCTTTGGGCTGTGCCACTGACAACGATTAATGGCATCTTTCAGGCGCTCAGTTTCGACATCAGCCCCCTGTTTATCTCGGTCTATCTAGGGATGTTGGCGCTCGCCTATTTCACCGCCCTGCTTTGGAATCACCTGCGCTGGCACGAATTTGCCAAGTTGTGGATTTTCACCATATTCAGCCTCGATATCACCCTGACTTCTACCTACATCTTCGGTATGGGCTCAGGGGTTTACTGGCATTTGCTAATCACCTTTCCGGTGGCCTTTTTGTTTTGGCCCAAGCCACAACAACTCACCCGCTGGTTAGTCATGCTGCTTGCGCTGTGCTTCGCGTTGATCGTGTTTAGCTATCAAGGTCGCAGTATGGTGATACTTAGCTCAGAAGAACAAAATGAGATGCTAGTCAGTGTATTCATCACCAGCTGTGTATTACTGGCCATCACCGGTCATCTGTTTATCAGAGATATTCACCACTACCAGTCTCGCTTGTTCGCCATGGCGAATACCGATGAGCTGACCGGCATCCTCAATCGGCGAGCCTTGGAGCGTCAGTTTGAACCGATGCGCCAACAGCATAGTCCTATCGCGGTACTGATGTTCGACATCGACGATTTCAAACAGATCAACGACAACTACGGACACCCAATTGGCGATCAAGCCTTATGCCATATCGCCAATGAGTTCAAACAGCAACAGCCCGACGATGCCTTGTTTGCCCGTATGGGTGGCGATGAGTTTGCGATGATATGGCCCTGCCCAGACATCCAACATGCTTGTGCGTTAGCGCAATCCCTGCTCGCCCATCTAGCCAAGCAACCGCTGGCCGTGGGCGACACAAACATTACCATCAACATTAGTATGGGCCTGTGTTGCGATGAGAAGCGCAAGGACATAGACCGCCTGCTCATCCAAGCCGACGATGCGCTCTATGAAGCGAAGCGAGCGGGTAAGCATTGCTATCGGACTAGTGGACGTGATTCGCAGAATCTGAGTGCTTAGGCCGCGCTGCAGATGCAAAAAAGCCAAGCCCGAAGGCTTGGCTTAGCACTATCTACGATAGTTAAGCTTAGATGGTAAACAGCGAGTACAGCACACCGGTCAAACCGATTGCCGCCAGGCCAAATACCACTTTCTCAGCCATACGACCTTGGTTCTCGGTGGCGCGGCCAAACAGACCGAATACCAGCGGGTGAACCAGGAAGGTCATCGCGAAGGTGAAGGTAATCAGGCTTGCAGCACTGTCACCGAACATACCGTTCTGGATAGCGGCAAACAGACCGAAGTGCGACATTGCCGAAGACGCCGACATGGATACGTGATCCAGCGACATACCTGCAACGTTCAGCGCGGTGAAGCTACCGAACACTGCAATGATCTGCCAACCCAGCGAGAACTGCATCAGGCCTTTTACTTCAGTAGCTGCTTCACCGTTAGCACCGCGCAAGGTTTTAAGAGCAAGCGCAACAAAAGCAATACCTGCCGCGATAAGCGGTAAGGTCCATTGCAGCATAATGCTGCCGCGCTCAGCGCTCGCCGCCAAGATGGTAAATACGAAGATGTGGCCGATAAACGGTACGTTAATCATGATTGGCGCACGCGATGCCGCGGTGGCACCGAAGTCACCGGCGTTACACGCACCGGTCAGACCCGAGTGAGACAGACCACCCGCCATACCCGGCGCCAAGTTACGTACGTGGTTCGCTTGGCCCAGGAAGATAAGCAGTGCCAGACCGCCGAACATCCAGAAGATCTGACCCGAGAAGCCAAACAGCATCACGCTTTGCAGACCCGGTAGGCTGAATGCTTCAATCATGTGCGAGCCACCCACCAAGAAGCTGGCAGCCAGCACCACTGGGATACCGGCGAACAGCAGCGCGTTCATAGTCGGACCCAGCTTCCACTTAGGCATCAATGCGCCCAAGCCCGATGAGAGGATCATCGCAAAGAAGATCTGCGGCAGTGCAATCACCGACTCTACCATCGACGACAAGAACAGCGAGGCCTTCAGCACCAATACAATCGCGACAATCTCAGCCAGACCTTTGCGGATATACACCTGCTTGCTGGCAAACTTCGCCTTGTTATCGATGAAGATGATCGCCACTACCAGGCTGATGTAGGCCAACAGCAGGTAAGAGTCACCCAATGGGAAGTTAAGCGCACGGCCAGAGAGCAGCACGTAAGTGGCTTCGATACCGATTAGCAGGAAGAAGGCGCGGATGATGTATACCAGCTGAGTACTGCTGGTACCGACAATGGCTTCTTCTTGCGAAGGTACAAAGTGGTCATCGCTATGCTGTTTTTTCGACAGCAGGCGGTTGATCTCCTGACCGCCCACGAAGAACGAGGCAATCAGGGCGATCACGGTAGTCTGGCCCACCAGCAAGATTGCTGGGAACTCAGCCAGGCCCGGTCCAGCCATGCCACTGTGGACCAGCAGCGAGCCCATGGCTAGGCCGAATACCACAATTAACAACAACGACGAGTACTTAGTACCGGCTACCACAGCACGGGACACCAGTACCATGGTGATGACGATGCTCATCGCCAGGAAGAAATGATTAAACGCTGAAACGTGCAACAGCTGTTCCATTATTTTTCAACCAACTATTAGTAAAAGTTAAACAAGAATGCCCGTGAACTTGCGCTCATCAGGCGCCGAAACACAGCGATTCTGGCGGCGGTATGCTCACCAGGCCGAGTCACGACGTATGAAGGTGGCCAGTTTTCACTGTCCTATCAATTTAATTTATCCCGCAACAGCGCAACCACTTGCTGACGGGTGATCTCGCCCATCAACTTGCCGTGCTCCACAACCATCACCTTGGCGGGTCGGGATGTGGCGCTGCGTCTGGCTCGCTCGCGCAGCGGTAGCAGTGCTGCTGCCGTAGCGGTGAGCATGCCGTCGCTGGTCACTGGATAGACTTGTTCGTGCGCAATGCTCATAAATTCAGCTAGTTGCAGCACGCTGTCACCAGGTTTGGTGCTTTCAAAGTCACTGCTCATCAGCTCAGTCACCTTGAGGTCGTTGGCGAGCGGGGTGTAGTCCTGACACCAAAGCTCTACCAGCCAGTTTTGCAAAGAAAAAATACCGAGCAGCTCTCCATCGCTGTTCACTACTGGGGCACACTCCTGTTGCGCCTGCTCCAAGGTCTCCAGGGCTTCGCCTAGTGACACATCGGATGGCAGACATACAGAAGCCCGCGCCATGATGTCGCGAACTAAGATCGTATCTAACACTGTCTCTCTCTACTTAAAATTCCCCGATGGGCATCGGGATGCTGGACTCAGCAAAACAGCAGCAATAAATGTTGTCATATCAAATTTTCGCCAGATGTTACTTGGAATTATCTTAATTTAACAATTCATTTTGCTTTGATCTGGTATCAATTTCTCTGATGGCAAATGTGCGATACTCGCTCGTAAATTGTACTGAATCATCGAAAATCGACTATCAGGCCCCATTACTATGCGTTTTTCGTTAAAGCAACTTGCGGTATTTGAAGCAACAGCCCTCTCGGGTAACGTTAGCCAGGCGGCAGAATCGCTGGCAATGACCCAATCGGCTGCCAGCATGGCGCTCAACCAGTTAGAGCGCTCACTGGGGCACAAGTTGTTCGAGCGCCACTCCAAGGGCGTGAGCCTAACCAGTTGGGGCCTGTGGCTGCGTCCGCGCGCCGAAAGCATCTTGTTTAACTCACGGCAGATCGAGTTCGGCTTTGCTCAGCAGCAATGCATCAGCGGCGCCATCAATATCGGGGTGAGCCTAACCGCCGCCGAGCACCTGTTCCCAGAAGTGATCAGCAATATCGACCGGGAATACCCAGAGGTACGGGTGAACATGGATACCCGCAACACCGAGCAAGTAATCGAGGGGATACGCAACTATCAATATGACTTGGGGGTTATCGAGGGCCAGTGCAACGACAACCGCATCCATCAAGAAGTCTGGTGCCGCGACTACCTCACCATTGTGGCTGGGCCGGAACACCCTTATACCCGCTTTAAGCGGATCAGTCTTAACCAATTGGAACAGGCCAAATGGGTGTTACGTGAATCCGGCTCGGGGGTGCGTAAGATCTTTGAGAGCGCCCTACACGGCCATATCGATGATCTGGATATCTGGCGTGAGTACGACAGCGTTAAGCTGATTAAGCGCTTGGTTAGCGCCGGCGACTACCTGACCTGCCTGCCTTACCAAGACGTGAGCGGCGAGATCGCTGCAGGTAAGCTGGTACCACTAAAAGTACCACCGCTGAATATGGAGCGGCCACTATCGTTTATCTGGCGCGCTGAAAGTGGGGTGAATGCCCTGCGCGATTGTGTGCGTCAGGAAGCGCAGAAGATTGCCGAGGGCCGGCTGCGCGAACAACCTGTATAAAGGATTGAAGCCAAAACCTAAAAAGGCAGCCGAGGCTGCCTTTTCTATGTGCGACGCTTTTCCAAGCTTTATTTAGCTGGGCGAGAGGCGCGCTTACGATCCGCTTCGGTCAGGTGCTTCTTACGAATACGGATGTTCTCTGGGGTCACTTCCACCAGCTCATCATCATCGATGAATTCCAGCGCTTGTTCCAGAGTCATCAGGATCGGCGGAGTCAGAACCTGCGCTTCGTCGGTACCGGCAGCACGTACGTTAGTCAGCTGCTTACCTTTAAGCGGGTTCACGGTCAGATCGTTATCACGGCTGTGGATACCGATCACCATGCCTTCATATACCTCAACACCGTGGCCAATGAACAGGCGACCGCGCTCTTGTAGGTTAAATAGGGCATTGGTCAAGGCTTTACCTGCACCGTTGGAGATCAGCACACCGTTGTTACGCTGGCCGATGGTACCGCCCTTGTGTGGGCCGTAGTGATCGAAGGTGTGGTATAGCAGACCAGTACCAGAGGTCAGCGTCATAAACTCGGTTTGGAAACCAATCAGACCACGGCTAGGTACCATAAAGTCCATACGGATACGGCCTTTACCGTCTGGCGCCATGTCGGTCAGCTCGCCTTTACGCAGACCGATCTGCTCCATCACGCTACCTTGGTTCTCTTCTTCCACGTCGATGGTCACGGTCTCGTAAGGTTCTTCCAGTTGACCGTCCACTTCACGCAGGATTACCTCAGGGCGCGATACCGCGATCTCGAAACCTTCACGACGCATGTTCTCGATCAAGATACCTAGGTGCAGTTCACCACGACCAGATACGCGGAACTTATCCGGATCATCGGTCTCTTCAACGCGCAGCGCTACGTTGTGTACCAGTTCCTGTTGCAGACGCTCCAGGATGTTACGCGAGGTTACGAACTTACCTTCTTTACCGGCGAACGGAGAGGTGTTCACTTGGAAGGTCATGGTCACCGTTGGCTCGTCCACAGTCAGTGGAGGCAGCGCTTCAACGGCGTTTTGACTACAGATGGTGTCAGAGATCTTCAGCTCACCCAGACCGGTAATCGCGATGATATCACCCGCGTGTGCTTGATCGGTTTCGTGACGCTCAAGGCCTAAGTAACCCAGAACCTGACCGACTTTACCGTTACGGGTTTTACCGTCGGCACCCACCACAGTTACCTGCTGGTTAGTCTTCACGCTACCACGGGTCACACGGCCAACACCGATAACGCCTACGTATGAGTTGTAGTCCAGCTGCGAGATCTGCATCTGGAACTCGCCTTCTGGATCGGCATCAGGTGCAGCAACGTTATCAACGATAGCTTGGAACAGCGGCTCCATGTTCTCGCCCTGCTCGCTTTCGTCCATGCTGGCCCAGCCATTTAGAGCTGAGGCATAAACCACTTGGAAGTCCAACTGCTCGTCGGTCGCACCCAGGTTGTCGAACAGGTCGAAGACTTGGTCCATTACCCAATCAGGGCGAGCACCCGGTTTATCGATCTTGTTGATAACCAGGATCGGCTTCAGACCCTGAGCAAAGGCTTTTTGGGTTACGAAACGGGTTTGCGGCATTGGGCCTTCTTGGGCATCCACCAGCAGCAGAACCGAATCCACCATCGACAGAACCCGCTCTACTTCACCACCGAAGTCAGCGTGTCCCGGAGTATCTACGATATTAATGTGGTAGTCGTTCCACTCGATGGCGGTGTTCTTCGCCAGAATGGTAATACCACGTTCTTTTTCCAGATCATTGGAATCCATCACCCGCTCTTCGGCATCACCGCGGGTTTCCAAGGTGCCGGATTGTTGCAGTAGTTTGTCTACCAGGGTGGTTTTACCGTGGTCAACGTGCGCAATAATCGCAATGTTGCGCAGTTTCTCTAGTTGGACAGACATAAATTGTTCGCCTAAATATGATGGGCTACCCCAATGCAGGGCCCCGCTGGTTTCTACCGTGACGGACACGGTGCATTATTGAGGGCGGAGTATAGCGGCAATTGTGATCAACGTCTTCTTTTTAAGCGATTTTTGTCAGCAAGCCCGCGAGGGGCAGAAAACCCACCTTGGGCACAAGCCGCTAGCAGTAAGTACCACGCTTTTTTTGTTCAGTAAAAGCAGCACTATTTTTCTAATACTTATTTCGAGTATCATATTTGCGCAGCGCCCAATCGCATTGCACCATTAGAGTGCATAAGCTTTCCAAATTGGTGCGCTCGACTGCACTAAATTGGACATCTGGCTCGACAATCTCAATAAAATCAGAGTAATAAAAGGTGGCATGTTTTTAGCTTGCTTATGCCAAGCACCTTGTTAGCTATTACAGAATAATTGAGTTCGAGCCATCTATTTTGATGACACTGGAGGTTTAAAACATGTCAGCTGAAGTTTTAGCACTTATTAAAGAGCAGGAAGTTAAGTTTGTTGATCTGCGTTTCACCGATACTAAAGGTAAAGAGCAGCACGTATCGATCCCGCATCACCAAATCGACGAAGATTTCTTCTCTGAAGGTAAAATGTTCGACGGTTCTTCTATCGCTGGTTGGAAAGGTATTAACGAATCAGACATGATTCTGATGCCTGACGCAGCTACTGCGGTTCTGGACCCATTCACTGAAGAAGCAACTCTTAACATCCGTTGTGACATTCTAGAGCCAGCAACCATGCAAGGTTACGACCGTGACCCTCGCTCTGTTGCTAAGCGCGCTCAAGAGTACATGCGCTCTACCGGCATCGCTGACGAAGTATTCTTCGGCCCAGAGCCAGAGTTCTTCCTGTTTGACGATGTTAAGTTCAAGACTGACATGTCTGGTTCTATGTACAAAATCGATGCTGAAGAAGCATCTTGGAACTCTGACAAGCCTTACGAAGAAGGTAACACCGGTCACCGTCCAGGCGTTAAAGGCGGTTACTTCCCAGTAGCACCTGTTGACTCTTCACAAGACCTGCGTTCAGCAATGTGTCTGGTTATGGAAGAGATGGGCCTAACTGTTGAAGCTCACCACCACGAAGTGGCAACTGCTGGTCAGAACGAAATCGCTTGTTTGTTCAACTCTATCGTTGAAAAAGCTGACGAAATCCAAATCTACAAGTACGTTGTTCACAACGTTGCTCACGCTTACGGCAAGTCTGCGACCTTTATGCCTAAGCCAGTAGTTGGCGATAACGGTAGCGGTATGCACTGTCACCAGTCTCTGGCTAAAGACGGCGTTAACCTGTTTGCTGGCGACCTTTACGGCGGCCTGTCTGAAACTGCTCTGTTCTACATCGGCGGTATCATCAAGCACGCTAAAGCCATCAACGCTTTCGCTAACGCTTCTACCAACTCTTACAAGCGTCTGGTTCCTGGCTTCGAAGCTCCAGTAATGCTGGCTTACTCTGCCCGTAACCGTTCTGCTTCTATCCGTATCCCAGTGGTACCATCGCCTAAAGCACGCCGTATCGAAGTTCGCTTCCCAGATCCAACTGCGAACCCATACCTGGCCTTTGCTTCAATGCTGATGGCTGGCCTTGACGGTATTAAGAACAAGATCCACCCTGGCGATGCCATGGACAAAGACTTGTACGACCTGCCTGCTGAAGAAGCGGCTGAGATCCCACAAGTTGCTGCTTCTTTCGAAGAAGCCCTGGCTGCACTAGACGCAGACCGCGCCTTCCTGACCGAAGGTGGTGTATTCTCTGACGATTCAATCGATGCTTACATCGAGCTGAAGAAAGCAGAAGTTGAGCGCCTTAACATGACCACTCACCCAGTTGAGTTCGAAATGTACTACAGCGTTTAATCGCCGATTTATCAGCGAAGCTTCAAAAAACCCGCCATATGGCGGGTTTTTTATTGCCTTTTGTGGGCGATTCTTCCAACGTAAAGTTATCTGAGACTATCCGGCAGGGACTGCTATGTTGCGAACCATCGTATCAATGGGGCTATTGCTTATCTTAAGTGCTGCCGCTGATACCGTGTATCAATGGACCGATGAACAGGGCAACCTGCACTACAGCGATCAGCCCAGAGAGGGCGCTACGCAAATCGACGTAGATGTCACCCCGCCGATCAGCGAAGGCCCCATTGCGGTGCCACGCCCCCCAACCGGCAGTGATGCTGCCACAATAGTGCAATATCAAGTCAGCATTGTTCAACCGCAAGATCAGCAAACACTCCGCGATAACCAAGGCACTATTATTGTGCGCGCCACCACCAATCCTCCCGCTCCCTCGAGCTTACGCTATCGCTTGCTCCTCAATGGGGATCCCCAAGGGCGACTGCATGAAAATGGACAGTTCCGCCTCACCAATGTTGAGCGAGGCGAGCATTTACTAGCGGTAGAGCTGGTTGATACAACGGGCAAGAAAATTGCATCGTCTCAAGCCATCACCGTGTACATGCACCGAGCTACGCAACAACGCCCTGTTATTGCACCTCTCGGGGGAGGCTGATTGCAGACTCTCCGTTAAAGTGGTTAAACTAAGTGCAGCTGCACCAAATTGGGGCATCTTAGGAGGAGAGTAACGTCTATGACGATTCAAGAGCGTTTGGTTCTGGATAGCCAGATCACCGCTATCATCTTGCTCGATACCCAATTTCAGATTTGCTATGTCAACGCCTCTGCGGAACACCTGCTCGGTCAAAGCGCCAATCCCTTAGAGCACACCTTGCTGCAGGAGCACATTACCCATAGCTCGCTGGACTTGAGTAAAATCAGTACCGTACTGCAATCCGGTCAAAGCTTCACCGACAACGAAGTCACCTTGGTGTTTGATCAGCGCCACGCCTTGGTCGAGCTGTCTGCCACCCCCGTCCCCAGCCAAAACAATGAACTGCAGATCTTGCTGGAGCTACGCGCCATTGGTCAGCAAAAAAAGATCTCCCAAGAGCTCTACCAACACGCCCAACAGCAGGCAGCAAAGGAGTTGGTGCGTGGTCTGGCCCACGAGATCAAAAACCCCTTAGGTGGTTTGCGCGGCGCCGCCCAGCTGCTGGAAAAGGAGCTGGTTAATCCAGAGCTTCGCGAGTTTACCGGCATCATCATTGAGCAAGCCGATCGCCTGCGTAATCTGGTAGACCGGCTACTTGGGCCACAGCGCCCCGGCCAGCATGAGATGCACAACGTGCACTCGGCATTGGAGAAGGTGCGCCAGCTGCTCACCTTGGATCTTCCGGCCAACATAGAAATAGAACGCGACTACGACCCCAGTATTCCTGACTTTGAGATGGACCACGAGCAACTGCAGCAAGCCTTCTTAAACATTGCGCAGAATGCCATCCAGGCGCTGAAAACCGAAGGTGGCAAGGTCACCATCAGTACCCGTACTGCCCATCAAGTGACCATTGCAGGAAAGCGCTACCGACTGGCCGCCGAGGTGAAAATTACCGATAACGGCCCGGGGATCCCCACAGAATTACTCGACACCCTGTTCTACCCCATGGTGACTGGCCGTAAAGGCGGCACCGGTCTGGGGTTGTCGATTGCACAAAACCTAATTAATCAGCACAAAGGCAAGATTGAATGCGCGAGTTGGCCCGGTCACACGGAGTTCACCATTCACCTGCCGCTGCGACGCTAAGGATGCACCATGACTGCAAGTATCTGGATAGTAGATGATGATAGCTCGATCCGCTGGGTGCTGGAAAAAGCCCTCAAAGCTGCGGGCTATACCTGTGTAAGTTTCGTTGATGCAGAAATGATGCTGCAGCAACTCGACTACGAGCAGCCAGAAGTCATTATCTCGGATATCCGCATGCCCGGTATCGACGGACTGACCATGCTCGAACAGATCCAAGGGCGCTACCCGGATCTGCCGGTGATTATTATGACCGCCCATTCGGATCTGGACAGCGCGGTCAACGCCTACCAGCGTGGCGCCTTCGAGTACCTGCCCAAGCCCTTCGATATCGACGAAGCAGTGGCGCTGGCCACCCGCGCAGTAAGCGTGGCCAAAGAGCAGCGCAGCGCTAACCAGCAGCAGAGCCAACAGGCCGATGCCCCAGAGATTATCGGTGAAGCGCCAGCGATGCAGGAAGTATTTCGCGCCATTGGCCGCCTGTCACGCTCGTCGATTAGCGTACTGATCAACGGCCAAAGCGGTACCGGTAAAGAGTTGGTTGCCCACGCCTTGCACAAGCACAGCCCCCGCGCCACCAGCAACTTTATCGCGCTAAACATGGCGGCCATCCCTAAGGATTTGATTGAGTCGGAGCTGTTTGGCCACGAGAAAGGCGCATTTACCGGCGCCGCAAACGTGCGGCACGGTCGCTTCGAGCAAGCCAATGGCGGCACCCTGTTCCTTGATGAAATCGGCGATATGCCACTGGATATCCAGACCCGCTTGTTGCGGGTGCTTGCTGATGGCCAGTTCTATCGGGTGGGTGGCCACAGTCCGGTGCAGGTGGACGTGCGGATTATTGCTGCGACCCACCAGAATCTTGAGAAAAAGGTAGCAGCCGGCGAGTTCCGTGAAGATTTATTCCATCGCCTCAACGTCATCCGCGTTCACTTACCGGCGCTGAACGAGCGCCGTGAAGATATTCCCGCCTTAGCCAAGCATTTTCTTGAGCAAGCTGCCAAAGAGTTGAACGTTGAAACCAAGATGCTCCATCAAGACACCCAGCGTTTTATGATGCAGCTGCCGTGGCCGGGTAACGTGCGCCAGCTAGAGAACGTCTGTCGCTGGCTAACCGTAATGGCCAGTGGCCAAGAGGTACTACCGAACGACTTACCGCCGGAGCTAAGTAAAACCGAAGCGGAAAGCGAGGCAGAAAACAGCGAGAGTAACTGGCGCCAGCTGCTTAAGTCCTGGGTGAGTCAGCAGTTGCTGGCCGGACAAAGCGACATTCTTAGCGAAGCCATGCCGGACTTTGAGCGGATTATGCTGACCACCGCGTTAGAGCACACCCACGGCCACAAGCAAGAAGCAGCTCGCCTGCTCGGCTGGGGCCGCAACACCCTGACCCGCAAGCTTAAAGAGCTCGACGTCGAGGCCTAAGCCGCTAACCCGCGGCTTGTTCGATAAAGTCGCGTACATAATCTAGCTGGGCATCCTCACTGCGGATGCCCAGATAGATCTGCTTATACAAACCTTGCTCACCCAAAGGCACTGCCTCAATCCCCTGCTGGGCACTTTGCTCGACCATCCAGCGCGGTAGGCTGGCCACACCGCGATTCGCCGCCACTAACTGCAGCATAATGTCGCTGTCCTCAATGGTCTTATGTCGTTTCGGGCGACAGTTTGCGGGTAATAAGAACCCGCTGAACACATCGAGCCGCGCCTCTTCTACCGGGTAGGTAAACAGCACCTCACTATTAAGCTTAGCCGGTGTTACATGGGGTAGACCCGCCAGCGGATGCGCCTGGGCCACCACCAACACCTGCTCATAGTGGAATACCGGGGTAAAACTCAGGCCCTTGCGTTCAATCGGGTCGGGGGTGACCAATAGGTCGATGTCGTGGGCAAACAGCCCTGCCATACCGCCAAACTGGAACTGCTGTTTAACATCCACATCCACCTTAGGCCAGCGCGCCAAAAATGGCTCCACCACGGTGAGTAACCAGCGATAGCAGGGGTGGCATTCCATACCGATGCGCAACTGGCCCTGCTCACCGCGCCCCATCGCTTGCAGGCGCAGCTCGCTGTGCTCCAGCTGGGGTAGCAAGCGCCGAGCCAGCTTAAGCAGCTCTTTCCCCGCTGGGGTGAACTGCAACTTGCGCCCCTGTTTGTGCCACAGCGCCACACCGAGTTGCTGCTGCAGCTTCTTCATCGCATGGCTCAGTGCCGACTGCGTCAGAAAAAGCTTATCGGCAGCTTCCGTCAATGAGCCGCAGCGGTCGATCTCTCTCACGATTTGCAGGTGTTGTCGCTCAATCATTTCTCATGAACCAAATTCATTACTTATTGAATTATTACCATTATTTTTCATCGTTTCAAAGCCCTAGACTGCCATCAACAAGCTATCAAAACGCACACAACTGACGAATACGACAAGGGATTAACATGGCACGCTTACACAACCTCGGCTTCCCGCGCATTGGCGAAGCCCGACAGTTAAAATTCGCTCAAGAGCGTTACTGGCGCGGCGAATCAGACCTCAACGCCTTACTCGATGAGGCGGCGACACGACGCAACCAAAACTGGCAGCGCCAGCAGGACTTGGATCTGGTCCCGGTAGGGGATTTCTCGCTGTACGACCATGTACTGGACACCAGCTTATTGGTGGGTAATCTGCCTAAGCGCGTCACCAAGCTCGGTGGAGAATGGCATCAGCAATACTTTCGCTCAGCCCGGGGTAGGGCGCCGCAGGACGATGCCTCATCAACTCTGGCTGCCGCCGAGATGACCAAGTGGTTTGATACCAACTATCACTACCTGGTGCCGGAGTTTAGCGCTGACACCCAGTTCTCACTGAACAGTGCCCAGTTACTTGCTCAAGTCGAGCAGGCCAAGCAGCAACAAGTGGCTCAGAAGGTGATACTACTCGGTCCAGTGACCTATTTGTGGTTGGGCAAGAGCAAAGATGACAGCGATAAGCTCGCCTTGCTGCCACAACTGCTAAGCGTCTACCAACAGCTTCTGGGAGAGCTAAAACAACACGGCGTCGAATGGGTACAGATCGACGAACCGATCTTGGTGACAGAGCTAGATAGCGCGTGGCAGCAAGCACTGGTGGATGCCTACCAAACCGATAGCAACACTCGCCCGAAACTACTACTCACCAGCTACTTCGGTGAGCTGCAAGACAACCTAGCCCTGCTGCCACAACTTAAGGTTGAAGGCTTCCACTTAGATGCCGTGCGCGCTAAGGCCGAAGTACCTAAGCTACTATCGCAACTTTCCAGCGAGCAGGTGTTGTCATTAGGGGTGATTGATGGGCGCAATATCTGGAAGAGCGATCTGAATGCCCTGCTGGAATGGCTGGAACCACTGGCCAATGACCTAGGCGATCGCTTATGGCTGGCACCATCCTGCTCGCTACTGCATGTACCGGTCGACTTGGCTCAGGAGCAAAAACTCGATGACGAGCTATTGAGCTGGTTGGCCTTCGCCCAGCAAAAACTCGAAGAGCTGCAAGTGCTGGGTAAGGCCCTCAACCAAGGGCGTAGCAGCGTGTCTGAAATCCTGCTGAACAACGCCTACGCACTAAGCTCGCGTACCTTATCAACACGGGTGCACAACGCCGCAGTTAAGCAGGCCTGTAGTGACGTAAGCCCGGCGATGCTGGAGCGCCACCAAAGCTACACCCTGCGCAGCGAACAGCAACAGTCGCATCTCAAACTGCCGCTGTTCCCCACTACAACCATCGGCTCGTTTCCTCAAACCGCCGAGATCCGCAAGTTACGCCGGGACTTTAAGCAAGGCAATATAGACCAGCACGACTACCAGCAAGCAATGCAAGCGCAGATCAATCATGATGTTGAGCAGCAGCACAAGCTTGGCTTGGACGTATTGGTGCATGGTGAGGCCGAGCGCAACGATATGGTTGAGTACTTCGGTGAGCAGCTCGACGGCTATGCCTTTAGCCAACTCGGCTGGGTGCAATCCTATGGATCTCGTTGTGTGAAGCCGCCGATTATCTTTGGCGATATATCACGCCCTGAGCCGATGACCGTCGAGTGGACCCGCTATGCGCAAAGCCAGACCGAACAGCCGATGAAAGGGATGCTCACCGGCCCGGTCACCATGCTTAACTGGTCGTTTGTGCGTGACGATCTGCCGCGCAGTCAGGTGTGTCAGCAACTGGCCTTAGCAATCCGCCAAGAGGTATTGGATTTGGAGCAATCCGGCATCGCCATCATACAGATCGATGAAGCGGCGCTGCGTGAAGGCTTGCCGCTTCGCCAAGCACAATGGCAGGAGTATCTGGATTGGGCAGTGGACGCGTTCAAGCTATGCGCCAACGGCGTGAACGATACTACCCAGATCCACACTCACATGTGTTACTCGGAGTTTAACGACATCATCGCCTCCATCGCCGCCATGGACGCCGATGTGATTACCATCGAAACCTCACGCTCGGATATGGAGCTGTTGGAAGTGTTTGAAGAGTTCGCCTATCCCAACCAGATTGGCCCGGGCGTGTACGATATCCACAGCCCCAACGTGCCCAAAACTGAATGGATGGTGGAGCTAATGCAAAAAGCCGCTCAGCATATCCCGCTAGAGCGTCTGTGGGTCAACCCTGACTGCGGCCTGAAAACCCGTCAGTGGCAAGAGGTATTGCCCGCATTGGAGAACATGGTAGCCGCGGCGAAGCAGTTGCGGGCGCAGCACGCCAGCTAGCCAGCGCAGCGGATAAAAAAAACGAAAAAGGGGAGCATCACGCTCCCCTCACTCTTCTTAACGAACGGCTTTCAAACCAATACTGAACTAGTTAACCATCATCGAGATGAAGTAACCCAGTACGGTCGCCGAACCTACACCGATAAAGCCAGGTAGCATGAAGCTGTGGTTCAGTACGTACTTACCGATACGGGTAGTACCTGAACGGTCGAAGCTGATGCCTGCCAGATCGCTTGGGTAGAATGGGAAGAAGAAGTAAGCGTAACACGCTGGTAGCACACCAATCAGTACTACCGGGTCGATACCCAGTGCAAAGCCCAGTGGCAGCGCCACGGTCAACGCTGCAGCCTGCGATTTCAGGAAGGCTGAAATCACGAACATGGCGATGGCAAAGGTCCATGGGTATACGTTCACCATACCGCTTACCATCTCAATGATGTAGGGCTTGTGGTGACCGATGATGGTGTCAGAGAACCAGGCGATACCGAAGATGGTAATCACCGCGCTCATACCAGCAGTAAACACGTTCGAGCTAACGATACGCTTTGGCGAGATGTTGGTCGCCAGCAGGATAACCGCACCCACAGATAGCATCATGAACTGAATTGCTACCGACATGCCTACGCCTTCTGGCAGCAATTGCTTGCTGAACAGGGCTAGGATAACCACCGACAGAATACCCAGTAGGAATACGCTCAGGCCACGCTTAGCGGTTTGCTCTTGCTTGGCGTTGTCTTGTGCGTTGCCTTCTTGCTCTGGATCTACCAGGCTGTTGCGGAACTCTTCATCTTGTAGACGCGCTTGGAACTCTGGGTCTTTGTCCAGATCTTTACCGCGCTTCAAGCTCCAGGTACAACCGATCAACAGGCCCCCCAGGGTTGCTGGGATGGTAACCATTAATACGTTAATCAGGTTGATGTCCAGGTTGTTATCTACCGCAGTGGCCATAACCACCGCAGCAGCAGCCGCGATTGGGCTAGCAGTAATACCCATCTGCGAGGCAACCGTGGCCATCGCCATTGGGCGCTCAGGACGGATACCTTTTTTGTAAGATACGTCGTAGATAACTGGCAGCAGCGGGTACACCGAGTGACCAGTACCCACTAGAACGGTCAGGGTGTAGGTACACAGTGGGCCAAGGTAGACGATGTGCTCAGGGTGTTTACGCAGCAGACGCTCTGCAAAACGTACCAGCAGCTTCAAGCCGCCGGTGGCTTCAAGGGTTGCTGAGGCAGCAACTACCGCCAAGATGATCAGCATTACGCCGATAGGAGGCTGACCAGGAGTAATGCCAAACACAAAGGTCATGACAGATACGCCCAAGCCGCCAAGCAGACCGAACGCGATACCGCCGTAGCGAATACCGACAAAAATCACGGTCAGCAGTAAAAGTAAGTGGATCCAGAACATTGTTGCCCTCAAATATTCATGTTGCGTTATGAATCAATTCCAATCTGATCCTCTAGTAATATTCCATTAGGGCGATATTTATACCGTTAAATAACCAAAGGTCAATTTTTAATAACCAGCGATTGACCGAGATCATTAACTTCTTAACCATTGTTGCGGAGCTGTGACATCAGCCATTTTTGACAAGTCGCCGCCAAGCCATAGCTGTGCATAGTTTGTACAGCTATGGGCAGATGACACTCAAATGATGTGTGTTAACAGAGGAAGAGCGGATGCTGGACTGCACCCGCCAAAATCAGTCGTCGATTTTTTCTTTATAGTTACAACTTTTCTGCGGACAGATCTTAAACATGCCAGCCGCATACTGTTTTTCCACCAGCAACTCCCAGCCACAATCCGGGCAGGTTTCTGCGCGTGGTTTGTCGTTCACCGCATAGCGACATTTGGGGTAGGCATCGCAGGCGTAGAAGGTTTTACCATAACGTGACTGGCGCGCCACGATAGATCCTTTGCTGCAGGAGGGGCACCGAATGTCCTTGGTCTCTTCGGTTTTGGGCTGGGCAGACTCGATATGCTGGCATTCAGGGAAGTTGCTGCAGCCGATAAACATGCCATAGCGGCCTTGGCGCAGCATCATCTCCTCACCGCATTCCGGGCACTCGGTGCCGGGCAGACGTTTTTCCAAGGAATGGTCGTTGGAGTGCAGCGAGCGCTTGTAATCGCAACTTGGGTACTGGCTACACCCTAGGAAGGGACCGGCTTTACTCTGCCGATGCACCAGTTCGCCGCCACATTTCGGGCAGACCTGATAGGCCTTCTCGAGGGCATGCTCGTGGGCTGAAAACAACTTCGGGTCAATTTTAGACATGGCCAACTCCCAGCTTGAATGGGCTAAGTGTAACGCCGACCCTGGCTGGAAACTAGGTGAAACGAACCTGCTCGCCGGGGATCCCGGCGAATCTAACGCATCACGTAAGCCTAATCGGCTTTATGTGGGCTAAGCGATATGCTTAGTGAACGGCGCCGTCGCCTAAATCGAACAACAGCTCTTCCATTTGCTGGTAGGCGTTCTCACTGCCGGGAACATTGAACAACACCATCAGGATGACCCATTTCAGGTCTTCCAGCTCCAGCTCAGGGCCGTCGAGCTCCATCACACGATCGATCACCATTTCTCGGGTTTCGGCGTTCAACACCTGCATCTGTTCTAAGAACAGAATAAAACCGCGACAGCTTACATCGATACGCGCCATCTCTTGCTCGGTATAAACGCGCAATGAAGGGCGTTCAGAGGGATTGAGGTAGGGTTGTGTATCGCTGTCCTGAAGGGCAGCTAACTTTTCCAACCAATCCAGAGCTTTGTATATCTCTTCCTTGTGGAAACCAGCGCGACTTAGCTCCTCTGTAAGCTCATCGTGATCCATCATCAACTCCACATCGCTATGGATGTAGGTTTCAAATAGATACATGAGGATATCAAACATGTTAGTTCCTCCTCAGTCTGACGTAACCACCTGGCACTGCGGCCACTACACCTCGTATTTCTAACTCAACCAATTGAGCCAGAACCTCATCAACAGGGCGTTGACTATGGGCTACCACCTGATCGATAGGTGTAACCTCATATCCAACGCTATCTAACAAACCTGCATTTGGCAATGCTTTGTTTTCTTCCAGATCCGGGTTTGTTGCTACTTCCTCCTCGATTGGTGAAAAATCCAGCAGCTCTTCCACTATATCGACCGGATCAGCCGCCAGTTTGGCTCCTTCCTGAATAAGCTTATGACAGCCGGCACGCAGCGGATCATCAATCGAGCCCGGAATGGCGAATACCTCACGCCCTTGCTCGGCCGCATAGTTGGCGGACAGCAGTGAGCCGCTGGGCAAACTAGCCTCCACCACCAATACGCCCAAGCTTAGCCCACTGATAATCCGGTTGCGCCGTGGAAAGTGCTGCGCCTTGGCCGATACCCCCGGCCAAAACTCACTCAGAATCAACCCCTGTTCAGCAATCCGATGGGCCAGTTTTAAGTGGCGCTTGGGATAGACCAAATCCAGCCCAGTGGCGACCACTGCGATAGTGCCATCGGGCCGGGCGTTAAGCGCCCCCAGATGCGCCGCTGCATCAATCCCCAAGGCCAAGCCGCTGGTGATGGTCAGCCCTTGCTGGGCCAGCTCGCTGGCAAAGCGCTCTGCTTGTTTTTGGCCGCTCCAGCTGGCATGACGGCTTCCCACTATGGCAAGTTGTGGGCGCGTCATTAACTCGGGCTGGCCCTTGGCAAAGAGCAGCAGCGGCGGGCTGGCGATGTGCTTTAAGGGCTCGGGGTAGTCGCTGTCAAAGCAGCTGTAGAGATGGTGTTCGGGGGCTTCGAGCCACTCAAGGCAGCGTTCAATCCGCGCCATCGGTGGGTTTTGCAGGGCTCGGCGCTGTTTATCGCTCATCCCAAGCTCAGCTAGCGCCGCATCATCGGCCTCGAACAAGTACTGGGGCGGGCGGCCATCGAGCACGCGTTGCAGGGTGGCGCATCCCAAACGTGGGATGCTGTCCAGAATCAGGCCTTGCTCAACGCTCAGCCACTTGCTCACTTATAGGCTCTCGACCAAAAACTGCGGATACATGATGATCTTGCTCTCCGTGATAATCGCAAAGCTTAGCTTGTCGTAGACCTTAAACACCATCAGCTCTCCAACCTTTTCGCGGGGTAGGGCGACCAGCTGCTGGTCGTCATTGAACAACCTATCGAACGCATTCGCCGACTGCTGATAGCTCTTGCGTGCGGGTTTATCGACAATCAACTTGCCCGGTTGGGCTATCGAGAACATGTCTCCGGCCTCAATACTGTCGCGTGCCCCTTTGTTGATGAGTACCACGTCGTAGCGGCTAAACACCGAGTTGTCGTTGGCCGAGGCCACAATCAAGCCATCGCTGCTGAGGTCTTTCTGGCGTGGGCTAAAGTAAACGGGTAGCTGGTCCTGCTCCGGCAGAGGCAGCAAGATATCGCCCTGGCGCATCTCCTGGCGGATATCGATCACCCGAAACTCGCTGATCTGATCATGGTGGGCAGCTACCACCTGGCCGATCGCCAAAAACGTCACCGCATGGCCGAGCACCTCAGCGCTTTCTGGGTCAACATAGGGCTCGCCAACCCGATACACCCCATAGTAACGCTGCAGCTCGACCTCACCGCGCGCATACACCGGGCGGCCAATGGCGATGCGGGTCTGGGCATCATTGTCGCCCAGCACATAGGGCAGGCCTTCCAGCAAGTCGCTATCAATCACATGGTCGCGACTTAAGAACGGCGCAAGCACTGACAGTGGCAGCGTGGGAATCGGCTGCTCCTTGGGCTTGAGTCGCGAGGTGGGCGACATGTGCAGCATCGGTTTGCGCACCAAACGCGGCTCGCCATCGATAAAGGTCAGCGTGAGCACATCGCCGGGGTAGATCAAATGGGGGTTGTCGATTTGCGGGTTATGTTGCCACAGCCGCGGCCACTTCCATGGGGAGTTAAGATAGAGCGTCGAGATATCCCATAGGGTGTCGCCCTTTTTCACCACATAGCGGTCGGGGAAATCCGGCTTTAAGGTCAACTGATCGGCCCATGCGCTCACTGCGCTCAGCAGACATACCAGTGCCAATACGACTGTTTTCATGTGCAATCCTTGCCCATTGCCTATCAAGGCTGTAATTCGGCTTAATAAATGACTAAAATTACCCAATTCTTATCTATATCGAGCAAAAAACATTAGCTATGGCCGTCCTTGAAGTACTGCGCTTTCCCGATGAACGTCTGAGAACTATTGCGCAACCTGTTAAAAGTATTGACGATAATACGAAAATTACTATCGAAAATATGTTCGAAACAATGTATGCCGAGGAAGGAGTAGGGCTGGCTGCGACACAGGTCAACATTCACCAACGCATCGTGGTTATCGATGTGAGTGAAACACGCGACCAACGTCTGGCATTGGTCAACCCAACCATCGTCGCCAAAGATGGGGTTGAGCTCAACGAAGAGGGCTGCCTGTCAGTCCCCGAGTACCGTGCCCAAGTTGAGCGCGCTCAGCAAGTGACCGTGAACTACCTCGACGCCGATGGAAACGAGCAGTCACTTGACGCCGATGGCCTACTGGCAATCTGCATTCAGCACGAACTCGATCACCTCGAAGGCAAACTGTTTATCGATTATCTGAGCCCACTCAAGCGCCAGCGGGTTCGCGCCAAACTTGAGAAGCTTGCCCGCCGCAGCAAACGCGCCTAATCTGGAGAACATCGTGACCCCATTGCGAATTATTTTTGCCGGTACTCCGGATTTCGCTGCTCGCCACCTGCAGGCCCTGCTCGACTCAGACCACGACGTCATCGCTGTCTACAGCCAACCAGACCGCCCGGCTGGTCGCGGTAAAAAGCTCCAAGCCAGCCCGGTTAAGCAACTTGCAGTCGATGCCAATGTACCGGTGTACCAACCCGAGAACTTTAAATCTCAGGAAGCCAAAGATGAGCTGGCCGCGCTGAATGCCGATCTGATGGTGGTGGTGGCCTACGGCCTGCTGCTACCTAAAACGGTGCTGGACACGCCGCGCTTGGGCTGTATCAACGTGCATGGCTCGCTACTGCCGCGCTGGCGCGGGGCTGCGCCCATTCAACGTTCTATCTGGGCGGGCGACAGAGATACCGGCGTCACCATCATGCAGATGGATGAAGGCCTAGATACCGGCGATATGCTACTCCTAGACAGCCTACCCATCGAGAGCAGCGACACCAGCGCCAGCCTCTATGAAAAACTGGCTGAAACCGGTCCGGTCGCGCTACTCAAAGCCCTTGAAGGTATCAGCGACGGCAGCATCCAAGCGGTTAAGCAAGACGATGAGCAAGCCAACTACGCCAAAAAGCTTAGCAAACAGGAAGCGCGCATCGACTGGCGCCACGACGCTGCATTTATCGAACGTTGCGTACGCGCCTTTAATCCGTGGCCGGTGAGCTACTTCACCCTACAAGGCCAGAACGTCAAGCTGTGGCAAAGCAGCGTGGCGGAGTATCAAGGCGACGCAGCCCCCGGCACCATTATCAGTGCCGACAAACAGGGCATCATCGTTGCCACCGGCCAGCACGCGCTGCGCTTGGAAAGCCTGCAGATCCCCGGCAAGAAGGCGATGGCGGCCGCCGATCTGCTTAACGCCCGTAAAGAATGGTTCACCCCGGGCACGCAACTGGAGCTAGCCGATGGCGAGTAAGCCACGTCAGCTCAGCCCGCGCGCCGCGGCGGCATCAGCCCTGTTTCAGGTGGTTGATCAAGGCCAATCGCTAAGTGCCGTGTTGCCGCGGCTGCTCGGTCAGGTCGAAGCCAAAGACCATGGCTTGGCGCAAGAGATCTGCTTCGGTGTACTACGCTGGCTACCGCGCCTGGAGTGGGTGATCCAACAGCTGATGGAGCGCCCCCTCACCGGCAAATCGCGCAGCGCCCACTTCCTGTTGATCGTTGGCGTGTACCAGCTTTTCTACATGCGCATTCCGGCCCATGCTGCGTTATCAGAAACCGTTGAAGCTACCCGCGACCTGAAGTTTGCTCACCTCAAGAAGCTGATTAATGGCGTGCTACGCAGCGCCCAGCGCCAGCAAGATGAGTTAGTAGCGGCCCTTAAGCAGAACGACAAGCTGCAAGATTGCCACCCAAGCTGGCTGCGTAAGCAGCTACAGCAGGCCTACCCAGAACAATGGCAAGACATTGTTGCAGCGAACAACCAGCAAGCACCGATGTGGCTGCGGGTAAACGCGCAACATCACAGCGCCAGCGCTTATCAGCAGTTGCTGGCAGAGCAGGGGATTGAGGCCTCATTGTGTGAGCGTGCTGCCCAAGCCATCCGCCTGCACAAGGCTCAGCCGGTCGGTAAGCTGCCGGGCTTTGAGCAAGGCCATAGCTCGGTGCAAGACGGCGCCGCCCAGATGGCCGCCAGTTTGTTAGATGCCCAACCGGGCGAGCGGGTACTGGATGCCTGCGCGGCCCCCGGCGGAAAGACCTGCCACATCCTCGAGCTACAGCCTGAGCTGGCCCACTTGATGGCCATCGACGCCGATGCCCAGCGACTGCAACGGGTCGAACAGAACCTCCAGCGGATTGGCCTGCAAGCCGAGCTGCTGTGTGCCGATGCCAGCCAGCCGGACACGTGGAACAGCGAGCCCTTCGATCGCATCTTGCTGGATGCGCCGTGCTCGGCCACAGGCGTGGTTCGTCGCCACCCAGATATTAAATGGCTGCGCCGCGCCTCGGATATCGATGAGCTGGTAGCCCTACAGGGCAAGATCCTGCGCGCGATGTGGCAACAACTTAAACCCGGCGGTGTATTGCTGTATGCCACCTGCTCGGTACTGCCGCAGGAGAACGCCCAGCAAGTGGCGCGCTTCTTGGCAGAAACCGACGATGCCGAACTGGTTCCCGTATCAGATGGCGAGAGCGTCACCCAGCCCGGTTGGCAGCTACTCCCCGGCGAACAGCACATGGATGGCTTCTACTACGCCAAACTGCGCAAGCAAGGCGAATAGACAGATGAAACGCAATCAGCAAGCGCTGGTTGCGTTTCGCGCAAGATGCCCGCAAACTAACCTCGACAACTTTCTAAGGCGTTGTTAGGCAATGAAAATTATTATTCTTGGTGCAGGTCAGGTCGGCGGAACGCTGGCTGAGAATCTGGTCGGCGAAAAATCCGATATCACCATCGTTGATACCAACTCCGAACGCTTACGCGATCTGCAAGACCGCTTCGACCTGCAGGTGGTGACCGGCCATGCCGCCCATCCCAATGTGCTGCGCGAAGCCGGCGCACAAGACGCGGATATGCTGGTCGCCGTGACCAACAGCGATGAAACCAATATGGCCGCCTGCCAGGTGGCTTACACCCTGTTTAACACCCCCAACAAGGTGGCTCGGATCCGCTCTGAAGAGCTGCTGGCCGAGAAAGAGGCACTGTTCAATGACGAGGCCTTCCCGCTCGACCATTTGATTGCGCCAGAGCAGCTGGTGACCAACTACATCAGCCGCTTGATTGACTACCCCGGCGCACTGCAGGTGATGGAGTTCGCCCACGGTAAGGTCGGCTTGGTGGCGGTCAAAGCCTACTATGGCGGCCCATTGGTGGGCAACGCGCTGTCGTTGCTGAAAGACCATATGCCCAATGTCGAAGCGCGGGTAGCCGCTATCTTCCGTCAGGGCCGGGCGATCCGCCCGCAAGGCACCACCGTGATCGAGGCCGATGACGAGGTGTTCTTTGTTGCTGCCAGCGCCCATATCCGCGAGGTAATGAGCGAGCTGCAAGAGCTGGAGCGCGCCTATCGCCGCATCATGATCGTCGGCGGCGGTAATATTGGCGCCGCATTGGCCAAGCGCTTGGAGAGCTCATACAGCGTTAAGCTGATTGAACGTAAGCAACGCCGCGCCGAGCAATTGGCTGAGCAGCTCAACAACACCATCGTATTCTGCGGTGACGCCTCAGACCAAGAGCTACTCAGCGAAGAGAATATCGAACAGGTGGACGTGTTTATCGCGGTCACCAACGACGACGAAGCCAATATCATGTCAGCGATGCTGGCCAAGCGCATGGGCGCTAAGAAGGTAATGGTGCTGATCCAACGCGGCGCGTATGTGGACTTAGTGCAAGGTGGCGCCATCGATATCGCGATCTCGCCACAGCAAGCTACCATCTCGGCACTGCTGACCCATGTTCGCCGGGCCGACATCGTCAACGTGTACTCGCTACGACGCGGAGCAGCGGAGGCCATCGAGGCGGTCGCCCACGGCGATGAAAACACCTCCAAGGTGGTGGGACGCAGCATTGGCGAGCTAAAACTGCCCCCCGGCACCACCATTGGTGCAATTGTACGGGGCGATGAGGTAATTATCGCCCACGACCATACCGTGATTGAGCAGGATGACCACGTGGTGATGTTCTTGGTGGATAAGAAGTTTATCCCCGAAGTCGAACGACTGTTCCAGCCGAGCCCGTTCTTCCTTTAAACTCTGGGCAAAGTGATGGACCGCTTACTCCCCCTCGCGCTAGTGTTTGGCTTGGTACTTTCTAAGCTAGCACTGGCAATGCTCGCCCCAGTGGCGATTGGTATCTGGCATAACGAGCCAGAGTACGTCGACTTTTTCTATGCGTTTCTGCTGACCCAAACCGTCGCATTATTGCTGATTCATGTTGGCCGCAAACGCCCTTTTCATCTGCAAGTGCGCGAGATGTTCCTGCTTACCAGCAGCGTGTGGTTGCTGGTGTGGCTGTTCGGCGCACTGCCGCTGGCGTTTTACCACGGCATTAGCTGGACCGACGCCTGCTTTGAGGCGATGTCGGGACTAACCACCACTGGCTCCACCGTGCTGCAGGGGCTCGATGATATGCCCTACACCATCTTGCTTTGGCGCTCGATGCTGCAGTGGCTCGGCGGGATTGGCTTTATCGTGCTGAGTGTGGCAATTCTGCCGTTCTTAAACGTCGGCGGGATGCGCCTGTTCCAAACCGAATCCTCCGATTGGTCAGACAAAGGCAACCCCAAAACCAAGCACGTCGCAGCCAATATGGTTTGGCTCTACCTGGGCCTGACCTTAGCCTGTACCCTCGCCTATAAATTCAGCGGCATGAGCTGGTTTCACGCCACTAACCACGCCATGACCACCCTCTCCACAGGTGGCTATTCCACCTCGGACGAGTCGATGGCCCACTTCTCCCATGCTAGTCACTGGGTCGGTAGCCTGTTTATGTTCCTTGGCGGCATGCCGTTCTTGCTGATTATCGCCGGGCTTCGTCAGCGACAAATCAGTAAGATCTTTAACGACACTCAGGTGCGAGGCTTTATCTGGTTGGTCGTGGTGGTCGGCACCATGATGAGCTTGTGGCTTTGGCTGGAAGGCAAGTTTCCACTGGAAGCGGCGATCCGCATCAGCGTGTTCAATATTATCTCCATCGTCACCACCACCGGCTTTGGTCTGACCGACTTCAGCCACTGGGGCAGCTTTACCACGGTGCTGTTTGCCTTCTTGATGGTCTGCGGCGCTTGCTCCGGCTCCACCTCGGGCGGGGTTAAGCTGTTCCGCTTTCAGATTGCCTGGGGGATCTTACAGCGCCAATTGAATCAATTGATCCACCCACGCGCTTGCTACCCTCAGCGCTATAACGGACGGATTGTCAGCGAGGATACGATTCGTTCGGTAATTGCGTTTTTGATGGCCTTTGGTTTTACCATTATCTTATTGGCGGCCGGCCTAGCGCTGATTGGGCTTGATCCGGTGACCGCCATCTCCGGCGCGGTTACTGCCGTGGCCAACGTTGGCCCAGGGCTTGGGCGAGTGATTGGTCCAGACCATAACTTCCATGAGTTGCCCGATTTGGCCAAGTGGTTGTTGTCTTTTGGCATGTTGCTCGGCCGCTTGGAAGTGCTGACCTTTGTAGTACTGCTGCTGCCGCGTTATTGGCGCTACAGCTAGGCCAGCACTTGCTTGGGTTTGGGCTTGAGCTAGAGCTTTTGCTGACTTACCCGTCCGACACGAGGATTGAGCTTCCACCACACCAGCAAGTACAGCAGATACAAGCCCACCACTGCGCCTTTGTGCCAGTTACTGCCTTGGTCGAGATCGGCAAAGCTCAGCTCATTTACCTGACAGTAGAGGTAGGCGATCAACGGGAAGCTCAGTAGCGAGGAAAGCCGCCACAGGTTATGCAATAAGGGGCGTAGCAGTAACTCAAACACCGGCCAACAGCCCCATCGGTGAGCGAGAGAAGGCGATCGCCAAGATCTGGGCAAAGCACAGCAGCGCAGCCAAGCCATAAAGTAGCTGCTTAGCGCGAGTCTTGGCCCACTTCAGCGCCGCCAAACCCAGCCAGATATAAAGCACCAAGAAGCCTACTTTGGCGCTTAGCCATAGGCTGACAAAGGGATACTGGCGGAGGATCCAGCACAACATCAGGGCCGAAACCAACAACACCGTATCGATGATGTGCGGTGCCACCTTCAGCCAACGCTGTTGGCGCATGGGCGAGTTACATAACACCAGCACCCAGCGAAACGTGAAGCCGATCACACTTAACAAAGCAAACGTCATATGCAAGTGTTTAAGCATGGGGTAAAGATTAGCCATTACTGTTGTTTTTAAGTGATTGTATTTAATGCAGTGTATCGATTGAGACGCCGACTTACAAAGTTTTCCCGGAGCGGCTCTGCCACTAAAGTCGGGTAGCTCTTCTGCTATATTGTGATAGAACTCACTAAACAAACGCAGTTTGCTATGGCAAAGTGTACGGCCCTCAACAGAGGGAATTCGGTCAACAATTAGTGCAAAGGAAAGCAATATGGCAGATGCTCATTCGCTCTTACCTGCAATCGAAATCCTGATGTGCCACACCGGTGCTTCGTTTATCGATGCCTGTGAAGAGCTTGGGATCGATCCACAAGAAATGTCACAGTATCGCGATCCCAACCACGAAGATGAAGAATAGAGAAAAAGGCAGCCTCGGCTGCCTTTTTTGTTCACACTGACCAAAATTTGCTGCTCTCCCCACCCCCACCTGTATACAATGCACCAACGCCCCCGTCAGATAACGTTTAGTCCACAAGTGGTAACCATGGATCAGGTCTATCGAGTATTGTTCAACCTCGGCGATAAACGCTACGAGGTCTACGTAAAAGAAGTCACCCAGAGCAGCTTGTTCGGCTTTATTGAACTGGCCGACTTCGTCTTCGACAACCACGCCCAACTGTTGGTCGACCCCAGCGAAGAAAAACTCAAAAGCGAGTTCTCCAAGGTGCAGCGCACCTTTGTGCCGATGCACAGCATCCTGCGCATTGATGCGGTAGAAAAAGCCGGACCAGCCAAGATCCAAGAGCAGGGCTCGGTCACGCCATTTCCCGGACCGATCTACACCCCGAGTCAGTCATGAGTCATTCCGATACCCTGCTCGACTGGCCCAAGCTGTTCGCGCAATACTCACAACCGGCCCTGCTGGCCGACTGGTTGGCCCAAGTGTTAGAGGGGCTCGCCCAAGAGCAGCAGCTACTCAATCAGGCCAGCGACCTGGGTGAGATTCAGGTGGCCCAACGGATCCAACTGCAAGGTTTGGCCGCGGTGGTATGCAGCCCCCGCCTCACTTATCTGTTAGAGCAAAGCAAACACAGCGACCCGGCGCAGCATCCCGAACTGATCGCGCAGTGCCAGGCATGCTTGACCGCCATTAAGCATGAGTTGCAGAGCTACCTGCAGCAGCAGTGAGAGCCCTCTCAATTTCGCGATGGTGCCGATGAAACCGCCAGAGCAACGGATGCTTTTTCACAACAGCGGTGGTATACCAATCTGCATAGTTAGGTGATTGCAGTTCCACCTGTTTAGCGGAGCTTTGCTTACCGCCCGACACACAACGATAACCATAACAGCGCCTGCCCAAGGCAGACAGTCAAGGAAAATACGTGGTAAACATCTACAAAGTTGCTGAGCATGCTGGCGTTTCGCGCAGTACGGTTTCGCGCTACCTCAATGGCAGCCCCAACGTTTCCGACAAGGCCAAGCGTAAGATCCAAGCCGCCATCGACGAGCTCGACTATCATCCCAATGCAGTTGCCCAATCCTTGGCGCGACGTCATTCCAACTGTATTGGGATGGTGGTTGAGACCCTATCTGGCCCTTACCATAGCGAGATCATCCATGCGGTACAGCATGAGCTGCGCAGACTAGGTAAGCACTTGATTGTCACCGCTGGCGGCCACTCCAACGATGAAACCTTGGAAGCCATTAACTTCCTGCAGTGCCGCCAGATCGACGGCTTACTCGTGCTTACCTCACGGCTTAACACCGAGATGCTGCTGGAGCTTAATGGCAAGATCAAGAACATGGTGGTGCTGGGTCGCCGCATTCCTGAGCTGGAATCCCAGTGCATCTGGGTGGATGAGGATCTAGGCGGCCGCATGGTAGCGCGTCATCTGCTGGAGCGCGGCTATAAGAAGCTCGCCTGCTTGCGCGGCGCGGAGCATATTCCCGATGTGAATGAGCGCATGGCGGGCTTTCTGGATGAGTTAAGCGGTAAGGGAGTCAGCCTGGAGCAAGGCGCAATCCTCAACGCCGAGATGCAAGAGCAACTCGCCTATCAGCAGGCCTTGGAGTTTCTGCCCAAGTTTGCCCCCGACGCGCTGTTCTGCTGTAACGATAATATGGCGGCAGGCGCGATTCGCGCTGCCAACCAATTAGGTATTAAGGTGCCCGAGCAACTGGCGATAGTGGGCTACGATGACAACTACTATGCGCAGCTATCGCACCCAGCGCTATCTACTGTGGCCCAGCCGCTCAACGAGATGGGAGAGCTGGGCGCGCAGCGAGTCTGCCAGGAACAAGCTGAAGGCGTAATGGTTTCCCCCAGCTTTGTGTTGCGCGAGTCGAGTTAACTCAGGGCTTAGCGATAAAGCGGCCGTCGGCGGCTTCCACCATATGCCCGCGGTCACTGCGCTCTATCGCTTTCTTGCCCGCTAGCTGACCAACCTGCTCAACACTGAGGTTGTTGTCGGCGGCAATCTTCTTATAACGGCTCTCGCGTTTCTTGTTCACATCAGCCACCAAGGCAGCTACGCCGCTCTGATTGCTGAGCACCGCCAGCATACCGTTACGCTGCTCGCCCACCCAGCCTTGCTGTTTCGCATCGGCCAAATCCAGCGCCATACTTGAGAAGCTGACACTCAGCAGTAATGCAATTAACCACTTATTCCACGTCATCATGCTCTCCTAAAATAGTCCGCTGTCTTCGCTGAACAGTTCGTCCAGCTGTTGATCGACCTTGACCCGGATCTCGTGGTCGATCTTCACGTTTAAATTCACTGTGATCGGTTTGTCGACGGCCACCTCCACGCGGGGGGTGCACGCAAACAACATCACGGTGAGGGCGAGGAAGCAGAACCTGTTACGGTATCTATCCATTGTTGCACCTGTCCTGATAGTTGGTCGCCAATACGCAAGCTGCGCAGCAACTGGTACATATTCTCTTGATGATGGTAGTTGAGTTCTACCGGCCTTGGCGACACCTGTTGATTGCGGCCATAAAGGTTCACCCGCATATCCAGATCGCCCTCTGGGCTGAAGTCCACTTCGGCCCCTAACTGACTGTAATTAAAATCCTCTAACAAGCTCAGCGAGAAGTCCAGCCCGGGATGCTGCTGCTTAAGGCTCGCCAAGGCAGCGTGGTTGATCTTAATCCGCCCCGGCGGGCGCTCAACGAACAACTTCCCGCCTTCCACCGACACGCCCTGCCCTTGCCACTGCCACGGCAAACTGCCCGCCAGCTCCCCCTCCACCAGCAAGCCGATATCCGGGTACAAGCCACTCAGACTCGGCAGCGAAACACCGCTGAACACCAACTGTCCTTTATAGGTCGGCACCAACGAGAGCAAATTCACCACCGCCTCACCACCGAGCAACTGAAACGCCAGCGGGCTGAGCTGCAGGGCCTCGATCGCCAGAGGTTCTGCTTGCCAAGGCTGCTGCCAGCTCCCCTGCAGCGAGCGTAGGCTCAGGCCAATATCTATCTCGTCAACCCACCACTCTCCTTGATGCTGCCAGCCTTGAGCGGATTGGTACTCAAGATAGCCGCTGAGTGCAGCGTCCTTGATGGGCTTATCGCCCAATAACGCGTTGAGCGCCGTGACATCGGTGGAGAGTGTGAGCGACTCAGGCTGATAGGCGAACTGGCCATTGGCCTGCCCGCTAAGCCAACGAAAGTCACTGGCCCCCGGCACCAAATCAGCCAGTGGTAGCTGCAGTTGCTTCGCCGCAAAACGCCCACTCAGTGCCAGTGGAGCCAGCTGCCAGCGCCCTTGCGCCTCGATGCTCCAATCCGTTATCCCGAGCTGCCAAAGATCGGGAGTGAATTGCCATTGGCTGGCAGGTAGCAGCACGTCATTCGGCAAAGTGACAGCCGAGAGCCGGGTGTGCATCAGCCAAGGTGCGGTCATCTCCAGTTCGAGCTGCGCGCTGAGATCACCCAGCGCCAGCTCCGCTTGCCACAGTCCTTCTGCCAAACTGGCATTTAGCTGCAAAGGCTGTGAGTGTACGGCGGGATAGTGTTGATCGATGATTTCAGCAATACCAAGCGCGTTTAACAGGGAGCTAGAGAACGTAGCGCGCAACATTGGCGGTGTGGGCGCTTGCAGGGTGAGTTCAAGATGGCTACCGCTATCTTCGGCTAGCTGCAGGGACCAGCTGTCGTGGTCCCGCTGCAGCGTGGCAGTGCCTGAAAGTAGTGGAAGGCCCGGGCTGGTAACCTGCCAATCGCTAACAACCACATTGAGTTGCTTGGGCAGTGGCAACTGCGCGAGGGTGGCGATGGCCTGCTGCAGCTGCGCATCGAGCTGCTCGGGGGACGGAGGGGCGCTATCGGAGGCGCTATCTTGACTGCAGCTCAGGTCAATATCCAGTGAGGAGAGCGTCCAATTCGATTGATCCAGAACGAACTCGCCTACCCTTAGCTGTGGGCAACCTCCCCAACTGAGAGCCTGCCAGCCCGCTGTCACCGATGCTTGAAGCTGGAAGGAAAAAAAATACAGCGAGGCCAACGGCACGATCAACCACTTCGATTTGCTACTCGCTTGCCACATCCAACGCTCCCTGCTGAGGACTTTCAGCCAGACATTCTGTATTCCCCGAGAAACCTAAAAAATCTTGCTAAATCGGTAGCTTGTGGTCACTCAGACAGTTCCTTAATGACAACTATACTATGGATGAATTTTTAACAGGAGAATTGTTATGCCGTGGTGGTGGCTGTTAGCGCTTATCGTGATCTTATCCTTGTCAGCGTTCCAGTTTTGGCGAAAGGCCCAACTCAATCGCTGGAACCAACAACAACCGCTCCACAAGCTCGATGCCACCATTACCGAGCTGGAGGAACGCCCGGTTCGCCGCTTCGAGATCCAACGCGGGATATTCCGCGAGCTAGAAAAGGGCGCACAGGGAGAGCTCACCGTGCAAGGCACCCAGTTTGTGAGTTTTCACCCGAAGTAAATCACTATCTGGCTAACTGCCTGATATTCCACACCTAGCGCGCCGAACGATACAAGGCCATCACCAAACCAAGGGCAATCAGGCCCGCGCCTTGGGCGTGGAACCATGCCAGCTGCTCGTCGAGGATGGTTAGCGACAGCCCTGCGCCAAACAAGGGCATCAGGTGGATGTATTGCCCGGCGGTGGCCGCGCCAAGCACCTTCACCCCTTGATTCCATGCCATGTAGGCCAGTAGCGAAGGAAAAACCGCCACGTAGCTGAGCGCGCCGATATTCAGTGGGCTCAGCGCGAATGGTGTGCGCGGTATCCACCACCAGTAGAGCGGGCTGAGCACTAGCACGCCAATGATTAAGGTAACCCCGAGAAAACTCCCACCACTTAGCGCAGCCGGTTTAAAACGTAGTCCCAACGAGTAGCCCGCCCACACCATCGAGGACAGCACGATCCAGGGGTCGCCAGCATTAATCTGCAAGCTGCTGAGCGAACGCCAATCGCCTTTTACCAACAGCGCCAACACCCCAAGGAAGGACAGCAGCATCCCCAGCAACTGACGCTTATCCAAACCGCCCTTGAGCAAGGCCCAATTAAACAGCAGGATAAACATCGGAATGGTGGAGTTGATAATCAAGGCATTGGTCGCGGTGGTGTTCTGCAATCCTAAGTAAACCAAAGAGTTAAAACTGGCAACGCCCAAGGTGCCCAGCAGTAACAAGATGCCCCAATGCTTAGCAATAACCCTACGTTGGCGCCACATCCCGCCGGCCACCCAGGGCAGCGCCAGTAACATGCCCAGCACCCAACGCCAGTACGACAGCGCCATGGGAGGCACTGAGTCAGCCACCAGCCGCCCAGCGATAAAGTTTCCGGCCCAGAACAATGGCGGTAACAGCAACAACCAATAGGCCCCGTTTTTTCCCTGCATAAGCTTTCCTTTTCAACTACTTGTAGGCTACCAAGCTCGCCTATGGCATGATAGTGTGAATTGCAGTAACATCGCGTTTTCGCTGACAACGCTTGCAAAGGACACCCCCCACCGATGAGAGCTGCTGAATAATGCTGCTTCAAGCGATCAATGCCGGACTTCACGTGATAGCCATCGTATTGCTTGCCGGTGCTCTATGCTCTGAAGCGTTTCTGTTTCGCCAGGGAATGCGTGAAGACGATGTCGAAAAGCTGCTTATGGCGGACTTTCTGCACGCCTTTTCCACCATCATGATTTTCATCACCGGCGCGATGCGCATCGTGATCTTTGAAGAAGTCTCCGCCAACTACCTGGATAACCCTTATTTCGGCCTGAAGATGTTGGTGTTTTTTGTGGTAGTTTTGCTGTCGCTCTATCCCACCACCACCTTCTATCGCTGGCGTAAAGCCATCCGTCAGGGCAGTCCATCGATGATCTCTTACCGCCAACACGGCGCGGTTATCTGGTTGATCCGAATGGAGTTATGTTCACTGTTGGTGATCCCGATGTTGGTGGCATTATCGCGGATGGGTAGCTAACCTTGAGCGCCCAGCCGTTTACCCAAGCCAGCGCATTGCCCGAGGCCTATGAAACCTCGATTCTTCCCTACTGGCAGCAACACAGTCAGCAATACCAGATCGAAGGACAAGCTGGCCTTAGCATCAACTACTACCTGCTCAGTGCCCCCTTCCCCAGCCAGCAGTTAATGGTGATCTCACCGGGGCGCAGTGAAGCCGCCATCAAATATCAAGAGCTGGCCTTCGACTTTGCTCAGCAAGGCTACGACTGTTTGATTGTCGACCATCGTGGCCAAGGCTTCTCAGAGCGAGAATCTGACCAGCAAGAACTCGGCGACGTCGCCAAATTCGATTACTACGCCGACGACCTACACCAGATCATCCAGCAGCAGAGCAAGCGCGTCGCCTATCAACAGCAAGTGCTGCTCGCTCACTCAATGGGAGGCTGTATTGCCGCCCGCTATCTACAGCTCTACCCCGGTCATATCGAGGCGGCAGTGCTGTGCGCACCGATGTTTGGGATCAATACTGGCGGTGTGCCACAACCCATTGCCAAAGTACTGGCCAAGACCTTGTCTACACTGGGTCGCCTGTTTAAGCAAAAGCCACGTTACGCCCCGGGGCAAGGCGCCTATAAAGAGAAGCCTTACCAGAACAACGAACTGAGCCGCTGCCCTGAGCGCTATCACAATATGTACTCGCAGTATCAGCAGAACCCGCTGATCCGCTTAGGTGGGCCAAGCAGCCGCTGGCTAGCGCAAAGCTTTGAGACGATGAGTCAGGCCATCAAGCAGGCCGACCAGATCCAGATCCCCTTGCTGGTCTTACAGGCAGAGCTGGATAGCGTCGTCACCGCCGCCGAGCAAGACGCCTTTTGCGCCGCCCGTGGCGAGCAAGTGGTGGTGATCAAGCAAGCCCGCCATGAGATACTGTTCGAACGTGACGAACTACGAAACCACGCCTTGGAGAGAGTCAGCCAGTTCTTTGCCGATCCCCCAAGCCGCTGATG
Organism: Aliagarivorans taiwanensis DSM 22990; assembly: GCF_000429505.1. Taxonomy (GTDB): domain Bacteria; phylum Pseudomonadota; class Gammaproteobacteria; order Enterobacterales; family Celerinatantimonadaceae; genus Aliagarivorans; species Aliagarivorans taiwanensis. The sequence goes on along the minus strand of NZ_AUBZ01000002.1, from coordinate 76,634 downwards.
TCTGTTTGGAGATCTCGATGCAACGTCTTATTGTCAGCGACCTTGACGGCACGCTGCTAAACCAACACCACCAACTCAGCGCGCGCAATCGCGACACCATCCGCCGCCTGCACCAGCAGGGCCATCACTTTGCCATTGCCACCGGCCGCCATCACTGCGATGTACAGCATATTGCCGCGCAAATCGGCTTTCCAATGTACTTAATCACCGCCAATGGAGCGCGGGTGCATAACCCTCAAGGCGAGATCATCCATCGCGCCGATCTCGCGCCTTCGCTGTTCCACGAACTACTGACCTTTAGCGCGGATTTCCCGGTACTACGCAACGCCTACTGTGAGGATGAGTGGCTGGTCGAGCAAGAGAATCCTTTGGCGCTGGCCTACACCGAAGAGTCGGGCTTCGTCTATCGACTCTGCGCGCTGACATCCCACCCCGGCAATCATATCAGTAAGCTGTTTTTCGTTGCCGAAGCAGAACAATTGCTATCATTAGAACAAGCACTTAAGCAGCAGTTTGGCAATCTTATCAGTGTCACCGCGTCGATGAGCAACTGTCTCGAGGTGATGTCGCCAGAGGTCAGCAAAGGCGCCGCCTTGCAGTTCTTGTTAGAGCAACAACAGCTAGGCGCTCAAGACTGCATCGCCTTTGGCGATGGCATGAACGATGTCGAGCTGCTGCAAGTTGTGGGTACCGGAGTGGTTATGGCAAATGCCTCTGAACGCTTAAAGCAGCGCCTGCCGCATCTCCCGCAAACCACGAGTAACCATAATGATGGTGTGGCCAACTACTTGGAGGCCACGTTCAACCTTTAACGGATTAAGGGAATGACCATGCTGCCTCAACTGCCTCGTTTGCTGCTATCGCTCAACGCAGCCCTACTTATTCTAGCTTCCTCAGCACTGGCCACTGAGACGGTGAGCAGCAATGATCAAACCTTGGTCAGGGGCATCTTGGTCGAGCAAGGTAGCGATTTTGTCGTCAAAGGGTGTGATGAGCAGCGCTACTTATTGGCGCTAACCCTCCAAGATAAACAGTTACTAGCGGAGTTTCCGCGCTTTACTCACCCCTATGTGGAAGTACAGGGCGTATGGCAGGAGCAGCAGCTCAGGGCGTTAAGCTGGCAGCATATCGCCCCAGAAAGCCGCGGCTGCCAACAACAGCGAAGCCGTATTACCGCCATGGGCAATGAGCCGGGCTGGCGAGTCACGGTTGACCCGTCACAACTTCGCTTAACCAGCATCAACGGCGAATCAAGCGATCCCTTACTCGACCAAGGCGTTAGCCAACAGGGCATGTACTGGCGCGGCCAGCAGTATCAGCTACAGATTAGCCAAGGGGCCTGTCGTGGCACCATGGACGGCGCTTACTTTGCCTACCAAGCCACCCTGCAAACACCTGAGCGCGAGCTAAACGGCTGTGCGCTGCTGCCCTTCGCCACCGAGCCACAAGCGCCGGCCTCCTTACCCGCCCATCCTGCACTGCCGGTACAGGCCAAGGCTGACAGCCTTACCACGCTTGATGCCAGCAGTGCAGCCAACCCCAAGGTGGAGGCGGCCTTGCAGCGCTACTTTGAACTGCACCGAACCACGCCCAAGGGTGAGCGTTATCAGTGGTGGGAGTATGATCTCAGCGGCAACGGGGTGGCCGAATTGCTGGTGTATATCAACTGGTGCGGCAGCGGCGGCTGCACCTTATTGACCTTCGAGCAACAAGACGACCATCACCGCTTTGTTAGCCGAACCACCTTGGTACACAGCCCGCTGATGATCTCGGCGAACAGCCACAACGGCTGGCAAGATCTGTTGCTTCAGGTATCTGGGGGTGGTGCCAACCCGGGAATCGTGGCGCTGCGCTACGATGGCTTTAGCTATCCACTCAATCCATCAATCCAGCCACGACTCAGTCAGCCTTTTCCCTACAGTGGTGTCAGCTTGCGCGCCCGGCCGTTTGCTCAAGGGGTAGGTCAGCGCCTTTATTGAACGAGAGCCCCTCAGTGGTGGTGATCACCATGCGCCTCATGATGGTCAGCGTTATGGAGTTCCGTTACACCTTTAGCAGAATCGCCATGAGATTGAATATGGTGCTCGAGTAGTGGGTGACTACGCAGCCACTCCACCAATTGTTGCTGTTTCGGCGTCAAAGGCTGACGGCTCACCAGCTGCAAAGGACGCCGCAGCTGATAATCCTGGTAACCCGGCTTATGCCCTTCAACCGACAACATCTTTACGTTCTCATCGCGACGAAAAACGACTTGGGCATGTGCCATCCACGTCACGCCTCCGGATACTCGCGACACCTGCTGAACAAGCTGCTCAACCCCTGCGAATACGGCGTGATGATTTGACAAAGATGCCTCACCGCCTAGATACCGATGCATAAACTGCGAAGTGCTATCTTGCTCCCCTAAACTCATCCACGAAACCGGAACTGTATGGCCTAATGCATGCCACGTTATCTGCCCTTGGTATAGTGACTGCAGCTCTCGCAAACTTACCTGCCCCACCGGATTAATATCACTAACAACCACAGCGACATCATCTTCGGCAAAGTGATGTTGCAGAAAGCCATTGGCCAACTCTTCCTCAGTCAGGGGACGCGATAGCATTGCCAACACATCTTGAGAGTGGCTATCCAGCTTTGCCATCCCGACATGCTCGCCACCGGCTCGGATTACAATATCGATGCCCAGTTCTTGCTCGATCTCCCAAGTATGTGGTTGCAGGTAGGCATATACCGTATCCGAGCCAACCAGCACCAAGCGCTCCGCAAAAGCCAAGGTAGAGTGTGAGACGAATAGCAGTAAGGTTAACAACCAAGGTTTAGCTGAAGGGGTATTGAGCATTTCCGTGCCTCTTTGTTGCGACAGTAACCAGCGGTGACACAACTCAGTATAGTCATTACAATGGCGCCTGATTTTGGGGGTAGATATGACTGAACACTTTGACGTAATCATCATTGGCGCTGGCGCCGCAGGGCTAATGTGTGCCGCACAAGCCGGTTACCGGGGCCGCTCGGTGTTGGTGTTCGATAACGCCAAAAAGCCTGGCCGCAAGATCTTGATTAGCGGTGGTGGCCGTTGCAACTTCACCAACCTCAGTGTCGGCCCAGAGAACTACCTGTGTGGCAATCCCCACTTTGTAAAATCGGCGCTAGCTCGCTACCCCTCCAGCGATTTCATTGAACTGGTTGAGCGCCATGGCATCGACTATCACGAGCGCGACCACGGCCAATTGTTTTGCGACGACAGCGCCAAACAGATTGTGGATATGCTGTTGACTGAGTGTGAGTGGGCTGGTGCTAAGCTGAGGATGCGCTGTGAGTTACTTGAGATAAGCGCACGAGATGAGCAAGGGTTTGCCCTGAAAACCAGCAGCGGCGATCTGCAATGTGACTCGCTGGTAGTGGCAACCGGCGGGCTATCAATGCCTAAACTTGGCGCGACCCCGTTTGGCTATCAACTCGCCGAGCAGTTTGGCCACACGGTTACCACAACCCGCGCCGGTCTGGTGCCGTTCACCTGGCATGCCGACACCAAGCTGCGCTTCGAGGCCTTATCGGGTATCGCAGTCCCGGCCACTATCACCGCCGAGAATGGCAAGCAGTTTAGCGAAGCACTGCTGTTCACCCATCGCGGCCTGTCTGGCCCCGCAGTGTTACAGATCTCCAACTACTGGAAGCCCGGCGAAGCCATTCATATCAACCTGCTTCCCGGCCAAGATGCCCCCGCTCTGCTGGAGCAGGTTCTCAGCCAGCACCCCAAACAAAGCCTGCGCAACACCATCGCCCAGTGGCTGCCCAAGCGCTTAGTGGAAGCCTTGTTTGATGAGACCCAGCTAGGCAAAGCCCTCAATCAGCTTGGCCATGGCGAGCGCGATGAGATTGCCGCCACGCTGAATAACTGGCAGCTGGTGATGAATGGCACCGAGGGCTACCGCACCGCCGAGGTTACGCTCGGCGGGGTCGATACCGCCCAAATCAGCTCAAAAACCATGGAATCCACCCAAGTAGCGGGGCTGTACTTTATTGGTGAGGTGATGGATGTAACGGGCTGGCTCGGTGGCTACAACTTCCAATGGGCCTGGGCCTCAGGAATGGCTGCGGGCCTGGCTTGCTAACACCTCTATAAATGTGGATAAGCCTGTGAATAGCGCCTTAACATAAGGTTGATAGTGCGAGGATAAACGCACTTGCTGACACAAAAACAAAAGCCCGGGCGGTCTCTGAGACTACATGGGCTTTTGACTAACTGTCGATTGCCGAAGCGCGTTGACTAGAACAATACCCCACCGCATAGTGCAAAAAAGGCTATCACCCACGCGATATGCAACTTCAACTGTTTGAGCATAAACATCCCAACCACGATCAGAGCCATATCCAGGTTTGAGCTTACCGCACTATCAAACACCGGGGTGTATAGTGCAGCCAGCAGCAGACCAACTACCGAGGCGTTTACACCTTTCAGTGCTCCGGCCACGCGCGGTTTCTGCGCCAGGCTCTGCCAGTTGCCGATCACGCCAATCACCAGTAAGAACCCCGGCAGGAATACCGCAAAGGTGGCGATCAGAGCACCGGCTAGCGGAGCCGCTGGCAACAACTCGTAACCAATGTAGGTAGCAAAGGTAAACATTGGCCCGGGAACGGCCTGGGCGGCGGCGTAACCGGTTAAAAACGCGTCTTGGGAGATCTGATCGCCCACCAGATTCTGCAGCAATGGCAGCACCACGTGACCACCACCAAACACCATCGAACCGGCTTGATAGAATTCACTGAACAGCTCTACCCCGGGATGCAAACTGGCCAACAGCGGCATACCCAACAGCAAGGCGACAAACAGCAGCAGCGCGCTTAGCTTGAACTTAGCTTGCTCGGAAGACGCTGTGGAGTCAGATTGCAGCATAATCCACCCAACCAGCGCAGCCACCAGCAATACCCCCATCTGCGCCCATAGTGAGGGGAACACCAACAGGACAACGGCCGTCGACACGCACAACACCACCGCCAGACGCTGTTGGCAAAAACTGCGGAACATCCCCAAGGTGGCATCAGCCACTACCACCACAGCAAGCAGCTTCAAGCCATGAACCACGGCTTCGAACAGCGGCGCGCCGGCGATCTGATGACTCAGTACCGACAGCAGCAACATGATGATAATCGAAGGCAGGGTAAAGCCGAGGAACGCCAACCACGCCCCCAACATACCGCCCTTGCGGTAGCCGATGGCAAAGCCGACCTGACTTGAGCCCGGCCCCGGCAAAAACTGACTGAGCGCGACCAATTGGGCGTACTCTTCATCGCTCAACCAGCCCAGTTTCTGCACGAAGGTTTGGCGAAAATAGCCGATATGCGCCGCCGGGCCACCGAAACTGAACCAGCCGAGCAAAAAGAAGGTTTTAAACAGGGTAAACATAACAACACCAACATGGATGACTATGCTGGCGATCTTGGCGAATCGACACTCATGAATCAAATTGGTAGTTTTAATTACTACTATTAGTGAAACAGGATTAATTGTGAGCAAAATCGATTGGCGAAAGGTCGACTTGAACCTGTTGGTCGCATTTACCACCCTCTACCGCACCCGCAGTGTCAGCAGTGCTGCAACCAAGAGCTATGTGAGCCAGTCGGCGATGAGCCATACTCTGCAAAAGCTACGCAAGCTATTTGCCGATCCGCTGTTTGAACGGCGCGGCTATCGAATGCAACCCACCGACAAGGCCGATCAGTTAGCGCCAGTTATCGAGCAGATTCTTCAGCAGATCAGCAATGATGTGTTGCAACAAGAGCGCTTTGAGCCCGCCAGCTACCAAGGAGTAGTCAGGGTTGGCCTGACCGACTACGCCGAGCAGGTGTTTGCGCCGATGATCTACGATCAACTGCGCCTGCAGGCGCCTCACTGTCGGGTAAGCTTTATCAATGTTAACCGCAGCAACTACCAACAGCAGTTTGAAGCGCACAAGCTCGATGTGGTCATCGGCAGCATCTCGCCACTGGCCAAAGGCTATAGCTCTGAGCACCTCTACACCGAGCAGCATGTCTGCCTGTACGACCCCGAAATGCTATCGCTATCAGGTTCGATGTCACCACAGGACTTTGCTGGCATCGAGCAAGTACTACTTAGCCCCGCGGGCGATTTTAGCTCACAGGTAGATCGAGAATTAGCATCACTGGGGCTGACACGACATGTGGTGGCAACAGCCAGCAACTTCCTGACTTTGGCCCGGCTGATTAAGGGGCGTCACTTAATCTGCATAATCCCACGACTAATGGCCCAACAAACGCGCGCTCTGGAGTATGCTGCGCCCCCCATCCCGGTCAGTGACTTCGCCATTGCCGCCATCACCCTGAACCACAAGGTCGCCAACGAGAAAAGCCGCTGGCTGCGTGCATTGTTGCAACAAGTGGTTTGTGCTGCTGATTGATTTTCCCCCGATCGTGCGGCTAACTCCGCTAAACGTCCGACAAAAATCAGCGACTACCAAGAAAAATGATTATTCTGTCACTGAAATGCCAGCGCGACTTGCAGTTCCCCCTTGGGTGATGGCACAGTAGGCAAAGCCAAGCGGGAACGAAGCGCCAACTGGAATGGCCCCGCCAGAACTTTATCCAAGGAGTAGTCAGTGGCTGCAGTCGAAATCCCCAATTCAAGCCTGAGTTTTGACCAGCAACTTAGCGTTTTACTCGAGCAAAACGCGTGCTGTGTTTCGCCGGATGGGGAGCTGATTATTGGAACTCAGCTGCGCGACGGCTATCAACCACCCACCCTCTCGCAACTCGATAATGTCCGCCACGTTGCTTTTTGGTTGGGCGAGCAGGGTTTGGGGATCTTTCAAGCATTCTGCCGCAGTCCTTGGGCTAAACAGATAGCCTGGCTGCGCTTTGGCAGCTCTACTGACGCCTTGGGTGGCGGCCGCAACTACGCCGCTTTTGTACAGGCCATGCAGCAGAGAGAGTGGCCAGCCTTGGTAGGCCTCAGCCTTGGCGAAGTGGAACACTTTCAAAACACGGTGGGCGAGTTTGGCCAACTCGGTGAGCTCAGCGCGCTACTGGAACAGTTGGCCAACTTGCAGGCTCTTGCGATACACGGACACTTCGAACTGGCGCGCCCCTGCCATCTGCCCCAGCTACGCGAGTTAAGTGTGGCGCTATGCGACGAAGGCGGCATTACCGATGTCTGCCTTAGCCAGCTCACGGTGAGTAACCTGCTTTCCTGTCGCTTAGATAGCGTTGAGCATCTGTACATCGATCTGGCGGAAAGCGAAATAGACGGCGGCTATCGGATCCCCTCGCAATGCTTTAGCGCCGATCAATGGCCATCTCTGCAAGAGCTGCTAATCAACGGCTCGTTTCGCTTCTCCGATCAAGCCAAGTTGCTACGCAGCCCTATTGCACAGCGGCCCAACCTCAACCGGCACCTGTTCGGTCATGCGCATTAGGTAGGGACTAAGTGGATAACGTCGATGTTCAGCGATTGCGGTCGAACGGTTTGCCACTAGCCGCTCAGATCTCTACTTAATATCTGCATTAAATCAACTGCTTACTCTACTATAGTTGGTAGAATGGGGCTTCATTTACATGATCTGGTTACAGAATCAGCAACAATAACTAAACAGTACGCCAGAACTTAAGTATATTTAATGTATGTACCGAAGAGACAATCCCAACCCATGAGAAAGTTTAACGACTCGTTACCGCTCAAGCTGTTACGTACCCGCGACAAGCTAATGGGCTATTTTCGTCCGCTGTTTTTACAGTATGAATTGACCGAACAACAGTGGCGAGTTCTGCGAGCACTCTACGAATATAAAGAGCTAGAGCCTTCTCAACTCGCCGAGTACTGTAATATCCTGACCCCAAGTATGACCGGCATTCTAAACCGGCTGGAGCAAGCCGGGCACATCTACAAGCGCAAGGGCTCAGAGGATCGACGCCGCTTTGTGGTTGGTATGACAGCGCCAGCACGGGATCTATTCGACGACCTCAGCCCAGAGGTGGAAAAGTGCTATGACAAGATGCGCGCTGATATCGATAATGACAAAGTCGACGAGTTAAGCGAACTATTAGATCAAGTGCTAGAGCGCCTCGATAGTCTGGAAGACTAACCCCTCTCTAAAACCCAGGCCAACAGCCTGGGTTTTTTCTTTATATTTCAATGCATTAAAATATAGCTCCGCACAATGTGCTTAGAACACGTTATTCTGCAAATTATTTTTGTGCTTTTACTCAAAATCGCTAGTTAACCAGCATTTTTCACTCGAATACTTCGCTTTCCCTGTCTAAGTCAAAAGTTTATCAACTAGACTCAGCCCTGATTTTCACCTCCTTCAATCGAGGGATTACGCAAGCATTCTGGTAGTAGGCAGTAGAGGTATTCATGCACAACAAAATCTGTATCGTCACCGGCGGCTCAAGAGGAATCGGAGAGGCCATCGTCACCAAGTTCGCCACTCAGCAGGCCGAAGCCGTTTTCGCCGTAGACATGAACATTGACGGCGCTAAAGCGCTGGAACAACGTTTCACCAACGTGCACCCCATTCAGCTTAACGTCACCGACGCAGGTGCCATCAACGACTTCATCGCAACTGTAAAACAGCGTTACGGCCGAGTAGATGTGTTGGTCAACAACGCTGGTATCACCCGCGACAACTTGATTCAAAACATGAGCGAAGAAGAGTGGGATTTGGTATTGGACGTGAACCTGAAAGGCGTGTTCTTTATGACCCGCGCGGTCGCACCACTGATGATGGAAAACGATGCTGGCTCAATTATCACCATCGCATCGATTGTCGGTACTGATGGTAACGTCGGCCAGTCAAACTACGCCGCCACTAAGGGCGGAGTGATTTCGATGACCAAAGGCTGGGCAAAAGAGTTCGCCCGCAAAGGCGCCAAAGTTCGCGCCAACTGTGTCGCGCCCGGCTTTGTTGAAACGCCTATGGCGAAAGAGGTACCTGAAAAGATCCTCGATGCCATTGTTTCCAAAACCCCCCTGAAGCGCTTGGGTCAACCGGAAGATATCGCTAACGGTGTAGCCTTCTTGGCTGGCGATGAAAGCAGCTTTATCACCGGACAAACGCTCAAAATCGACGGTGGTTTGGTGCTATAAGCCGTTTTAAGCAATCACTACATAATAAGAAAGGGGCGCAAAGCCCCTTTCTGTTTCTTTGCAACTAACTATCTAAGCCGTTTCGGCTTCTTCTGCGTCAGCGGTTACCGGCATAATCGGCAGTTGCTGCAGCACATAGCTACCTGGCGCGGCTTGCAAGGAGTTCGCCTTATCAATCTGTCGAGCCTCGACATCTTCAGACTTCTCATCTTGCTTATTCAACCACTCGGCCCAGTGCAACCACCACGAACCATCATGGTGTTCAGCGGTGTTGAACCACTCATCGGAGTCCAGCACGCGCTTGCCACCTTCCCAGTAGCCATATTTTTCTTTTGCAGGAGGGTTAACAACGCCTGCCACATGGCCTGACTCGCCTAGCACAAAGGTAACGTTTGCAGAGAGTAGGTGGCTACCTTTGTAGGTGGTCTTCCACTCCGCAATATGATCTTCGCGGGTCGACAAGAAATAACACGGTGTTTTGACCTTACTTAGGTCAATGCCGGTGCCATGGATCTTGATCTCTTTTGGCGTGGTCAGTTTGTTTTCCAGATACAGCTCACGGATGATGAAGTTGTGGCAAGCTGCGGTCACATTGGTGGAATCGTTGTTCCAGTGCAGCAAATCAAAGTCCACCGGACTCAAGCCCTTGAGGTAGTTATCTACATAGTAATTCCAGTAGAGGCTATTCTCCCGCAAGAAGCTAAAGCTCACGCCTAGTGCCCGGCCATCCATAAAGCCCATGGCATTATTTTGCATCTCGAGGGCACTGACGATCGGCTCGTTAATGAACACACCGATCTCACCCGGCTGCGAGAAGTCCAAAATGGTGGTTAGCAAGGTGGCGCTCTTGATCCGCTGCTTCATACGCTTGCTGACCATGTAAGCCATGGCAATCGATAATAGCGTACCGCCAATGCAGTAGCCCAAGGCATTAACGTGGGCTTCGCCGGTCAACTGCTCGATTTTCTCTAGAGGCTCGATAATCCCCTGAGTCACATAATCTTCGAAGCCCACCTCGGCCATTGATACATCCGGGTTACGCCAGGAGATCAAGAACACTGTGTGGCCCTGCTCGACCAACCAATTCACCAATGAGTTCTTCTGGCGCAGGTCCAGAATGTAGTACTTGTTGATGAAGGGCGGCACGATCAGCATCGGCCGTAGCTTCACCTTATCAGTTTTCGGGTGGTATTGGATAAGCTCTAATAGCTCATTGCGGAACACCACCTCACCGGGCGTACTGGCTAGGTCTTTACCGACATCGAAGGCATCTTTGTTGGTCATTCGCACCCGCAGCACTTCAGCGCTGGTCTGCAGGTCTTCCTGCAACTGTTCCATTCCCTTAATCAGGTTGGCACCGTTTTGCTCCATGGTCAGTCGCAACAGCTCTGGGTTAGTTGCAATAAAGTTGGTCGGCGCAACGGCGTTAACCATTTGGCGAGTGAAGAAGGTCAAGCGAGCTTTAACATCATCATCCAAACCTGCGGTGTTTTTAATCATGTCCAACATATTGTTGGCCAGCAGCAAGTAGGATTGCTTGATCACATCAAACATCGCGTCTTCACTCCACATTGGGTCTTTGAAGCGCTTGTCACCTTTCTCGGGCTTAATAACGTCGCCGATTTCGGGGTCTGATGCTTTTAGAAATGAGCTTTGCCAGATCTGCATTTGGTCTTGCCACCACTTCATCTGGGTTTGCATCACCTTGGTTGGCTGGCGTGAAGCCTCGTCCATAAAGGCGCCCAGATCCTTGGCGTTCACCTGCAGCATGGCTTTGTGTAAAGGGTTATCTACGGTTGATTTTTCTTGAAAGGTCTTAAATAGCTGAGCATTACATTCGCAGAGCTTTTCGAAGAACTCGCCGTATGATTTTTCCGTTGACGGCATGCGCGCCTCCTACTAGTTGGTCCCTCAAATCAAGAAGGCCCCAACAGATAGAGGCTCCCGACTAACTCAGTAAAGGGGAAGTCGGGAAGCCATACCGGATGGAGCCTAATGCTATTTATACTACTGGAGAAGCCTTCTCTAGGTTTTCGCTAGCCATTTCGTCTAGCTCACTCTTGAAGTCTTGACCCAGTTTAGCCAGCTTCTTACCGTCTTCGATCATTTGCTGACCAAGGCTAGTCATGGCTTCAACTTGCTTCACGTTGAAATCAACCAGGCCTTGTACGTCAGCGATCTCAGAGGCAGCTTTCAGCTGCTCAACACCTGCATCAGAGTAGCTTTTCATTGCGGCTAGCTGCAGGGCAGTCAGCTCTTCAATGTTTTTCACTACCAGCTTGTTATAGTTGGTGATTGGAGCGAAAGCTTTCTCGCCTTGCTCGGTAAAGGTTTTAAATAGTTCGCTATACATGGTCTAACTCCATTTAAGTTTTAAAGGTGGAAGTCGCAGCTTCCGTTACATCACACACGTTTCACTACTACGGCGGTACCCATACCACCCCCTACACACAAAGAAGCCAACCCCAAGCGACTTCCCTGCTTTTGCATCTCATGCAACAAGGTAACTAAGATGCGGTTTCCTGACGCCCCAAGAGGATGACCTAGCGCGATGGCGCCGCCATTCATGTTGCAGCGCTCCATCATCTCTTGCTGTGACTGGCCATGTTCCTCTTCCAGTTGCTTGAGCACTCCAAGCGCCTGACCAGCAAAGGCTTCGTTAATCTCCAGCAGCTGCATATCTGCCAAACTTAGCTCAGCTTTTTGCAGTGCCTTGCGAATAGCAGGAACCGGACCTAGCCCCATAAACTCAGGGTCGACACCGGCTTGGGCGTAACTCACCAGCTCAGCAATCGGAGTAAGGCCGAGTCGCTCAACCGCCTCTTCTGAGGCCAGAATCACCGCACTGCCACTGTCATTAAGACCCGAGGCATTACCGGCGGTGATGGTGCCTTCTTTGGTGAAGGCTGCGCGCAAACCTGCCAGTTTTTCGATAGTGGCATCGGCTTTCGGATACTCATCGGTATCCACCACTTTGGTTTGCCGTCTGCTCACCACTTCCACTGGCACAATCTCATCGGCAAAACGACCAGACTCCACTGCAGCTACCGCCCGTTGTTGACTGTTCAGCGCGAAAGCATCTTGCTGTTCACGGGTGATACCCAAGGTCTGGGGGATCTGCTCGGTGAGCAGGCCCATGTGCTTCTTGCCAAAGGCATCGGTGAGGCCGTCTTTGATCAGCGCGTCTTCCATCTCCAGGCTCCCCATCTTGTGGCCATCGCGTAGCTTGGCACTCATCAAGTAGGGGATCTGCGACATGTTTTCTGCACCCGCAGCTACTACCACCTCCGCGTCACCCGCTTTGATGTGAGCGGCCGCGTCCATCACCACCTTCATGCCACTGCCACAAATCATGTTCACGGTGTAAGCCGGAATTTCTTGGGGCACGCCTGCAAGGATCGACGCTTGGCGACCGGGGCCCATGCCCTGGCCGGCGGCAATAACATTTCCCAGTATGACTTCATCGACATCTTTGCCACTGAGGCCCGCTTGCTCCAAGGCAGCCTGAATAGCGGCCGCGCCCAGCTTAGGTGCAGCAACCGACTTAAGAGCGCCACCAAAGCTTCCGATGGGGGTACGTTTCGCAGCAACGATCAGTACTTTCTTCATAGTCCTTCCTGTAACTAATGCATGTATTGGCCGCCGTTAAGCGACAAGGTTTCACCAGTGATATAGGCAGCAGGCCCACTCGCCAAATAGGTGACCGCACCAGCGATCTCTTCCGGCAAGGCCAGGCGCTTCATCGGCACCTGAGAGGTAATCTGCTCCAACACCTCATCCTTGATGGCTGTCACCATCGGTGTCGCGGTGTATCCCGGGGCGATGGCATTAACCGTTACCCCTTTGCCCGCCCCTTCCAGGGCCAACGCCTTGGTGAAGCCGATAATACCGGCCTTAGCTGCAGAGTAGTTCACCTGACCAAACTGGCCTTTCAGGCCATTAATGGACGAAATATTGATAATTCGACCATGGCCCTGCTCGCACATCGCCTTAAACACAGGCTGCGTAACGCTGTACAGACTAATCAGGTTGGTATTCAGTACTTGATACCAGCTATCGAAGTTCATCTTGCGAAACAGGCCATCACGGGTGATGCCTGCGTTATTGACTAGCAATTCGACACTACCGAACTCTGAGAAGATCTCTTTGATGACTTCTGCGGAGGCTTGGCTATCGGTGATATCGAGAAATTTGAAGCTAACGCTGGCTCGATCAATTTGCTGTTCATCTAACCAATCGTTGATTTGTTGCTCAGTGCGCCCTCGGCTAAGAGCTACCACGAAAAAACCACTTTCGACCAGGGCTTTGCAGGTTGCGCTACCAATGCCACCCAGGGCACCGGTAATAACCGCCACTCGTTTGCTATCCATTCGTCCACTCCATGTCGCTAGTTATTATTTAATGTCACTTACAACACCCACCAGATATTTTCCCTTTCTGGTGAGATATAAATCAATATGATCTATTTCACATATTGTCAATACCTTGAAGTTCAGAAGCTAACTACCTTATGTTACCGATATGTTGCGAGGCGGAGATCATTCAATGACACCCTAGCTCGATAGAACAGCTAATCTAGTTGACGGGCCCTGCACCGATATGAAGCGCCACTCTAGAGCACCACAGCCATTAACATTTATCTAAAAACTTATAATTCAATAAGATAGAGTTATAGCTGCTAAACGAAACCCTTTAATGAAACTGGTTTCTTATTATTTTTTGGTTTTAAAATTATCTATTGAAATTAAAATACACTCTACTCGCTACATTAGTAATATTTCAATCAATATAATGAATGGTTATTAAAAACACTGGTCGAGAGATTATTTAATATGTTTAATGGTCATACCATTTAGGTAATTGATTAACCAAAATATCCAAGTGGATAACAATTATTGAAAGGGCTAAATTCAGAGTGATTCACTAGTTAATTATCTGCAACAGCATGATCGTTCTACTGTTAGTAAGCAGTTTCGCTTTTTGCAGGTCTGGTCCACCAAATGTGTGGAGTTATTTAGTGCGCTGCTCGCTGCAAACAGCCGTCAACACTGGCACTCTGTCATTTTGGAATCACACTAAAGGAGTAGAGCGGTTGTATACTCTTTGAACAGTCTCGCTATCGTGAGACGTTTGAGTAAACCAACCGGGCATAGGGATACGTAGTGCACTCATACACTAAGGAGTAGCAAGATGAAGCACGGCACAGTTTGGTTCAGGAAAGACCTGCGAGTTACTGACAACCCAGCACTCTATCAAGCCCTTCAACACGCGGACCGCATCAGCGCTGTCTACGTCGATTGTCAGGAGCTGCGCTCTCCCAGCAACAACCAACAACGTTTTGTCCAAGAGAGTGTCAATCAACTGGCCTACTCATTGGCGGTGCGCGGCATACCGTTCTCGGTACTCACCTGCGAAACCAAGCAACGCTTGCCCGAAGTTATGGAGCAGCACGCCCAGCTGAATATGATTAATGGTTACTTCGCCAACTATGCGATAGACATAGAGAGCCGCCGAAGTGACCACGACGTGGAGCAGCACCTCTCCGTCCCGCTGCAACGGTTTAATGGCGATTGCGTGCTACCACATGGCAGTATTCGCACCGCTAACGGCTCGATGTACCACGTGTACACGCCGTTTAGCCGCGCCTGGATACAGCAACTGCGCCTGTGCGGCTACAGTTGCTTCCCCGCCCCCGAAGCGTGCGATGAACAGCAAGCCAGTACGCCTCCCTTCCCCAGTGTGGCCGAACAGATTGACTGGCCCGCAGGCGAAGCCGCGGCACAGCAGCGCTTGGAACGCTTCTGCATTGAGTACTTAGAGGACTATGAACGGGCTCGCGATTTCCCCAGTGTCAGCGCAACCAGTCAACTCTCACCCTACCTTGCGGTGGGCAGCTTAAGTCCTAACCAGTGTTTACAAGCACTCAGTCAGCACCTAGGACAACTGCCAACTGAGCGCAGCCAACCCGGCTTTGCTTGGTTAAACGAGCTAATCTGGCGCGAGTTCTACCGCCACTTGCTTTACGAGTATCCGCGACTGGGTGCCCGTCAGGCCTTTAAGCCAGACACCGAAAAAGTGCGCTGGAAGCAAAACCCGCAAGGTTTGAGCGCATGGCAAGAAGGGATGACCGGCTACCCCATCGTCGATGCCGCAATGCGCTGCCTGAAACGCAGCGGCTGGATGCACAACCGATTACGGATGATTGTTGCCAGCTTCCTGACTAAAGATCTTCACATCGATTGGCGGGTGGGCGAGAGCTGGTTCAGCCAGTTGCTCATTGACTACGACTTGGCAGCGAATAACGGAGGTTGGCAATGGGCGGCCAGTACAGGTGCGGATGCCGCGCCCTACTTTCGGGTGTTTAACCCAACCACCCAAGGACAGCGCTTCGATCCTGAAGGTGCGTTTATCAAGGCCTGGGTTGAGGAGCTGGCGGAGGTACCAGCGAAACACATTCATCAACCCCATGAGTGGTTAGCCGCTCAGCAGCCCGAGAACCCCTACCCGCAGCCGATTGTCGATCACAAACAAGCGCGCCTAGATGCGATAGCGATGTTCAAGCAAGCCAGCACAGAGGCCACCACCTAGGGGCCTCTCGTGCTTCGCTCACCCGCGCTTTAATCGCGGATTCATAACCAACAAGATCCCCAATAGCACCACCAGCATCGACAGCAACAACTCAAGCGACAAGGCTTCTTGCAGGTAGGCCGCGCCCATCAGCGCGGCAATCAGCGGTACACTTAACTGCAGCACTCCGGCCAGAGATGCGCGCATCGGCGCAATCGCAAAGTACCACAGGGCATAGCCAATCGCCGAGCAGAGCATACCGGATAGCAAGGCATAGCCGACCGCCAAGGTATCCAGTTGCATCGGTGTCACCAGATAGAGCGGCAATGCGAGCAAACTGAGCAGCGAGGCCAAAATAAAGTTGCCGCTGCTCATCAGCAACGGCTCGCCCGCTCCTTTTCCCGCAAGGGTATAACCTGCCCAAGCAATCCCCGCCACCACCATTTGCAGAGCTGGTATCACCGCAGGGGTGCTCCAACCCTTTGCGAGTAACAGCACTAGCCCGGCAAAGGCGATGATCACCCCGTCAACCTCCCGGCGAGTGTAGCCCTCGCCTTGCAGGCGGCTCCAAAACCACAGGCTTATCTGTACGCTAGCGAACAGCAGTAGCGCGCCCACCGCGGTCGACATCTCCCGATAAGCAAAGGTAAATAACAGCATGTAAGCGATTAGCCCAACACCGCCCAAGCGGCTTCCAGCATGGGACTGCTCTGGTAAAGAACGCCCTCTACGCAGCCTTGCCAGCACCAACAAGGTGATACAACCGGAATACAAGCGAAGCAGGCTAAAGCTGAGCGGATCGATGGGGGTCTCCAGCAAGGCTGCACGGGTGAGTAAAGAGTTGCCAGCAAATGCCAGCAAAGCCAGCAAGAGCGCCGCAATGCGGGTGGGTGATTGATGCATCTTTCGTATTCTCTTTCTTGTGGCCGTCACACCATAGCCGCTGACACTAGGCCAACGCCCAGTTCACTGCTTGTTCGATATGGATGGCCGTGGTGTCAAACAGCGGCACGGCGGTGTGCTGAGCATCCACCAGCAAGCCTATTTCGGTACAGCCCAGAATCACGCCCTGTGCGCCCTGCTTGGCCAGGTTATCGATAATCCGCAGATAGCCTTGGCGGGAGCTATCAACAATCTGCCCATGACATAGCTCGTCATAGATCACCCGATGCACCAGTTCGCGCTCGGCCGCATCCGGCACCACGACCTCGATGCCACGGGCCTCGATCCGCTCACGGTAAAAGGCTTGTTCCATGGTAAAGCGAGTGCCGAGCAGCCCAACGCGGCGGATACCCTGCGTCAACAGATGCTCGGCGGTGGCGTCTGCCAAGTGCAGCAAGGGAATGCCGATAGCTGCAGCGACGGGCTCTGCAACCTTGTGCATGGTGTTGGTGGCAATCAATAGGCCCTCGGCACCGGCCGCTTCCACCTGACGAGCATTGGCTGCCAGCAACTCGCCGAGTTGTTGCCACTCGCCTTGATGCTGCAGCCTTTCAATCTCAGCAAAGTCGACACTGAGCAGCACCAACTTGGCCGAGTGAAGCCCGCCCAAACGCTGTTTAACCGCGCGGTTGAGTCCTTGGTAGTACGTGACTGTCGACTCCCAGCTCATTCCACCGAGTATGCCTATGGTTTTCATCGTTGCTCCTTTAGTCCGGATACACTTCTTGGGCTTCAATATCTTCCAACACCAGCTCGATCCGCTGTCGCACCACCGCTTGGGCATCGTGCAGGCCTTGGTTGTAGTAGCTAGGGCCCAACTCACGACTAATAAAATCGAGCAAAAACTCCGCTTCAAACTGGCCGACTGGGCGCTCCAGTTCCTGATCCATGTAATTGCTTATCTTCTCAAGCAGGGCCGCACGACGCTGCGGGCTAAGGGTTATCTCTGCCATTCAATGAGTCCTAATCGGCGTTAAGGGCGGTTACCAAGCTTACCTTTTGGTGAAGAAACTGTTCAATGATCTGTTCAACCGCTTCGGTTGAGTCGGGTGAGAGCACCCTGCCCGCTAACACATGCTGCCCGGGATCGCGTGCATCGGTATAAGCGGTTAGCTGTTTAATTGGCGAGCCCAGTTGCTGAAAGGCTCGCTCAGTGGCTTGCGGGTCCACCACCTGATCCAACGGCGAGTAGATAACCAGCACTGGTACCTCGACGCTGGCAAGCAGCTCAGGCGTTATCAGCTCTACCAGCCCCATCATCGGCAACAGGCTCTCGGTGGGGTAAGAGGTGGTCCAGTAGCGATGCTGTAAGGCATTCTGCGCCTGCCAGCTGCGCCGCTCGCCAGTCGCTAATTTGGCCAACTGCTCGCCCCAGGGCCACAGCAAGGCACGTGCACCGGGGTCAGCGGGACCGAAGTTGGGCGAGATCAGCACCAAGGCGGCCAGTTGCTCGGGCGCTTGCGTGGCAAGCCAAGTGGCGATGGTAGCGCCAGTGGATACCCCCAGCAGCACCACGCCCTCGCCAATCGCCTCACCAATGGCGAGCGCTTCATAGCCATCTTCCAGCCAGCGCTGCACACTGCTCTCGCTCATAGCATCAGGATGTTCGCGCCCATGGCCAGTGAAGCGGGTAGCAAACAGGTTGGCAGCAAGTTGCTTGGCAAGGTTCTCGCTCAGTGGCGCAGTCTCTTGGCGAGAGGCGGAAAAGCCATACAGGTAGACCACACTCAGCGGGGGTTGGGCGTGTGACTCGCCGTGCCAATGTAGGTATTTTTCCGTGCCTGCAACGATATCGTGATAGCGGCCTTCCGACTCGGCAATGTGGGTGGCTAAGTCAACCGGCAGAGCTGGGCGCGAGCTTGTTGTAGCGAGATCAACCCTCGGGCCGAGCAAAACTGCGGCAATTAGCAACAGCACGACCACGCCAATAGCTTTAGCAAACCTCGATTTCAGCATCTCAGATAAGGATGGTGACGATTAAAGCCTCAACATAGCACCCGCTCTGGCTTAATTGAAGCTTGCCCGCAGTGCATCAGCCACCTCGGCGGGTAACCACGCCTGCCACAGCTCTGGGTTGGTCTCGAGGAAGTAGCGGCTGGCCTGCTCACTGCTGGCTTGATTGCGCTCCATCCATGCCAGTAACTGGTTCATCTGGGGGTTGCTGTAGCTGCGTTGCTCAAGATAGGTGAACGCAGCCGGTTCACGCTCGGCAAAACTGCCGGTTGTTAAAGTAAGCACTGGCGTGGGCGGATACATGGTCGGCTTCGCCTCATTACAAATACTGCGACTAATGCAATCCTGGAAGTGTTTCTCATCGATACCGCTGCCAAAGTCGACCTTTACCATCGGATACTCGCCCAATACCGCGGTCGGCGCCCAATAGACACCCAACCAACCACGCTGCTCTTGATAGGCCGAAGAGATAGAGTCGGCAAGCAAGGTGCCCGAGGCAGCTTCAACCAACTCGAACCCGGCTTGCTCAAGCTGTAGCGCTTTGAACAGGTTGGCGCCGCTGACCTGGCAGTTCCACCCAGACGGGCAGTTATGGAAGGTGGGATTGGCGTCCTCATCAGGTCTAAACAGCTTGGCATGCTTGATAACCCCGTCGATGGTGGCCAGTTCCGGGTGCTTTTCAACCAGGTAGGCTGGTACCCAGAAGCCTTCCTCACCGCCATCCGATAGGGTGTCGCCTGCATAGCGTAGCCGCTGGTCCATCACCGCCTTATTGATGGCGGTTTTCATCGAGCCCAACCAGTATTCCGGGGCAATATCCGGGAAGCCTTGGGTCAGCATTGACACCGCGGTGGGCAAGGTATCGCCATCGACTAACTCCACCTCGCAGCCGAAGCCATGTTCTAAGACATATTGATCGATATGCGCGACTACACTGGCCGAGCTCCACCCCATTTCCGCAATTGTTACTTTTTCACATGCCTGTGCCGTACCAGCCAGTACCGCGAGCATCAAGCCAATGCACCACTTTTCCATTACTGCCTCCATCAAAAGAGCATCAACTATAGCTGAAGCTGGCACCGATTATAGAGTGATATTCCCAAGCATGTGTGCGTGATCGTCGATTATTTTGAGTAAAGAATCTAAACAAGATTGGAGAAGGGGTGAGAGTGGTCAATTACTGATAACAACGTTAGCAATCAACCTGTTTACGCTAGGCATAAACAGGTTGAAGACAACACGCTTAGGAAGCTTTTGGCTCCGGCTCCTCCTCGTTGGCTGCCTCAGTAGGCTCGATATCGCTGGACTCTGGCTCAGCAAACACCTCTGCCACATTCTCAGCCGCCACCAAGCCTTTTAGGTTACCGTCATCATCCACCACAGGCAGCGAATAATCACTCTCGATGGTATCGCCAACGATCTGCTCAATCGGCGTATCGGGTGATACCACTGGCACATCTTCGTAGACCTCTTCAGAGATCTCCTGCTGATGCAGCGACTTGTTCACCTGCTCCAGCCCCTCTTGGGTCAGTACCCCCTGATAGCCTTCCTCGGTCACATGATAGGCATAGTCATCCTTCAGACGCTTCATCTGACTCAAGGCTTCGCCCAAGGTTTCGGCGGTGATCCGGCTAACCGGCGGCTTCATTACGGTTTCCACCGTCAGCGCCCGGGCCCGGTTTACGTCTTTGACGAAGGCCTCCACATAGTCATCGGCCGGGTGTAGCAAGATCTCGTCGGGAGTACCCTGTTGCACCAAGGCGCCATCTTTGAGGATGGCGATGCGATCGCCCAAGCGCAGCGCTTCGTCGAGATCATGGGTGATAAAGATGATGGTTTTGTGCAGGCTACTTTGCAGCTCAATCAGCTGGTCCTGCATCTCACTGCGGATCAGTGGATCTAGCGCCGAGAAGGCCTCATCCATCAGCAGGATTTCAGCATCGGTTGCTAGGGCGCGAGCCAAGCCCACCCGCTGTTGCTGACCACCGGAGAGCTGGGATGGGTACTGGGCGGCATAACCATTGAGCCCCACCGTTTCCAGCCACTCTCCCGCGACTTTCTGTCGATGGGCCTTTTCAATGCCTTGGATCTCCAAGCCATAGGCCACGTTATCCAGCACGTTACGGTGTGGCAGCAGGCCAAAGCGCTGGAATACCATCGACATCTTATGTCGGCGAAACTCCTGCAGCTGACCTTGGCTAAGCTTCATCACGTCGGTGCCATCCACCCAGATCTCGCCCTCGCTGGGCTCGATTAGGCGGTTAAAGTGACGGATCAGGGTCGACTTCCCGGAGCCAGACAGCCCCATAATTACAAAGATCTCACCTTTGTTGATGTGCAGATCGATCTCTTTCAGGCCCACCGTGTGGCCCGTTTCAGCCAAGATCTGGTCTTTGCTCTGCCCTTGCTTCACCCGCGGTAACACTTTCTGAGGCTGGCTACCGAATACCTTGTAAAGGCCTTTAACTTCAATCAGCGGCTTAGTCATGCTGCAGCCCTCCCAAGTGTGCTTGGGTGCGTTTGGCATAGGCCTGCGATACCCGGTCGAATATAATCGCCAAGGCAACAATCGCCAAGCCGTTCAACAGCCCCAACGTAAAGTATTGGTTGGTAATCGATTTGAGTACTGGCTGACCCAAGCCTTTCACACCGATCATTGAGGCAATCACCACCATCGACAGTGCCATCATAATGGTCTGGTTGATGCCCGCCATTATGGTCGGCATCGCCAGCGGCAACTGCACCCCGAGCAGACGTTGTCGAGGATTAGCACCAAAGGCAGTAGCTGCCTCGAGAACTTCACGGTCCACCAGCCGAATCCCCAAGTTTGTCAGGCGAATCACCGGCGGAATGGCATAGATAACCACTGCAATCAGGCCTGGTATCTTGCCAATACCCAGTAGCATAACTACCGGGATCAGGTAAACGAAGGCCGGCATGGTCTGCATAATGTCCAGCATCGGGGTAACAATTGACTGGGTCCGATTAGAGCGGGCCATGGCGATGCCGATGGGAATCCCTAATACAATCGCCAACAAGGTACACACGGTGATAATGCTGAGGGTACGCATGGTATCGTCCCACATCCCGAGGTAACCAATCAGCAGCAACGAAACAATACTGCCCACGCAGAGTTTCCAAGATCGGCTGGCAGCATAAACAAGCGCTGCAACTGCCGCTAATACGATCCACCAAGGAGTCGCCAGCAGTAATCGCTCAAACCACACTAGAAAAGATAAAAGAGGCTCAAAGAAAGCCTCGATGCTCTCGCCGTAATCGCGCGAGAATTGTCGGTAGGCACCATCCAAGGTTTTGCGGATAGCAGCAAGCTCACCACGCTCCATTTTCGGGAAGCTAGTGAGCCAGGAGTTGTCAGCCATATCAAGTTGTCCTTTGTTACTTACACGCTGAAGGAGCAAAGGCTCCTTCAGTACATCCTATGTAGTATTAACGTAGCGCAGCCGCTACTTGTTCGGATACCTCAGGGCTAAGCCAAGCCTTCCAAACATCTGGGTAGGTTTCCATGAAGTAGTACATGGTATCTTCACCGGTGGCTTGGTTATCTTCCATCCACGCCAATAGGGAGTTCATCTGAGCGTTCGGGAAGCTGCGGCTGGAAATGTAAGCAAATGCAGTAGGGGCCTTGCTCGCAAAGCTTTCTGTGGTCAAGGTATGTACCGGCGACGGCGGGTACATGGTGACTTTGGGGTCTTCACACTCTTCGGCAGTAGTACACTCAACAAACTCTTCTTCGTCTACACCCGAGCCAAAGTCGACCTTAACCATCTCGTATTTGCCGAGTACCGCGGTAGGCGCCCAATAGTAACCAAACCAGCCTTGCTCACGCTCATAGGCCTTGGCTATCGAGCCCGCCAAGCCGGCACTCGAGCCAGGATCGATCATCTCAAAACCCGCTTCTTCCAAGCCCAAAGCACGGAACAGGTTACCGGAACTGATCTGGCAGTTCCAACCCGCTGGACAACCATAGAAACCCGCCACCTCATCGGTTTCTGGATGCTCAAACAGCTTGGCATGTTGCTTCACGCCTTCAATGGTAGCCAGTTCAGGATATTGTTCGACGAGGTACTTAGGCACCCAGAAACCCTCTTCACCACCATCCGAAAGCGACTTACCCGCGAAGCGTAAACGCCCTTCTTCAACGCCTTGCTCGAGAGCCTCCTTCATGGAGTTAGACCACATCTCAGGGGCAATATCTGGCTGACCTTTCTCAATCATCGAGGTACCAGTAGGCATGGTATCTCCGGGCACCAACTCAGCCTCGCAGCCAAAGCCATGCTCCAGAATAAAGCGATCAATATTGGCGATTAAACTGGCAGAGTTCCAATTCATCTCGGCAATCGTGACCGCTCCGCACTCACTTGCTTGTGCGGCGTGAGCACCAAAGGCCAAAGGTACCAAGGCTAAATAGCGTAATTTCATTACTTGCATCTCCATTGCAAAAACATCGTTAATTACCATACAGCTCAAATAATTAGATCTCAAACCATTTGAGCTGTACCAAAACCTCTCGTCTCGATTAATATTAGCCAACTTAAGTACTTGAGATGGAATTAATGGAAAACAGCCAATACTGGCAAGAGGTGTTGATCTCACTACGCCGCATCATTCGCGCCACCGATCTGCAGTCAAAACGCATCGTAAAAGCCTGTGGCATGACCATTCCTCAGGTGATGGTGCTACGCGCCATCGAAGAGCTGGGCGACGTAACCGTTAAGACCATCTCCCACCATGTATCGCTAAGCCCGGCAACCGTCACTACCATTCTTAACCGCTTGGAGGAACGCCAGTTGGTGATCCGCCAGCGCAGTACTCAAGACCGGCGTATCGTAAACGCGCGCCTGACCGAGCTGGCCGCCTCGCTGCTGGAAACCGTGCCGCCGCTGCTTCACGAAGAGTTTATTGATAAGTTTGAGTCACTGGAGGAATGGAACAAAACCCAGATCCTCAGCTCACTACAGCAGGTTGCCCAGATGATGGATGCCACCGCTATTGATGCAGCACCCTTGTTAGATATTGAAGCGCCTAATAAAGATCTGCAGCGTTAGCGACGATTTAGATCAAGCCACTTTTAAACTGACTGAGCTTCACCATCAGATCCATCTGGGTACTGACGTGCAGCTTCTTGTAGATATTTTGAATATACGAGCGCGCGGTGGTGACCTTTATCCCCATCTCATCGGCCAATCAAGATATCGGCACTGTCCTCATGCCCTTCCAGCAATAGCGATTGCTCAGCATCACCTTGAAAGAAACAGTTCTGCTTGAGCATGGCTATGAGGCGCTTGTTGAGATAAGGGGTATGCAAGCTGAGCCTTGTGCTGTCGTCCACCAAGTGGTGGCTATCGGTCAGTAGCTGTTGTGCGGCGGGGTTCATCGACAGGATGCGACCCGACTCATCGCATACCAGCAGACCGTTGCGCGTCGCCTGAGAGATGGTGGTGAGGATGTTGGCATGGTTCTGGGCGAGCTTGAGCTGGGTATGGATGTTGGCGGCTCTGCGCAGGTGAGGGGTTACTTGGGCTAAAAAGGCGAGATCGTGTTCATCGTAGGCTGGGGAGTCGGCGCCGCGATTAAACACCACATAGCCATCGTGGACACCATCACGCACCACAGTTGCCCCAACACAATGATGGGTCTTCATTGGTACAAACACATCTTGATAGATACTAAGAGACTGGATCTGCTCTATGGGTATCTCATCAGAGAAACGGTTAATCTCTCCTTCTAGTTTGGCCAGAGAGGACTGATACCACGGATCTTCCGGAAAGCGCTGCAGATAACACTCCATCACCGCGGGGTCATAGTTAAAATCGGTGACCATCTCGAAGCTTACCATGTCATTGTCGGGGGCATTCCATAGCGCAAAAAAGGTCTTGTTCGATCCCATGGCAAAGCGCAGCTGCTCCAGTAAGCCCTTCCAGTCACCGCTAATCGAGCAATCGTAGATATCTCCTATCAGTGACGACAGCTCAGTTCCGTTGATATGCGGCATGTTCCCTTGCCTATCTCAATGTTTGCTTACATCTAGTATCAACCGCTTTATTAAGCTTTCAAACAACAAGTCACAATTTCATAACATTTTTATCAGTCAGCGTGAGAAGCGATAACCAACGAGAAGCGAATAGCAGGAAGGACAGTAGGGAGTTAGCCAGAGGAGCACAAGCAGCGGTTAGCAGGCTATGCCTGCTAACCAATGAGCAACTAGCTACAGCGCATCAGCCACTTGTTTGGCGATAGCCGGGTCAAGCCAGGCTTGCCAGATCTCGGGATAAGACTCCATAAAGTAATACATCGCCTCTTCACCATCGGCCTGATTGTCTTCCATCCAAGCCAGCAAGCCATTCATAAAGGCATTGGGGAAGCTGCGGGTGGCGATGTACTTGTAGGCCTCAGGCGCTTGGTTGGCGAAGCGCTCAGTGGTCACCGTATGCACCGCGGAAGGTGGATACATGGTCACTTTCGGGTTCTCGCACTCCACTTGAGTGGTGCACTCCACATACTCTTCAAAGTCGATGCCGGAGCCAAAGTCGACCTTCACCATCGGGTACTTGCCTAACACGGAGGTGGGCGCCCAGTAGTAACCAAACCATGGCTCTTGGCGCTCATACGCCTTGGCGATGGAGCCTGCTAAGCCAGCACCCGAGCCGGGGTCGATAATCTCGAAGCCGGCATCCTCAAGGTTTAGGGCGTTAAACAGATGCTCCACGGTGATCTGGCAGGTCCAGCCCGCAGGGCAGCCATAGAAGGCCGACAGGTCGTCAGATTCAGGATGCTCAAACAGCGCTCGGTGTTTGAGTACGCCCTCGATCTTGGCCATCTCGGGGTATTGCTCGAACAGGTACTGCGGCACCCAAAAGCCCTCTTCGCCGCCGTCTGACAGCGAATTACCGGCAAAGCGCAGCCGCTGCTCTTCCACACCACGGGCCAGTGCTTCTTTGGCAGAGTTGGTCCATAGTTCAGGGGCGATATCCGGCTGGCCTTTTTCGACCATTGAGGTGGTGGTGGGCATGGTATCGCCGGGCACGAGTTCGGCTTCGCAGCCAAAACCGTGTTCTAAGATAAAGCGGTCCATATTGGCCAGAAAACTGGCTGAGCCCCAGTTCATTTCGGCAATGGTGACGGTGCCACACTCTTGAGCCTGCGCGCTCAGAGCTAACGGAAGTAACGCAAGATAACCTAGCTTCATGATTTGCTTCTCCTTGCAAATAACACAACGGTATCCCTGTTTGATGGTGCTCAGGCTAGCGCCTGAGACAAGCTCAATTTAGCACTTTCGCGCAGCAATGGTAGCCCAGCTAAACCACTGAAGCTGTGGGAACCTGACCGCGCTCACGCACCGGCACAAAAAAAGCGGCGCAAGCGCCGCTTCAGTGTTTTTACATGTCCTTGTTTACCCCTTGGGCTTGCCCTTAAGCTCAGCCCACAAGTCGTAGTCGTCGCTGTGGGTGATGGTTACTTCCACAAAATCCCCCACCTGCAATTCGGTCTCGCCGTTAAGGTAGACCATGCCATCAATCTCTGGGGCATCGGCGTAGGAGCGGGCAATCGAGCCCTCTTCGTCCACCTCGTCGATAAGCACCGTCATGCTCTGGCCAACACGCTTGGCTAACTTGTCGCGGCTGATGGCTTTTTGCACGCCCATAAAGCGCGCCAAGCGCTCTTCTTTGATCTCTTCCGGCACCTGATCAGCCAGCTCATTGGCGGCAGCGCCCTCCACGGGGCTATAAGCAAAACAGCCGACACGGTCTAGCTGGGCTTCACGCAGCCAGTCGAGCAATAACTGGAAGTCTTCTTCAGTCTCACCCGGGAAGCCAACGATAAAGGTGGAACGCAGTACCAACTCGGGGCAGATCTCGCGCCATTTCTTGATACGCTCCAGCACCCGCTCGGCTTGGCCGGGGCGCTTCATCGCCTTTAGGATTTTCGGGCTGGCGTGTTGGAAGGGAATATCCAGATAAGGCAGGATCTTACCTTCAGCCATCAGTGGGATGATTTCGTCTACGTTCGGGTACGGATACACGTAGTGCAGGCGCACCCAAATCCCCATCTCGCTGAGCTTCTCACACAGCGCTTTGAGCTGGGTTTTCACCGGCATGCCATTCCAAAAGCCAGTGCGGTGCTTGGTATCTACGCCGTAGGCGCTGGTGTCTTGCGAGATCACCAACAGCTCTTTCACCCCGGAGGCCTTAAGGCGCTGCGCCTCATCGAGGATCTCGCCAATCGCACGACTTTCCAGATCGCCACGGAACGAAGGGATGATGCAGAAGGTACAGCGGTGGTTACAGCCCTCAGAGATCTTCAGATAGGCAAAATGACGCGGGGTCAGTTTTACCCCGATATCCGGCACGAGTTGGGTGAAGGGATTGTGCTCTGGCTTAGGCAAAAACTCATGCACCTGCTCCAGCACATTCTCGTAGGCGTGCGGGCCGGTAATCCCCAGTACATTCGAGAATACCTGGCGGATTTCATCTTCTTTCGCGCCCAAACAGCCGGTCACAATCACCTTGCCGTTTTCCGCCATCGCCTCACCGATGGTATCCAGCGACTCTTCCACCGCGCTGTCGATAAAGCCACAGGTGTTCACAATCACCAGATCGGCGTCGTTGTAGGTGTTGACCACCTCATAACCCTCGGTGCGCAGCTGGGTAAGGATACGCTCTGAATCCACCAAATTCTTGGGACAGCCCAGGCTGATAAAGCCGATACGCTGGCCGCCGGGGCGAGCGCTATCAGTCAGGATCGCATCCTGCACATCAATCTGCGCACCTTCACTCACGGTCTGTTTTGGGTCAAAGGTATTTACTGTCATATCGCACCTTGGTTTGCGCCTTGGGGGTTCAATAAGTCCATTGTTGAAGCGAAATCCCAGCGAGGAGATCCCACACTAAACAAGGTAATCCGGGCCGCGGATTATACATCATTGCTCCTACGCCAACAGCCTCTGAACGGCTCACTGTATCTATGAACGCTACCTCGAGGCGCTTAAAAAGGCGCAACCGAGCGGCTGAGCCTAAACAGCAACAATGGTATTAAAAGTGGTAAGTGACACCCGCCGAGACAATAAAACGCTCGGTTTCGTCGTAGAAGTTGATGTTAGAGTCGCGCTCACTGAAGGAGATAAAGCCCGTAAAGGCCCAATCCTGCCAGCCAAAGATATTGGCGTACTCGTAGCCCATAGTCAGGCCCCACTGGTCATCTTCGCGGGTTCGATTAAACACCGGGTGGCTGGCATCGAAATCGTAGCTGCTGTACTCCGCCGAAAGCGAATAGCGATGACGCCCGATAAAGCGCACATAGGTAGCATCCAGCCCCCAGCGCGAATAACTCATGGCATTACCATCGGCATCGAAGCTTTGATAACGCACGGCCGGCGCGAGTATCGCACCACGCGCTATCGGAAAGCGATAACTGAGTCGTGAATACCAGCCATCGCCGTCGCGACGCAGGGCTTGCATATCATCAGGTGCTAAAGCCTCGCCAGAGCGTTCATCATCGATTTCTTGCTCATACCACGCCATATCGAGATTGAGCTTGCTGCCCAGTATATTGTCGTATTGCAGACGGATGGCATTACCGGAGGCATCGGTTTCTTTGCGAGACTCCCCCAAAACAAAAGGGTCTTCCCAAGTCTCATCGTTCACCACGGTGGGCAACACCGACAGTGCAATGCTAGAACCTTGGCCGACTTCGCGTTTGTAGCCAAGCTCTAAGGCCACCAACCCAGTGACCACATCTTCCCGCGCGGTACCGAGAAACAGTTGATTGTTTGCCTCACGGCCAAAGGTATAGCGCAGCTGCCCCAGTGGAAATACCACAATGCTGCTGTCTGATTCACCGCGGCTATTCAGCTCACCATTTTTGACCGCGTTGTCGGTATTAAAGTTACTCTCCTGCGAGCTATAACCGGCCAACACAGACAGCTCACCATCAAAGCCTGGCTCCGCCAAGGCCGCCTGCGTGCCCTGACTCACCATCGCCCCGCTCACTGCCACGCCCAGCACCATCCCTAGATACTTCATCCTTCACTCCATTGAAAACTACTTTAACTGTTAAAGATTAGCAGCACTGGTGGGCGAACCATGGCAGTTTGATGAACAATGACCCTTAGTTGGCCTGTCGAACCAGCGAGCGTAATGTGGGAAGACGCAGCTGATCGTTGATAATCAAATTGCCAGCAATCACCAGTAGCATGCCCAGCAGTGACCACAGCGACCACTGATAACCCTCAAACAGCGCCGACAAACTCAGCGCCACCAGCGGAAACAACACCGTAGCGTAGGCCGCTCTAGTCGCCCCAATCCGCGCCACCAGCATCAAGTAGGCAGTAAACGCGAAGATCGACCCAAATACGCTTAGATAAACCAGCGCCCCCCAGTAAGTAGGCGAGCTGGGCAGTACTGGCGCTTGGCCGGTTAGCAGCAGGATCAGGCACAGCAGCAGCGAGCCATAGCCCATCCCATAGGCATTGGTGGTCAGTGGCGAGAGCCCCTGCAAGCTATTGCGCTTCGAGATCATATTGCCCAATGAGAAGAACAGTGTGCCCAATGCCGCCAGCGCAACACCTTTAACCACATGCTCAGATTGGGTTTGCCGCAGCTCAGGCAGGAACAGCACCAGTAGCCCTACCAGCCCCACCAAGCCCGCGACCAGCACCCGCGCGTCCAGCTTTTCGCGATAAAACAGCCGATTACCCAGCGCGTTATACAAGGTAGCCAGAGAGAAGATCACCGATACCAGCCCGCTGGGAATGTACAAGGTGGCGTTGTAAAAACAAATAAAGTTAAGCGAAAACAGGCATATACCTTGGAGCACCACAAAGCCTTGGTCGCGCTTGCTCAATGGTTGCAGGCGTCCGGTCAGCTTTAATAGCAGCCAAAACAGCAGCGCAGCCAAGATAAAGCGATAGGCCACCGACACCACCACGGGCGCTTCACCCAATTGAAAATAGATAGCCAACCAGGTGCTACCCCAGATCAGCACAGTGCTGAGATACAAAAACAAATTCATTGCAGCTTCCTTAGCAAACAGCATGCATTCCAACAACGAACCAGTATTGTGCGCTAGCTTGCCCATCAGGATTTGCACAATCTTGCGCTTAGTTAAGGGGCCATCCGGTCTGTGGCTTGCCAGCACCGACCGACGCAATTAGGGTTGAAGCATGAAGCAGCAAAGCGTGTTTGAGACTTTATCGCGCTCTAATGCCAAGCTCAGGGCCGAGCGACGAATCAACCAGTCGCTACGCGTGGCATTTTGGAGTAACGACAGCGACCGGGTGCACTATCAAAAGGACAGTGTGCATACCCTCGCCTTTTATCTGAGAGGCGGAGAAGGCAGCCGCCGGGTCGATGCGGGCTATCGCCAGCCCAAGCAACATGGCAGCAGTGGCGTGGTGTGCCTGCTGCCGCAAGGGCAGTGCTCCAGCTGGGAGATCTCGGCACCGTTTCAATTTGCCCACCTCTATTTTCGCGAGCAAACCATCAAGCGCTACGCCCAGCGCGAGCTGGATATCGATCCGCGCCGGGTGGTATTGCCGGAGCTCACGTTTCATCGTAGCCGCTCACTTAACCTAGGCTGCATTGAGCTATTTAGCACCCCCTTGGATGAGGACCCGCTGAGCTTTGAGCAGGCAAGCAATCAAGTGTTTGCAGCTTTGCTCAACGAGACTCTTCCAGCCAAAACACACTACCAGGGGGGGCTAGGCAGTCGAGAGAAACGGATCGCGCTGGACTACTTGCACAGCCACTGGGCCGATAAGATAGCGCTAGCCGAGATAGCCCAAGCGTGTGGACTCAGCGAATTCCACTTCCAACGTATGTTTAAGCTGAGCCTCGGCTGCTCACCGGCTGACTACCAATTGGAACTTAGGCTTAACGAGGCTCGTCAGCTACTGGCTGCGGGCTTCAGCGTACTGCAGGTCGCCTTGGAATGTGGCTTCTCTAGCCAGGCACACTTTAGCCGCCGCTTTCAACAGCAACAGGGCCTCAGTCCCAAGCAGTACAGCCAACTGCAGAAAAGGTCAGCCAGACTTTAAGGTTGACTCCTGTCGCCGCCTTACTTTCACAAGTCCAGTCACTGAAACATTATTTCAATCTCAGCGTCGATAGCTTCTTGCTTCGCAATAGCCTAGAGTTCACACAGCATTAGAACAGCACCTCTGATAGTTAAATCATATACAGCTCACAGTTCACCAGCATTACAGGCTATTAATAAATCAATTATCAACTCAATGTATAGAATTAGAAAGGCACGGCAGCAGCTAACGCTAACACAATAGTTAATTGAGAAGTTAATCACTAGGGATGCATCATGAAAAGCCCTTCAAGTAAGACCCACTCCTCTCCTACGGGACGCCATTTACGGCTAAAAAGTAAAATTCTATTCAGCATGTTGGCCGTTGCTTTGATCACCGGCGCCCTTATCGCACTGACCTCGTTGATAATTGCCGGCCGTGCAATTGAACATCAGGTCAGCGAACAACTCGAATCCACTCTCAGCTCACGCAGTACAAGCGTGCTGCGCTACTTCGATAGCATCAATCAT
Organism: Aliagarivorans taiwanensis DSM 22990; assembly: GCF_000429505.1. Classification (GTDB taxonomy): domain Bacteria; phylum Pseudomonadota; class Gammaproteobacteria; order Enterobacterales; family Celerinatantimonadaceae; genus Aliagarivorans; species Aliagarivorans taiwanensis. The sequence continues at coordinate 45,508 of NZ_AUBZ01000002.1, read as the reverse complement.
CAGATTTTATCTATGGCACGCAGCCCCGAGATCATCCAAGCGATGGACGCATTTGCCGGTGCCTATGCCAGTTACCACCAGCAGCGCGGTCGCCCCGATATTAGACAGTTAAGCACGCAACTTGCTAATCATTACCGGGGTAGCTTTCTTTCAGAGTACCAGCAGCGTACCCAGCAAAATCCTCCATTGCCTGAACAGATTCTCAGTGATTTCAGCCCTGCCGCCGTAACACTGCAAATCGATTACATTGCCGAGAATGAATATCCGCTCGGTAAAAAACAGCGCTTGAACAACACCCATCACCAAACCGATTACGACCAGATTCATAAGGTGACTCACCCATTCCTCAGAGACTTTCTAGAACGCTTCGGCTATTACGATATATTCTTGGTTGATGCGACAACCGGTTCCATCGTGTATAGCGTGTTCAAAGAAATTGACTTCGCAAGCTCGTTAACCTCCGGACCACACGCCAACTCCGGAATAGCTCAAGCTTTTAATCTAGCGATGCGCTCCACAAGTCAAGCGGATGCCAGCTTTGTTGACTTTACCCGCTACTTACCGTCCTATGATGCGCCAGCCAGCTTTGTTTCTGCGCCCATCAAAAATAATGGGCAGACCATCGGTGTACTGATTTATCAGTTTCCTATCGATACGCTCAATAGCATCATGTCATTACGCGAGGGGCTTGGTGAAAGCGGTGATACTTTTTTAGTTGGTGCTGATTACCTGATGCGCTCAAATTCCTACAGCCACCCTCATACCCATAGCATGGTCAATTCGTTTGCCAATCCAGAGTCAGGCCGCGCGGAGATTCTGCCGGTTAAACGTGCACTCAGCGGTAACAGCGGTACCGAAGCGACCACCGATATCCATGGAAATCCCGCGTTAGTCGCTTATGCACCTCTCAATGCCTACGGATTGAATTGGGCAATCATTGCAGAGATGGATATCAAGGAAGCCTTTGCTGCTGAATACGACTTGCAATTTTGGATAGCCTCACTGTTGGCGCTGATGTTGATACTCGTTGTTCCGGCTGCGCTGCTGATTTCCCGCAGCATCACTCGCCCTTTAGGTGGAGAGCCTGAGCAAATGGTGTCGGTTGCCCGCGCTATTGCCGACCAAGACTTGCGCCAAGATTTCGATGCCGAGGTCGCCAGCACGAGTGTCTACGGGGCAATGCGCGATATGTCGCACATCCTCAAACAGATTGTCAGCCAGCTGTCGCTCTCTAGCAGTCGCCTCTCAACAGCAGCTGCCCAAGCCAAACATTCTACCGAGACCACCTTAATTGGTGTTGAGCAACAACGAAGCAGTACCACCCAGATTGCCACCGCTATTACCGAGATGTCCGCCAGTGTTCAGCAGGTTGCAAGCAGCACCAGTGAAACCGCATCAATTACCGAGCAGACCCAACAGCAAGCGCAGCAAGGACAGGCGACCATTGATTCAGCCAATGCGGCCACCGCCGAGTTAGTCAGGCGCGTGACAGAAGCCACCCAAGCCATGCAAGAACTCAGTATCGAAAGCCAGCAGATCGGCAGTGTCTTGCAAGTCATTCAAGAGATTGCCGAGCAGACAAATCTGCTCGCGCTCAATGCCGCAATTGAAGCCGCCAGAGCTGGCGAGCAAGGGCGAGGATTTGCCGTGGTGGCCGACGAAGTACGCAACTTGGCACAGCGAACCCAAGGATCTGCAGCGAATATTCAAGCTACTGTCGAGTCCATCCAACGACGCGCCCAGCAAGCCACCGAAGTAATGGAACAAAGCCAAGTGCAGGCTTCCACCACTACCGAGCTGGCCAGTCAAACCCATTCCGCCTTTGTTGAAATATCGGAGGCTGTCGCTCGAATTAACGACATGGCCGTACAAATCGCTGCGGCAACAGAACAACAGTCTCAAGTGGCCGAGCAAATTCATCAGGGAATTACCAGTGTCACCGAGCAAGCCGATACTACCTCTCAAGGCGCCGAGCAGATTAGCGAGGCTAATGGCGAAGTGCTAAACGCCGCTGAAAAGCTGGATGAGATTGTAAAGCAGTTTAAGGTCTAGGCCTTAAACTGCTTGCGCGCTTAGGTGAGTGCTACTGCATGCGGTTGTAAGGTGACCCGCGTCGACACGGCGTTCAGAGCAATATTGTGTAACATCTCATCCACCGTGGTGCAGCAGTCAGCCAAGATACTCACCTGATACTTCTCCGCCGCCTTAGAGATCGCGGTATGGGTAACACAGTTTTGGGTCATCATCCCGCATACCAGTAGCTCCTCCACCTGCAGCTCGCTTAACACCGCTTCCAGCCTGGTTTGCTCGAAGCTATCGGCAAAGCGCTTGATCACCACCTCGGCATCGGGCGCGGCGTTGAGGATTTCCGGGTGGATGGCCGCACCCTCGGTGCCTTCGTTAAAGAATGGTGCCAAGCCGAGCGCGGGATCCGAGATATGTTGGATATGGATTACCGGCACATCGTTTTGCTGGGCCAGGGCGATAGCGCTTTTGATATTGCTTAAGGTTTGCTCGGTGTTCCACAGCGGATACAGGCCGCTGGGGAAGTAATCATTCTGCAGGTCGATAATTAACAGTGCTTGCTTAGTCATGTGCTTGCCTCGGTTGTGTTTGCGACCAGTAAAGTATCGCCACTATTCAGTGCCCCATCGAGTGGCTAAAATGACAACTACTGGTTTAAATCGGACAAGCTACTTATGTGCAGTGATGTTAGCTGGGATAGCGAGATATCTACCACCCGAGTGGTGATCGTACATTATCCGCAAGCCCTTCAATCGGCGGTATTTGGCTTGGAAGAGGCCTTTCAGCTAGCCAATCGCGCATGTGGCGAGCTCGCGCTCCAGCACAGCTTTACCCCGGTGGTATACGATTGCACCCAGCTCTCATCGGCCCCAACCGACCTAGTGATACTGCCACCCAGCCTGCAGCAAGATTACTATCTCAAGCCAGATAAGCGCTTGCTGACTTGGTTACAACAGCAGCATCAGCAAGGCGCCGTGCTCGCGTCCGCCTGCGCCGGGAGCTTTATCCTAGCCGCAGCTGGCCTGCTGAACGGGCGCAGCTGCACCACCCACTGGGGCTTGGCGGAGCTATTCAAGCAACATTACCCGACACTTTCCCTTCGCCCGGAGCGTTTACTGATCAACCATGGCGATATCGTCACAGCAGGCGGGATGATGGCATGGATCGACCTGGCACTGGAGTTGATTGGCCAAACCGCCAATGCTCAAGCCATGCGGGCGGTGGGGAAAATGCTGGTAGTGGATACCAGCCCACGTGAGCAGCGTTATTACCAGCAGTTCCGCCCTAACCTGCAGCATGGCGATCAGCCCATCTTGGCGATACAGCAGCAACTTAGTGCCCAGCTTGCCCAAGCACTGAGCGTGCAGCGCTTGGCCGAACAGGCCTGTATGAGCCAACGCAACCTGCTGCGCCGCTTTAGCAAAGCCACCGGCTTTAGCCCCCAGCAATACCTGCAACGACTGCGGGTACAGCAGGCCTGTGAGTTGTTGGAAAGCACCACCCAATCTAGCGAACAGATCGCGCAGGCCGTGGGATATCAAGATCATGGTGCCTTTAGAAAGACCTTTATCCGGGTAATGGGCCTCAGCCCAGCGGCGTTTCGCCGGCGCTTTGCCTAGGGCGAGTTGGCCAGCTCAGGCTGATAAGCCGCCGTTCCCCATAGCGGTACTGTCGACAAGGCATGCTTGTAGCTGCCGTTGATCTCTTTGGTGGAGTACGACAGATACATGAGGGTTTGCGATTGCGGATCAAAGATACGGCGTATCTTTAAACTCTTAAATAGTATGCTCTTTGACTTTTTGAACACCACCTCGCCAGAGTCGGAGCGGTCGATAGATGCCAGCATCTGTGGGGTGATCTCGCCGGTTTGACGACAAGCGATGCTCATATCAGACGGATCGGACCAATCCAAATCGGCAACAATGTTCGAGATATGACAAGTCACGCCCGGCACTTGCGGGTCCTGCATCACCTCTACCTGGATATCCTTGGTGGTAAGCAAGCCCAGCGACACGCTGGCAACTTCCTCCTTCCTGCCACACCCCACTAACATCAACGATATACACACACTGAGCACTACAGCCTTCACGATTTCATCCTTTTTCCACGGGTTCTGGTTGCGAGAACTGTTTTATACATTAACTACCCGGAAGAGACATCAATAAAACATCATTAGCAAAAGTAATAGAAAACACCAAATTAACTAATCTTGACCAGATATTATCCCTAAAAAATCATACAAATACGGTTTATATAACCATTAATTATTCCCACATCGGGATCGATATCAAAAACATATATAATCTTACTGGTAAACCCACCGCGATTTCTCGACAATCCCAGTGTCGTTGAACAAAGCTTGTTCGACAAGCTCAAGCAACGCAACTGAACATCAAGGCCTACCTTGACCTATAACAACTCTCTTTTAGGGGAAACATCGTGACCAACGAGACCTCAACCGCATTTCGTACTGAAGAAGACCTGCTAGGTGAACTACAGATCCCAGCTGGTGCTTACTACGGCGTACATACTCAACGTGCCGTAAACAACTTCGACATCAGTACTCAAACCATCAGTGACTACCCTGAGTTCATCATGGGTATGGTGATGGTAAAGAAAGCGGCAGCACTGGCGAACGGAGAGATTGGAACCATTAAACAGGAAGTTGCTGACGCCATTGTTAAAGCTTGTGACAAGATTCTAGAAGAACGTGTATGCCTGGACCAGTTCCCCGTGGACGTATTCCAAGGCGGTGCAGGTACTTCGGTAAACATGAACACCAACGAGGTTATCGCTAACCTTGCCTTGGAACTGATCGGCGAAGAGAAAGGCAATTACGACGTCATTAACCCTAATGATCACGTAAACAAGAGCCAATCTACCAACGACGCCTACCCAACTGGCTTCCGTGCTGCATCTTACTACTACACCAACCAACTGTTGGCACAAGTAGAAAGCCTTGCTGATGCCATGGAAGTAAAAGCACAAGAATTCCAAGACGTACTGAAGATGGGCCGCACCCAGCTTCAAGACGCAGTGCCAATGACCTTGGGTCAAGAATTCCACGCCTTCGCCGTGACCCTGCGCGAAGAGCTAAAAAGCATCAAACTGATTCAAGAGCTGCTGCTGGAAGTAAACCTGGGTGCAACCGCTATCGGCAACGGCCTGAACACCCACGAAGCCTACTCGAAGATGGCTATCGCTAAGCTGGCTGAAATCACTGGTTGGGGCTTCAAGCCTGCCGAAGATCTGGTAGAAGCGACCTCAGACTGTGGCGCTTACGTGATGCTGTCTGGCGCGCTGAAGCGTTGCGCAGTGAAGCTGTCTAAGATCTGTAACGACCTGCGCCTGCTAAGCTCTGGCCCACGCGCTGGCCTTAAAGAGATCAACCTGCCTGAACTGCAAGCGGGTTCTTCTATCATGCCAGCCAAGGTTAACCCAGTAATCCCAGAAGTGGTAAACCAAGTGTGCTTCAAGGTTGTGGGTAACGACACCACCATCGCGATGGCCGCTGAAGCCGGTCAGCTACAGCTGAACGTGATGGAGCCAGTACTGGCTCAGTCTCTGTTCGAGTCTATCCACCTGCTAGAAAAAGCCTGTGTGGCACTGAAAGACAAGTGTGTGGTTGGCATCACAGCTAACCCAGAGATCTGTCTAAACAACGTGATGTCTTCTATCGGCATCGTGACCTTCCTGAACCCATTCATCGGTCACCACAACGGCGACAAAGTGGGTAAGATCTGTGCCGAAACCGGTAAGAACGTGCGTGAAGTAGTCCTGGAACTAGGCCTGCTGAGCGAGCAGGAAGTGGACGAAATCCTGTCTGTTGAAAACATGAAGAATCCAAAATACATGGCAAAACTGTACAAGTAAGCCGGTACCGCGAGACTAAAAAAGCCAGCGCCTAGCGCTGGCTTTTTTGTATTAGCAAAACCTTAGTTAAACGCGCTAGCCACCCACTTAGATCGCGAGCAATTTCGGCTTTTTTCTAAAACTTCTAACTAACTCAAACTTCCACGCTTACTGACTTGAATTACTGATCGTCCACTCGATAGCCGCCGTTGAATCGCTGTCAACAACACACAAAGGACGACGCATATGAACCGTTTTGCCCCTATAGGGCTGGCAGCCCTCGCAACACTCACGATTGCCGCATGCAGTGACGATGATGATCATGTAGCCGCAGAAGCCGTATTGCGAATCTTTCACGCCTCACCAGACGCCCCAGCTGTAAACGTTTGGCTAGATGGCAGTCCCGCTTTAGAAGGCGTTGACTACCAAGCCAGTTCAGGGCAAATCAGAGTAGCCGCTGGTAGTCACACCGTGCAGATCGACGCCATTTTGGCTGACGATTCGACGCTGACAGTACTGCCAGAAACCACGCTAGACCTTGCCGAGAACATGGAATACAACGTGCTCGCCATGGGCCGTGCGGCTGAGATTGGCAGCGGCAACGACACCGAGTTCGGCCCGCAAATTGTGGCTCGAGATTACCTAATGCCAGAAGGCGCGCGAGTTCAAGCCATCCACGCCTCCCCTGACGCGCCCACCGTCGACGTCTTTATCACCGCACCGGGTGCCGACCTAAGCGGCGAGATGCCCTTTGCTGACGACTTAGCCTACACCATGGCGAGCGACGCCGTCGAAGTCCCGGCTGGCGATTACCAAATCCGCATCACCGATATGAGCGATAGCAGCATCGTCTACTTCGACTCCGGCACCGTTAGCGTACCAGCGGGCGGAGACTGGGTAGCAGCAGCGGTTACCAATACCGATGCTGGCGGTTCACCGGTGAGCTTGGTGGTAGATACCGGCGCAGCATCGTTAGTTGTACAAAGCGCTGATAGCACCGCCAACTTACGGGTGGTTCACACCATCTCTGATGCACCGGGAGTCGATATCTGGGTATACGGCACCGCGCCAGATGCCAGCAGCCCGCTATTTAACTTGATGTTCAAAGAGTTCACCGACTACCTCGCCCTTGACGTCGGCATGAGCTACGACTTTGCGGTAGGCGTAAACGGCAGCGACCCATTAGTGGTAGTAGACGCCCTAGGCCTTAGCGACGTGATGCTCGACGCAAACACTAGCTACAGCGCCATTGCGATTGGCAACCTCGGCGATATGCTGGATAACGATGAAACCTATGTGGTCGTGGACGCCAACACCCGCCGCGTCGCCACCGAAGCCAAGGTGCGCGCAATCCACGCCTCTGCATTGGCCGGTAACGTCGATATCTATATCAGCGAAGATGCCACCCCAAGCATGGACGATATCATCCTCGAAGGTGTAGCTTACAAAGGCGATAGCACCGTGCTGTCGATTACCCCGGGAGCTCGCTATGTGATGGTAACCCCTGCAGGCGATGACAGCGTGATTGCAATTGGTCCAGTGGAGTTTCCGTTTGCCGGGAATACACTCACCACCATTATCGCGCTGGATGACCCAATGAGCGCAACCGGTGTTAGCGCGATTAGCATCGACGACTAAGCACTGACAGTGATGTAGCAAAAAGGGAGGCTCAGCCTCCCTTTTTTAGTTCAATGCGTTTAGTTCAATGCGCTGCTAACCGCGCAGCACCCGCACCCGGAACTTACGCCCTTTCATGGTGCCGCTTTCCAGCCGCTTAAGCGCTGGCTTAAAGGCTTTACGGGTCACTGCCACAAATGCGGTGTTGGCCATCACCTTAATCTTACCCACCTGATCGCCAGCAATGCCCTGTTCGCCGGTTAGCGCGCCCAAGATATCGCCCGGGCGCAGTTTCTGGCGCTTACCGCCATCTATCTGCAGGGTCATCATCGGCGCAGGTTGCGGCTGTTGGTTAAGGATGGTCACATCTGGCAAGGCGGTGGTTGGCAGGTCGTAGCCCAAGTAGTCACCGAGCAGCGCCATCTTGTAGTCGTCTTTATCATCGAAGAAGGTACACGCCAGGCCTTCACTCCCGGCACGGCCAGTGCGGCCAATCCGGTGAATATGCACCTCGGTGTCATGGGCCACTTGGAAGTTCACCACCAAGTCCAGGGCCTGAATATCCAAGCCGCGCGCCGCCACATCGGTGGCTACCAATATCGACACACTGTGGTTGGCAAAGCGCACGAGGGCCTGATCGCGCGCCTTCTGTTCCAGGTCGCCATGCAGCGCCAGCGCGCTAAAGCCGTGTACTGCCAACTCGGAGGCCACTTCTTGCACCTGTTGTTTGGTGTTACAGAACACCACCGCGGCCTGCGGCTGTTTCTCCAGTAGCACTCGGCGCAGCGCGTCCACCCGATCAGCAAGGGCGACATGGTAGAAATGCTGTTTGATTGCCTGCTGGTTGTGGGTCGACTCCACCTTAATGTGCTCCGGCTTGCGCAGCACGCTAGAGGCAATCCACTGGATTTGGCTGGGGAAGGTGGCGCTGAACAGCAGGGTTTGGCGCTCGGCCGGGCTAGCTTCCACCACGCTATCGAGCTCTTCTTTAAAGCCCATCTCCAGCATCCGGTCGGCTTCGTCCAGCACCAGCAACTTAAGCTCGCTCAAGTCCAGACGCTGCTTGCGAATATGATCATCCACCCGCCCCGGCGTACCAACAATAATATGCGCGCCATGCTCCAGCGAGCCGATCTGCGGCCCAATCGGAGTACCGCCACACAGGCTTAATACCTTGATGTTATGGATAAAACGCGCCAAACGACGGATTTCCACTGCCACTTGATCAGCCAGTTCACGGGTAGGACACAGCACCAAGGCCTGTACCCGAAAACGCTTCACATTGAGATGATGCAAGATCCCTAGCGAGAACGCCGCCGTTTTACCCGAGCCGGTTTTGGCTTGGGCAATCACGTCTTTGCCTGCCAAGATAGCAGGCAGGCTCTGCGCCTGAATCGGCGTCATCTGCTGATAATCCAGCGATGTCAGGTTCTCCAGCAGTGCCGTAGATAAAGGAAGTTGGGAAAAAGAATGCTCGCTCACGACAGCTCCTGAAAGATTACCCGGTTAATCGATACCCGCAGCGATCAACGCCAGCGGTCAAAGGGCGCAGAGTATAGACTTTTGCGCGAGCCTCGTCGCCTGCTTTTTCAACAATCAGCGAAAAATTGCGGCCATGCCAAGCTAGGTCGCGGTGAGCAGTTGCTGCTGACTACGCTGCTTAATCGGAATATGCAGCAAAGTGGCCAGCGCCCCAAGGGCAATACCGCAATACCAAATGCCATCGTAGCTGCCAAAGCGCTGATACAGCCAACCGCCTAGCCACACCCCACTAAAACTGCCTAGTTGGTGGGAGAAGAACACCACGCCATAGAGAAAGCTCATATAGCGAGTACCGAACAGCGCCGCCACCAGGCCCGAGGTCGGCGGCACCGTCGCCAGCCACAAAAAGCCCATACAGGCGCTAAATACTAATACTGAGGTCAACGACATCGGCAGCAACACGAACAGGCTGATCGCCACCACTCGCCCGGCATAGATAAGGCTGAGAATGCGGGCCATCGGCCGACGGTTGGAGAGCAGCCCCGAGCAATAGGCGCCAATCACGTTACAACAACCAATCATACTCAGGCTCCAGGCCCCCAACTGCGGAGCGAAGCCCTTGTCCACCAGATAGCCCGGCATATGCACCGTAATAAAGGCCACATGAAAACCACACACAAAAAAGCCGATGGTCAGCAGGCTGTAGGAAGGCACGGTTAGCGCTCTTCGCAATACCTCCATAAGGCTTAAGGCAGGGTCTTGGGCTTGAGAGCTAGCGCTGTTCGCGCCGCCAAAGGGCGTTAGAGGTAGGGCAAAAATCGCCATTAACAAGGCACTGATCCCCAATAGCTGCAGCGCCATAAACCAGCCACTTAACTCAATCAGCTGCTGCATGATCGGCACCAGCAAGAACTGGCCGAAACTACCCGCGGCGGTGCCCAAACCCAAGGCCCAGCCACGCTTCTCTTCAGGCACCGCGCGCTATCGACGGCAATACGATGCCAAAGGAGGTACCGGCAATGCCCGCGCCCACCAGCAGACCTGCGCTGGAGATAAGCTGCCACTGCTCGGCTGAATGGGCCATTAACAGCATACCCACGCCATAGAACAGCACCCCCGCCAGCAAGACGTTCAGGTTACCAAAGCGGTCGGCCAGGCCACCGGCCAATACCGCCACCGCGCCCCAGGCCAGATTTTGGATGGCCAAGGCCAGTGAGAACACATCCCGCCCCCAGCCATTAGCCTCAGACATCGGCTGCAAAAACAGTCCGAAGCCGGCCCGATAGCCAAACGAGAGCATCAGCAGGAAGCAGGCGCTCACCAGCACCGGAAGGTAACGGGTTTGATCGTTGGGGGTGTTGCTAGCAGGCTTAGGCTTCACGGGGCTCTCCATCCTTGAGATAAGCGCCGTGGTCGCTAGCGACCCGGCGGGCTACCCAGCATGGACTAAATCCCGAATAACTGCGAGATATTCGTCTGGATCTGCTGGCTCATCTGCGCCAGCGGCTCGCCACGCAGCTCGGCCACTCGCTGGTAGATATGGGCGATATAGGCGGGTTGATTGCGCCGCGACTTAGGCTTGGGCTTAAGGTCGCGCGGCAGCAAGTAAGGCGCATCAGTCTCTAGCATCAGTCGATCGGCAGGGATGTGTTTGACTAGCTGTTGCAGCTCTTGGCCACGGCGCTCATCGCACACCCAGCCGGTAATCCCGATATGCAGACCCGCATCCAAGCAAGTATCCAGCGCCACTCGATCACTGGTGAAGCAGTGCAGCACCCCGCCCACCAGCTTGTCCTGCCATTGACGGTAGATCTCGATAAAACGTTGATGGGCGTCGCGCTCATGCAGCAGCACCGGGAGCTGCAGCTCTACCGCCAGCGCTAGCTGGGCATCGAAGATCAGCTCTTGTTGCTCGGGAGGCGAGAAGTTGCGGTTAAAGTCCAAACCACACTCACCCACAGCCACCACTTGCGGCTGCTGCCATAGGGCTTTTAGTCCGAGCAGATCGTCTGGCGTACAGGATTTAGCATCATGCGGGTGAACCCCGGCGGTAGCGAAGCAAAAGCCCGGCCACTGTGTGGCCAGCTCGGCGACTTGCTGGCTTTCGTCGATATCCGAGCCCAGTAGCAGCATGCCGCTTAGGCCAGCGGTTTGGGCATCTTCAACCACCTGCTGGCGGTCTTTGTCGAACTGAGAGCTGGTCAGGTTAACCGCGATATCAAACATCAATCTAGCTTTGCTCGGCGTTGTCTTGTTGTTTGCCGTCTTGTGCCTGTGGGCCGGCCTCATCGCGCGGGGTGTAGAAGCGGGCCACAAACAGGCCTAACTCAAACAGTACCAGCATTGGCAGCGCCAGCAGGGTCTGCGAAATAACATCCGGCGGGGTGAGCAACATCCCAACCACAAAAGCGCCCACCACCACATAAGGACGTTTGGTCTTCATCTCTTTCACGGTGGTTGCGCCGGTCCACACTAGCAGTACAGTGGCAATCGGGATCTCAAAGGCCAGACCGAAGGCGAAGAAGATTTTTAATACGAAATCGAGGTAACTGGCGATGTCCGGGGCAACGGTCACCCCTTCCGGCGCCACCGAGGCGAAAAAGGCAAAGGCCAGCGGGAATACCACGTAGTAAGCAAAGGCAACGCCGGCATAGAACAGCAGACCAGAGCCAATCACCAGCGGCACCAGCAACTTACGCTCGTGCTGATACAGGCCGGGAGCGATAAAGCCCCACACCTGTCCCAGCAGGTAGGGCATCGCCACAAAGATGGCGGTAACCAAGGTCAGCTTAATCGGGGTAAAGAATGGCGATGCTACATCGGTAGCAATCATGGTGCTGCCCTCTGGCACCACCGCCAAGATAGGCGTGGCCAGCAGGGTATAGATATCGTTGGCAAAATAAACCAGCGCCAAAAACACCACCAACACCGCCACCACGGCGCGCAGCAAACGGCTGCGCAGCTCAATCAGGTGGCTGATGAGCGGCATGGCTGAATCACTCATGGGGCTTGTGCTCACTATTCGGGAAGGTTTCCACTTCTGGCTTATCGGCCTTGGCGGAGTCAGCTGGTTGCTTAGTTGTTGATGGGGTTTCGCTGTCGTCAGCTTGCTCGGCCCGCGGCGCATAAGGTCGGGTCACCTCATCGGCGCGCGCCCGCAGTTCGTCGAGGCTCTCTTTGAGACCGCTGTTGGCACCGTTGAGGCTTTCCAGTCCCTGCTCTTCAGCCTTTTTTAGGTTGGCGTGCAGTTCATCGATCTCCAGCTCTTGCTTGAGCTCGGTACCCACCTGGGAAACGCTCTTTTTCACCGCATTAACGGTTTTCAGTACGCTACGAATCGCACCGGGCAGACGCTCCGGCCCTAAGATCAGCAAGCCGATGCCAGAGATGACAATCAGCTCCCAAAAGCCAATATCAAACATACTTAGCCTTGCTGCTTATCTTGCTCTTCAACAGACTCTTTTTTCTGAGCGGTGGCTTCATCCAGTTGCTTAGGGTCTTTCTCATCCTTCATCGCATCTTTAAAGCCTTTCACTGCCGTGCCCAAATCACCGCCCATACCGCGCAGTTTCTTGGTGCCGAACAGTAGCACTACGATTACAGCTACAATTAACAGCTGCCAAATACTGATACCACCCATGTCTACTCCTTTTGACTCTTTCTCTAAGCTATTTTAACTCACGCCAGCCAGCTCCGGCTGAAACCAGGCATACCACCAACAATCCACCAGCCAATAAGGGCTGGTCGCTGTAAAGAACCGCGGCCGACACCAAGCTGGCAGCCGCGCCAATACCTAACAAAAGACTACGCTGGCGCCTGCGCTGGTGCAACCAATATTGGTCCACAAGCTGTTGAAATTGTTGCTGGTGCTGGCGGGCCAGCTGCAGGTTATCGACGATCAACTCGGGTAGCTGGGGCAGCGCCTCCAGCCATTGCGGGGCCTTCTCTTTGACTGTTTTCAGTAGCGCCTCGGGGCCAACCTGTTTACGCATCCATGACTCCAGATACGGCTTGGCGGTCGCCCATAAGTCCAGTTGCGGATAGAGCTGTCGCCCTAAGCCTTCGATATACAGCAAGGTCTTTTGCAACAGCACCAGCTGCGGCTGTACTTCCATATTAAAGCGCCGCGCGGTGTTAAACAGGTTCAGCAACACATGGCCGAAGCTGATCTCGGCCAACGGTTTGGCGAAGATTGGCTCACACACCGTGCGGATCGCCGCCTCGAACTCTTCCACCTTGGTATCGGCTGGCACCCAGCCGGAGTCGATATGCAGTTGGGCCACTCGGTGGTAGTCGCGGTTGAAAAAGCCCAAGAAGTTCTCGGCCAGATAGCGTTGGTCTTGCTTGTTGAGGGTGCCGACGATGCCACAGTCGATGCCAATATATTGTGGGTCTTCTGGGTGCTCGCGGCTAACAAAGATATTGCCCGGGTGCATATCGGCATGGAAGAAGCTGTCACGGAATACTTGGGTGAAGAACACCTCAACACCGCGCTCGGCCAATAGCTTCATATTGGTGCCTTGGGCTTCCAGCTCGGCAATATTGGAGACCGGCACGCCGTAGATCCGCTCCATCACCAACAGTTGGCGGCGGCAGTGGTCGCTATAGACCTTGGGCACATACAGCTCGCGCGAGCCATCAAAGTTGCGCTTGAGCTGAATAGCATTGGCCGCCTCACGGCTAAGGTCGAGTTCATCGACCAAGGTCTTGCGATACTCTTCGACCACTTCCACCGGGCGCAGCCGACGACCATCTTTCGAGAAATAGGCAATCAGTCCGGCAAAGCGCTTCATCAAGGCAACATCAGACACAATAGTGCGTTCGATGCCCGGGCGGATCACCTTCAGCACCACCTCTTCATCGTTCTCTTTTAGCCGAGCGGTATGTACCTGCGCCACCGAGGCAGAGGCCAGCGGCTGTAAGTCGAAGTCACTGAACAGGCTGTCGATATCGCAGCCCAGCGCTTGCTCAATCTGCTGCTTGGCTTGCTCTCCCGGGAAGGGGGCGACTTGGTCTTGCAGCAGCGCCAGCTCCTCGGCGATATCCGGCGGCAGCAGATCGCGGCGGGTCGATAGCATCTGGCCAAATTTCACATACACCGGCCCCAGCTCTTCCAAGGCGCGGCGGATCCGCTCTCCAGCCGGTTTGTCAGCATGGCGATTGCGCCAAAACAGCATCATGCCGCGCGCCATCCGCAGCGGCTTGGGCCACAGGCTTTCCGGGAGCAGTTCATCAATGCCGTAGTGGCAAAGGGTACGGCTTATACGGTAGAAACGGGCAAACTCTTTCGGGGTCATTCGGCCAAGGCCTCCACCCGGGCACTGAGGGCCTCAAGGCGATCTTGCAGCTGCGCCACCTGCAGCGCCCAGCGCTGATACTCGCCATTGCCCACCAGCAGCTGCCACTCATCGCGCGCCAACTCGGCGACATGAGCAGGGCTCTGCTCGGCTAATGACTTGATAGTACCCTGTAACTGTTTAAACGCCCTCGCCACCATGTGTGCAGGCGCATCGCCAATAACCGACGAGAGTTTCTCTTCCAGCTGCGGCTCGAGTTTGAGGAACAGATCAGCAAACTGTTGGGCCAGTTTAATGTCACCCTCCACCTGCAGTTTGTCTTGCTTAAGTAGTTCGGGAAGGCGCTCAGATTGGCTTAACTCGGGAAGGCTGGAGATATGCAGGCTTAGGCCACAATCCACCTCGCCTTCATACTGACCGAGAACATCGAGCTGCTGCTCACTGACCACAAAGAACAAGGGCTTCAGTGGCCGCAGTTCAATGCGTAGTACCTGTCCCTGCAGCTCACAGCGTCGCTGGCCGCTGGCTTGATCCAGCTGCAGCAATTGGTTACTGAGGGTTTCCAGCCCTGCGGTCAGCAGATTATCAAACGGCATGGCCACTCCTAAAACTTGTAGCCGCGATGAAGGGCGACAACGCCTCCGGTGAGGTTGTAGTAGCCGACGTTCTCGAAACCCGCCTGCTCCATCATCTCTTTGAGGGTATCTTGGTCGGGGTGCATGCGGATCGACTCGGCCAGATAGCGATAGCTTTCAGCATCATCGGCAATCACCTGTCCCATTTTCGGTAGCAGGTGGAAGGAGTAGGCATCATAGGCCTTCGACAGGGCTTCCTGCTCGGGCTTGGAAAACTCCAGTACCAGCAGTCGACCACCGGGCTTGAGCACCCGAAACATCGAGCGCAGCG
This sequence comes from Aliagarivorans taiwanensis DSM 22990, assembly GCF_000429505.1. Taxonomy (GTDB): domain Bacteria; phylum Pseudomonadota; class Gammaproteobacteria; order Enterobacterales; family Celerinatantimonadaceae; genus Aliagarivorans; species Aliagarivorans taiwanensis. The sequence continues at coordinate 30,329 of NZ_AUBZ01000002.1, read as the reverse complement.
CCGCGTCTTTGTCGGTCACATTGCGCAGGCCAAAGCCAATGGTCACCAAATCAAAATAGTTATCCGGGAAAGGCAGGTTCTCGGCGTTGGCTTGCACATAGTTAATGTTGCCAGCGATACCCATATCGCGCAGCTTGGCGCGACCAACCTTCAGCATCGAGTCATTGATATCGGCCAGCACTACTTCGCCTTGCTTGCCAACAATGCGCGAGAACTTGGCGCTCAAATCGCCGGTACCACCCGCTAGATCCAGCACCTTTTGCCCCGGACGAATGCCGCTGCAATCGATGGCGAAACGCTTCCACAAGCGGTGGATACCACCTGACATCAGGTCGTTCATTAGATCGTATTTGGCGGCTACCGAGTGGAACACATTGGCGACCATGCCTACCTTGTCTTCCTTGTTAACAGTTTGATAGCCGAAGTGGGTGGTTTCCTTGGTTTGACTCATAGCGATTCCTGCTTAAACAACACCAGCTAGTGTACTTGAGCTGTGGCTCGGCGCAAGCACAGTGCTCACGCCCAAGAAACAAGCAGTTAACAAAGCGGCCCGAAGGCCGCTTACTCACGTCTCCTCCCCCTCTTGCCGGGGCTTGTAGAGCAATCCCGCGCCGCGGTTTTTCATCTCCGCTTCAGACGGCGGCACATCCTGCAGAGGCTTGCGCATAACACCGTCGGGGTCGGCACCAATATCCCGGTACAGATGCGGGTTCAGTCCGTCAATACGTAGCGTGCGACTCTGCTTGTCGATTAAGCGTCGCTGTAACATCCGTGCATACCAAAGATGCAAACTGTTGGTGAAAGGTGATAGGTCCATCTCGTTCTCTCCTGAGTGAAGAGCCCGACATCAGCGGTCAAAAAAGAAGCAAAAACCAAGAGGTGTTACGTGATGCTCCGAACCGCTGATCTCGCGGCTCGGATAATAAAAAGTGATTACCGGAGCTCGCGCGATGATGAACCTGATCGTTTCATCGCTGGGTTTAACGCATGGTTAAACACACAGTTCAGCGCAACAGGGGATGAGGACATCTGCAGATGGCTAGTGAATGTAGTCATGATGTTCTCCCTGTTAGTAGCTGCCGGAACGTTTAATCTACCGTAGTCTACAATTTAAGCAACACAATTTTTGAGCAAATTTGGAAATAATTCAGAGGTTTATATGCGTGCCCATGGTCATTTTACGATTCTGGTAGAGCCGCAGATGATCCTAGCCAGCCTCCACGGCAGCTGGAACTAGCGTTGCACCGAGGACTACCATCGCGCCTTTCAACGCTGTGCCGATCAGCTCTCACCCGAACCCTGGCTGGGAATCTTTGATGCCCGAGACTGGCAATTACTTACCCGTGACTGTTACCCGATTATGAGCCTGCAGTTCGAAGACAGCCTGCGCAAAGGCTTGAGCCACAGTGTTTTTTTAGTCTCAAACCCCGGGCTATCCTCCTTTGTCCACAAGCAGATCGACTACCAGCGACCAAGCCGGGACCAAGTGGCCTTTCTACAGACCGCCTCGGTCGATCAGGCGCTATCTACCATTGCAGGCTGGGGCTGGGAGCTCAGCGACGCCTTCCTTCAACAGCTAGACCGCAAGCTGTAGACAATCTCACTGATCGTTTCCTTATCTATCCACCTAATACCAATGTCTACCTTTAGATTGTCGACAATCACTTGAAGGGATTGTCGACACCGCCTAATCTTTAACCACTTCGCAACATTAGGTGCAAATATGCAAAACCTTCGCAACATCGATAAGCAGAGCATGCTCTCTCAAGACCTTGGCGAACTGCTCACCGAAGCCATCGTACAAGGGGTTATCCCGCAGGGCTCAAAGATCTCCGAGCCAGAACTGGCCCGCCGCTACGGAGTCAGCCGCGGCCCGCTACGCGAGGCTATGCTCAAGCTGGAGGGGATTGGCTTAGTGGAACGCATTCCCCATGTCGGCGCTCGAGTCGTTGAGCTAAATTGTCAACAATTGCTCGATATCTACACCATTCGCGAACCCTTAGAAGGGATGGCCTGCCGCTTGGCCGCCGAGCGTCTCACCCAACGCCAACTCAACGAACTGCATGATCTACTGGAGCACCATCAGCAATACCTCGATGACAACCACGGCGAGGCCTACTTCGACCAGCAAGGAGACTTCGACTTCCACTACCGGATTATTAAGGCCACCGGCAATCAGCGGCTGGTGACCTTGTTATGTGACGAACTCTACCACCTACTGCGGATGTACCGCAGCACCTCCGCCCGCCAACACGCCCGCCCGAAGCGCGCCTTACAGGAGCACTGGGCAATCTGGCAGGCACTTAACGACCGCGATGGAGAACTGGCCGAGATCCTGATGCGCCGGCATATCAGCCGTGCCCGCAAGGTGATCGAACAGCTCTCTTCCCCCGACAGCTAAGCCTTACAAACAACTAAGCCTCACAAACAACTAGGCCCCACAAACAAGATAAAAGGAACCACCATGAGCCAAGGAGCGAAATTTCGGCAAGCAGTGACACAAGCACTGCAGCCACAATCGAAAGGCCCCCTGCAAATCGTCGGCACCATCAACGCCTACTGCGCGATGATGGCCCAGCGCGAAGGCCATCAGGCAATCTACTTAAGCGGCGGCGGTATCGCCAACGCCTCCTATGGGCTGCCCGATCTGGGCATTACCACCATGAATGATGTGCTGGAAGACGTGCGACGGATCACCGCCGCCAGCGATCTTCCGCTGTTGGTCGACATCGACGTCGGCTTTGGTGGTGCCTTTAACATTGCCCGCACCATCAAGGAGATGGAGCGGGCGGAAGCCGCCGCGGTGCATATCGAAGATCAAGTCGCGCAAAAACGCTGCGGCCACCGCCCTAACAAGGCCATTGTCTCCAGCGCTGAGATGGTCGATCGCATCAAGGCCTGCGTGGATGCCCGCCGCGATGAGCAATTTGTGGTGATGGCGCGCACCGATGCGCTGGCGGTGGAAGGCATCAACGCCGCCATCGACCGCGCCTGTGCCTGCGTCGAGGCCGGTGCCGACATGATCTTCCCGGAAGCGATGAACACCCTTGAGCAGTACCAGCAGTTTGCCGAAGCAGTGAAGGTGCCGATCTTGGCCAATATCACCGAGTTTGGCCAGACCCCACTGTTCAGCGGCGAAGAGCTGGCTCGCGCCAGCGTGGGCATGGCGCTCTACCCACTATCGGCCTTCCGCGCCATGAATCAGGCGGCGCTCAATGTCTATCGCAGCCTGCGCGATCAGGGCCACCAGCGCGATGTGGTGGAGCAGATGCAGACCCGCAGCGAGCTCTATGACTACCTCGGCTATCACGATTTTGAGGCCAAGCTCGACCAGCTCTACAGCGCCACACCTGACAAGGCGCAATCACAAAATAACTAAGCGGCATCAGACCGTCCCTACACGATGACCAAAACAAGGACTGAAGGAGAGCATCATGGTACAAAAATCCCTTAACGGCGCGGGCCTGCGCGGCCAAAGCGCGGGCCAAACAGCACTCTGCACCGTCGGCCAAAGCGGCTCTGGCCTCACTTACTGCGGCTACGACATTAAGCAGCTGGCCGAGCAAGCCACCTTTGAAGAAGTGGCCTACCTGCTGTGCCACGGCGAGCTGCCCACTCAGGCGCAACTAGCCGCCTACCTCGATCGCCTGCATCAACTGCGCGAGCTGCCCGACGCCCTCAAACAAGTGCTAGAAGCAATCCCGGCTGACGCCCACCCCATGGATGTAATGCGCACCGGCGTCTCCATGCTCGGCAACCTGGAAACCGAGCAAAGCTTTAGCGAGCAGCAGCAACAGACTGATCGCCTACTGGCCACCCTGCCGGGCATCATCTGCTACTGGTATCGCTACAGCCATGATGGCGTGCGCATCTCCACCCAAAGCGAGGCCGGTTCGATTGCCGGTCACTTCCTCAGCCTGCTGCATGGCAAACCGGCCGATCCACTGCACGAGCAAGTGATGCAGTGCTCGCTGATCCTCTATGCCGAGCATGAGTTTAACGCCTCCACCTTCACCGCCCGGGTGATCGCCTCCACCCTCAGCGATATTCATTCGGCGATCACTGGCGCGATTGGCGCCTTGCGCGGCCCACTGCACGGCGGTGCCAACGAAGCCGCCATGGCGATGATCGAACAATGGCAAAGCCCCGAGCAGGCCGAACAGGAAATCTTGGGCATGCTGGAGCGCAAAGAGAAGATTATGGGCTTTGGCCATGCCATCTACCGCACCAGCGATCCGCGCAATGCACTGATCAAGGAGTGGTCACGCAAACTCAGCGCACACACTGGCGATCAGCACCTGTTTGCGGTGAGCGAACGGGTTGAGCAGGTAATGTGGCGCGAGAAAGAGCTGTTCTGTAACGCCGACTTCTTCCATGCCAGCGCGTATCACTTTATGGGCATTCCCACCAAGCTGTTTACCCCGATCTTTGTCTGCTCCCGCGCCAGCGGCTGGGCGGCCCATTTGATGGAGCAGCGCAGCAACAACCGGATCATTCGCCCCAGTGCCGACTACACCGGCGCTGAACCGCGTGATTATGTGCCACTGGCCGAGCGTGGCTAAGCCGCGCCGCTGCACAAACGGCAAAGCCAGAGGCAAACAGGGAGAGCCTTTATGAACAGAGCTTATCGGGTGCCACTCGCTGGCACCGATCTCGACTACTTTGATGGTGCCAGCGCGGTCAATGCGCTGGTGCCCGGCAGCTACCAACGGCTGCCTTACACCAGCCGCATATTGGTGGAAAATCTGCTGCGGCGCTGCCCGCCCGAGCAGCTGGAGCAAAGCCTGCTGCAGATCATTCATGGCCAGCAGCAACAGGATTTTCCGTGGTATCCGGCGCGGGTGGTCTGTCACGACATCCTCGGTCAAACCGCCTTGGTCGACTTGGCCGGGCTGCGCGATGCGATTGCCGAGCAAGGCGGCGATCCGGCGCAGGTCAAGCCTGTGGTGCCCACCCAGCTGATCGTCGATCACTCGCTGGCAGTGGAGCATGGCGGCTTTGACCCCGAGGCTTTCGAGCGCAACCGCGAGATTGAAGAGCGGCGTAACGCCGATCGCTTCCACTTTATCAACTGGTGTAAACAGGCCTTCGACAATGTTGACGTGATCCCGGCCGGGAACGGCATCATGCATCAGATTAATCTGGAGAAGATGTCGCCAGTGGTGCAGGTGCAACACGGCGTGGCCTTCCCCGACTCCTGCGTCGGCACCGACAGCCACACCCCTCATGTGGACGCGCTCGGGGTGCTGGCCATCGGGGTCGGCGGGCTGGAAGCGGAGAATGTGATGCTCGGGCGCGCCTCGATGATGCGCCTGCCAGAGATTGTTGGGGTCAAACTCAGCGGCCAGCGGCAAAGCGGTATCACCGCCACCGATATCGTGCTGGCACTCACCGAGTTCTTGCGCGAGCAGCGGGTGGTGTCGGCCTATCTGGAGTTTTTCGGCGACGGCACCCGCTCACTGAGCATCGGCGATCGCGCCACCATCTCCAATATGACCCCAGAGTACGGCGCCACCGCCGGGCTGTTCTACATCGATCAACAGACCTTGGATTACCTGACCCTCACCGGCCGCGAGCCAAAGCAGGTTGAGTTGGTTGAGCGCTATGCCAAGGCCAATGGCCTGTGGGCTGAGCAGCTCAGCGAGGCGCGCTATCCACGGCTGCTAGAGTTTGATCTCTCCAGTGTGGAGCGCAACCTGGCAGGCCCCTCTAATCCGCACCGCCGCCTGCCCACCAAGGCCTTGGCCGAGCGCGGTATCGCCCAAGACCTTAGCAAGGTGCAAGCGCAAGAAGCCGCCGGTCAACTGCCCGATGCCGCCATCATCATCGCCGCCATCACCAGCTGCACCAATACCAGTAACCCGCGCAACCTGATTGCCGCCGGGCTGCTGGCACGCAAGGCCAACCAGCTGGGGCTAAACCGCAAGCCCTGGGTGAAAACCTCGCTGGCACCCGGGTCGAAGGTGGTACAAAGCTACCTGCAGGAAGCGGGCTTGCTCAGCGAGCTGGAGCAGTTGGGCTTTGGCATTGTCGGCTTTGCCTGCACCACCTGTAACGGCATGAGTGGTGCCCTCGACCCGGTTATTCAACAAGAGATTGTTGAGCGCGATCTGTATACCACCGCAGTGCTCTCGGGGAACCGTAACTTCGACGGTCGCATCCACCCCTATGCCAAGCAGGCCTTTCTGGCCTCGCCGCCACTGGTGGTGGCCTATGCACTGGCCGGCTCGATGCGCTTCGATATCGAGCAAGATGTACTCGGCCACGACAGTGCAGGCAAACCGGTGCGCCTGAGCGACCTGTGGCCAAGCGATGCCGAGATCGACGACTACGTGGCGCGCTTTGTTAAGCCCAACCAGTTCAATGCGGTGTACCAACCTCTGTTCGACAAGCCGCTCGATGTGAAAGTGGATTATGGCGAGCGCGCTAACCCACTCTATCAATGGCGCGAACAGAGCACCTATATCCGCCGACCGCCCTATTGGGAAGGCGCGTTAGCCAAGCCACGCAGCCTAAGCAAGATGCGCCCCTTGGCGCTGCTGGGCGATAACATCACCACCGATCACCTCTCGCCGTCCAATGCGATCTTGGCCGATAGCGCCGCCGGCGAGTATCTGGCCAAGATGGGGCTGGAGGAGGCCGACTTTAACTCCTACGCCACCCACCGCGGCGATCACCTGACCGCCCAGCGCGCCACCTTCGCCAACCCCAAACTGCTCAACGAAATGGTCCGCGATGAGCAAGGTGAGGTGGTACAAGGCTCGCTGGCACGCATCGAACCCGAAGGGCGAGTAAGCCGGATGTGGGAAGCCATCGAGCACTATATGCAGCAGCAACAGCCGCTGATTATTGTGGCCGGAGGCGATTACGGCCAAGGCTCGTCGCGCGACTGGGCCGCCAAAGGAGTGCGTCTAGCGGGGGTGGAGGTGATAGTTGCCGAAGGCTTCGAGCGCATTCATCGCACCAACCTTATTGGCATGGGGGTACTACCGCTACAGCTTCCAGAAGGTGTCAGCCGCCACGATTTGGCCTTGGATGGCAGCGAGCTGTTCTCGGTGACCGGCGATCTGGCTCCCGGCGCCGAGCTGCAGTTATTGATTGAGCGCAGCAGCGGCCAGTGCGTGCAGATCAGCGTGCATTGCCGACTAGATACCGCCGAAGAGGTCGAGGTCTATCAAGCTGGCGGTGTACTGCAGCGCTTCGCCCAAGACTTTTTGGAAGGCCAGCAGGAAACGTCTTCCTCTTCTCCCTCTTCTGATCGCTCCGTTAAAGAGCAGGAGGCCGAGTTATGACCAAGCAGCTACGAATACCCGCCACCTATATGCGTGGCGGCACCTCCAAAGGTGTGTTCTTTAGTCTCGATGACTTGCCGCTGGTGGCCCGTCAGCCCGGCCCCGAGCGCGATGCCCTGTTGCTGCGAGTGATTGGCAGCCCCGACCCCTACGGCAAGCACATCGACGGCATGGGCGGTGGCAGCTCCAGCACCAGCAAGGTGGTGCTGGTGAGCAAAAGCGACCGTCCCGGCCATGATGTTGACTACCTGTTTGGCCAGGTGGCCATCGATCGGCCCTTTGTCGACTGGACCGGCAACTGCGGCAACCTAAGCGCCGCGGTGGGGGCCTTCGCCATCCGCCGAGGACTGATAGACAAGCAGCAACTACCCGACAACGGCCATAGCCGGGTGCGGATCTGGCAGTGCAATATCGAGAAAACCATTGAGGCGCAGATCCCGATCTGCGACGGCGAGGTCGAGGAAGCGGGCGATTTCTATCTCGATGGGGTGGCCTTCGCCGCCGCCGAGATCGAGGTGAGCTTTGTCGACCCGGTGGACGGTGCGCTGCTACCCACCGGGCGAGTGGTTGACGACCTGAGCGTACCCGAGCTGGGCAGCTTTAACGTCAGCTATATCAACGCTGGGATCCCCACCCTGTTTCTGAATGCCAGCGAGCTGGGACTGAGCGGTTGTGAAAGCCAGGCCGAGGTAAATAGTCAGCCGGCGCTGCTGGAGAAGCTGGAACAGATCCGCGCTCACGGCGCGCTGGCGATGGGGCTAATCGACGATCTCAGCCAAGCCAAAGCGCGCCAGCATACCCCCAAGATTGCCTGGGTTGCTCCGGCCACCAGCTACCAAAGCTCCAGCGGTCGAGAGATAGCTAAGCAAGACATTGATTTGGTGGTACGCGCCATGTCGATGGGGCAACTACACCACGCCATGATGGGCACCGCAGCAGTCGCCATCGCCTCCGCCGCCGCCGTGCCGGGCACACTAGTCAGTCGCGCCGCCGGTGGCACCAGTAAGACAAGGCTTTGCTTTGGCCACCCGTCAGGAACCCTGACCGTAGGGGCTAAGGCCAGTGAGCAAGATGGCCAGTGGCAGATCGACAAGGTGGTAATGAGTCGCAGCGCGCGGGTACTCATGGACGGCTGGGTGCATATCCCAAGCCTTTCGCCAGCCTTTTAACGCGGCGATCTGACCCAGCGACTACCGGCTATGCCTGTACAAGGCTAAGACAAGGAATCAACAAATGAGCTATGCAACACAGAAACAGCAGTCGACTAACGATCCCCAAGGCTTCTGGCTAGAGCAGGCCGCCAAACTCCCGTGGTATCAAATGCCCACTCAGGGCCTAAGTGAAGATGGCAACAACCCGACATCCGGCCAACAGCGCTGGTTTGCCGATGGCCAGATGAACACCGCTTATATGGCGCTCGACTACCACATTGAGCAGGGCCGCGGCGAGCAAGTGGCCCTTTACTACGACTCGCCAGTCACCGACACCAAGCAGCAATACAGCTACCTACAGCTGCGCGATGAAGTGGCGCGCTGCGCCGGGATGCTGGCCGCCCAAGGCGTGGCCAAAGGTGACCGGGTGGTGATCTACATGCCGATGATTGCCCAAGCGGCGATCGCTATGCTGGCCTGTGCCCGGCTGGGGGCAATCCACTCGGTGGTGTTCGGCGGCTTCGCAGCCCAAGAGCTGGCGGTGCGCATCGATGATGCCCAGCCCAAGCTGATCCTCACCGCCTCCTGCGGTATCGAGATCTGCAAGTTACTGCCCTACCAGCCCTTGGTCGAACAGGCACTCAAGCTTTCAAGCCTGCCTAAGTTACCGGTGGTGGTTTGGCAGCGCTCGGAGCACCCGGCTAAGTTCGACAGCCAATACCTCGACTGGCAGGCCCTGCTGGCGCAAAGCGAACCGGCGCCCTGCACCCCGGTCAACGCCACCGATCCGCTGTATATTCTGTATACCTCCGGCACCACCGGTAAACCCAAGGGCGTAGTGCGCGACAACGGCGGCCATGCGGTCGCCATGCACTACTCGATGCAGGCGGTCTACAACATGCAGCCCGGCGAGGTATTCTGGGCGGCCTCTGATGTGGGCTGGGTGGTGGGCCACTCCTATATCGTTTATGCGCCCTTGCTGGCTGGCTGCAGCACCATCTTGTACGAGGGCAAGCCGGTGCGCACTCCCGATGCCGGCGCGTTCTGGCGGGTGACCGAGGAGTATCAGGTGAAGGTGCTGTTCGCCGCTCCCACCGCCTTTCGGGCGATCAAGAAGGAAGACCCCAATGCCGAGGCGCTGCAAGGCTATGACATCAGCTGCCTGCAAGAGATCTTTATGGCGGGCGAGCGCCTCGACCCACCGACCCTCGAGTGGACCGAACAACACACCGCCAAGCCGGTCACCGACCACTGGTGGCAAACCGAAACCGGCTGGGCGATCGCCAGCAACCCGCTAGGGCTGGAGCGCTTCACAGTGAAGCCCGGCAGCGCCACCAAGCCCATGCCCGGTTTTCAGGTGGAAATCCTCGATGAGAGCGGCCAGCCTTGCGAGCCCAACCAGCAAGGCTTTATCGCCATCAAGCTGCCGCTGCCGCCAAGCTGCCTGCCCACGGTATGGGGCGATCACGCGCGCTTTGAGTCGGCCTATCTGCGCCAGTTCCCCGGCTACTATGTCAGTGGCGATGGCGGCTATATCGACGAAGATGGCTACCTGTTCGTGATGGGGCGCATCGATGATGTGATCAATGTGGCGGGGCATCGCTTGTCCACCGGTGAGATGGAAGAGGTGGTCGGCGCGCACGCTGCAGTCGCCGAGTGTGCGGTGATTGGCTGTCACGACGAGCTCAAGGGCCAGATCCCCTTCGCCTTGGTGGTGGTCAAAGACGGGGTAAGCATGGACAACGCCCAGTTGGAGCAGGAGCTGATTGCTAAGGTGCGCGCTGAGATAGGACCGATTGCCTGCTTTAATCAGGCCACCGTGGTGCAGCGACTGCCGAAAACCCGCTCGGGCAAAATCCTGCGACGTACCCTACGCCAGCTGGCTGAAGGCGAGGAGTACAGCGTACCGTCGACCATCGATGACCCGGCCAGCCTGGATGAGATTGCCGACCAGCTGGCCCACCAGCGTCAGCTGATCTAACGGTGTGCTAGGCAGGTTAACGGTGTGCCAGGCAGATTAACGATAAGCCTCTGGCTTGAGTTGATGCCGCTCCAGCAGTTTGTAGAACTCGGTGCGGTTTCGCTCAGCCAGCTTCGCCGCATGGCTGACATTGCCGTCGGTCATGCGTAACAGCTTGGCCAGATAGCGCCGCTCAAACTGCTCGCGGGCCTGACTAAAGCCCAACCACTGCTGCTCTTCACGCAGGGCGCGACGCACCGCATCTTCATCGATAAGCTCCCCCGGCACCAAGATCACCAGCTGCTGAACCACGTTGGCCAACTGACGCACGTTACCCGGCCAGTTGGCCGCCATCATCAGTGCCATCGCAGCGGGGGCAAACTGCTTGCTACTCGCCATAGCGCCTACTTGGCAGAAGTGGCTAATCAGCAGCGGGATGTCTTCCTGGCGCTCGCGTAGCGGCGGTATCACCAGCTCGAATCCGTTGATGCGATAGTAGAGATCATCGCGAAAACGTCCTTCACTCACCGCCAGTTGCAGGTCTTGGTGACTGGCGCAGACCAAGCGAAAGTCCACCGGGATCGGCTGGGTCGCGCCGACCGGCCGCACCTTGCGCTCCTGTAATACCCGCAGCAGTTTGACCTGCACCGACAACGGTAGCTCGGCAATCTCATCGAGGAACAGCGTGCCGCCATCGGCAGACTGAATCAGCCCTTTGTGGTCACGGGTGGCACCGCTGAAAGCACCTTTCACATGGCCAAACAACTCAGACTCGAACAGCTCTTCGGGTATCGCGCCACAGTTCACCTCGATAAACGCCCCCTTGCTGCGGGGGCTGGCCTGATGCAGCCCTTGGGCAAACAGCTCCTTGCCGGTGCCGCTCTCGCCGCGCAGCACCAGCGACAGCTCGCTCAAGGCCAGCTGTCCTAGCTGCTCCAACAAATGATGCATCTGCGGATTAGCAGTGACGATCGCTTGTCGCCAGGCAGGCTGAGCACTATGGCTATTGCTTGAACTAGGCTGGGTGCGCTGGCAGGCCGAGGCCACCAGAGTGAGCAGCTGCTCCGCCTCATAGGGCTTGGTGAGATAGGCAAACACCCCTTGCTGGGTGGCCTCCACCGCATCGGGAATGCTGCCATGGGCGGTTAGTAGTATCACTGGCAGACCGGGATAGAGCCGCTTGAGCTGGCCGAACAGATCCATACCGTCCATCTGTGGCATGCGTACGTCGCTAATCACCAACTGGCAGGATTGACTCTCCAACTCAGCCAGCGCCTGTTTGGCAGACTCGGCAGCCACCACCTGATAACCATTGGCTTGCAAGCGCATGCTAATCAGCCGCAGTAAGCTGGGGTCATCATCCACCACCAGGATACGGTGGCTAGCGCAGGTCTTGGGTTCGTTCATGGATCTGTAGCTCTATCTGTTGAAGTTGCTGGAGCTGCTCGCGTAGCTGCTGGTTATCCAGCTGTTGTTGTTCGGCCAAGTGCTGTTGCTCCAGGTAGCGCTCATACCAATACAAGGTGTCATCGAGTTGGGCCTGTAGCGCCAGCAACATGGCGCCTTGTTCCGGCGCTAGGGGTTGTTCCAGCAGGCTTTTTATCAACTTGTTGGCCCGATGGGGGTTTTTCACCGGTGAGCGGCGGTAGGCGATAAACAGGGCGCGCTGCGGCTGGAGACTCGGGCAGTCATCGCACGATAACCGTTGCCACTCAAGCTCCAGCTCGGCGATGCTCATCGCCTCGAGCTGAAGGTAGTAATCAAGTAAGGGGGTAGCATGTTGCTGGGGGCCATCGTGCAACACCTCAACGGTGGGCGCCGGCTCCTGTAGCTGTTGGCTGCAGCCAACGAGCAGCAACGCGCTCATAATTATCAAACAGCTATGCCACATCAGCCGCCTCCTCAAAACCACTGAGCTGAAAGCGGCTACCCTGCTCTAGGCGCTGGTAGCTAAGCACCAAGCCCAGTCGCTTGGCCAGCTCACCGGCAATTGCCAGTCCCAAACCTGAGCCCTTAACCGAGGCACTGGCCACCGCATCGCCCTGATAGAAGGCTTCAAACACCCGCGCCTGCTGCAGCTCATCGATGCCCGGCCCTTGATCGTCCACTCGCAGTGCCCAATGGCCATGTTCGGTCACCAAACTCAATTGAATGCAGCCCCCCTCGGGGGAGAACTTCACTGCATTTGAGATCAGGTTGTCGATAATCACCTGCAAGGACTCACTCTCGCTGAACAGCTCATGCTCCAAGGCCAAGTCTTCGACAATCAGCCCGCGGCTGAGGATGGACGGACGGTGATTAAGCAGCACCTTGGGCACCAACTCGGCCAGATTCACCCGCTGCTCACGGTGGCGCGGGGCAGCCAGTAGATGATTGAAGTCCAGCAGCCGCTCGATAAGCTGCTGTAGCCGCAGGCTGCTGTCATCGAGGATATGGGTGAGTTCGCGCTGCTGCGGGCTAAGGCTGCCAATGCTGTCATCGCTAAGTAGCGCATTGCCTTCACGGATGGCTGCCAGCGGGGTTTTTAGCGCATGGGAGAGGTGGCGCAGATAGTCGCTGCGCTGCTGCTCGATTTGTAGAAGCCTTAGGCGCATATCGTCCAAGGCCTCAGCGATCTCCACCAGCTCGCACAAGCCCTTGACCTTGATCGGTTGGCCGAGGCCGTGGCGTTTGAGCTTGGTGATCTGCTGTTGCATCAGGGTAAGTGGCCGGGTGGTGCCCCACATCAGCAAAAAAGCCACCATCGCCGCCAAGGGCAGACTGGCCAGGCTGATTAAGATGCCCTTGCGCGCTTGCTGACGAAACAGATCGAACTCACTGGCACCAAGCAACAAGTCTTGCTGCTGCTGTTGCTCCCACAGCAGCAGGGCATTGTTGATGCTAACGAAGTAGTCGTTCAGCGGCGCTAGTTGCTGTTGCTCACGGGCCAGCTCAAAGCGAGCTTGAAACTGCTTGAGTTCGGCAAACTCAGGCAGCACGATGGTTTGAGAGAGTCGCCACTGGTGCCATTCGCCCAACAGGCTAGCGACTCGTTGGTCTGCCTGCGGATCACGCAGCACCACCGCCTGCTTGCTAGTGCGCTCAAGGGTATCCAGCTGCTGCTGTAGCTGTTTGCGTAGCTGGCTGCCATCACTGGCCTGTGCCACCAAGCTATGCGCTTGCTGCGAGAGCAGCTCAACGTGGCGCAGACTCAGGCTTAGGCTAACCAGTAGCGGTACCCCAAGGATCGCCAGCGCGACAAAGCTCAAGTGGCGGATCGACATCCACTGTCTAATATAGTGTCTTGGCAACACAGGCGAGATAACTCCATTTATCAATAGGTCTGTATACAGTGAGGACTCAATAGCTACGCTGGACAGACAACGCATCATCATGCCAGAGCGCCGCGCAAAACCCCACTGTTGCCAGTTGGCGACATCCACTGCACGTCGCCAATTACCTCGTACCAGCATGATATTTAACAAGAAAAATATTTCGCCCGACCTTGTAAACCCTGTTTCACTGCTTGCTGGCGCATTCTCCCTGTTGCCACTGTCGCTATTTAGCGACAGTCAAACCAAAAGCTCCTTACTAACCAACTGTTTTAAATAACTATTTTCTTTTGGCATGAAGTCTGTATTAACTCATCCACTGCAACAACACTTTCGATTCATGGATGAGGCACTATGCAACTACCGACCATAAGACGTATTCAGATTGGCGATTGGATTTATGAGGTAAAGGCGGTGCGCGCGATCCGCGCCTCCAGCTACGGACAAGCCTACGATGCCTGTGCCAGCTTCACCTTCAACGGCAATAGCTGCTATATCGAAGGGCAGATGACCCGCGACGACAGCCCCTTCACCAGCCAGGACTACGCCAGCTTTTACCAACTCTGCCAGATGATGGAGGTTGATGAGGCCCACTACGACCGCTATCAAAACGGCCAGCGCCGCTCTCGCCGCGTCAAAATCCATGGCGGCGAGCCCAGCTCGCCCGAGGTCTTGCCTTTTGCCAATAAGCGCAGCGCTTAAACCAGCATGTCCGACCTTATGCTGTGTAGTGCTTAGTTGCACAAAAATCGAGCACAAATATTCACCAGCCCCTAGCAATTCCCACGTTGCCAGTGGTAGATTGAAAGGTCACACAACATGCATACACACATAATTTAAGGATAAGCAGTCGTCATGAAAGTAGGTTTGATTGGCTGGCGCGGAATGGTGGGTTCCGTGCTCATGCAGCGGATGCGAGAGGAGCAAGACTTTGCTCATATCGATCCTGTGTTCTTCAGTACTTCTCAGGTAGGTATTCCTGGCCCAGATGTAGGCAAGGGAAGCACCACATTGGAAGATGCCTTCGACATCACCAGCCTGAGCAAGATGGACACCATCATTACCTGCCAAGGCGGCGACTACACCAAAGACGTTTACCCTAAGCTGCGCGAAAGCGGCTGGCAGGGTTACTGGATTGATGCCGCATCGGCCCTGCGTATGCAAGACGAAGCGATTATCGTGCTCGACCCAGTCAACCGTGGCGTGATCGATCAAGCCCTAAGCGCGGGCAGCAAGACCTTCGTCGGCGGTAACTGCACCGTATCACTGCTGCTGATGGCCATCGGCGGTCTGTTCGAGAAAGACTTGGTGGAGTGGGTAAGCCCAATGACCTATCAAGCCGCCTCTGGTGCCGGTGCCCGTAACATGCGCGAGCTGATCTCACAAATGGGCGTACTGCGCGATGAAGTTGCCGAGCAACTGACCGACCCCGCGTCAGCCATTCTCGACATCGACAAGAAAGTGGCCGAGACCATGCGCAGCGAAGACTTCCCAACCGACCAGTTCGGTGTTCCTCTGGCAGGCAGCCTGATCCCATGGATTGATGTGCCAGTAGCCAGCGGCCAGAGCAAGGAAGAGTGGAAAGCCCAGGTAGAAGCCAACAAGATCTTGGGCACCTCTGATAACCAAACCCCTATCGACGGTATCTGCGTTCGCGTAGGTGCGATGCGCTGCCACAGCCAAGCGCTAACCATCAAGCTCAAGCAAGATGTAGCGGTGGAAGAGATCGAGAAAATTATCGCCGAGCACAACGACTGGGTGAAAGTGATTCCCAACGAGCGCGACATCACCGCCCTAGAACTTAGCCCGACCAAGGTTACCGGTACCCTGAGCATTCCGGTAGGCCGTATCCGTAAGCTGGCCATGGGTCCTGAGTACGTTGCCGCGTTCACCGTGGGCGATCAGCTACTATGGGGCGCTGCCGAGCCGCTGCGTCGGATGCTCCGCATCCTGCTAGAGAAGTAATCTCCAGCACCAATAGACACCAAAAAGCCCGCGCATAGCGGGCTTTTTATTAGCTGAAACTCGCGCTGCTACTGCAATCGCTGCACATCGATGGCCTGCGACGCCAAGGCTTCATCTTCTTCCTCGCTTAGCCCTGAGACACCGATCGCGCCCACACACTGCTCATCGACGAAGATCGGAAGGCCGCCCTTAAAACCGGTTACCCGCGCATCGTTCCAGTAACCCATGTCTTTGCCGGTATCGCGCGCCCATTGTCCGAGGTTGCCCGATGGCTGACGTTCTCTGGCTGCGGTATAGGTTTTGTTTTGCGCTAAATGGATCGACGGCAAGCCCACGCCATCGTGGCGAGTAAATGCCATCAGTTCGCCATGGCTATCGACGACTGCAACCGCTATCGCTTACTGATTTTGTTGGGCGAGCTGCAGGGCAATTTGACAAAGTTGCAATGCTTGCTGAGAACTTAGCATGGTATTTCCTTATAGTGGTGTTGATCTTTCCCGCGCCCATTCTACTCTGCATCAGCGGAGAATTTCTGCTCCTTTGGCCATATATTTACTAAGCTAATGATCGGGTTAGACAAGTGCGCGTTTGCTGCCGCCTTTAACGCCCAATACGAATGGATTAATACCAGTAAGTGCTTGTCTTTTAGAGGTAATTCTAAACCAGCCGGCTTAATTCGCCTGATTCACGGCGCACTGATTAAGCGGGCTCTTCAGCGGAGGATGGGTAATGAAATTAGCATGGTGTGTGGCAATGGCGAGCTTGGCCTTGGGCGCGTGTTCCTCACAATCGGACGGCCCTTCATCTGGTGTTTCCTATAATGCCAGCGATATGCAGGCTTGCCTTATCCTCGCGACTTTGGGAACCTCTAAAGAGCGCTGGGAGCAACAACAAGCGGAGTTCAGTCAGGTTAATCGCGAGCTAGGCGGCGACACGCTGCATATACTAGAGCTCAGCTATGACCAAGGCGACGAGCTGCTGGTCTCAGCCTACGCATGTCAGGATGGTTAACCCGAACACGCTTTAATGTTTCACCGCTAGACCGGAAGTTGTATGTCAGATCGCTTATTTGCCAAGGCAACGGCTGTACTTAAGAAGTCCGTTGCCTTGATGATGAAACACAAGATTGCTGCTACCCCGCATAACTACGCTCTTTGGTATCTCTATGTCGAGAACAACAAAGCCGAGTTAAAACAGGCCATGGAGCAAACCCTCGACACCTATCAGACGATTCCTCCTTCCCAAGGAGATCTGCTCTACAACCAGTTTATCGAGGAAGAGCAAAACCTTGAGGTTAAAGAAATGCGTCAGAACCTGGAAGCCATGGTGCAGGAGCTGCAGCACACCATGCGTGATACAGGTACCGACACTGCTAACTTCCAAAGCACCATCGACAGCAGCTTCGAAAAACTGGAGAACGCCGAGCGTGATGGCATGGCGCTGGATCAGGTTATGGACCTTGTCCGCCACCTGATCGATCAAGCCGCGACTATCCGCAAAAGCACCAACTTCTTTAATGAGCAGCTAAGCAGCGCCCAGGAAGAAATTTCCAAGCTGAAAGACCAGCTCAAGCAAACCGAAGTGCAAGCCATGCACGATGCCCTGACCGGCATCTATAACCGTCGCGCTTTCGATCTCGATTACCAGCAACTCCTGCAACATAAGCGCGAGTTTGCGGTAATCGCCTGCGATATCGACCATTTCAAGGCATTTAACGATAACTACGGGCATGTGCTCGGCGATCAAGTGCTAAAGGTGGTAGCCAAGCGCTTAAGTGAGGGCTGCCGCGAAGGCATGAAGATTTATCGCTATGGCGGTGAAGAGTTTATGATTCTGATGCCCGATGCCGATCTGCGTAAAGCCCGCTACCTGGCAGAAACCATGCGCCGGGCAATTGAAAAGCTATCGCTCAAAGACCGCCGCGCCAATCGCCAGATCAAGAACATCACCACCTCCTTTGGGGTGGCGGTTTTCGACAAATTGTCACCGAAACGCTCGCCGGTCGAAGAGGCTGACAAACAGCTTTACGAGGCCAAGCGACTCGGGCGCAACCGGGTGATGCCAATCCTCAACTAGTGATTTAGTTTGTCAAGCTAGCTGCCTCAACCGGCGGCTTGCTTAGCATCGCCACCAACAGGCTAAAGAAACACAGCACAATGTTAAACAAGGGGATCTGCAGGTTTAGCGGCATGGTGTAGACAATCGCCACTGCCGGTATCCAGATCAGCCAGTTGGTCAACACCATACTCAGCACTTTTTGCTGCCAGAAACGGCGGTTTAGCTCCCGCCCCATACCCCGAAAGACAAAGCCGCGATCCTTCCAGTGATAGACCAGAGCGATACCCGGAATCGACCATAGTGCGGCGTAGATAAACTGATCCACCGCCACCTTGGTGGCTACGGTTTGCCAGTCTGCCCCTTCGCCAAACACCCGCGCCTGCCACTGGTACACCAAATCAACCTCTACCCCTTTGTAAGCCCATAGCAGCCCCAAACAGAGAATCTGCGGCCAGATACGCCCGCTCACCTGACCACTCCAATAAGCAATCGCGAAGGGGATTAGCCCGCCAAACAGCGCGGTGGCGACAGCGCTAAAACGCCATTGGTACTGCGCCTTAAGCGATGCGAGTTGGTCAAATGCTAACTGCGCGGCAGGCCAGTGGAAGTAGCTAAGCGCCAACATCAGGGCAAACAGCTGTAGCAAAATTCCCGGTATCAGGTTGCTACGCAGCGCCTGTTGAATATCATGGATTAGCGAGCGATTGAGCATAGTCTCTCCTTGTATAGTCGCTCCAAGATACGCAAAATCCTCCCCAACAAGGATTGTGATTTTTAGATTGTTGCTAGTGTTTTTTGTTGTTGATTTCTACGACACCGCTGCGGCATGGAATAATGGAAGAATCTGATGTGGAAAGTATTCGCGGCCGTAGTGTTGGTCATCGCAGTGGGTTTAGTGGGGCGGGTAGCCTTCCCACCACCAAGCGCTCAAGCACCGGTAAACAGCCCGTCGGCCCAGCTCACCCCGCTGGCTTATGGTGAGTTTCCGGCAACCCCGAGTGCGATAGTATGGCTAGAGCCACTGCAGCAGTGGTGGATTAGCAGCGCCCTGCCCCAAGATAAGCTAGCCAATCAAAATTCCATGCTCTATCGTTTTGACGCCCAGCTCTCCACCAGCGATAGCGTGCCGCTGCCCGCCTCTGGCAATGTCAGCGATTTCAGCATCATCGACCAGCAGTTGGCCGCCCTCGACGGACAGGGGCGCTTTCTGCTGTTTGGCGACTATGCCACCTCTCGCTTAGCCCATCGCCGCAAGCTGCTGCGCGATGGCCTGTCCCATCAGCTCGCCGCGTTTGCCTGGCTTGCAGAATCGCAACAACTGATTGCCTGTGAGCAGCAAGGCAAGCGCCTGTGCTACCTGTTTGATCGCGAGCTGAAACTGCAGAAAACCCTCGAGCTGCCACCGCTAAGCAATGGCGACAGTAGCTACAGCATCGATAGCTTGGCGGTCCACCGTGGCACCTTACTGGGCTTAAGCCGCAGCCACCAGCTGTTGATAGAGATTAGCTCCCTTGCCAACCCGGCATTACGGCCCTACTTGCTGCCGTTAGATAATGACGAGCGGGCATTGTCACTCACCACCCAGGATCAACAACTGGTTTTGCTGACTGTAAATAATCGGCAAACTGATGGCGTTAAGCTTTGGACTATAGACAGATAAACAACGGGAGCTTCGCATGTTAAACGCAGCCATTGTCGGCTTTGGCCTATCAGGGCGGGTATTCCATGCCCCCTTACTCAGTGCCAGTGAGGATTTTCACCTAAGCACTATTGTCAGCAGTCAGCAGCAAGTCATTGCTGAGCTCTATCCAGATGCCAAAACCGCCAGCTTTGAGGCGCTACTGGCAGACCCAACCATCGACCTGGTGGTGATTGCCACCCCCAACGATCTGCATGCGCCTTTTGCCCAGCAAGCCTTGTTGGCCGGTAAGCATGTGGTAGTAGAAAAACCGGTCGCCATTCAAAGTGAAGAGTGTCAGGTGTTGGCAGAGCTTGCCGAGCAGCAGCAACGCTGTTTAAGCATCTTCCATAACCGCCGCTGGGATGGCGACTTTCAGACCATTAAGCAGCTTTTGGACGAGCAAAAACTGGGGCAGTTGCACACCTACAAGACCCACTTTCACCGCTACCGCCCTCAGGTTAAGCAGCGCTGGAAGGAGCAAGCCTCCGCCGGCGGTGGGGTACTTTACGACTTGGGCGCCCATTTGCTCGATCAGGCGCTGTGCCTGTTCGGCCTGCCAGAGCGCCTGTCTGCCCAGGTAAAAGCCCTACGCAGCGGTGCGCAAGCACCGGATTTCTTTGATATTCAGTTGTACTATCCGGGGCTGAACGTACAACTTAGCTGCAACTCATTGGTGGTTGAGCCCGGCCCTCGCTATGAACTGCATGGCGCTCTGGGCTCCTACGCCAAGTGGGGCACCGATCCCCAAGAGTCGCAACTTGCCGCTGGCCTGTCACCCAATGCCAAGCACTTTGGCAAAGACGTGCAGCGCAGTGAGTGTCACCTCGCCAATAAGGCCTTGGTGCATCAAAAGATGCAACGCGGCAACTACCCGGCGTTTTATCAAAATGTCGCAGCCGCAATCCGCGGCGAAGCACCGTTGGAGGTGACCATTGAGCAAGCCCGCTTGGTGATCTATCTCATCGAGTTGGCGATGCAAAGTGAAGCCGAAGGGAGCCGCCCGCTGGCCGTGGCAAAGCCTGCTTAGATCAATACCTTAAAACAGAAAGCTGTTATCCTGATCACAGTCTATCTAGTGGTTATTAGTCGTGATTTCGTTAGCTGCTTTCTGTTTAGTTTTCCTTGGCGCATTAGTGCAGTACACCGTTGGCTTTGGCATGGCGGTGGTAGCAGCTCCGCTACTGTTCTTGCTCTCTCCCATCTATGTACCCGGCCCACTGGTTATCCTCGCGCTGGTTGTCTCAATCCTGAGCAGCTATGAGAACCGCAAGAATATCTCCTTAGGCGGCCTGAAAGCGGCGCTTATTGGTCGACTACCTGGCTCTATTGTCGGTGGTGTCTTGCTCACGCAGATTGATGTCGCCGAACTATCGCTATGGCTTGGCGTAGCGGTGCTAATCGCCGTAGTAATCAGCTTGTTACCATTTCGGGTTAATCCCACCCCAAGGAGGCTGGCCGTAGCTGGCTTTCTATCCGGCTTTATGGGTACCAGTACCTCAATTGGAGGCCCGCCGATGGCGCTGCTGATGCAGCATCAACAGGCCGACCTGCTGCGGGCTAACTTGGCGGCGTTCTTCCTGGCCAGTAGCCTGATGTCTTTGGCGGTCCAGATCCCTACTGGTTATATGAGCTGGCAACACCTGATGGCAAGCTTGCCGCTCATCCCGGCGGTAATTCTGGCATCACGGGCTTCCAAGAAAGTGCGCCGTTGGCTTCCTCCGGAGCAGATGCGCTATTGGTCGTTGGGGCTTTGTGCTATATCAGGGTTAACCGCGATTATCGCTTCATTCTAGGAGCGCAGCTCCTGAAGATTTGCGTAACCCTATCCGATCAAAGGAACCTATAGCCATGTGGCAACAACATAGCTTCAGCTTAAAGCCTCGCGCCCGAGGCTTTCACTTGATAACCGACGAGGTGAGCAGACACCTTTCCATGCTCTCAAACTACCAAGTGGGCCTGTGTCAATTGACCTTACTGCACACCAGCGCCAGCCTGACCCTGAATGAGAACGCCGACCCCAGCGTGCGTAGCGACATGGAAGCCCACTTCCTGCGACTAGCGCCAGAGAACGCACCTTACTATCAGCACACCTATGAAGGTGCCGACGATATGCCCGCCCATATCAAGAGCAGTCTACTCGGCGTTAGCCTCAGCCTACCGATCCGCGACGGTCAGTTTGCCTTGGGTACCTGGCAGGGTATCTACTTGGGCGAACACCGCAACCACGGCGGCTCCCGCAGAATCATTGCTACAATCAATGGTGAGCAGTATTAAGCTCTACCCCTGCGCAAGATCACATTAGAAAGCCCCGAATTCACCCCATCTAATTTTCCTTTAGCTTACCATCAATTATATTGATGGTTTTTAGCTTGGATTTTGCCGAATATGCGTAAATATACCCTCAAACAGCTAAGTGTTTTTGATGCGGTTGCCAGCGCAGAGAGCGTCAGTGATGCCGCCAAAGCATTGTCGATGACCCAATCGGCAGTGAGCATGTCTTTGCAGCAGCTGGAAAAGCAGCTTGATCGGCAACTCTTTGAAAGAAGAGGGAATCGTCTGGTATTGAGTCATTGGGGCAACTGGCTCAGGCCGCGCGCCAAACAGCTGCTGCAATCTGCCGATGAGATTGTCTCTGGGCTGCATCATCAGCATGTACTTAGCGGCGCGATTCGGGTTTGTGCCAGCCAAACCGCGGCTGAACATTTATTGCCAACCCTAATCAGTAAGATTGATAGTGACTTTCCCGATATTCATATCGAGCTCACCTCGGCCAATAGCGACCGAGTGATCGAGAGCCTGCTCGATTTCGAGTCCGACCTAGGTGTTATCGAAGGTTGGCTGAGCGACGACCCCAGGCTACATCGCGAAGCCTGGCTGGATGACCACTTGGTCATCATCGCTTCGCCTCATCACCCCTATGCCGGCTATGAGCAAGTATCGTTGTCGCAGTTAGAGCAGGCCCAGTGGATATTGCGCTCATCTGGCGCAGGCACCCGACGCACCTTTAATGGCGCGGTGCAAGGTAAGCTGGAAACAGTTAACGTATGGCGAGAGTACGACAGCGTGGCGGTTATCAAAGCGCTCGTAGCGAACGGCCCCTACCTAAGCTGCATTCCCTACTTTGATGCGGCCAACGATGTGGAGGCTGAACGATTGGTGATTATCAACACGCCGGAGCTGGACTTGCATCGCAGTATCTCGTTTATCTGGCGGAATGACAGTTTGGAGAGTCCGATAAGAGAGGGGATATTGCGGGAAGCCCGGCGGCTGGTGCGCCGCCGGGGTAATTGGCCAGCTAACTCAGGTTTGTAGACCTAGGCGGCTTGGCCTTCTTTGGCAACCTCTTTGCCGCGGCTGATAAATGCAGCCAGCTCCGAACGGCGAAGCATCCCGAGCAGTCGACCGTTCTCAACAACCGGATACTGGCTAGGCATATGGGAGGCCGCTTCCAACAGGCGTTGCTCAAAGCTTTGTGGTTCATGACTCATTAAGAAGCCACCACCGTTAACTGGGTAAAGCTTGTCTTTGTTCACAATCATCAACTCGAGCACCTCAATCAGGCTCTCGTTGGGTGATAACACCTTGGTCTTGCGTTTTACCAAGCTCTCCACGGTGGTGCTAGAGTCTTGATCGAACTCTTCTGACCACCATAGGCGCAGCAGGTCTTGCTCGCTCAAAAAGCCCAGGTAGCTGCCGTCTTCAGCGACAACTGGCGCACCGCGTAGACGGTAATCAACCAACTGGCTAAGCGCCTGTTTGACGGTAATATCTTGGTTAAGGGCAAACGGATTCTCTTCCATAAGATCCGCAACAAGGGTTGAAGATAAACGCTGATACATAAATGAGTACTCCTCAAGCGGATTGGATGAAAGTGCATTAGCAGCACTCGGTTTTTTGTGGCCACTGGCTTGTTCCACATACCAGTTACCCAGCCCGATAAACACCGCGCCACCTACAATATTGCCCAAGGTGACCGGGATCAGGTTGTGCATAACAAAGTGCAGCCAGGTCAGATCGGCGTAATGCGCAATCTCGACCCCTTCGCCCAGATTCAGATAGCTGCCTGACAGGCTGCGGGTCATAATGCCCAGTGGCACCATGAACATGTTGGCAATGCTGTGCTCAAAGCCGGTGCTGACAAACATCGCCACTGGCAGAATCAGCATCAGACTTTTCGCCCACGACTCTTTGCAGGTAAAGGTCATCCAAATACCTAAGCAAACCAGCATGTTACAAAGCAGACCCAAGCTAAATGCCTGCAGCCAGCTATGGTGAATCTTATGTTGAGCGATGTTCAGTACATTGACGCCCCAGGCACCGGCATGTAGCTCTGGCAACTTAGCCATTAGCACCAAGGCCAACATCACAAAGGCACCAATCAGGTTGCCCAGATAGACTCGCGCCCAGCAGGTCAGCAAGTCACGTCCGCGAACATGCCCTTCCGCCCAAGCGACCGAGCTCAGCACGGTGCTGGTAAACAGCTCTCCACCACAGACCACAACCAGCATCAGCCCCAAGCTAAACGCCAGCCCACCGGCCAGACGCGTCATACCCCATGGCATGGTCGCTGCACCGGTGGTCACCGTGGTGTAGAAAATGAAGGCAATCGCGATGAATACGCCGGCAAAGACCGCCAAGCCAAGCGACTGAGCTTTGGCTTTTGCCACTTTGGCGCTGCCATAGCTCGCTGCATCTTCAACCAGACTGGTTGCTGCAGCTTTAGGAAAACGATGAATTTTAGCAGACACGACCCACTCCCCTGCTCGCCACTTCCAGAGAACTCACATCAGGTAAGTTACTGAGCGGCAATTGTTACCGGAGTAGCAGTCTATTGAATTCAGCAATAATTAATATCTGATAATTTTCATAGTGAATATCAATTTAATTGATTCTGGAGAGGGTAGCGGCAGCTAGCAATAAAACTCAATCAAGCACCACCAACTCATCCAATGCCGCGGTTCCCGCAACCAACGACTCCTTGCAGCGCTTGGGTAGTCGTTTGATCCGGTACTCGTAACGGGCGGCTTGGGATTTACTGCCCACCTTTTGTTGAAACACCAATAACAGTGGCCCCTTTCCCTTGAGAAACTTCGCACCTTGGCTGGCGTGTTGATGAGAGTGAAAGCGTCGCTCGACATCGTTAGTGATGCCTGTATATAGATGCCCATGGCGGGTACGAATCATATACACGCTCCAGTTCTCCTCACTGCAGCGAACCACCGAATCTTGCGTCAATTTGCCCTCTATTTGTGTAGAAATAACTAAAAATCAAACAATTCACTTGCCATTAAGTACTTGTTATTGCTTAAATATCCGCCATCCTACCAAACATAGGTGGGAGCGACTAACTTACAAAAAAAGCAGAGCCCTATCTCATGAAGATGGGGGCCCCAAGGACTTACAATGATAATACTTGTTGGCGGGGAGAAGGGTGGTACCGGAAAGACCAGCCTCTCACAGAACCTTGCCGCTTGTTTGCAACTGCGCACCCAAAGCCGGGTGGCGTTGGTCGATTGCGATCCCCAGCGCTGCACATCGCAATGGGAGCAAGCACGGCAACAACTATCACTACCGAAAATCGATTGCGTACAACTCTACGGTAATATCGGCAACGATCTGGCCAGCCTGCAACGCAGCTATGGCATCGTGATCGTCGATTGCGGCAGCAGCGATCAGCGTGCCCTCCGCTCCAGCTTTATGGTGGCCGACTATGCCCTGTTGCCACTGCGCCCCAAGTTGGGCGACCTGCGCACCCTCTCTCAACTCAACGAGCTAATCTATACCTGCAAGTTGGTTAATCGCAAGCTCAAGCATGCCATTGTGCTCACCCAATGCCCGGTCGCCACGCCCCTGCAAGCGCGCCTTGCCGATGCGATCCAGGTGTGTCGCGACAACGGGGTCAAGCTGTTGTCTGCCGCCACCCATGAACTGGACATCTACGACGACTGCCAGGCCTCGGGCTATAGCGTGGGGGAGCTGGAACCTGATGGGCATGCTGCCCAAGAGATCGAAGCTATTGCCGAAGAACTGTTAATGGAGCTGGAGCTGTTGCCAGAGATGGAACAGGTTAGCTAACCGCCCTGCCACAGATAGTCTTTGAGCCGGACCTTCGCGCCGATAAACACCACGCCCTCTTCTTCCAAGTGCGCGCGTTGGCGTAAATAGGCATCTGAGCCCTTGGGAAAAGACAGCTCACCCTTGGCGTTGATCACCCGAAACCAAGGAAGCCGGCTGTCTTTGGGCAATTGTTTGAGGCAGCGCCCGACCGCTCGGGCCATCCGTGGGTAGCCGGCCATCTCGGCGACCTTACCGTAGGTACACACTTGGCCGGCGGGGATATTGGCAATCACCAGATAAAAGCGCTGCAGGTATTCGGGCTGGCTCATGCTTAGCTGATCAGCCACACTTCCATGGCCCAGTCCCAGATGGTTTCCCACTTGGGCTCGACATCATCAAAGCCCTGCCACAGGCCAATCTGGTTGTCTTCGCGGATAACGTAGTAGTCCTCGCCCCGCTGGCAGATCGGGATAAGATGGCGTGGCACGCCTTGACTCCAGGCCTCGGCCGCCACCTCGGGCAGGTAGGTATGCATATTCGGATCGGCAATGGTCACCGGCTCCAAACTGCCAATCACCAGGTTGCTTACCGTAAGCTGAAAGGTACGTAAGTCGCTAGGCATCGCCATCAGAAGCTGTTCCTCAACCTCAACCAACTGCACCTCATTTGGCAACTCCATGGGATAGTCGCCACTTTGATCGGCCGCTTTTAGCTCATCTATTTCATCAAACATGTTATTTCTCAACGCTTAGTGCTGGGCTAAGTTTAGCTTTATGCGGGTTTGATAAAAAGGCATGATAGCGGCACGTTCGCTTAGCCCTTGGCGTCTATGAAGAATTCCAGTCCACACTTTAGCGCAGAGCAGTTCCACCACGGCGATGCGCCCGTTTTTAGCGGTACCGATCCACAGTTTAAACGTGATGCAGAGATCAGCCGGGTGAGCTATCAGGCTGCGCACCATAACCCCGCCGCCCCCAGCGGCCAGCAAGGCAGCGGTGCGCTCGTTGGTAAGTGGCTCTATTGCGAAGAACCGGGTAAAGCCGAAGGCCTGCTCAAAAGTGGCGTAGAGCTGTTTATGGACTCCCACCTCGAGCCCCATGCGGTGATTGGCTTGCACCAGCATCACGATACCGAAGAGCTCTACTACCTACTGGAGGGTAGCCTCACCATCACCTTGTATGATCAACAGCAGCAACGATGCGTTGAGTTATTGCCCGGGGATTGTCACTGCATCCTGTGCGGTCAGGCCCATGCGGTGAGCGCAGGCGAGCACGGAGCACGCTTTATGGTGGTGGCTGCTAAGGTGGCGACCAAGGCGCCAAACCAAGCATGAGCAAGGTCATTCGCAGCGCCGCGATTATCGGCAGCAACTGGGGATTAACCTACCTGCGACCGCTGCGCGAGCGCGGCATTCAGCCCAAGCTGTTAGTCGGCCAAGATCCCACTCAACTGGCCGTTATCGCCAAGCGCGAAGGCTTTAGCGGCTATAGCACCGATGTCGTTGATGCGCTGGATTGCGATCTGGTGATTGTAGCCAGCCCGGCAGATAGCCATAGCGCTATCCTCAGCCAATTGGACGGCCCCTCATTGATCTGCGAGAAGCCACTGCTCGGAACGCGCAGCCCGCAACACTCACTACCCGCCCATGCTGACCAGCTGTGGGTGAACTATGCCTTCCCCCAATTGCAGACGGCCCAGCTGGCAGCGCAACACCTTGGCGAGCTTGGTACCGTGAGTAAGGTCAAGCTGCGCTCTGCGGTTAACTTGCCGCTGCAGTTTACCTTGGAACAATGGATACTTGAGACCAGCTCCCACCCTCTGGCTTGGCTGCTCCATCAGTTTGGTGAGCCCCGCTTGTTAAAGCGGCGCAGCTACGCGCGACAACTGGAGCTGCAGTTTGCCTGTGGCGATACCCAGCTAGAACTGAGCTTTAGCCTGAGCGGATTTGAAGGTATTTACCATCACCTAGAGCTAGTCGGTAGTAACGGTAGCATGCAGTTCTCCGGCTACTACTATCCCGGCCAAGCGTGGCAGTATCGTCCGGTCATCCTCAATGGGCGCCCTGTTAATCAAGGCGAGTACAGCGACAGTGATTGCTGGCTGGATGCCAATAACCGTAACGTGCAATTGATGATCGATCAGTTTGAGGGCCGCCTCAGCCGCGTTCAGGCGCGCCGCCAAGGGCTGTTTGATGTTGAGCGCGCACTCTGGTTAGATAAGCTCATGACCACTCCCAGCCCAGTCAGTCTGACTTAAGTTCATCGTAAGTAGCCAATCATGCTTGAATCCCTTGTTATCGAAAGCCAGCTACCCGCCGACAGTGCTTTTATCTGCCTGCATGGCTTGGGCGCAGCCCCTCAAGATGTTGCCCCTATCGCCAAGTTGCTTTCACCGGGCCTGCCCCGCACTCGCTTTATCTTTCCCGCAGCACCTTATCGCCGGGTAACCGCTAACGGCGGCTACGAGATGCGTGCTTGGTACGATATCCTGCGCTTTGAGCCGCAGAGAGAGCTCAATCATCAGCATATAGAGCAGATATCCCAGACAGTGCGTGAGCTGATTGTCCAGCAACGCAAACAAGGTATCGAGAAAGTGGTGCTGGCGGGCTTTTCCCAAGGCGGCGCGATCGCCTATCAAACGGCACTTTCTCACCCCGAGCTACTGGCAGGCCTAGTGGTTATGTCCAGCTACGTGCCCAGCGAGCTAAGCCGTTTCGATTCAAGCAAGCCCTTGCCCATCTTGATTCAACACGGCAGCGTAGACGATGTGGTAGCACCAGCGCTTGCCGACCATGCCAAACAACACCTCGAAGCATTGGGACTACAGCCAGAGCTGGAGCTTTATCCGATCAGCCATACCATCGGCCATCAGCAAATCAAATCGCTTGAGCGTTGGTTGCAGGCTACGTTAAGCGCAAGCTAACCCATTTGCAGAATGCAAACGCCATTCACAGCGTCACTTTATCGGTTGATTTTAAAAGTGTTTTAAGAACAGGAACGTGAATTGCTGTTGCCTAACCTGACGGTTTGTCCGGGAGGGAATATGCAGCAGCGCGTTCACTATATCGATGGCCTACGTGGCATAGCCATAATGTTGGTTATCGGCTTCCACGCCTATGCCCGC
This sequence comes from Aliagarivorans taiwanensis DSM 22990, assembly GCF_000429505.1. Classification (GTDB taxonomy): domain Bacteria; phylum Pseudomonadota; class Gammaproteobacteria; order Enterobacterales; family Celerinatantimonadaceae; genus Aliagarivorans; species Aliagarivorans taiwanensis. The sequence goes on along the minus strand of NZ_AUBZ01000002.1, from coordinate 1,731 downwards.
TGGCCGGAGTATCTCCCCTATGCCGACCTCTGGGCTGATGTCCCTGCATTTCAGTATGGCTACCTTGGGGTACAGTTATTTTTTGTTATCTCTGGCTACGTGATACTGCTGACGCTGGAACGCAGTACAACGGCTAGCGGCTTTATCGCAAAACGTTGGCTACGGCTGTTCCCGGCCATGCTGATAGCCTGTGCTCTAATCTTTGCTACCGCCCCGATAATTGGCCAAAGGCCCGGCGGCATGCCTCAGCTTTCTCAGTTAATCCCCAGCTTAAGCTTGATTGAACCCGCCTGGCTATCCCAGCTATTCGGTGGAGAATGGCACAGTATCGAAGGCGCGTTTTGGTCGCTCTATGTGGAGTTCAAATTCTACCTGTTGGCGGCGACTTGTTACTTCTTTATCGGTAAGCGCAGCTTAGTGCCGTTACTACTGAGTCTCTACGTGTTCGCGCTGCTCGCTGAAATCGCCTACCATTATTTCCCAAACTCGACCATAGCCTACTGCTACCAGCTAAGCCTACTTGGCTCGTGGCAATACTTCGCATGGTTCGCTGCTGGTGCTTTGTTTTATCAATCCACTCATGAGGCCGAAAACCACAGCCGTTTTGCCTTTGGCATCGCGGTATTGCTGCTCGCTGCGATAGCCTCCAGTCGCCTGAACACCGCCACGTTTATAGCCACAATGCTGGTGACTGGCCTATTTCCCGCAGCACTTAAGCTCAGCCTGCTTCAACGCGCCCTGTGCAGCGCACCACTGCTGTTTACCGGGTTTATCAGCTATCCGCTTTATCTGATCCACGAAAACGCATTGATTGCACTTACAGCCCACTTCGCTAGGTACGTCCCTGAACCTTATCAGGTGATAGTGCCCATCGGTGTTGTGGGGTGCTTAATGGCAGTCTCGTTTGTGATAGCCAGATATACCGAGCCATGGGTACGACGGGTGATTAGTGCCGGTTTTGGTGCGCTGCTTAGGTACATCGCGGATCTCAGGCACAAAGTGGTGAAGGAACGTTAGCCAGAGCTAGGCGCCGCTATAGCACGCAGGGCGAGGATGAAGACTAACCTATTGTGCTCATGGGGGAAGTCTGTCACTGAGTAAGATCTACTAGGTCACTTCACTGCGCGTGGTAATTCGGAGCCAATACCAGAGGTAACATCGAAGCCTGCCGTTCGGTTCGGTGCGCTGCGCCTCACATACACAAGGGGATTGATACGCCAAAGGCGCGCTCTTAAGAGCCAGTCTCTGTTCTATTGATATACCGCGAAGCCTTTCACATGGGGTTTGTTGCGCCATAGGCGCGCTCTTTACCTGCTTCCCCATGCAAAACTAGGTCAGTTTAGTGTGCGCTGAATGCAAAAAGGCCCCGCTCAATGAGCAGGGCCTTTTTATTGAGAGCCTGGCAGTGACCTACTTTCACATGGGGAAGCCCCACACTATCATCGGCGCAGTTGCGTTTCACTTCTGAGTTCGGCATGGAGTCAGGTGGTTCCACAACGCTATTGCCACCAGGCAAAAACTTGTCTCTTAGCTCGTCTGCTTTAGCGCCACAGCCGAGGTAATCATTCGAGAGGCAGGCATTATAACCAGCTAATCGGGAATTACAATCCCTATCGATAGGGGATAACTACACTTGTATTAGATGCTTTACAGGAATCAGCCATGTAGACCCGACATCCCCCTTGGTTAGAGGGAGGAACCCTCGCCTTAGCCCTAATAGCAGGCAGCCTC
>NZ_AUBZ01000001.1 GCF_000429505.1 Aliagarivorans taiwanensis DSM 22990 | reverse complement strand
TTCGGCGTGCATATGCGGGTTGCCCAAGAAGCGGTTCATACGCTTGATGCTGTGTTTTACTTTGGTGTTGTTACCGATGTGCCTGCCCAGCGAGGTGAGCGTCAGCGTGTCGCTGCTTTGCAGCGCCTTGACAGCGGTTATAAGGGTATCGAGGCGCTTTTTGTGCAGCTCAGGGCAGTTCTGATAAAGCGCTTGATATACAATTCGCAACTCGTGCATCCCGTGAAGTCCTTGTATCTGCTGGTTTGGTTGCACATACCATTAGATCACTTCGCGGGTTGCACTCCAAGCGCAACACTCTGATTTATCGGCTAATTATGTGGGGATTCGTCAGAGCCAAACCACCAAGTGGGGAAGACCAACACCAGTGACTCGGCTGCTAACAGTTGCGAAATATCATCTTCGACATTGCTGCTGTCGTATGCATCGCCGTAGTAGCTTTGCCGCTCTTGAGCGGTTAGCGCGGGTTGAAACCCTCTGCGGTAGAGGTCGATAACCTTAATGGTGTAACCCTTATCTTTAAGGTGTTCGATGGTCTGTGTGCTCAGGTAGTGGCATAAGCTATCTTCGAGCGGATGGGCAACTACAACCAAACAGTTCATGAAGTTCTTCCTTGTGTGACAACGAGCCTTTATTAGAAGCTCTCACCGTATAGAGCTGACCAATATAGTAAGCAGAGAAAAATCAGAATGAAGCATGCAGGCAGAAGTAAGGCTCCCCACTTTTGATTTCTTGTCAGCTTTTGAGTCGTTATGTAAACCCAAAAGCCTGATGGTAACAAGGCGAAAGATAAGGGAAGTGCAATAGCGGAAACAAAGTAGCCCACAGTTTAAGCAATGTTATCTAACTTGAGAAACGCGTTACCAAATGGTTCTTACACTTGTGAAGTGTTTTCTCGCTCTTTGTTTTGAATGAGTGACGCAACTTTGGTCTTAGTTTTCGCGTCTTTAAAATATCTGTTAAAAGAGAAAGACTCATCTTTGTTTTGAGTCTCGATGACGAGCTCGGAAACATAGGATATGGCTAAAGGTACCAGCTTGATTGCCTCTTCGAAATTCAATCTGTCAATATTTCTCTCATCACAAATCTGACCTATTGCGAATAGAGTATGGTAGGCGCCATCTATGAGGAATAGATGGTCTAGCTCGAACTTCTCTTGCTTTCTAATAGATGACTGAAGTTTTTTCTTGATGCCCTCTATAACGTTAAGTATTTTTATTGAGCATAACAAATCGTCGGCGGTAAGTTCATCTGTGAATACTTGTTCATACAAGTCTGAGAATATTCTCCCTCGATCTTTTTTAGCTACTTCTGGCAGTTCTAGTCCATATGCCAAATGGGCTTGTCCCGCTGTCAACGCATCTATTCTGTAGGTTTTCGGTTTGTCTGAATGTTGATTTAGTTTACGTTCGTAGAACAGTCCCATTCCCTCAAAAGCTTCTTCAAGCTTCTTTTGAATATCATCGTTAGAACGCAAGTCACGACTCTTGATCGGTGTCTGGCTATTTGTCGATTCGGCGATGGCGAGGCTCACTGGCTGAGACTTTGTTTCAATTATACGTATAAGTATTAGTACGTCATCTAACTTTTCAGGTGCTATTTGGTTTGCTTCAAACAAAGCGTTAGATGTCTGTCCACCATTAACAATTTGGATGTTTTTTAACTCAACCATTGGTGCTCTTTTACCTTTAGGGTAAGAGAATGAATCACAGGTTATCGTGATCCCATTATTTAGGTACCAGAACAGTGGGTTGTCTTCAGATAGTGCAGTTTGAATTATTTTTCTGTTTATCTTGTTTGTTCTGCTTAAGTAAACTCTAACGTTGTCATTAAATATCTCTTTGTGCACGAGCTCTGGGTTTTCAGGATCGGTAATAACTCTAACAATTTCAGTAGCTTCCACTGTGCAGATGAGTCCACGAATACTGCCATCAGTTCGATCGAAATAGTCTTTGTCTACTACCTGTATCTGGTTGTTAATAACTGCAGACTTTTTATCAACAAACATTTCCACGATTGAATCTAAGCTGTGGTGATGAATGTTAAAGTATTTGAACTTGCCTAGAGATGAATCAGCTCTATCTTTCTCGTCATCTTGCATTGGTAACGTATTGCCGCAAAAGTGGACCTCAATAGATGGCTTAGGCTTATTGAGAGCAACCCACATCTCCTTTACTTTATTCCACAGTAATGGGTTGCAAGTTTTTTCCAGAGATTTATTCTCATCTAAAAGATCGTCAAAGAATGAAACTAGTTTGTCTATTTCCCCACTAGGAAAATTCTTTTTAGTATTCTCAAAATTATCGACGTACTTAAATTGAAACACATGAATTGAGTTGCGGCCATCTCTATCATCGACAAAAACGGCATCGACCCCTCGATCTTTTGAGCCATCTGTAATTGAATCTTCGGCCTCTTCGTCTGAAACACTCAACAATGAAGAAACCATCAAAACTGGAAAAGCTTTTTGCTCAGTATCTATGCCATTATCTGGGTCAAGGTATGCTTTAACTTTATGATCCAACGTGTTCCAATCTAGTAAATTTGCCATCCAAAGCCCTCTTTAAACAGAGTAGTTCTCAAGTATTCAACAATTGATGGATAGGTTATCACTTGGGTTAATCCATATTCAACAAAGGCTTATCTAGACAATTGAAAACTGTGAATGCGAAAGAAGGTATGGTCTCAGGTAAAAGGGATAGCTTCCCCGGCAAAAGCCTAAACCGGATGCGCCAACCACTGGCAATCGGTCAAGCTCATCTCAGTAAACGTCGCAGTAAACGATGAATCGGTGGGGCTGCAGGCATATACGCCAAAGCTCACTTTACTCTCAGCAGGCATTGGTGGGTTGCACTTACCCATCTCCGCGCTGGTTTCACCGAGTTTATGCAGGTGGAAGATACGCATCTGTTTAAACTCGATGCCATCGAAGGACGACTCAATCAGAAAGTCGGGGCCGCGGCGGCTTAGCCGGTACCAAATCGCTTGGGGTAGGGGAATATCGGCGGTGGCCCAGTCGGAGTAGCCCAGGTTTGTGACCACGCTGCCAAGGCGGGAGAACTGGGCGTTCTCGTACTCGATGGAGGCCTTAAACCAGTTCTCGTTATCGAGGTAGATAATCAGCCCACACTGATCGAATTGGGCTTGGTAGTCAAAGCTGACTTTGGCGGTAAAGGTGAAGTTATCGCTGGAGCGGATCTGCAGGGCTGGGGCATTGTCGTTGCGAAAGCCGTAGTAGGAGCGTTGCCAAAAATCGGTACCCGGCTCGGTGGTAATCGAGACGGCATCAGTGCTCACGTCAAACTGCTTGGGTGGGTTAATCCAACTGCCGCTACGAAAATCGACCATCTGCTTATCCTTGTTTCTTAGTAGTCATTACTTGGTGAAGCCAAAGAAAAACGCTCACCGAAAGCGCCAATATATCATCAGATATCGGGCTCTTAAGGGTGAGCGCTCACGCTTTATTAGGCTTTTTCAAGCTAGCGTTTAGAAACGCTCTGGACCTGCCGGTTTGTTCCCCAAGATCTCATCCACCTGCTGCCAAATCTCATCGCCGATCTGGCCTTTCAGGGTGAGCGCCTGCAGGTTGTCGTCTAGCTGCTCCAGCTTAGATACACCCAAAATCACACTGCTAACATGCGGTGTACGCAGGCACCAGTTAAGCGCTAAGTGGTGCAGCGGCATGCCCAGGCTTGCGGCCAGTTGGTTAAGTTGGGCAATCTGCTCAAGCTTGTTGTTCTCACCCATCAGCATATCGCGCAGCCATTCGTAGCCGGGCAGGCTCAGTCGGCTGTCCTCTGGAATGCCCTTCAGGTACTTACCGGTGAGTAGGCCGCTGGCCAGTGGTGAGAAGATGGTGGTGCCGAGGCCAGTCAGCGAGTACAGCGGTAGGTATTCGGCCTCCACTTTATCGCGGATTAGCATGTTGTACTGCGGCTGTTCCATCACTGGCGCGTGCAGGTTTTCGGCCTTGGCCACGGCCCACGCTTCGGTGATCTGCTGAGCGCTCCACTCAGAGGTGCCCCAGTACATCACCTTGCCTTGGCTGACCAAGTCGTGCATGGCGCGCACGGTTTCGTAGATCGGGGTGTCGATATCTGGGCGGTGGCAGTAGTACAGGTCGAGGTAGTCGACGCGCAGGCGCTTAAGGGCGGCGTGGCAGGCATCGAATACGTGCTTGCGGCTTAGGCCGCGCTGGGTGGGCTTGTCGCCGCCCCAGAACACCTTGCTCGATACCACGTAGCTGTCGCGGCTCCAGCCCAGCTCATCGATGGCCTGACCCATCAAGCGCTCGCTCTCACCGGCTTCGTAGCCCTCGGCATTATCGAAGAAGTTGATGCCCGCATCGTAGGCTTTGGTCATGATCTGCTTGGCGGCGCCCAAGTCGACCTGCTTGCCAAAGGTTACCCACGAACCCAGGCCCACTTCACTGACCTGAAGACCACTGTTTCCTAAGCGACGATATTCCATGTTTCACCTGTTAAGTATCAGAATTTACAGCAAAGTATACGCCGCTGCGGTGTGGGAAAAAGCCATTAAAAGTGAAAACACTGTTTGGTATAACAAACAAAAAAATTCGATTGTGTAGAATTGATGCGGGTATAGCAGGAAGGTATCGATGAGCAAACACCACAAAAAACTGGAACGGATGCTGCTGTTCTATGAAGTTGCCCAGCAGCTGAGTTTTTCCAAAGCCGCCGAGCAACTGGGCATCTCGCGCAGCTATTTGTCGCAGCAGATCCGCAGCCTGGAGCGCGACCTCAGCAGCCAGTTGCTGGTCAGAACCACCCGCAAGGTGCGGCTAACCACCGAGGGGCAAAAGGTACTGCTACAGGCGCAGGCCATGCACAGCGGCTTGGTAGAGCTGGAGCGCGAGCTGCAACACAGCGACCAAGATGTCGCTGGGGTGTTGCGTATCACCGCGCCCACGGTGTTTGCCCAAACCATATTGGTTAATGCCTGTCAGCAGTTTAAGCAGCGCTATCCGGAGGTGAGCTTCGAGATAGAGGTGGGTCATCAACTGGAAAACTTAAACCAGCGCAACTTCGACTTGGCGATTCGGGTTACCGAGCATCCGCCGCAGAACATGATTGCCCGCAAACTGATGCCCTATAGCCACTGGGTGGTGGCATCTCCCGAGTATCTGGCTGCCAACCCAGTTCCGCAGCGTCCGAGCGACCTAACAGAGCTGGAGTGCTTGGCCTTTCCCGAGTGGCGCGACTGGCAGTTCCAACGCTACGGCCAAACCGAGGTTATCGAGGCCCAAGGTTGGCTCTCGGTGGCCGATAACAACATCTTGCGCGCCGTCGCACTCAGCGGGCAAGGGGTGATCCGCATCCCCGAGCATCTGCTGTGGGACGATGTAAAAGAAGGCCGCTTGCAGCGGCTACTTAGCGACTATCAAATCGAGCCACGGCAGGTGTGGATGGTCTATCCACCTAAGATTGGTCATTCAACGCGCTTGCAGCTATTTGTGGAGTTTTTACAAGGGTATGTATCAACCCATGAGTCGGTTCGTTAGCCTTCTCGTATTCACAAGCTTGGCCGAGCATGGTCTTCCTGCTAGTTTGCCCAACCAACGAAAACAAGATTCTTTTGCCCCAATTTGCTCAGTTAAACTGGGGCTTCATTCCCTGCCATAACTGATCTCTAACTCATTGATATTAAATATGATCAATTAAAGTGCAGCAAATACTTTAATTGCATCAAAAATGAGCATTGTAGAGAAATGGCTGCTTGGTGCTGTGATGAAATAAATCTTATAAAACAACAAGATAACTTGATTGTATGCGTATGGGCATGCACTTTGTATACAATCTTGGGAGGAAAAACCTAACAAGGAAGAAACATGAAGAAGTTGCTTATTCTGGCGGGACTATTAGGCACCTGCTTGGTCAATGCCCATGCTGAAAATCGCGTTACCTGGACTGATAAAGCAGATATTCCCACACTAGATCCCTATGCTTTTGCATCTACTCAGGCGCTAGCGTTTCAAAACCATATCTATGAGGGATTGGTGGAATGGGACGAGAACTACAAGATAGCCCCTGCATTGGCCACCTCATGGCAGCAGGTGGATGAGCAAACCATCCAGTTTACCTTGCGCGAAGGGGTGCGTTTTCACAACGGCAATGCCTTTGATGCCGATGATGTGGTGGCTTCGATTGAGCGGGTAATCCATAAAGATTCAGGTATTCGCGGGAATGCGTCTTCTGTTACTGGCGCTACCAAGATCTCTGATTATGAAGTTGCCCTTACAACCGTCCCTTACTCGCCAATGGTACTAAATGAGCTAACCGGCATCTTGATGATGGATCTTGAATGGATGGTGGAAAATGGCGCACTGGCACCGAGCAGCATGAGCAACGGCACCGAGAGCTATGCCACCAACAACACCAATGGTACCGGGCCATTCAAGTTGGTATCGCGTCGCCGCGATGCTGGCATGACACTGGTGGTGAATGACGATTGGTGGAATAGCGCAGATAAGCAGCACAATATCGATCGGATTGATTTTAAGCCCATCGTTTCGGATGCCACCCGCTTGGCTGGATTAATCTCTGGTGAGTTTTCTCTTACCACTGATGTGCCATTGCAGGACATTCCTCGCTTGGAGCGTCAAAACAACATTGAGGTGATGATTCAGCCGTCGATGCGGGTCGATTTTATCACGCTAAATATGAGCGACTCGCTCATTGCTAGCAATACCTTTAATGAGAATCCACTTCAAGATGTACGCGTCAGACAGGCATTAATGCATGCTATCAACCGAGACCTGATCGTTGAGAAGATCATGCGGAAAATGACATCAGTTTCTAATGCGTATATCTCGCCATTGATCGCCGGTTATAACGCCGCCAACGATATTGCGCTCGACTATAACCCTGAAAAGGCCAAACAACTACTGGCTGAAGCGGGTTACCCAGATGGCTTCAACCTGGCTTTCGACTGCGTGCAAGGTGCTTATTTAAACGCTGAGCAATGGTGCGCTGCAGTTCAGAGCTTCTGGGCACGGGTGGGGGTAAATGCTGACTTGAACATGCATACTCGCAGCACCTACTCAGTGATCCGCGATCAAGGCAAAACAGATATCGGCGTATTGGGCTGGGCGAACCTGCCTTTGGTTGATGCTTACAGTATTACCCAGCAGCTTATTCACTCTAAAGATGGTGCGATTTTTGGTGCCTTTAACATCCCCAACTATAAAAATGCCATCGTCGATGAGTATATCGAGCAAGGCGTCCGGGAGTTGGATGAAGCCAAGCGGATTGGCCTGATGGAAAGCGCGTTGCAGTTAACCCAGCAAGATCTTCCCTACATCCCAATGCATTACGAGCCAGTTGTTTGGGTTGCAAGTGCCAACCTAGATGTCCCCCAGACCTCAGATAGTGTTGTTCGTTTATGGCGAGCAGCTGTCAAATAACACGCTAGAGGCGGTTAGGGTATGTTTGTATTTTTACTGAAAAGAGCAGCTCAAGCCATCGGCATCGTACTGGTGGTGGCATTCCTCTCCTTCGTGATGTTTCAGTTTGTCGGAGACCCCATCGAGGGGATGATCTCTGAAAACGCAACCCAGCAAGAACGGGATGAGCTAAGAGAGTCATTGGGTCTAAACGATGGGGTCATTGTTCAATACACCCGATTTGTTAAGAACATGGCTCAGGGCAACTTTGGGATCTCCTACTACAACAAATCTGATGTGTTATCGCTCATCATAGAGCGATTGCCTGCCACCCTGGAGTTGGTGTTTGTTGCGGTGGTGATATCGCTGGTGGTGGGCATTTTACTTGGAGTGTGGTCTGCCTATTCGCGCAATGGACTGATGAAAAACACGGTGCAGATCCTATCGTTGGTTGGGGTTTCCTTACCGAGTTTTGTTGCGGGGATCTTACTGATAGTGGTGTTCTCGGTATGGCTTAAGTGGCTCCCCTCCCATGGACGTGGTGAGATAGTCGAGTTCGGCTATTGGTCGTCTGGGCTGCTTACGCTATCCGGGCTGAAAGCGGTGCTGTTGCCCGCAATCTCTCTGTCTTTGTTCATGATAACCATGATCATGCGGCTGCTAAAAAGTGAAATACAAGAAACCATGCGTGCAGACTATATTCGGTTTGCCAAGGCGCGCGGCATATCTGAAAGAAGCATCAAGTACAAACATGTACTAAAGAACTCTATTCTACCTGTTGTGACAATCATTGGCCTGCAAGTTGGCGGTTTGATCGCCTTTGCGGTGGTCACGGAGACCATCTTCCAGTGGCCTGGGATGGGGTTGCTGTTTATCCAAGCGGTTAACTACGTAGATATCCCGGTGATATCGGCCTATCTGGTTATTGTCGCCATCATGTTTGTTGTCATTAACACCTTTGTCGATCTGATTTATCTGCTGGTAGACCCGCGGATAAAAGTCAGCTGAGGAGAAACTTATGAACGATTTGATAGCAACTCAAGAGCCTTCATTAAAGCGGCGCTGGGGCGCAAAAATGACGGACATTGTCTCCTCTGTGTGGGATAGCGATATTGTATACAGCCTACGCAATTCGAAGGTCACCATTGTTTCTTTCATTGTTATGGCGGTCATCCTTATCTTAGGTTTAGGCGCTGATTTGTTTGCGCCAACCAACCCCTTTGACCCCACTTCGTTTAGCTTGTTTGACTCGGAAATCCCGCCAGTTTGGACCGACAGCGGTGATAGCCGGTTCATTTTGGGTACCGATATCCAAGGGCGAGATGTTTACTCGCTGCTACTTTATGGCGTAAGAATTTCCTTGATGGTTGGCTTTGTCAGTGTGCTGCTGTCTCTGGTGTTGGGTGTGGTACTTGGGCTTATCAGTGGCTACTTTGGCGGTAAAGTTGATGCGCTCATTATGCGCATCGCCGATGCCATGTTGAGTTTTCCCACCATCATGTTTGCGTTGTTGGTTAGTGGTGTGGCGCGCGGTATTTTCCCTAAGGAAATGCACGGTGATATCTCGGTATATGTGATTATTTTCTCCATCACTGCAACAGGCTGGATGCAGTATGCTCGGACCGTTCGGGGAGCGGCATTGCTTGAGAGCGGTAAAGAGTATGTGCAAGCTGCGCGGGTTATGGGCAGTAGTTCGGCACGCATCATGTTCAAACACATCCTACCCAATACCATTAGTCCGGTTTTAGTGATTGGCACCTTACATATTGCTTTGGCGGTGCTAACCGAGGCCACGCTTTCGTTTCTGGGGGTTGGAATGCCGCCCAATCAGCCTTCGTTAGGCACCCTGATTAACGAGGGCAATCAGTATTTGTTCTCCGGCCAATGGTGGGTGGTGCTGTTTCCTGCGATGGTTCTGGTGGTGCTTGCGCTGTGTGTGAACCTGGTGGGTGATTGGATCCGCGATGTGTTAAACCCCAAATTGAGATAACAACATGGACGATAAACAAGTCATTTTATCGGTGAAGGGGCTGTGCTTAGAGTTCTCTCATCGTAAGGGCGCAATTAAGGCGCTGCGGGATATCAGCTTTGATATGTGTCAGGGTGAAATCCTTGGCGTTGTCGGCGAGTCGGGGGCGGGCAAGTCGCTCACGGGTTCGGCAATTATGGGGCTTTTGGATGACAGTGCTGCCATTACCGCTGGCGAGATTGTGTATCAAGGCCAACGCATCGACAACCTCGATGATGCCTCCCGACAGGCTTTGCGAGGCAAAGAGATCTCGGCCATTTTTCAAGACCCACTTACCAGCTTAAATCCTGTATTAACCATCGAAGAGCAGCTAACCGAGACTATTCTCACTCACTTACCTTTGAGTCAGTCTGAGGCGCTGGAAAAAGCTATTGCGCTGCTTGAAGAGGTCGGAATTGCGCAGGCAGCTGAACGTATTAAGCAATATCCCCATCAGTTCTCGGGCGGAATGAGACAGCGTATCGTGATTGCACTCGCGCTATGCGTGGATCCGTTCATTGTGATCGCCGATGAGCCTACAACGGCGCTGGATGTCTCGGTGCAGTCGCAAGTATTACAATTGCTAAAGAGGCTTTGTAAGCAACACGGCACCACCGTCATGCTGGTCACCCATGATATGGGAGTGATTGCAGAGGTGTGCGATCGAGTAGCGGTTATGTATGCCGGAGAGGTCGTGGAAATCGGCAAGGTGCACGATATCGTTAAACATCCTCAGCACCCCTATACCGTTGGATTGATGGACTCTATTCCTCGCATTGGTGTGAGGAAAAAGCGCTTATCGCAGATCAGTGGTTCCATGCCTCGGCTTACTGAGTTGCCCTGTGGCTGTAAGTTCCATCCCCGTTGTCAGTTCAAGCAGTTTGGCTGCGACACCACAACGCCTTGTTTAAAGCAAACCACAACTACCGCAGTTGCCTGCTTGCGCGACATAAGTATAGAGGAGCATATCTGATGGTTGAGAGTGTTGTCAGTGTTGAAAATCTTCAGATCAAGTTTGATGTCTCAGTGCCGCTCCTTTCTCGCTTGCTAAAGCGCAAGCCGAAAACCTATGTGCACGCGGTTAGAGGGGTAGATTTCAGTATCAAAAAGGGAGAGACATTCAGCTTAGTGGGAGAGTCAGGTTGCGGCAAATCTACGGTGGCTAAGCTTCTATCTGGTTTGCACAAGCCCTCTGATGGTTCGGTGGTGTTTAAAGGGCATGATTTGGTCTCACTTAGCCGCTCTAAACTTAAGGAGGTACGACGCGGCTTTCAGATGATCTTCCAAGATCCCTATGCCAGTTTAAACCCCCGTTGGAAGGTTGCCGATATTATCGGTGAGCCCATCGACCTGTTTGGTCTTGCCGACAGCAAGCAACACAAGCAAGCGATGGTTATTGAGCTGCTGCATCAGGTTGGTTTATCGGGGGAGGACCGTTTGAAGTATCCCCATGAGTTTTCTGGTGGCCAGCGGCAGCGCATTTCGATAGCTCGCGCACTGGCCAGCAAGCCTGAGTTTTTGATCTGTGATGAGCCCACCTCGGCACTAGATGTGTCGGTTCAAGCACAGGTGCTCAACATCATGAGCGAGCTTCAAGAGAAGTTGGGGCTTACTTACTTGTTTATCAGCCATGATATGTCGGTCGTGTCTCATTTCTCTGACCGGGTTGGCATCATGTATCTGGGAAGGCTAGTCGAAGTGGGAGAGGTGGCAGATATCTTTAATTCGCCCAAACATCCATATACCAAGATGCTGATGGAAGCCATTCCATCGATGGATGAGATCAACAAGGAGCGGACACCGGTCAGTGGCGAAGTGCCAAGTCCTCTAAACCCACCAAGCGGCTGTGCATTCCACCCCCGTTGCCCGAATGCAACCCATGCTTGCGCGAGTGAATCTCCAGTTCTGCGAGATTTAGGTGAGCGTTCTGTTGCCTGCCTCAACGTTTAGTTACATCGAGCTACCCGAGCAAGCTTCTTGAGGTTGTTTGGGTATAACTGCTTCGGGATTTCAAACGGTGAATAATCTCGAAGCACTTCCAAGTTAATTTGCGGTGAAGGGAGGGATTCCCTTCACTATCAATCAGGTAGTGATAATGAATAACGTGCTTTTTAAAGGGATTAAACTGCTGGAGGGTGAGCTGCCACGGGATGTGTTGGTAAAAGATGGAGTAATTGCACAGATTGCCCCGCAAATTCCCATCGATAATGCCACCGCACAGGTAGATGGCAGTGGCAAAGTGATGCTCCCTCGTTTTGTTGATGCCCACGCGCATTTAGATAAAACCCTATGGGGAATGGAGTGGTACCACAACGATGTGCCCAGCGATCTGCCAAGTATCATCGAAAATGAACGCCAGTATCGCGCTGAAAACGGCTTCGATAGCTATCGCCAATCTTCACAAATGATTGAGCAATACCTGTTAAATGGCACCGGTGCGGTGCGCAGCCATGTGGATGTGGATACCGAGATTGGTCTGGCGCACATCGAGGGGGTAATGGAAGCAGCTCGCACCTACAAGGACATGATAAACATTGAAACGGTCTGCTTTCCCCAAAGCGGGTTGCTGCAGCGAGCTGGCACCTTTGAGTTGATGGATCGCGCGATGCAGTTGGGTTGCGACTATGTTGGTGGAATCGACCCTTCCTCGTTCGATCGTGACCCAGTGCGCCACCTCGATCAGGTCTTTGGCTTAGCTGAGAAGCATGGCCGCGGCGTAGATTTGCACCTGCATGAGCCCGGGACGCTAGGCGCCTTTTCCGTGGAGTTGGTGATTGAGCGCACGCGCGCGTTGTCCATGCAGGGGAAGGTCACCATAAGCCATGGCTTTTGCTTAGGGGAGGTTGAAGCAGCTTATCAGCATCAGCTTGCTAAGCAACTGGGCGAGCAACAGATCCATATCGCTACAACCGCCCCAGCAAATCGCAGCGTGCCTCCTTTTGAATTACTCCGTTCTCATGGAGTGCATGTCGCCGCTGGTAACGATGGGATCCGTGATACGTGGAGCCCTTATGGTAGTGGCGATATGTTACAGCGCGCCATGTTCCTCGGCCTCAAGTATCGCTGGCGCAAAGATAAGCAGCTAGAGCACGCACTGTATGCCATTACCCAAGCCGGTTCTGTATTGCTGGGGTTAGAGGACTACGGGCTTGAGCAAGGTAAGTCGGCTGATTTTGTGATTGTCGATGCGCACAATTTTGTTGAAGCCATCGTGGCACAGCCGAAGCAACGGGAGGTTTACCGCAAAGGCGAGCGTATCGTGACCGGTGGTCGCTTGGAGGTGGCGCAATGATCACCAAGCTCTGCGGGAAGTGGGTTGTTGGCCACCAAGATGGCGCACACTGTCTGTTTGAAGACGGTGAAGTGGTATTTGAAGACGGTAAGGTAATCTTCGTTGGTTACGACTACGATGGTCACGTCGATAAAGTAGAGGAGCTGGGCAACGTTCTCATTGGCCCCGGATTTATCGACTTAGACGCCATTGTTGATTTGGACTCAACGGTACTGGGTTTTGATAACCATCCCGGCTGGAAGAAGGGGAGAGTGCCGTCGGCGCAGTGGGCTCGCCGAGAGACCTATAGCCCTGCGCAGCTCGCATTTAATAAACGTTATGCATTCAATATGTTGCTGTTAAATGGCATTACTACAGCGATGCCGATCACGTCGATTCTTTATCGTGAATGGGCAGAAACCTACGACGAGTTTATAGTCGCCGCCGATATTGCTGAAGAAACCGGGATCCGCGCATACCTTGGGCCTGCTTACATGTCGGGACATGCGGTTGTTAATCCAGACAAAAGCATCTCTATGAGGTTTGATGAAGCCAAAGGGATGGCGGGATTAAGCGATGCGATACGTTATGTCGAGCGGGTGCGCAGTGACTACTCTTCTCGAATCGATGGTTTCTTAGCACCGGATCGTATCGAAGGTTGCACGCCTGAGTTGCTCAAACGTACCGCCGAGGCTCAGCAACGCTTGGCATGCCCGGTCAGGTTGCATAGCTGTCAGGGGGAGCTAGAGGTTGAGATGATTACCAAGCTGCACGGTGGTATTAGCTCTATCGAATACATCCATAGAGCCGGGTTGATAAGCGATGGCTTGATCCTCCCGCACCTGCAGTTTTTGGGGGGCGCAGCGCCCACGGAGGCGAGCATAAAGCAAGATTTATCGCTGATTAGTCAAGGCGGAGCCAGCGCCCTGATTTGCCCCATTGTAGCTGGCCGACATGGCAAGTATTTTGATGGTGTATCGACGTTTAAGGAGTGGGGTATCAACCTCTCGCTGGGCACCGATACCTACCCGGTAGATATGATTCAAAATATGCATATCGGCTGCATTTTGAGCCGGGTTAGCAAAGGCGATATCGCGGAGGCGTCGGCGCTGGATTATTACAATATGGCGACACTGGGTGGCGCTCGCGCACTTGGCCGGGACGACCTAGGGCGCTTATGTGCCGGTGCTGCGGCAGATATCATAGTGTTTGATTTTGACAGCGTTTATACCGGGCAAAACTTCGACCCCATCACCGCTATGGTGATTAACGGTAATGGGCGCGATATCAAAGGGGTGATCGTTGATGGTGTAAAACGGGTTTGGGATGGGCAGCTGGTGAGTGGTGTTTCAATGCAAGAGTTACACCGCCAAGCACAGGCGCAGTTCAGCGAGTTTAAGGCCAGTTACCCTGAGCGGTGTTACGGTTCGCCAACCCTTGAAGACGTATTTCCTTTATCTTTGAACAAAGTAAGTAAGCAGTTGCCCTAGCCTCGAAGAGCCGGAGCGAGCACAAGCAGCTTTGGCTCCGTCCGGCTCATACACTCCTGTGTCTCGATTCTTCTATATGTTGATTCTTTTATTTGTGTTAGCTTTCGCATCCAGTGAAACATTCTTCAGGTAGCGGTAACAGCATTAGGCTGCCATCTAGAACAAACTCGCCTAAAGCCCAAATCTGTAACTGACCTGTCAGAGCTCAAAAGGAATAACGCGATGACGCAAATTACCCCTTTCACCATAGCGCTGGCGACCTTACTGGTGGCTGGGCAGAGCCTAGCTTGTGAGATCACAGAGCAAGATCCTCAGATGTGCGAAAACAACCCGAGCTACTGCCTACTTGCCGAGCAGCGAGACCAGGCCAAGTGTGCCTTGAAGGAGGTACGTGAGATCATCGAGGTGGGATTCGAGCATCAAGCTGTTTACCTCAGCGAAGAGGCGGCTATCGAGGCCCAGGCGACGCTGGCAAAGGCGGATCTGGACTGGCTGGCTTTTCGAGACAGCCATTGCCGCTCGGTATATCAGTCTGTCGGGGGACGAGGTGCACACAATGCGCAGATGGAGTGTGAGATTGCCCTGACCGAGCAACGTGCGGAGATACTCCAGTCCACCTGGAAGGTAAGCCACACCCAAATCCCCTGCCAAGTCGAAGAGTTGGCGCCGATACGACGACGCTTTCTGGAACAATACCAAGCGGGCGACTATCGAGCTGCACAGGCCATTCTCGAGGAGCCTTATGAACGTTGTGAGAGTCTGCCCTATGGGTTTAATCGGGAAGGCGAGAGCGAGAAGCTCAACGCCTACTACTGGTACATCAGTGATCTTATGTTGGCTCGCCGCCGCACTGGTGATCTGAAGGGTTGTATTGAGCTGGGAGATCAGATCTACCATCAATGGAGCTACTCCGCCTCAAGGCATTTCAGCGATCGTCTGGATAGCGCACTGAAAGCCAACCACAAGGCCTGTGAAAGTGCACTCGAAACCCAGTTGGCCGAGCAGTTTCCGTACAGCGTCCAGGCTTGTCCGATTGAGGGCTACGGAGGGTATTGGGCTTTACCCGAGCAATGGCGCAGTTTGGATGGGCTCTACCACGACTTGCTTTGTGTGCGCTTCCAAAGTGCGCTTAAACACGAGATCGATTTAGATGGGCCTCAACGCGAACCTTTGGGTCAGCCCTATAGCCCCTATTTTGATGCCCTCTACATCCGCCATATCGACCGCGATGGCCAGCGCCGTTATGAGACAACTCAGTTACATTGGGACTGGCATGGCTACTGCTTCGATCTGGCGCCGGAAGATCTGCGCTTTGGTACCGAGCCGGGTAGCCTGCGCATGAAGGTCAATGCCGGCGGATGCCGCTTCTCTCGCAGCGGCTATATGGGAGATGTTGAAGGTCAAATCAAGTTTCCCCGAGGCGTTGATATTGAAGAACAAGGCGCTCGGGCTTGGCGCTGATAGACGTAGAAAGAAGAGAAAGATGAACAATGCAGAGTTGTTTTTCCATGGCGACCCTCTGGCTATAGGTTTGCGCTGCCACTAATTGCTATTAAATCAACACTTTTCTCTCTTCGAGTCGCCAAAGCGTTGCGTTTTTTGGTTCGAGTGTCTCAGTGAGTCGCTTCGAGAGGCTCGGTGCCGCCTTTTTGAGCAAATACAGCGAACAGCGCTGCTGAACATGATGTAATGAATAAGAATTGACTGATATCAATACGGTTGATAATGATTCGCATTTAAATGCGGTGCTTATTCAGGTAGGCTAGCTGCCTGATTACCCATCCAACCACCTCCTAACTGATGAAAGAGCTGAAGGTAAAGCTGAAGGCAATGAAGCAAATAAAGTCTGCTGTGGTGCTCTGTGCACTAATGAGTTCTCCGATGTTGGCGGCTGAGCCGCTGGCGCTAAGTCAGCGTGTTGAAAGCCAGGCCATCGATGCCGCTAAGCGCTCGCAAGATACTATCGACCAAAGCTCCGATCGCGCCTTCGAGTTGCAGCGCGAGATCGAGATTCTGATGCAAGAAGTGGAGAGCTTGGAGGTTTACCGCGATCACCTAAGCCGGATGATCGACAGCCAGCAGTTGGAAATCGACAGCTTTCACCAGCAGCTTGATGAGATTGGCGCAACCCGCCAAGGCGTGGTGCCGTTGATGTACCGCATGCTAGCGGCCTTAGAGACGCACATCGAAAACGACCGCCCAATTCGCCCGGCGGCTCGTGCGCAGCGCCTGGAACAGCTTAACGCGATGATGGCACAAGCCGATGTGAGTGATGCCGAGAAGTATCGCCGTATCCTTGAGGCCTATCAGATTGAGCTGGATTACGGCAGCAAGCTCGGTAGCTATCAAGGTGAGCTGGAAGTCGCTGGCGAGCGCTTGCAGGTTGAACAGCTTTACTTAGGGCGCGCGGTATTGCTCGCTCGCAGCCTCGATCAGCAGCAACACTGGACCTGGGACCAAGCGAGCGGTCAGTGGCAAGCCATGGACCGCGCCGCAGGGCTTAAGGCCGACCAAGCCTACGCACTGGCGCGCCAAACCGCTGCGCCAAGCTTGCTGGAACTGCCAGTAAGCCTGAAGGAGGCGCAGCAATGATCTTTAAGCGAGCCTCTAAAGCCATCGCAAGCCTAGCACTTAGTGCTGTATTGGCCTTGCCTGCCGTCGCCGATAGCGACACAGATCTAAACGCCCAGCAACAAGCCGAAGCGCTACTAAAAACCACCGAGCAAGCCGCTCGTCAAACCGGCCAACAGAACAAACAGCGTGAACAAGGCTTTGCCAAGAGCGAAGCAGAATTGCAAGCCCAGTTAGATGCGCTACAAGCGCGCCAACAAGCGTTGGAAACCGAAACTGACCAGCTCTCTGAGCAGTTCAGTGCTAACGAGCAACGCTTAGCCGAGCTGGAGCAAAAACTGCAGCTAGAAACCGGCAGCCTAGGCGAGCTGTTTGGTGTGGTTCGCCAAGCCGCGCGTGAGCTGCAGGTCGAGGTGCATGATGCTATCACCAGTATCGAGCGCCCCGAGCAAAGCCAGTTACTCGACGAGATTGTGGCTGCCCGCGCATTGCCTTCATTGGCGCAATTGGAAGGGTTATGGCAGTTATTTGAGCGGCAGATCGAAGCCTCGCAGCAGCTATCTAGAGTGTGGGTGGTGGTCGCGAACGGTAGTGGCGAGCTTAGCAAAGACCGAGCCTATCGAGTGGGTTCTTTCGCCTTGGTTGGCCAGCAAGGCTTTTTAGATTGGGATGCGAATCAGCAGATCGCCAAGGTGTTGCCACGCCAACCCCAGTCGTGGCCAAAACAGGCTGAGCTTGAGCAGGTTACTCAGCAGCCAGTAAGTATGACGCTCGACCCAAGTCGCGGCGAACTGCTGCGTCAGTTAGGTGATACCCCAACCCTACAAGACCGGGTTCGCCAAGGCGGGGTAGTCGGCAAGATTATTCTCGCCTTGTTGGCCAGCGGCCTGTTGATTGCTGGCTATCGCGGCGTGCGCCTACTGGTGGCGCGTCGCCAGATCACTCAACAGCTCAAAACGCCCGAGCAGCCAGGGAATAACCCACTTGGTCGTATCCTGAAGGTGTATCACGAAGAGCAAGCCCCCAACGTGGAAGCCTTAGAGCTGCGCCTGCTGGAAGCTGTGATGGACGAGCAGCAGTCGCTGGAGCGTGGCCTGTCGATGCTCAAGCTGATGGCAGCGCTGGCCCCGATGCTTGGCCTGCTGGGTACCGTGACCGGTATGATTGATACCTTCCAGGTGATTACCCAGTTTGGTAACGCCGATCCTCGGGTGATGGCGGGCGGTATCTCGATGGCGCTGATTACCACTGTGCTTGGTCTGGTGGCGGCCATGCCACTGCTGCTGGCGCACAACCTGTTGAGCTCGCAAGCTGAAGGGGTGCGCAGCATCCTTGAGAAACAGGGCATTGGCTTGGTGGCAGCGCGCGCGGAGCAAGGCCTGCGTGGTGAGCATGAACTAGATCATGAGGCTAATGCTTAATGGACCTGCTTGTTGCTTGGCTCAGTCTGCCAGCGATAACCAACCTTAGCCAGTTTATGCATTTGGGCGGCCCGGTACTGTGGTGGCTGGCAGCCTTAGTGCTGGTGTTTTGGTGTCTCGCCTTTGAGCGGATCATCTACCTGTGGTGGCAGTTTCCTCGCCAGCAGCAACAATGGCTGAGCGCTTGGCGCAAGCGCAGTGACCACCTGAGTTGGTATGCTCGAGCCCAGCGGGACGCCGCGCTGGATGAAGCGCACCGAGCGCTGTTCAAACATGTCAGCGTGCTGAAGGTGATTGTGGCGCTGTTCCCGATGCTGGGGCTGCTCGGCACCGTAACCGGGATGATCTCGGTGTTTGATGTATTGGCCACCCAAGGCTCGGCGCAGCCGCGTTTGATGGCGTCTGGGATCTCGATGGCCACCTTGCCGACCATGGCCGGTATGGTGGCAGCGCTGGCCGGTATGTTCAGTTATTCACGCATTCAGCGCTGGGCCGATGCCCGCGAGCTGCATCTCGAAAAGCTAATGCGTAGTGAAAACGATGCGCGTCCTGCGAACGCAGAACTCGCTCAATCCAATCAAGAGAGGAACGAGAAATGAGGCTTGGCCAACGTCGTCGTATTCAAGATGAGGCCCAGGTCGATATGACCTCGATGCTCGATATCGTCTTTATCATGTTGATCTTCTTCATCGTCACCAGCTCGTTTGTGCGCGAGTCAGGGGTGGAGGTGAATCGCCCGGAGGCTAGCCATTCGGTGAGCCAAAAAGACGCGGGGATCTTTATTGCAGTTACCGCCAATAACGACATCTACATCGACAAGCGTTTGGTGGATGTGGAGCGGGTGCAGGCTAACCTGGAACGTTTGCTGTTGGAGCAGCCCGATCCCTCGTTGGTGATTCAAGCGGATTCATTCGCTTTTAATGGCACGGTCGTCGCGGTAATGGATGCCGCCAAGGGCGCAGGCATCAGCAAGATCGCCTTGGCCACGGAGCAGCCCTAATGGGACGCTTGTTGCTTGCCCTGCCACTAGCGACAGTCAGCTGTTTGGGACTGTTTGTGTTTATGTCCTGGATGGTGGATTTTGGGCGTGAAGGGGCACCAGAGCAGCTGGCGCCCGTGCGCTTTGACATGTTTATGATTGAGAACGAGCAAGCCTTGCAACGCCGTCAGCGCAGCGTGCCCGATCGCCCAGAGCCACCGATGACCCCGCCTGAGCCTCAGTCGGTCACCACCAGCATCAATCAGCAAGTGGCGCAATCAGCGATGCCTGACCTTCCATCCTTGGCGATGGATGCTGGCGTAAGTGGCTTAGCGATATCGTTGCCACCGGTGGCGGCAGTGGCGCAGAACCAGCAAGTGATGCCGTTGCAGCGCATTGAGCCGCGCTACCCACAGCGGGCGCTACAGCGCAATGTTGAGGGCTATGTAGTGCTGTCTTTCACCATCGATGAAAAAGGCTCGCCGACAGATATTCAGATTACTGAATCTGAACCGGGTAGGATTTTTGATCGCGAAGCGATCCGTGCCTTAGAGCGTTGGAAGTATCAACCCATGGTGGTGGATGGCGTAGCAACGCCACGGGTAGGCCAAACGGTGAAGTTGGAGTTTAAGATTCAGGCATGATTCAGTTAGTGACTCTTTATGTACGCCGCCAAGTTGCTCAGATTGCGATGTTGGTTGGGGCTTTACTGTTTGGCGCGAGTGTTTCGTTGCCATCACAGGCCAGCGAGTTAGCGGCCCCCGTGGCCAGAGCGGTGCATCGTGCGTATGAGCTAAATCAAGATGAAAAGCTCGACGAAGCGCTCAAGGTACTGGAAAGCTTGGCCCCCAGTCGCCAATACGACCAAGCATATGTACAACGCATGTTGGGCATTTTTTACTGGCAAGCGGAAAAGCCAGAGCAAGCTGCCGCGAGTTTGAAATTGGCAGCCGATGCGGGCGTGCTGGAAGGGGCAACCCAGCAGCAAACCTTGCAAGCCTTAGCAGATATCAGCCTGAATAATCGCGCTTACTCGCAAGCTGAGCGCTCCTATCAAGCACTGCTCGCTTGGCAAGGCGAGCCGGTGCCGACTCGCGAGCAACGCGCTAACTGGCAGTTGCGCCTGACCCAGGTGTTTTATCAGCAGGAAAAATGGAAAGCCTTACTCGCCAGTGTCGACGCCTACGAAACGCTGGTGGATTCACCAGACGATATCGCGCTGAACATGCGCCTGAATGCACAGATGCAACTCTCTCACTGGAAAGGGGCGCTCCAAACCTCGCAACGCTTGTTGGCTCGTCATCCCGATGAGATTGTATGGTGGCAGCAGCAAACCAGCCTCTATTTGCGGCTAAAGCAACCTAAGGCCGCGCTAGCTAGCTTGCAACAGATGGACCGGGCCGGGCACACACTTAGCGAACAAGAGCTGCGAAGCCTGAGTCAGCTCTACGCCAACCAGCGGATCCCCGAGCAGGCCGCCAAGGTGCTGGCTCGTTTGCCAGACGCTGACAGCGATATCGAATTGATCGTGAGCCAAGCGCGCTATTGGCAGCAGGCCCGTGAATGGGACAAGGCCTTGGCGTTTTGGCAGCGCGCCAGTGATAAGGACGTTAGCTACGCCTGGGACTATGGCCGTTTGCTGGCCCAGCAGAATCATTATCAGCAAGCGCTTGCTGCCTTAGAACGATTGCCAGAGCCGACAGCAGAGCAACTGCTGGCCAAGGTGCAGGTACTGTTCCGGCTGGAGCATTTTGAATCGGCCAAAAGCGTGGCCGAGCAGGCCCATCGGCTCAAGCCTTCGGACTCCTCTGCGAGCTGGCTGCAGTATCTGAGCAGCCTGGGTCACTAAGTTTTTCCAAACGCCCATCTATTTACTATTCTGTCATTATCAGCCCAGCCATGCTGGGCTGACCTTTTTTCAGCGAACCGCGTTAAGGAGAACAGGATGTTTTCATTGGGGACCCGCAAGATTGAATCCGCTCTGCAAGATATAGTGAACGACCAGCCGGTGAATCCGTCCTCCTCTAGTGACGGGCGAATGGCTGGGCTGTTGGGCGAGATCCAAGCCAAGTTTCAGCGTCTGCAACAGCAGCTTAGCTCCACGCAAGACCACCAAGAGCAGCTCGAGCTTTATCAAAACCACGCCGGTGTAGGGCTGTGGGATTGTGTCATTATCGATGCCGACGCGCTGCATCCGCAGAGCCGCTGGACTTGGTCAAACGAGTTCCGCCGCTTACTCGGTTACCGGGATGAAGCGGACTTTCCCAATCGGGTAGATAGCTGGTCTTCGCTGCTACATCCCGATGATGTGGATGCCACCGTTAACGCCTTTAAGGCGCATGTGGCCGATCGCTCTGGCACGGTGGCCTACGACATTAGCTACCGCTGCATGCACAAGACTTTGGGTTGGCGTTGGTATCGGGCGGTGGGCGGCACCAAGCGAGATGCGCTGGGCACGCCTCTGCGGGTCGCAGGCTCGTTGATCGACATAGACGAAGCCAAGACCCAAGAGTTAGAGATGCAGGCGGTGCGTCAGCATCAAGCTGAGATGATCGAGGCCGTCAGAGCCGGTATTGCCGAGGTTAATCACACCGCCGGTGAGATCCAGGGGCAAACCAGCGAGCTACAGCAGCGCGCCAGTAATGCCCAGCAAAAAGCCGAGCAGGGGGCCAGCTCGTTGGAGCAGATGCAGGCGCTGTTTAATATCGTTGCGACCATCAGCCAAGGCATCGACCAAGAAGTGGTGGAGATCCAAGGCATCGCCAATCAGACTAATCTGCTGGCACTCAATGCCACTATTGAAGCGGCCAGAGCCGGTGAGGCGGGGCGCGGTTTCTCGGTGGTGGCGGAGCAGGTGAAGGTGCTGGCCAATACCTCCTCAGAAGCGGCAGAGAAGATCACCGGGCAGGTGGCCGAGGTGATGGACGAACTGGGTAAATCTAAGGTCGCCATCGATGCGCTGCTTAGCACCATGGTTGAAACGGTGGAAACTGCCGAAGCCACCAAGAGCGGCATGAACAGCGTGGCCGGGCAGCTTGATATTCAGCATCAAGCGCTGGGCGAGCTGATGGAGCAGGTGCACAGTTAGCGCGTTGTGTTCCGCCTAGCCGCCGCGGTGTAGCCAACATGGCATTCGCACCTCGGCGGGCCGGCAAAGAAAATGGCGGAAACGAAGAGATTCGAACTCTTGGGGCGCAATGCGCCCAACTCCTTAGCAGGGAGTCACCTTCGACCACTCGGCCACGTTTCCAAATTTGGCGCCCACTCAAGGATTCGAACCTTGGACCCGGGGATTAGAAATCCCTTGCGCTATCCACTGCGCTTTCTGTTGCAAAGGGCGGGCTGATAAAAGAAAACGGCTTATCAGTTCCCCAATAAGCCGCTTATCGCAAAGAGTGTTGGGGACGATCCCCTCGTATCAAGAAGATCTAAGCCTGTCTGTGAGTCGACTACTCAACACGCGACTCGCCCTGAGATGTGGGTGAGTACAATCAAGCATGTAGGTGGTGGTTGAGTGCGTCATAACAAGTGCCTGGTTCGCTGTTGCTTCGTCTGAATGTGTTTTTACCTTAGATACCAAGAACACGCTCTGTCAAGCGGTATCATGAAATTAAATTCAATAAAAACAATAATTTAAGGTTATTTTGGGTGAGTGATTCCCTACCGAGAGAAAGGCATAAAAAAAGCTTCTTGGTTCCCCAAAAAGCCTCTTCACGCGCAGCTTAGAATGACCTTTCGGGGAGGCCCCCGAAATAGCCGAAGACCTAGTGATTCAAACTGAACCTTCTACTACTGAAAGCATCGGCAATAGCAAACCCGCAAGTTGGCCAAGCGTTGAGGTTGCGATTCAGTGGGTAGGTCATGCTGTTTCCTTGGTTGGCGTGATTGCCTGAGACTCACTATAGCGAGAGTCGTTCAAAAAAGCAGCTTGTTTCAATGCCATAGAAAATGAATCTAGCGAAAACGAATCTGTGATACCGACTGCAACTTTGCATCTACGCCAGTGCGGAGGCAGCGAGATTTGTTGCTGCGCAATAACTGTATATCCGCTCCCTGATATCTATTGATAACGATGCCTGCCGTTTGGCATCGGATCAGCAGACAAGGAGTGCACAAGGATGGTCATTAAAGTATTCGCTGTAAGTGTCATGGTGGTAGGCCTAAGGTTTCGTGAGCTGCTTGCCGCTATTACCCCGCCACTGCTGATCTTGATGCTGTGCTGGTTGCCCTCGGTGATGGGCTTTCAGTACCCGTTCTTCGTATGGGTTCAATCTCTGGTAGGCAGTATCTACGCGCCCGCCGTGCTGTTCGTGAATTGCGCCTGCTTGCTGCTCGGTTTGTCGCAGCCGACCTTACGCGCTAACCAAGGGCTATATATACGCGCCGCGCTGATTATGGTGCTCTACTCCCTGATGTCGGTGGCGGTGACCATCCCGGTTGCAGGCGTGTTAGCAGGCTCTGGGCTGGCCGAGGTACTTTACTGGGGCAAAGGCCAAGGCCTGACCGTACTAAGCGGCCTATTCACCCGTAGCGTAATGTTCCCCTTGCTGCTCACCGTGCCCTATTTAGTGGAACACGGCGATATCGATAACGAACAAGTAAAACGGATGATCTACGCCTACCTATTGCCACTGTGGGGCATCGGCCTGTGCTTTGAGGCCGGGCGTTTGCTGTTAGGTGTGCTGGCTCCTGAGGCCAGTAACCCCTCAATGAAAGTGTTGGCGGTATTCGTTAACCACCTGTTTTCCAGCTTTAGCGCACTGTTGGTCGGAGCGGCTTATCTTGGGGTGAAGAAGGGTGCAGCGCTAGAGCAGGGGAGTTCGGATAAGGTGTGAGTTGACACCGGCTCGCTTTACCCACTCTGCAACCAGCGTTTGGCCGCTCCCATACCACGGATGCGCTGCTGCTGATGACAGGCCTTATAGCGCAGCAGGCTGGTATCTCGCCCCACAACTGCACCAAAGTGCTGCTCAAGGCCTGTGGTTAACTGCAACCAGCACTCACTGTCGATGCTCAGGCGCTGCAGAATAGGACTGGTCGCTGGGTCGATGGCACCGCGCTTGTCTTCGCGAATCACCCGTCCGGTCATATCGACTAAGGACAGGTAGTCGGCAAGGGCAAAAGGCAGACCATCAGGCATATCGCGTCGCGGATTGCCCACAAATGGACACAGGGATTTAGGCTGCTTGCCTTCTCTGGCCAGCTCAATGCGTCGCTTCACACTGGTATGGGCAGAGGTCTCAGGGGTGGTAGCTATCTTGGCCCGAATTGGGTTTAAGTCTACATAGGCCATACAGGCGGCTAAAGCGGCTTCATCCAAGAGTGCCTGAGACTTAAATCGTCCCTCCCAAAAGCGCCCGGTGCAGTTATCTTCCTTGTTTGCCTGACGGGCAATAGTTTCGTTAAGGTGGCGCATAAACCAACTGATATCAAACAGGCGCTGGCGATATACCTCGGCGGTTTCCTCAGCCGTAGCCTGCTGAGCGCTATCCATAGCCGCGCGTTTCTCGGGGTCCACATAGCGCTGCGTGAGCAACGTCCCTTTGTGCAATTGATGCCAGCGCGCCAACACCTCCTCAATTGACCAACCTAGCGCCCTTGCTTGGTTTACATGCAGGACCACATGACTGTGGTTGCTCATCACCGCATAGGCACACACCTCAATGGAAAAGACCTCGGCTAAGCGCACCAACTGCTCTTCAACCCACTGACGCCGGTGCTCATAACTTTGCCCAGTTACCGCATCTTCGCCACATAGATAAGCGCGTCGCACGCAGCGCGAGATGCAGTGATAATAGGGCGTATCCGACAAACTGACTTGCTGGTTTCTAGCGCGAGGCATGGCAATCACTCGATGATTAAGGCTTTCACCAAGCGTAGAAGAAGGAGAGGAATTCTTCCATTATTATGGGTGTCTTATTAGCTTATTCACGGTTTTCCCTTGGTTAAACAGTATCCCCAAGCTAATGGAGGGTTACTGGACAGCTACTGCTTATTTGAAGTTATTATGGATGTCCTTTTTATTCCCAAAGTTATTATGGATGTCCTTTTTATTTTTTTATTTTATTATGGATGTCCTTTTTATTTTTTAGGCCGGTGGGACACTCTTATGCCTGTAACAACAGTTGTTCTCGATAATAAGCTCTTTATTCTTTATCGCTTCATTAAGCATTCTGAGTAATGAAAATTGCAACTGATGTCTAAGTGAATTATTACAAGGGCACTCGTCTTGATGGTCGACTCGCTTCCAGACATTATGATTATTTTTGTAGACCCAGCCAACATTAGTGCCCACACCAGTAACAACATTACTTGGATGAGAGACAACTAACCCAGATACCGAAATATACCCATCTTCATCAACTGAAACATGTATTCCTTTCTCATAAATATATTCCTCTTGCACCTCCACTATTTTCACTAAGCCATCAATCTCAACAACAAAGTCACCATGCCTTTTGAGAGCGTCACTAACAAGACCTAAATCAAATTCTTCATTGGTATTAGCATAATATGAGATTTGCGGGAGTTTATAAAAAGTCAGTCCCTTAAATGGATTGTCCGAATCATTTCTATTATCAGAAACCCAGAAATTTTCGTATAGAGTAACATTTGGAGGAAGATGTTTTATAAAGTTATCTTCATAATCTGGGATTTCCAAGCCTCTTCGAAACGTAGATATCGGGCTATCTACATTCATTTTTTCCCACGGCAAACTTAAAAGTGTTTTTAATACAAAGTCTTTATCGCTTGATGGGAATACATCCGAGACATCGTGTATTGAATTTTTGTCACAATAGTCTTTCAACACACTGCTCGGAACTTCAATGTGTGACGCAATAACTTGAGGGGGCAGCCGGTCATTCAAGTTCCCAACTAAACACGCTTGCTGAGCATCGAATCTAAGCCTTCCTTCATTGCCCTGCATTAAAGTGAGATCATGAATTTTAATACCCAAGGTATCTAATGCTAAACAATCGATTATATAGATATGACCGTTTCCTTTAGATTGACTATATTTGGCATCTTTGTGAACCAGCCATACTGGGTTCTCATGTATGTCTTCACTCATATGAATAGACTTAGATTCTTCATATGCATTTGATGCAAACCAACATGCTATTGAAGAAGACTTAGTTAAATCTACAAAGAATGATCTCCAACCATAATGTTGCAGTATTGCTTGAGACAACTCTAAGTCTATATCAAAGTAGTCGACGCCAGAGTAACCACGAATCATCGCTTTAGCATAATGAGTCCACTTGAACATAACATCAGGAATACAGCCATGTCTGCTGAAAGATGTAGGAATATTTGTGTGTCCTTTACAATCCACAAAATGCTTTACTTGTCCGCGATATAAGTAACCCTTCTTATACTTTGAAAAATGAGCCTCTAACTCATTTACGTTTTTAATAAAAGTAGTCATAACACTCCATTTCGCCGGCCTAACAGATAATTCCATACATCACCCTAATGACTCTAAAGTTAACATCTCCAATATTACCGTTCAATCAGGCAGTTAGCAGATTCATCAATTTACTAGCCTGCGCGAAAGGTGGATCGGTCATGCGGATACATGGAAACGGCAAGGGCAGGGTTTATAACCCGTGGTTTTGCAGGTATCTCTAACACGCTTTAGGGCAGAACCAATCTAGAGCCAATGCTCTGCTCTTGTCACTCAACGTAAGACCGTCAAACACCGGAACTCTAACCCTAGGCGTTTTATTGCCTCAACCGCTTCCTAAAAAACAACTTACTATGCCCAAGATGAAACTCAGGCAGCTCTGCAAACTGCTGATAACCCAGTTGTCGATAAAACTCAGGGGCTTGAAAGGCGAGGGTGGTGAGATAGCAATGTTTGCAGCCACGCTTGATGGCTTCTTGTTCTAGGCGAGTAACAAGGTTGCGGCCGATCCCTTGTCCGCGTTGTTGTTCATTTACCCACAAGCCAGTGATATAGAGCCAACCTGAGATGTTGTAGTGCGCGCGAATGCCCGCGATTAGCTCAGCTTGCTCGTTCCTAACCACTAAGGCTAAAGGGCGATTGTTGGTGCTGCTGCCAACCATTGCGACATTGTGCTCGTCCAAGCCGTCGCCAATTCGCTCTAAATCAGCGTGGCTAGGAGAATCTTCACAGCTTATCTGGAACGGGCGAGTTTGCAGGTCACTATGGCTCATTTGGGGAACTGATAACTCCTTGCAATCTCCACCACCTCTACCCGGTAGTCTTTATACCAACTGGCTTGGCCTTGCTGTTGGGCGTGTTGGTGGCGTGGGTCTTCTCGCCAGCGGCGAATATCTTGCTGGTTTTGCCAGTAGGAGATGGCGATCTCTTGGTCGCCTTCGGTGATGGCGACAAACTCGAGGCAGCCGTATTCGTTAATGGCGATCTCGCGCATTGCTTGCGCGGTGTCGAAGTAGCTCTGGTCTTGCTCGCCTACCGTGGCGCGAAAGATAACGGCATACATGGGGGACATTCCTTTGTGTCTTAGAAAAACGATGCTAAATCAGGTGCCTATAACTCTCAACCGTTGGTTTTCTCATGGGTATCAGCAATCTGCAATTTCGTTCAATACCCGCTGTGGCTTGGTCGCTAAGCTGGGGGCTTGTTGTGATAACTGAGATGGCGTTATGTGGGTATTTGCATCGATGGTGGCCTTTGGCTTGGTGGGGGCGGCGACACCCGGGCCGGTGAATCTGATAGCGGCCAGTAATGCGGTGGGCTATGGCTATCGTGGGACCTTACGCTTTGTTGCTGGGGCGAGCGTTGCCTACGCGTTGGTGGTGGCGTGCTCTGCCAGTGCGCTGGAGCTGATTGGTCAGCAGCTGCCGATGCTGACGTTTTGGCTAAGGCTGGCGGGCGCTGGGCTGCTGCTGTATATGGCGTGGCAGATCTTTCAAAGCGCTCAGCTCGATGAGTCGGCAAAACAGCAGATGCAGGCGGGATTTTGGCAAGGTGCGTTGCTGCAGGTGCGTAACCCTAAGGCGTGGACAGTGGCTGCATCCGGGGTTAGCCTGTTTGTATTGGGTAGAGAGCCTGCGGTTGTTTACGCGGCGGCGTTTACCCTTATCTCGCTGACTGTGTGCTTTATGGGAGTGTCGGTATGGGCGGGCGCCGGGCATTGGCTGCGCCCTTATCTGAGCCGCCGCGAGTATTACCGGCAGTTTAGTCGGGCCAGTGCGCTGCTGTTGGCATCGCTGGTAGTGGTGATGATACATGGCGAGTTTTTGCCAAACTAAATCGCAGCGCATTACTCATAAATGACAGCCCATGTTCAACAAGGTTGATGAACCACAGCTCAAGGAGGGCAAGCATGAAGCCGGACAAACATAGCCACTTTCAGCGCAGCGCTTGCCTACCTCAGGTTGAGTTGCGGGTGAGCCGCGATTCGTCGGCCTGCTATCAGGCGCATACTCACGATGAGTTCTCATTCGGCGCGATTGATAAAGGGGCGGCCTCCTACAGGAATCAACGCATCAGCTATCAAACCGGTCGGGGCGATTTGGTGACCATTAACCCCGGCGATGTGCATGCTTGCAACCCAGAGCGGGGAGCTTGGTCCTATCGGATGGTGTTTGTCGATTCACTATGGCTCGGCAAGGCCCAGAGTGAGGCAGGGCTGAGCGCGCAGGATTATCTGTGCTTTGCCCAAGACCAGCTGCGCTCAAGGCAGTCACTAAATGACTTTAATCGCTTATTCGTACAGTTAGCCGATAGCGATGGGGCGCTGGATGCCGAGAGTCAGCTATTGGATTTTGTGTTGCAGTTGAGCACCGGCGCCCAGCGTTTGCCCGCGCTTAACCGCGCGCCTGAGCAAAGCTTACTGCGGGTGCGTGAACAGTTGCTGGACCAGCTCGATAGCCGTTTGTCCTTGGCGGAGCTGGCTGAAGAGGCCCAACTCAGCCGCTATCAACTACTGCGCAGCTTTGCCCGCCACTATGGTTTGTCGCCCGCGGCGATGCAGATGGATGCCCGTATCAATCAGGCTAAGCAGCTACTGCGTAGTGGTAGTTCGCTGGCCGAGACGGCCGTTAGTCTGGGATTTGCCGATCAGGCCCACTTTCAACGGCACTTCAAGAAACGGGTGGCGCTCACTCCCGGGCAATATCAGGCGGGTGTGGCCTCGGGGCGTTAACTCTTAAGCCTGCGTGCGGCTACTCGCGCTCACTGATGGCGATATCAAAGCGCCAAGTTGTGCGCTCTCCGGGCTGCAACACCTTACAGGTTCCCCTCTCGTGCGCTCTCGCGGTGGAATCGTAGATCCCGGAGCAGGGCTCAAGGGCAAAGTTATATTCCCCCTTAAAGCCTCCTTGGTTCTTCCACACCCCCAGATAGGGGATCTGCTGATGATCAACGCGCATCTCCACCTCGCAGTAGCGATTGCGAAAGCCAAAGCTGTCGCCCGCTTGTAGGGGGCTGTTGAAGTAGTACTTCTCGCAGTTGCCCGCCTGCTGGGGTTCGATAAGCGATAGATCCAGCGGCGCTTGGTCGTTCCTTGCCAGCAGAGGGTAGCGGTGGATGGCGGCAAACTCGCCGAGATACTCACTGCCGCCAAACACGTTGTAGATGCTATCCATATGCGCAGGGATAAGCAGCTCGGTGTCTGGGTGCACCGCAAACAGCGCATGTGGGGTCCAGATATAGGGCAGGGCTGGGGCGTCGCTGTCTAGCTCGACACAGTACTCCGAGCGCAGGCCCTGCTCATCCAAGATGAGGGTTTTACTGAGGGTGTAACCAAAGCTGGCGCTATACACGCTAAAGCGCAGCGCTTGCCTGCTGAGGGTCTCTACCTGCCAAGGCATGGCCCATACCTCGCCATGATCGGGCATTAGGCGAGTTACGTTGCCTTGGGCTGATTCGCTAACCAACTGGCACTCTTCGATGGTCGGAAAGCACTCATCAAAACCGCTGGTGTCGTAATCGGCAAAGCATGCGCCAAGACTCGGTAGCTGAAGTTTCTGCAGCGAGGACTGAGAGAGCAGCTCTAGCGGCGCTTGATGATGCTTGAGCACTAAGGAGGCGAGCTTAGCCACACACTCGGGTAGCCACTCGGCCCGTAGCCGAGCGTTCTCCAGCACGATTGAGGGAAGCCCTTTGTAGTGACTGCTGCAGACCTTGGTTGTCATAACTACACCTTAATGATGGGGTAACTGGGGTAGAGTTTGCTAGCAAGATTACCCGAATTACATCGCCAATTTTATGATTAATGCTATGAAAACTAAGATCTTTTATCGGATGTGTTGAAGCTGATAAGTCACCGTTGAATTGGTAAAAAAAAAGCGCAGGACTAGCCTGCGCTTCTACTCGATAGGGAGGGCTTACTTGCTGATAAGTGCCAGTTCCATATCGGTTTGAGCGATGGTCCACCAACGGCCATCATCCACTTGGCTGTCGTAGCCTACGATGGCTTGGTCAGCACACTCTTGGGCTACTGCTGGTGGGGCGATGGTGTAGTCCTCATCCCAAGGTAGATCCAACACACACTCGGCGCTCGCCAAAGGTAGCCATTCGCCGTTTTGCTTGGCTGCTAGCAGTAGGTTAGACGCGTTTGCCAGATTTTCTGTGGTGAACTCGATACCGAAGGGTGAGGATTTGATTTGCTCTACGTTCCAGTTCTGAGTAGCGTAATCAGGAAGCTCAACCGGGGCTTTAGCCGAACCGTCAGGCTGAGAGCCGTGATAGCCTTGATGCTTTTCGATGTTCTTCCATTTACCGTAAGCGCTTTGGTATACACCACCGTGGATCTGTACCCCGCTTACCAGCAGTACATCAGAAGCCGTCGCAGGCTCTTTAGGTAGCCAGCTTAGGGTCACGTGTTTCTTCATATCGATGGTGGTGGCTGGTATGACTACGTTACCGGTTTTTGCGCCGGTCTCATCTTCGCCCTGAGAACCCGGGATAATCCGGTTGTTACCGTTGAGGTTGACGTCCCAGCTCGCATGTTTGGTGAACAGGAACTGCCAAGACAGGCGCATCAGGTCGTTCATGCTCTCGGCGCGCTTAAAGCCTTCATGGAAGGACAGGCTGCGCTCGGTGGTATCAACCCGGTTGAATACGTCGTTGGTACCGCCAATCAGACGAGCAGAACTGCCATCATCGGCAACACAGTCGTTGGTTTTAAACTCAACGATATGGTTGAGGATCGGGCGCTGTCCTTCAGGGATGGAGTTGGGATATACCAAAGACTCACAGCGGTTGGTGGTGCGTGAGAACTGATCGATCAAGGTCCATTGCGGGTCTGCCAGCTCTTTAGGACCTTCTTCGTTGCTGTTAATGGTGTGCGGCGCTGAGAAGGCCAGATAGTCAACACGCTGGTCGTTGAAGTGCAGCACCGACGCGTTGGCATCGTAGTGCTCCGAGCCATCCTTCATGGTGTCCATTTTATGTAGGATCACATCTTGGATGAGTTCACGCTCACCATAGCGGTACTCGTAGCCCTTGTAGGAGGCGTTACCACTGATGATTTGGGTGTATGAAGGCATGCGGTAGTTGCCGCCGCTTGGGGTAGAGGCCAGCGGCTCTGCGTTACGACCGCCGGGATCGTTAGAGCCAAGTACACGGGCGTGAACTTGCGAGCGCTGGTACATGTGCTCGTGGCCTTGAACCCAGATAACATCGTGTTCGGCAAAGGTCTCACGGATCTCTTTGTGGATGTCGAACAGGCGGTTGTCGTCCTTGGTGCCTTCAACGATCTGCTCACGGGTTTGGCCGTACTTAGCACCGATCAAACCATCGTGACTGGCGATAACCACGTGGTCGAACTCACCCTCATGCTGGGCCAGAACGTCTTGGATCCAACCAAATGCAATCGGCAGGTTGTAGTAGGCCAGGCCAATCATCAACACGTTCTCACGGATGATGTAGTAGTTCAGCCACTCTGCGCTTGGCATATGCACCGCATCCTCTGGGATGTAGTGACGCATGTTATCGATCCATTCTACGGTGTAGGCCCAGCTGGTTTCGTGGTTACCCATCACAGGCAGGAATTCCATCCCCATTTCCCGGTACTTATCAGCAACCTCTCGCCACTGACGCCACTCTTCTGTAGAGCCGTTGTCGGTGAGATCGCCCACTGGGATAACAACGTCTACGCCTTGCTCCTGATGCTTGGCGAGTACTGCTTCCATGGGGTGCATAGCTACCGCCCAACCACCGCCTTGGGTGTCGGGAAGCAGACCAATGGAGACTGGCGAGTGAGCAGGGTCTTGTTCACGGTCATTACTCGAGCTTGATGAGCTATTACAGGCACTAAGCAGTGAGGTGATTGCCAGTGCGCAAGCGGAGACTTTCAAAGAGTGCGAAAGACGCGTTTTCATGTTGTATTTCCTAACGTGATATTGGTGTATACCAGTCGCGGGAGTTTCTAGGAGAAACATGACAGCTGTGTGACGGAAAAATTAAAGTTATTACTTTTATATGCTGTCATCTCACTGTCATTTAAGCGCGTTACAACAGCGGCTTTTTGATTGACGAGAAAGACGGTGAAGGTTTCAAAAGGGTTATTCGGCGCAGCCATGCTGGCGTGTTTTACCGCCCATGCGCAAGTTGATACTGCGGTGATGATGTTTGAGCTGCATGAGGCTGCATCCTGTAAGGCCGCGGCAAGTTACTTGAAGAAAGAAGCGCGCTTGGCGGTGCACGAAGACGATTGGCAAGCGCTACTTGACGAGTACCAAGTGCCTGAAGAGGTGGCCAGCAGCATCATTCGCTACAACGAGCGGCAGTATCACCGTTTTCTGGAGCGCTACGATGAGCGTTATCCGGACTTGGACAAGCAGGTAGTACTGACCTCAGCCTACACCCATCGCTGCTACTTTATGAATGACCACGAGAGCCGCCGGGCAGCTGCGATTGCGGCTGAGGTTACCGAGTAGTGTAGCGAAAATCAGCGCTTTCAAGTAAAGCAAAAGGAGGGCTGAGCCCTCCTTTTTAGTGATTAGCGCTCAGCTCTAAATAGCTGGAGCGTATCAAGCTTACTGCTGCGCCTTATACGCCAGCGAGTAGAACAGCTTGCCTTTTTCGGTTTGCAGCTTGCTCAGGGTCTTGGCCTTAAACTCTTTCATTTGCCCCATCTCTACGGCACTTAAGCCCGAGCCACCCAAGTTGTCGGTGTCGAGGTTGAGGATGATGTCGGCCGCGTCGGTAATCGCTTGTACGTAGCTGTCCATATTGCTCAGGTCATAGTTGCCCAGGTCAATCAGTGGCTTTAGCTCTTTCGCCCAGTAGAACTCGAGGAACGGCACCGGCTGCTTTGGCTTGGCCCAGCTTACCTTGCGGCTGAAGTACATCAGCGAGCGGTAGGCGTCGTTGGTGAAGTTTTCCATACCCAGTGAGGCGGGCAGTTGCTCGGCGGCGATCGCTTGGTTGTTAAGATCGAAAAGCCACACATTGCCGTCTTGCTGCATCGCTTGCCAGAAGGATTGCATATCTGCCAGCTCGCGGTAGTCGTGAGTCACCACCACATGGATTGGGAAGTCACTGCCGCCACCTTGCATATGCCAGAAGGTGTTAAAGGTGTGATGGCCGTCGGTGAGGTAGTAGTTGTTGTCGGGGGCTAGCACCACGGTTTTCATCTCGTTGGCGCGGCTACCGATGGCCTCTTTACAGCTAAAGCTGCTGCTGTCAGCTTGCACCGATTGCTCGTTGAAGCTCTCCAGGCCTTTCTGGCCGTTAGCTTCGCAGATTTCATCAAACTGCTTTTTCAGGTCAACTTGAAAGCGACCCAGCTTGTAGAACACCTGATCGTAGCCGATGGAAGGCTGGGTCGGGTTAAGCTGGCTTAGCTGCACTTCGATAACATCACCCACTTGGGTGTTGGCTGGGATATCAGCAAAGGCCAAGCTGCTAAGAGCCATCAGCAGTAAAGCAAAAACTAAAGAGTTGGTACGTTCCATCAAGAATCAATCCTTCGTTGTTGGTATAGCTTAGCTCTTTAGGTCTGTAGAGAGCTAGAAAGTGGCATACACAGTAGAGTGGGATTGTGACAATAGTTCAGCGCCTATCTAAAACGTTTATCTCCTTTATATATATGAGCTCGCCCTCTGTGGAGTTGAAGGTGCAGGTGGGGTTCGATAACTCCTACCTATTTGCCGTGACGCGCTCCTAGCCTCCCCGGTTTTTGTTGGTGAACGCGACTACTCCGTCATGAGTTACCACCTTCCAACTCTGTCATTAACGAGTGCTTTGCTTGAGTTTTTCGACAAGCTCCGCCGCTGTTTTTAGTCATTTCATCCATATGGGTGATGAGCGTAAATTCTTGCTGCTGTTTAATTGAAACGACACATGGAGTGAGGGAGGTGGTATGAGGTTGAGCAGGATAAGTCTTTGTTTGGGGGGCATCTTGAGCGCAGCGCTGTTGGCCGGATGCGGCGACGGCTCTGTTGAAGATTCAACAGCACAGATGCGAATTACGGCATTAGATGGTTATTTACAAGGCGCGATGGTATGGCTCGATCTCGATGGTGATTTTGAGCTAGACCAGGGAGAACCGTCAGCGACGACCGATGAGAACGGCTTGTTTTTGCTTGATGTAGCAGAGCCAAGTGATGCTGCTTGCGTGGTGGTAAAGGTGATCCCAGGTGAAACCATCGATATGGATCAACCTAGCACACCCGTTAGGCAGAGCTATTTGTTAACTGCTCCGCCGGGGGGAGTGGTGGTTAGCCCTTTGACCACGTTGGTTGAGTTGGAGCGTCAACAGCAACCCGGTATCACAACCGAACAAGCGATCTTATTAGTGGCCAACCGGATCGGCGCGTTACCCGAAGAGATCACGCAGGATTACTTGGAGCGAGAGCAAACTCAGCTAGCCAATCAAGCGCGCAGCTTGGTGGCGGTCGGTTTGGTTCCCAGCGACGCAGAACAGGCTTTGGATGGTGCTGAGTTGCTGGCAATGGTGACTCAAGTTGAAGATCTCATACTGCAACTGACCGAGGATGAGACTCTGATTTGGAGCGGCGATGAGTTGGTCGTGGTAGTGAATGATGACGATGACGATGATGACGGGGTTGCTGATGACTTGGATGCCTTTCCTAATGATAGCGCTGAGTCAGCCGACAGCGATGGCGATGGCGTTGGCGACAATGCCGATGCCTTTCCGCTAGACCCAGCAGAAACCTTAGACAGCGATAGCGATGGTGTTGGCGACAATGCCGATGCCTTCCCGCTAGACCCAGCAGAAACCTTAGACAGCGATAGCGATGGTGTTGGCGACAATGCCGATGCCTTTCCGCTAGACCCAGCAGAAACCTTAGACAGCGATGGCGACGGCGTTGGTGACAATGCCGATGCCTTGCCGCTAGACCCGGCAGAAACCTTAGACAGCGATAGCGATGGCGTTGGCGACAATGCCGATGCGTTTCCGCTAGACCCAGCAGAAACCTTAGACAGCGATAGCGATGGTGTTGGCGACAATGCCGATACCTTTCCGCTAGACCCTGCAGAAACCCTAGACAGCGATGGCGATGGTGTTGGTGACAATGCCGATGCTTTTCCGTTAGACCCGCAAGAAACTGCGGACAGCGATGGTGATGGCATTGGGAACAACAGCGACGCTTTCCCTGACGACCCGAATGAGACCGTTGACAGTGATGGTGACGGAGTTGGCGATAATGCTGATGCCTACCCTCAGGATCCTGAACAGTCTGTGATTGCCGCCAGCTATGATACTAGCCGGTTTGATACCGCCCAATGGCAATAGCGATTTAACCTAACTAATCATCAAGGAAGGACACAATGGACAGTGCAATTAAGATTGCCGCAGTTTTAAAGATCGCCGCAGCATTAGCAATCGGTGGGTACGTTTTAAGCCATCATGTGAAAGCGGAGGAGCAGTTAGTTAGCTTTTCCGCGGGTGGGCTCATCAAGGCGCAGGAGATGAATCACAACTTTAGTTTGCTGCAGGACCGCATACTTGCTGGAACGGTAGATACTCATTTTTATGAGCTGGATATCGATTGTGACAGCGATCCTAAGGCTCTACATAACTACTTTCAAAGTCCTGGCTTGCAGCGTTATGTCTGGCTGAATGTAACGGGAGTTTGCGAGGGCAATGACGACGGCATTTTGGAGCCGACCCGCGACAATCTCTGGGTAAATGGCGGCAGTATTGACGCTCAGGTACTTGTTCGAGGTATACAG
Organism: Aliagarivorans taiwanensis DSM 22990; assembly: GCF_000429505.1. Classification (GTDB taxonomy): domain Bacteria; phylum Pseudomonadota; class Gammaproteobacteria; order Enterobacterales; family Celerinatantimonadaceae; genus Aliagarivorans; species Aliagarivorans taiwanensis. The sequence goes on along the minus strand of NZ_AUBZ01000001.1, from coordinate 292,739 downwards.
AATGCCGCCTTTGGTGGTGTTGAATTCGTAGCCGCTGTAGAGCCACTCATTTGGGTGGATAGCCTAGGGGCGATCTATATGCCCGATAACGTCTATCCCGCAGGGGCGAGGATGCAGGTATCAGCCCAGTCTTCGTTGGTGTTGGAAGGCGAGGTCGGTGACTTGGACTTACTGATTGACCAAAGTTCGCGGGCTTTTATTGGGCGCCCGCAAGGGAATATGGCCAGAATCGATGCGAATGCCGGGAATGTGTTTGCCGACTGGAGCAGCACATTGAATGTGTCCGAGTTTATTCTACGCAATGGTGCCAACGCTGATTTGGGGACGTTAGTTAGCGATAACCTGCACGTGGATGGTAGCGCCAGTTTAGTTGGTGGAACCATCAACGTAAGCCAACACCTAAGTGTTACCACTGCCGCTTCGGTTCAGGCGCAGCAGGTTAACACCGATGAGCTATACATGTTTGGGGCATCCACTATATCCAGTGAGTCTATTGCGACCAACTCACTAGAGCTTTCCAGTGCATCAAGCGTGCATAGCGCTAATCTAGAGATAAACGGGCACTTGTTTATGCGTCAAGCGAGCATTTATGCCACTAACAGCTTTAGTGTTGGTAGTGCCGATGTAGGTTCTTTTAGTTACCTCGAGCTCGCTTATCCGCTGGCCTCGATGTGTAGCGGTTTTAATTGGCAGGCGGTAGAAGCGTGGTCATACAGCGACCTTCAGGGATTTCCGTTTGACTGCCCTTAACTGGTTTTGGGTGGAGACCTGAGTGAGCGGTTGACCGGTGACGGTTGACCGCTCTTGCGTGGTCAAGAAAACATCACCGCGTGGTGATCTTTTGATATGCTAATAGTTAATATATGTACTTTATCTAGTTAGTATGGACGCGACCACCAATATCCCTGAATCACTGCTGAGTCAAATCTACGACGCGGCGCTACAACCTGAGTCTTGGCCAACTTTGTTAGAGGGTTTGTCGCACTATTTAGTCGAATTAAGTCAGCAGGATGTTGCCCAGGTGGTAGGCGGGGAGGCGTTGGCTTCGGGGAGCGCAAGCTCCGTAGTTCTGCGTGGACTAACGGAACATGTCCGGCGCAGCGCCATTATCGGTGAGCGACTTGGCGTTGAGCAAACCGGGCAAACACTGTTGCAGCAACTACTTGAGCAACTGCCGCTGCCAGCACTACTGCTCGACCAGCAAGTGCAACTGCAAGCGTTGAATCGGCGAGCGAGAACGCTACTGGAGTCGGGGCGTTTAGCTGGTTCACTCAAGCATCGTGTATCTTTCCCCAAAAGGGCGATGCAACAACAGCTACAACAGGCGATGGACACACTGTTTTCCCCTGCAGAAACGCTTAGTGAGTGCAGCTTTGCCAGTACCAGTGAGATACAGCCTCCCTATAGTGTTTCGCTAATTAAGGTGTTAACAGATGGTGCTTATGCCAATCAGGTGCTGATGTTAATTGCTGACTTTAGTGACAGCTATGTGGCTGATATTGACAAAATGACCCTCGCTTTTGACTTGACTCGAGCAGAGCAGCAGTTGGTCACGCGCTTGGTTGCAGGAGACAAATTACATGAGATTGCTGAGCATGGTGGCGTGTCGATCAACACCGTTAGGACGCAGTTAAAGGCAGTGTTTGGCAAGACTGGCTGCCATAGCCAGAGTGAGCTGATGCGTATCGCTATGCTCAACCCAAGGACCTATCAAGCAGCCCAAGACCCCTTAGCCTCGTTAACCCAACGGCATAATATGAGCGCCGCCAGTTTTCACTGCAAAGTGAGTTTACGCGATGGGCGCACACTGGGTTATAGCGATATTGGTCGGCCGGATGACCCGGTGCTAGTGATGTTTCCTCCTTCGACGGGGTCGCGTTTGCAGCATCATCCTTGTCGGCAGTGGCTATTTGATTACGGGGTACGCGTCATCGTCGTCGATCGGCCCGGCTATGGTTTATCGTCTCCTTTGCCTGAGCGAAGCTTGTTAGACCATGGCAATGATATCGCCGAGTTGGCCGAGCAATTAGCATTGGATGAGTTCGTCGTGGCGGGATTTTGCGGTGGTGGCGCTTATGCCTTGGCCGCCTGTGAGGTTTTGAGCAGCCGGATCCGCCATGCTCATTTGATAAGCTCCGTCACTCCCTATGAAGCAATCAGCCTGTTTCACGGCGTGAAGTCCAGCAATAAGCTCCTAGCCTATCTAGTGCTAAATGCTCCACAAATTGCTAATCCTCTAATTGCATTGATGAGTAAGGTCATCATTCGTCAACCGAATAGCTATTTTGATCAGGTTTACGCCAGCTTGGGGGAGAGTGATAAACAGGCCCTCAACGAACCCGCTTTGCTGGATAATTTCGTACTGGCGTTAAGTGAGGCCCTGCGGCAGGGGCCACAAGCCTTAGCCCAAGACCTACGAGTACTTGCCCAACCTTGGCCAATGAAGCTGGCTGATCTGACCACCCCGCTGACTCTGTGGCATGGGGAACAGGATCAGCATGTGCCCATCCGTTTTGCACGCTTGTTGGCTCAAGCGCTACCAGAGCTAGAGTTTCGCAGCTATGCCGAACACGGGCACCTGCTTATCTATCACTGCTGGAATGAGTTATTGGCTTGTGTGGCGGAGTGTTAAAGGTTGTTTGGTTGACTCGGTACTTTCGGCAGTTTCAGGAGCAAGTGACTGAAGAACCTAGGGCAAAAGGCCCCAGGTTCCCTCTAACTACTTGTTATTGTTCCAGAGCGGTTTGAATGGCTGGGCCAATCTGGCGTTTACGCGAGGTTATACCGTCGAGGCTCAGCATGTCTTGGCCTTGCACGCTTTGGAAGGCGCGCTCGACAATTTGCTGGTCGCTTGGGTCAACCCACAGCAGGTTGGCGCGTTTGTGCTTGGTGTCGGTAATCGAGAAGAACAAGTGGTCCAGCCCCTGTTCTTTCTTGTAGCTTTGCATTGCTAGCAGTAGCTCAGGTTTGCGGTCGATCAGCTGCTGGGCGTTAAGGGTTTCGGCTACACCGATACCGACTTTCTTGCCGCCAAACTCGAAGTTTTTGTAATCCATGGTCAGGATGGTGGCCGCATCGATATGGCTAAGATCTGATTTTGCGATCAGCATTTGCTCGCCGAACTCGTTGATGTCGTTGAGCCCCGCTTGCGCGCTGTAGGCATCTACCAACTGGTGGTCAAAACCGGTGGTGGTCGGCGACTGGAATACTACGGTATCTGACAGCACGGCGCCGATGGCGGCACAAGCAAGCTCTTGCGGCAGTTCGACATTGAGCTGTTTGGCGCGGTCCATCAACATGGTTGCTGTGGAGCCCCAAGGGCGGATATCCAGCGTGACGATCTGGCTGGTGTTCACCGGGTTACCGCCAATGGCGTGGTGGTCGATAATCGCAACAATGTTGGCTTCATTCATGCCGGGGGCTAGCTGAGTTTGTTGGTTGAAGTCCACCAGACCCAAACGCTTGCCTTGGTAGTTATCGAGGTACACAGGGGCGTCCGCGCCACATTGTTCCAGCACAAACTTGCTCTCTGGGTTGAGCTCACCCGGCACAGTTGCGGTGCCGCCGTAGATATGGGCTGCAAGCAGGGCTGATACCACGGTATCGGTGTCGGGGCTGATGTGTCCGGACCATACTAAGTTGCTGGTATCGTTCAAACTCGGTTGCATCAGATCGAAAGCGTGGGCGTGCAGGCCAGCGCTTAGCGCTGCAATGGCGATAAGTGACTTTTTCATGGTACCTCCTGTAATTATCGCAGCGAGCTTAAAGCGTGTTTGTGACAAACAGGTGGCGGAAAAATCTAATCAATCTCAATCTGCATCAAGAAAATATCTGGAGATTCTGCACGGCAGGCGTTGGAGCGATATTAGGAAGGTTGGTATTGTTGAGGCTTATGGCAAAGCGGCTACTTACTTACCTGTAAGCGCAGGTATTTTAAGCGGAGCTTTGTCACGCTATATGATTGTAAAACTTTGAAGGTAAACGATTTAATTTCATTCGCTCATTGGCAAAGTATGATCCATCTAGAATTAATCGCGGTCGCTACTTGGTTTTTTCCTATTTCTTGACAATCTAGTCAGAGAATCGTGACTTAGGGATAGATAATGCATTTGGCAGCGCTGTTTCGCGGGGTCCTCGACGCCGGCTCTCGTCCGCCTGTAAGGGTGGCCAGTTATACCTTGGAGGTATTGGAAGAGTTAGCAAGCGCTGGCATTGCCTCCAACAGCAGCGACTGCGCCTTGGTACTGGGTTATGTGCCCTCTTGCCTTGATTTCGAGCAAGTTCACCGGCTACTCAAGCGACGCTACAACGCCCCCTGTATATTGACCTCTACCGCTGGCGAACTCAGCTCCAGTGGAAAGGGCCTGTATGTTAGCAATGAGCATGAGCCCAAGGTATTGATCCAAGAGTTCTCTAAGTCCCTGTTCGAGCGCGTTGAGATGGACACCATCGAGCTGCCCTGTGAGGATATCCTTGATGGTGAAAATCGCATCAGCCCGAGTGTGCGTCGCGAGCGCATCGCCAAGCAACTGAGCCAGATTAACCACGAGATATCTCCCGAGCCGGGGCGTAGCTTGGTGCTTACTTTGGTGAACGGCTTTAGCCACTGTGAGAACTGGCTGATGGAAGCGGTCTATCAAGATGGCCGCTTTAGCCAGCCGTTTATTGGTGGCTCTACCGGGTGTCTACCCGGGGCGGGGCATGCCCCCTTTCATGATGAGCAGGCTCTGCGTAACCAACACGCCTTGTTGTGCTTTATCGAGCTGCATGAAGACTTCTACTTTCGCTTGTTCAAAAGTGATAACTTCCTGCCGAGCGAGCATAACTGGATGGTGGCCGAGAGTGACCCCGCCGAGCGCACCGTTAGCAAGTTGTTGTGCCCGCAAGATAGCCGTCCGCGTGAAGCTATTGAAGTACTCTGTCAGCAGCTCGATTGCCAACCCGAAGAGCTGCAACAGCGATTGGTAAACTACAGCTTCGCCACCCCGGTGGCCGGTGAGTTATTTGTACGCTCGGTGTCGTGGGTTGACTTGGAAAAGCGTTGCCTGCATTTTTACTGTGATGTGCCCTTTGGCGCCGAGCTGATCTTGATGGAGCAGCAAAGCTTGTCGGAGCAGACCGAGCGTGACTACCAAGCCTTTGCTGAGGGATTGCCGCAGCCATTGGGTGGGGTATTGTTTGATTGCATTCAGCGGCGCAGAAACAACCCGGGCGAGCTGGAAAAGATCCAGTGCTTTAAAGACTTTCCCATCGCAGGCTTCTCCACCTTTGGCGAGCTGTTTGGGGTAAATCTTAATGAAACCCTGTGCGCGGTGTTCTTCTACTCGCACAAGGATGGCCGCGATAGCCAGCGAGATGCTGAGCTGGATGATTACAACGACTACTCAGGTTACTTCAAACGCCAGCAAAGTGTGGCGCGCAACCTGTGGCGGGCGATTCGTTTTCGCTAAGGGCATCGGCTGTTCATAAAAACGCCCGGCGAGTACCGGGCGTTTGTGTATTTATAGGATGAGAGCTTTACAGAATAATCCCTGCCAAGGTCACACCGATCACACAGGCGGAGCTCACGCCAATCAGGCCCGGCACCATAAAGCTGTGGTTAAAGTAGTACTTACCGATGCGGGTGGTGCCCGACATATCGAAGTTACAGGTCGCAATATCCGACGGGTAGTTCGGGATAAAGAAGTACCCGTAGGTAGCTGGCATCAAACCGATCAGAATCGCCGGCGACAGGCCCATGGCGATACCGACTGGCAGCATCATCCGTGCGGTGGCCGCTTGGCTGTTTACCACCACCGAGACGATGAACAGGGCAAAGGCGAAGGTCCATGGGTAGGCGCGCACGATGTCGATGATACCTGCCTCAAACGCAGGCATGGCGTATTGGAAGTAGGTGTCGCTCATCCAGGCAATACCGAAGATGGCAATCGCTGCCACCATACCGGATTTAAACACCACACCCTCAGGCACGGTTTGCGCTTTGGTACGAGTGGCCAGCAGGATAATACCGCCGAACGCCAGCATCATCATCTGGATGATCACACTCATTGAGATCGCTTTACCGTCGATGGTACGGATAGCCGGGAACATGGCCACGAACACGATGGAAGCAATCGCCAGCAAGAATAGCAGCACTGAGTTACGCGCAGATGCTGGCAGGGTTTCACCCAGCGTGGTGGCGGTGGTGTTGAGGATCTTGTCGCGCCATAGTGGGTCTTGCAGGCGGCGCTGGTATTCTGGATCGTCTTCCAGCTCTTTACCGCGGCGCGAGCTATACAGCGACAGCAGCAAGGTACCGCAGAAGGTAGAAGGAATGGTCACCATCAGAATGCCCATCAGGGTCAGCTCAGGCATTAGGCCATGTGAGGCGCCGATCTGTGATAGGTAGTACACCACCGCAGCAGAGATGGGGCTGGCGGTAATACCCATTTGCGAGGCTACCGAGCTTGAAGCCATGGCGCGTTCTGGACGAATACCGTTTTTCAGCGCCACATCGCCAATGATGGGCATGATGGAGTAAACCGCGTGGCCAGTACCTAGCATCACGGTCATGGTGTAGGTCACGATGGGGCCCAAGATGCTAATGCGTTTAGGGTTGTTACGCAGAATGCGCTCGGCAACCTGCAGCATGTACTTCAAGCCACCGGCTGCTTCTAAGATCGACGCACAGGTTACCACCGCCATAATAATCAGCATTACGGTGATGGGTGGTGAGGTGGGAGGCATGCGGAAAACAAAGACTTCAATCAGCAGACCAAGGCCGGATACAACCCCGAGACCGATACCGCCAAAACGGCTGCCTAAATAAAGCATTAGCAGCAGAAACAAAAACGCCATGATTAACATGCGGTGTTACTCCTTCAAACAATTTAATATATTAAATAAATTCATGCTCAGACTTGCATATTCATGGTGGGTAAAAATTGATCGGGCGCATAATCGGGAATTTGTTCCAGCTAGGAACGGTAATTCGTGCGCTGCTGCATGCTAATCGATGCTGTGTTTAACCTATCGGTACATAAGTTTTAATAAGGCGTTGACCTGCTGCGTAACAGTTGATTAACCAGCAAACTTCGCAATTGATAATGGTTTTCTAATGTCAAAATGCTCAGTTTTTTAACGTGGTTGATCAAGCTGTAAAAAGGGGTTTCTCTAGAAAAATCCACTAAGGTTTTAGCGGCTGGCCTAGCCCTTTACTAGGTGGCGTAAGATGGGATTTCGCTCACGAACTCAGAGGTTTATCGAAAGTTAGTGAGACCTGTCCCATAAGCCGGGAAGTTACAGGTAAACATTTGCGAGCCACCCTTTAGACTGGGGGCTTAGCTTGCTCAGTGTTACGGCATCGGCTCAACGCAGAGCTGACTTGTCGGCGTGCAAAAGTGGAATGACCCGATGACACCAGCCCCATACCCAAACGATCCCACTGCTATATCGCGGTTGTCGCTACGCCCCGCTAGGCGCGATGATCTTGCTCAGTTGCAAAGGATCTGTTTGCTTACCGGGAAAAACGGTAGTGATGCGACACCGCTGTTTAATCACCCCGGTTTGCTGAGTGATTACTTTTGCTCTGCCTACCTTTATTACTCGCAAACTAGCAACTGGGTGGTAGAAGCGGATGCGGTGATGGGCTACCTGGTATGTGCGCTGGATACGCGCGACTACAATGCTTGGCTGGAGAATGATTGGCTGCCTGCACTGCGCCAGCGCTATGCTCAGCAACTGACTTGTAACAGCCAGTTTGAGTCCTTCTTGCTTGAACTGATACATCAGCGACCACCACTGCCAACTTGGGTGGATGACTACCCCGCGCACCTACATATCGATTTGCTACCCGAAGTCCAAGGCCAGGGCTATGGCAGGTTGCTTATTAATACATTATTGGAAAGTCTCAGGGAGCAAGCAGTCAGTGGGGTTCACCTTGGGGTGGGGAAAGCCAATCCCAAAGCGATTATGTTTTACAAGGCGATGGGCTTTGAGCTGATCGAAGAAGATCAGTATGCCTTGTTGCTTGGTCAGCGCTGCTAGGCGCAATCGGTCGTAGGTGCAATCTGTCGCAGGTAATGGCGAGTATGGCTGTTTTTGTCGCGAGTTGGTGTCGTTGAACAAGCTTAGCGGGGTGGTCAACGTGAACTGCAATGGTGAAGCATTGCACTGAAAATGTGCGCCATGAGAGGGCGGTTGCTTAAGGCGTTAACTATATGCGGGCATATGTCTTAGTGATATTTTTATCCAAATGAGTTTATATGCAGCGTGACTCGCGTTTTCTCTGGGGTTTATGCAGTGCTTACCCATAAATTTGAATCTACTTAAAATATTTATCAGTGTTACTGCAACTTGGTCTGCTCTATGCAAACAGTGTAAGTGCAAGCAGGCAAAGGTGCTGTTAGACAGGACCAACAAGCACTTAAGCCAGGGGGGCTTGCATTTAATACAGTGGAGGGTGTGATTATGGTTTCAAGTTTTCGTGGTGCGTCAGGTGTGAGCTTCCGTCCAAGCCAAACGGAAAAGAAAAAGCGCCCTGAACAGCATAAGGCCTAGTCGCTCAGCGACAAGCCAACAAAAGATTCAATATTGCAGTGAGTCGATAGCCTTGTAACGAGGCCACAGAAGAACACAACATAGCGACCAGTAAAGCTGGCGAACAAGGGGGAAAGCAGGGTAGCCGCTTCGGTGGTTGCCCTGCTTTTTTTCTATTTTTGGCTACTTACGAGGTGATGAAAATTTTATCAATGGCAAAATAACTTAACGTAAACGATTAAGATCGTAGTTTCTGTTTTTGCTACTGCTGTAGGTTTACTCGGCATGCCAGACTAGGCCTTGGAATCCACTCACAAAGGAAGTTCGAAAAGGATGTCGAATCAGAATCACTCCGCTTGGTCGCGACTGTCTTGCGCGGCGCCATTTCTCCTTGCTGTTACCCTCAGCGCTTGCGGCTCCAGTGGCGGCAATGGCTCTGCGTCCAGTAACGCCGTGAACCTCGACTCGGCTGCCATGAACTGGGAGTTAGTTTGGAGTGACGAGTTCACTGACGCGGAGTTAGATAGCAATAAGTGGACCTTCGATTTGGGTAATGGCTTTACCATAAATGGTGAGTACATCAGCGGCTGGGGAAACAATGAGTTGCAGTACTACACCGCCAACTCGGGCAACCTAAGTATTACCGAGTCTGGGCAGCTGCGAATCCAAGCACTGGTGGAAGCCACCATAGATGCCGGTAATGTATTTGATTACAGCTCTGCTCGGATTAAAACCCAAGGGCTATATATGCCGCGTTTTGGCCGGGTGGAAGCGCGTATCAAACTGCCCGTAGGGCAAGGCTTGTGGCCCGCATTCTGGATGATGCCGCAGGACAATGTCTACGGCACTTGGGCCGCCTCGGGTGAAATCGACATTATGGAAGCGAAGGGCAGCAACCCCGCTGAGGTGCATGGCACCATTCACTACGGTGGCCAGTGGCCGAACAATACCTATACCTCTAATAGCTACACCTTTAGCGAGGGCGGTATAAACGATTACCACGTGTATCGGGTAGATTGGCTGCCGGGTAAGATAGTTTGGTATGTGGATGATGAGATCTACGCGACCCAGACTAACTGGTACACCTCGGGAGCGGATTTCCCAGCCCCCTTCGATCAGCACTTTTACTTGATCCTCAACCTCGCGGTGGGTGGCCACTACGATGGCGATCCGCAATCCGATGCTATCTTTCCAGCGCAGATGCTGGTGGATTATGTGCGCGTTTATGATGCGCCAGAGCTGGCAGAGTATCGCCAGTAATGCTTGCTGAGCGCGTACTTCGCTTGCAGCCATAAGTATCAATAGCTTCTGGTATACAGTGGCAACTGCACTTGCCACTGTACGAAAATAAAGTCCTACCGCCGGTGGGCGCGCGTCTATGCTTAGTTGCAGAGTCTGGCACTGAAGGATGAGCAGGTATGGCGATTCAACTCGAGGCAGGGCAGCAATCTATAAAATCGCGGGCCGCTGTAGCGTGGGGGCCCAAGCAAGCACTCAAGATGGAGCAGGTTGATGTCGCCCTTCCCAAGGCGGGCGAGGTGTTGGTGCGCATTGTTGCCACCGGCGTATGTCACACTGATGCCTTCACGCTGAGCGGCGAAGACCCGGAGGGGATCTTCCCTTCAATCCTTGGTCATGAGGGCGGGGGTATCGTGGAGATGGTCGGCGAAGGCGTTAGTAGCGTCGCGGTGGGCGATCATGTGATTCCCCTCTACACCGCCGAATGTGGCGAGTGTAAGTTCTGTAAGTCCGGTAAGACCAATCTGTGCCAAGCGGTGCGTGAGACCCAAGGCAAGGGCTTGATGCCCGATGGCACCAGCCGCTTCTCCATCAACGGCGAACCTATCTATCACTATATGGGCTGCTCAACCTTCTCTGAATACACCGTGCTGCCGGAGATATCACTGGCCAAGGTCAATAAGCAAGCGCCATTGGAAGAGGTGTGCTTACTCGGCTGTGGCGTGACCACCGGGATGGGGGCGGTGCTGAACACCGCCAAGGTGCAGCCGGGGGATAATGTGGCTATCTTCGGCCTGGGTGGCATTGGCTTGTCGGCGATTATCGGGGCGCGTATGGCGGGTGCCGGACGGATCATCGGGGTCGATATTAATGAGAGTAAGTTCGAGCTAGCGCGTCAGTTGGGGGCTAGCGATGTGGTCAACCCTCAAAAACTGGACAAGCCCATCGTTGATGCCATCATCGAGATGACCGACGGCGGGGTGGACTATTCGTTCGAGTGCATTGGTAATGTGAACGTGATGCGCCAAGCGCTCGAGTGTTGCCATAAGGGCTGGGGTGAGTCGGTGATTATCGGTGTCGCGGGTGCGGGCCAGGAGATCTCCACCCGGCCGTTCCAGTTGGTGACCGGCCGGGTGTGGCGAGGTTCAGCCTTTGGTGGAGTGAAGGGGCGCAGCGAGCTGCCAGGTATTGTCGAGCGCTATATGGCGGGCGAGTTTGGCCTGCAAGAGTTTATTACCCACACCATGGGCCTGGATGAGATCAATCATGCCTTCGAACTGATGCATCAAGGAAAGAGCATCCGCTCCGTTATCCATATGTAGCGTTGTAGCCGAACACGCATCCAGAGCTTGTTCGGGTATACATAAACTAAAGGAATAGGTTATGGGCTTAACGCGAGTTAATCACTATCAGGTATTTGCAGGGACGCTCAGTCAGTACGTCCACTCCTCAAGTGTGCTCAACTGCCAGATGCGATTTTCGGTGTTCCTACCTCCCGGTGTCACCCAGCATCAATCGTTGCCGGTTGTCTATTGGCTGTCGGGGCTCACCTGTAGCGACGAGAACTTCAGCCAAAAAGCGGGGGCGTTTCGAGTGGCTGCCGAGCTTGGTTTAGCGCTAGTAATACCTGATACCAGCCCACGTGGCGATAACGTTCCGGATGATGAGGGCTATGACTTAGGACAAGGGGCGGGCTTTTATGTGAATGCCACTGAAGCGCCTTGGAGCGAGCACTATCAGATGTACGACTATATCTGGGAAGAGTTGCCAGCGCTGGTAGAGGCGCAGTTGCCGGTGGGTAGCAAGCGTGCGATCAGTGGACATAGCATGGGCGGGCATGGCGCCTTGGTGATTGGCCTGCGCAATCCTGAGCGTTATCGCTCCATTTCTGCATTTAGCCCCATCGCCAATCCCTGCAGTTGCCCATGGGGAAACAAAGCCTTGGAGGCCTACCTAGGTGGCAACAAGCTTAATTGGCTAGAGTACGATGCCTGTGAACTGTTAAAGATGGCGCCATCACCGCTGCCAATTCTGGTCGATCAGGGCGAGGCTGACGACTTTCTTGAAGAGCAGCTCAAGCCTGAGCGCTTAAAAGCCGCGGCGGAGCACAACAACTCACCTCTCGAGCTGCGTATGCAGGCCGGCTACGACCATAGCTACTACTTTATCTCGAGCTTTATTGAAGACCACCTGCGTTTTCATGCTTCCTACTTATTTGATTAAGCAGTTGACTAAACGGTTTATTAATATTCATGTAATTAGCTATTGGCATTGGTGGTGCGCTATATTAGCAGATCTTAAGTCTGGATATTTATCAAGCCTATGCCTGCCCTGCCTTTTATTTATGCCCCCTCAATTTTGCTATCTTGTTTGTTTATCTCCTTTATTTAATTGCTTAATTGCTGTATCTATTTATTTGTAATTGATCACGTTTACATTTCAATAAAAACAATCCCGGTATTTGCTGAGTTACTTTGAGGATACTTGTATATTCCACTGTTTATGTTTGGCATAGGCAGTAAATATAATCAGCTACTTAAATATAGGGATAGGGATTGTGACTAATGTTAAGTTCATACCGTTTTTTCTATCGTTGATATTTGTCCTGTCTGCCTGTGGGGGCAGTGGCGGCGATGACAACGATGGAAAGAAAGACGAGATAATACTCAGCCCACAGATCGAGGTGAGCAAAAACCCGGTCAAGGTTGGTGAAATTGTGACGCTCAACGGTGATAGCTCAACGGCTGAAGGTGATGAAATCGCTAGCTATCAGTGGGACGTTGAGACCAAGCCATCGATCTTCGGCAGCGAGGCTAATTACAGTTTTAGCGAAGCGGGCGCCTATAAAGCGACCCTGACTGTGCGTGGTGAGTCAGGCCAGCGCGCCCAGCAGCATACCATTATCAATGTCACCGCATCGGAATACCAACCGCCACTTATTAGCATTAGCAACCCCGGTGGCTTTGAGGTAGAAGTCGATGAACTAATTGAACTAAGTGCTACACAATCGACATCTCCCAATGGTTATATTGTCGACTACCTATGGAATGTTGAGGGTGCCGAATACACGACTGAGAATATTTCATTTAGCTTCTCTTCGACTGGGCGTAAATCGGTGACTTTACAAGTAACTGATAATGTCGACATATCCACCATCGAAACCCTTTATTTTGATGTAAAGGAAGAAAATGTCGAGCCGGGTAATGAAAAGCCGGTTGCGATTATTGATGGTGCCTCTGCGGATGGCTATGAAGTGGGTGATACTCTTACGCTTAATGCCAATAAATCCTACGATAATGACGGGGCAATCGTGCTTTATCAATGGAGCGTTGAGGGCAAGCAATATACCGGTTCTAGCATGAGCCATACACTGGCCAATGCGGGCAATATCAAAGTAAGCCTGAGCGTGACTGACAACGCTGGCGCGATTGATACGGCTGATATCACTGTCAAGGTGGTTGATGGTGGTTCGGGCAGTGGCCCTGACCCAATCAACCCGGTTGCCAGAATCTCTCCATCCGGCACGGTTTCAGCCGACAAAGGTGCGCTACTTAACTTTGATGCCAGTGGATCCACTGCTGGCGCTGGTGATACCCAGGCCTTGAGCTTTGTGTGGAGTAGCGGCGAAACGACGGCCAGCATCAGCAAAACCGTCACCCAAAGCGAGCAGCTGTGTGTCACGGTTAACAGCGCCACTGGCGGTAGTGACCAAGCTTGTGTGTACATCCAAATGAAACAGCCACCGGTTGAGCCAAGCTCAACGCAGGTTTTCTATCAAGGCTCGCATAGCCATATCTACTTCTGGCTAATGCAGCCTAGCGTGGCAGATGTGAGCTGGCCGGGTGTCAAGATGGAAGAGCTCGATGATGGCTGGAAGATGTACGACTTTGACGTACTTGTCGACTCCGGCAACATCATCTTCAACGCAGGTAGTGACGCGGACAAGACCGGCGATCTGACCTTCGATGCCAGCAAGCCATGCTACAAAGGCGGCAGCTGGCAAACCTTGGAAGCTTGTGGTGCGCCGGGTGGTTCTGATACCACCGCGCCCGTTGTAGAGGCCTCTCCAGCTGCCGGTATCTACGAGCAGACTCAGCTGCAGGTTACCCTTAACATCATCGATAAGGACCCGCAGGCGAGCGCTTTCTACACCTTGGATGGCTCAGCGCCCACCACTAGCTCGCAGCGTTATACCGGTCCTATTACCATCAGCGATCAAGGCGATGGCGTGGATGCGACAATCAAAGTGATTGCCATCGACACCGCTGATAACCTTTCTCAGGTCTACGTGTTTGAGTACCGCCTGAATGAAGAACGCCCAGACACCGAAGCGCCGGTGGTTTCGGCTTCACCTAGTCCGGGTACCTACCCAGTGGCGCAAGAGGTGAAGCTTACGGTGAGCGATAACGCCGATCCTAACCCCGTTGTTTACTACACCACCGATGGCTCAGAACCTTCAACCAGCTCGAAGATATACGCCAACGACACCATCGTAGTGAGCGATGTGAATGACTCGGGTGTGGACATGGTGATCAAAACCCTGGCGGTGGATGCGGCTGGCAACCAAGGTCGTCAAAGCTTCTCCTACACCATCGGCGATGCCGGTCTGGGTGATAAGTTTGCCACTAACCCCAATGGTGGCGTGGGCAAGTTCAGCTCTGGCATGAACGTGAGCTGCTCACAAGAGCGCTCTGATGGTTTTGGTGATTGGTCAGAAGATACGCTGATTGCGCAAAGCGTGGGCCTGTCGGATGCTAAGTCTTTCCGAGGCATGCATGAGTACCCATCGTATGATTCCTATGCGCTGTATGCGGCTTGGGATGATAACAACCTTTACTTGGGTTGGCAGTTTGTTTATCTGAACGATGTTGCGGATCCGGCTAACAACGGCGGCAACGAAGCACGTCCTAGCAACGGTGATATTCCACAGATGCTGGTGTTTAACACCGATCCAAGCAAAGCCAGTGTGGGTGGCCAAGCCAGTGGTGATGATATCTGGGCGGCCTCTACCTTTAAAACCTTCGACTTGTCGATGGGCCTCGACACCATTGCGATGTTCTCGAGCAAGTGTGGTGTAGGCGAGCCCGCGCTGTTCTATATGGCGGGTGATGGCTTCTTTAACTACGACGACACACTTGGCTTTAACAAGGGTGGCATCGTGTTTGGCGCGGTACAAGGCGCGTTGCCTAAGCAAATCTGGGCGCAGAAATGGCAGTGGGGCGAGTACACCCCTGACAAGCTCAGCGATAGCGAAGGCTGGATGGATTACATCGCCGCCGGCCACGATACCGATATGGACTGGTTCTATGAGATGAAGATCCCATTCAGTGCGCTGGGTATCGATCGCCAGTATCTGGAATCAAAAGGCATCGGTGTTATGCATATCTCCACCTTTGGTGAGGCGGCGATTGCCTCAGTACCGTTCGATCCAACGACGGTGGACAATGCGATGGAAGCCTACGATAAGGATGAGTCCAGCTCGGCAGAGAAGAACGATGTAGATTACTTTACCGTGCCAATGGCGCGTATCGGTAAGCTCTAGTCATTAAGTTCTCCGCAAAGGGGCGTCAGTCATTGTTCGGCTGACGCCCCTTTTTCGTAGTTGCCTCTCTGCGGGTTCGGGCTGAAGGCTCCCTAAGGGCTAGGCTAGCAATCGACGGTGACTAAGGTGACGGTGCAGTCGGGGTCGCCGAAGGAGTCGTAGATGATGTAGCAGCCTTGATTGGTGGGAACGGAAAACCCCGGGATGTCGTAGCCAACCAGCGTGTAGCGGTTGTTGAAAGTGCCGGTTAACCCACCCGACTCGCCCAAGGTGATAAAGTCAATCATGGTCAGCTGGTCTCCCAACTCCGCACGGCTTTCGGGGCAAAGATTGCGCCAATCTACCTCTGAGCTAAAGCCGCCAAAATCGACAACCGGTTGTACCGAGTTTCCGGGGTTGCTGGCAAACACCGTGTACCCGGCGATGACCGCCTTGGCTTTGACTAGGCCAATGGTTGAGCGCATGGTGCCCGCCACACCATTGAGCGCGGCGATCTTGGCATCGCGCGAGAGATTGAGAAACTTGGGGGCAGCTACAACGGCGAGTATCGCGATTAGCACGATAACGGCTACCAGCTCAATCAGCGTAAAACCACGTTGGGGTGAGGGCAAGTCCCTGCTCAACTAGTGATATCCTTATCAAAAAAATCTTGCGACAAGTATAGTCGCTGGTTGGAACTTGTCCTAAGTCCACATATGCTGAAGGGTTTTCACCTGACAGCATAGATAAGGCAATGATTGTAAAAGAACCAGCGAGATAGTTTCAACCATCTCCCTGGTTTGGCAGGAAATGCTGAAGAAGCTGAGGGGTTAAGCGACCGCGTTAACGCCGCTACGAGCCAGTTCGCCCAAGTCTTTATCAATGAAGAACAAAAGCTTACTGTCGTTTTCTACCAGCGCAATCTTATCCAGAATGCCTTTGAACAGCTTCTCTTCTTCGTGCTGCTCGGCCACATACCACTGCAGGAAGTTAAAGGTTGAGTAATCTTGGGCGGTGAAGGCGGTATGAGCCAGTTGGTTGATCTTCTCGGTGATCAACTGCTCATGGCTATAGATCTCCTCGAACATCTGCTGCATTGACTCGAAGTTATGTGGTGGCGCTTCGATAGAGCCTAGTACTGGCAGGGCGCCAGTCTCACTAACATAGTTGAACAGCTTGTTCATATGCTGCATCTCTTCATCAGCGTGGCCGCGCAGGAATAGCGCCGCGCCTTCAAAGCCCTTGTCTTCGCACCAGGCACTCATTTGCAGATAAAGATTGGAGGAGTAAAACTCGAGGTTGATTTGATTGTTCAGGCAATCGACCATGGCTTGTGCCAGCATTGTTACTTCCTTATTAAGTTGCTTGCCTTGATAGATGCCAGAGCTGTTGCCAAAAAGCAAATACTAACAACCTAAAATTAACCTAAATCAACAAATTGCAGCTTCAAGGCGGGTAGATGTAGTGGGTAACAGTAGGGGAGTTTGAGAGGGGCACGCAGCCTTGGACAGGCTGCGTGCTAAAGCAATGAGTTAGGCTTCTCCCAACTTAGGATTCGGACCGAAGCGGTTGTCTTCCTTGCTGTCCAGCAGAGTGAATACCAGCAGTACAACCCAACCGATGAGTGGGATGAAACCAATCAGCAGCCACCAACCAGAGCGATCGGTGTCGTGCAAGCGACGAACTGCCACCGCAATGCTTGGGATCAGTACCGCTAAGCTATAAATGATGCCTAAAATGGCTGTACCCAATACTCCATCAACCATTCCTAGGATGAAGCTGGCGATAATGTTAAACAGCGCAAACATCCAGTACTCTTTGCGGCGGGCGCGGCCCGAAAATACAGCGTACTTCTTAAGTACGGTTAGGTACCATTCCATTTTTTCTCCTTAAACGATATGGAAGTTATCAAAGCAATTTGCTAACGATAATCAGCTAGCCCGAAGCGGTATGGCATTCCGCTCAGTTATCAATGCTGGCCGATTTTATCTGTCTTTGTATCGTTTAACCAGCTGAATTCATTAGCTAAATATAACTATTTTGGTTAGTGATAAAGGCCTGTTTGTCAATCCGCCGAGAAAGCGAACAAGGCTCGCTTACTCGGCTGTTATCGGTTTGTCACTCCCCGAGTTGGTAGATGCCAACTCCATAGGCGGGTTGGTTGATGGACAGTATGCCGCTTGCATTGGTGCTTAAGCCGTCTTGACCAAAGCCCGACAGGGCTAGCAGCGCAGTGTTCGCTTGGCCCAGTTCAAGCGACAGGCTCTGTGCGCTACTACCATAGTTGAGCACAACCAGTACCTGTTGTTGCTCATGAACCCGCAAGAACGCAAGGCTGTTCCCCGAGTGGGACAGTAGTTGCAGTTCGCCATAGCGCAAAGCAGGGCTTTGCTTGCGCAGTTGGATCAGCGCTTTGTAGTGGCTGTGCAGCGATTCCGGATCGCCGATTTGATCGGCAACGTTAAACTCAGCCCGGTTGCTGGCTGGCTCGCGGAACAGCGATTCTGACTCGCTAAAGCCGCCTTCTGCGGTCCAACTCATAGGGGTACGCAGGCCCCAATCTCCGCCTTGGCTGTTGTGACCCATACCGATCTCTTCGCCATAGTAGATGAATGGTTGGCCGGGCAGGGTTAACAAGCTGGCGCTGGCCAGTTTGTAGCGCTCTATATCGCCGTCAAGCTGCTCATACACCCGGTCTCCGGCGAAGGCATCGTGGTTAGAGAGCAACAGCCCCATTCGAGATAGCGATGGCGACTGTAACCAGCTGATGAGCGATTGAGAAAAGGGCCCACCATTTTTCGCCGCTGCCATCAGCTCTGCATTCAGGTAGAACGCGCAGGCGTCATCTTGCGCTGCGGCGATGGAGGCGGATGAGTCCTCACACAGCATATAGCGGTTCTGATAGTCTTCCCTGACCACCTGTTTGACGGCAAACATCACGTCTTGGTTCTCGGGTTGTCCGAACTGCCCATCGCCGGGGCCGTTCTCCACCAAGTGGCTGGTGGCGTCGAAGCGGAAGCCATCGACAGCGGCATTCAACCAGTAACGGAGGTTGTTATGATGAAAATCGACCACCTGAGAGTTGCGGAAGTTAAACTCCGGCATGTTTGATTGGAACCAGCCGTAGTAGTAACCGCTTTGCCCCGGATGCCAAGGGGTGGGCGAATACCATGGGCCGCCCCAGTTGGTGGGCTGGGTGTTGCGCCACACATACCAGTCTCGTTTGTTCCCGGCGTTGTTATCGGAGTCGATAAACACCGGATGTTGGCCCGAGCTATGGTTGAGCACGTAATCGATGATAATCCCGATACCGCGCTGGTGAGCTTCGCTGATTAAACGATCGAAGTCTTCACGGCTACCGAAGTCGCGCTCGATGGCTCGGTAGTCGGTGACCTCGTAGCCATGGTCATTGTCGGAGCTCTGATTGATTGGCAGCAACCAGATCCCGCCGATGCCAAGATCTTGTAGATAGTCGAGTTGCTCTATCAGGCCGTTGATATCGCCGATCCCATCCCCGCTGCTGTCCTTGTAGCCGCGAACGTAGATCTCCATAAAGGTGGCACCTTGGTACCAGTTGGCGGGCATACCGGGTTGGTCATCAACGGCTACCGCGCTCATATCGACCAGATTTTCGGCTTCACCTTCAATGAAGGGGGGGGCTTCTCCCCCGCTGCTGCTGCCGCCGCAGCCAACTAGAGTTGCCAAAAGCAACCCCGCAATTCCTTGTTTGCTTGTATTCATAACGCTTCCTTTCCCATTTAATAGTTTTTGTATAAAGCGCTGATATTTTGACCATTTAGGGATAATGGCTAACAAGTTAATTATCGGTAATTGTGCATTGAGTCACTAAAGGTGTGGCGTGTGAGTCAAGGTGGTGGGAGAGCAGATAAGAGGAAGAAAGCTAGCGGAGGGTAAATGAGAAAGAGGGCTAACCAAAAAGAGCGGGAAGCCCCGCTCTTTGTCTACCAATGATGGCGACTTACCACTCGCCGGTGTTTTGCATGCTAGCCCACGGTTCTTGTGGTGCTAGCTTGTTACCTTTTTGCAGCAACTCCACTGAGACACCATCGGGAGAGCGAACAAAGGCCATGTAGCCATCGCGTGGTGGGCGGTTGATCACTACGCCATTGTCTTGCAGGTGTTGGCAGGCGGCATAGATGTCTTCTACCTGAATGGCGATATGGCCGAAGTTGCGGCCGCCGGTGTAGGTCTCGCTTTCGCCGTTTTCATCGGGCCAGTTGTAGGTCAGCTCCAGGCAGGGCGCTTTTTCAACTTTGGCGCGTTCGTAATCTTCCGGGGCCGCCAGGAAGATCAGGCTGAAGCGACCGCTTTCGTAATCATCGCGGGTAACCAGTTTAAAGCCCAGCAGGTCGCAGTAGAAATGTAGCGACGCATCAACGTCTTTAACGCGTACCATGGTGTGTAAAAATTTCATTGTTTCATCCTAATTTAAGTCGTTAGGTCTTGGTTGTTTAGGTAGTTCGTTGTGTTGGTTTAGCCTTGGGTAATCACCAGGTCAGAGCGCGGTTTACAACTGCACGCTAACACAAAGCCGTCTTGTTTATCTTGTTCGCTCAATCCGCTGTCTTCGATCACTTTCACCTCACCGGACTCGAGCTTGACCCGACAAGCGCCACAGAAACCGCCGCGACAGGAGTAGGGCAGATTGATACCGGCATCTTCTGCTTGCTCGAGCAAGGTCTGCTGGTCGTTACCTTGCACATAGCTGTCCCAGGAGTCGAACAGGATGTTGTGGGCGGTGGCCGGGGCATCGCTGGCGGCTTGCTCATCGCGATGTCCAAAGCTCTCTTCAAAATAATCACTCTCATGCAACCCTAGCGCCAGAAGCTGTTCTTTGGCGCTCTGCATAAAGGCCTGTGGCCCACAAACAAACACGCTGTGCTGCTCAAGCTCGGCCACATCCAGCAGCATGCCGCGATTTAGGCGGCCGGTATAGCTCTGCCAGTCACTGGGCGCTTCCCGGCTTAGGGTGTAGCGAATATCGATGTTATCGAAGGTGTTTAGATAGTCGAGTTCGGCGCGATTAATCAGGTCTTGCTCGCTGTGAGCGGAGTGCAAGAAGGTCACCTGATAGGGCAGCCGCCGGTCAACGATATTGCGCAGCATCGACAGCGTTGGGGTGATGCCGCTGCCGGCGCTAAGCATCAGCAGCCGTGGCTGGCTGGCACACTCGAGGTAGAAATCCCCAGCCGGCGGCAGTGCCTTTAGGTGCATACCCGCTTGGATATTGTCCAGTAACCAATTGGAAACCCTGCCGCCTTCAACCCGCTTTATGGTGAGCTCCAACAGCCCTTGGCGGCTGGGGCTGGATGACAGCGTATAGTTGCGATGCACCGGGTGGCCATCGATCTCGACCTCTATCGGCAGGTATTGCCCGGCCAGGTAGTGACAGCGCAAGCCATCGGGCAGGGCCAGCAAGATGCGTGATACATCGTGGGTGACCGGCTCTACTGCGACACACTCGAGGCGTTGCTGGCCGCTTTGCCACAGCCCGCTACTGGGCGGCTGCGCGCCGGGGCGTTTCGGGGCATGGTCGGGGTAGGCCTCGCCCTGTTGGGTTTCTAGCACCTCGATAGGGTCATAGAGGCTGATCTTACCTTTGTTCAGGGCAACCATATTCTGGCCAAAGTAGAGCTCGCCATCGGCGCCTTTGCGGTAGTTGGCCAGAGTGCGTAGCGGTTCATTCAGCTCGTTATATTGGCCGGTCTCAGGATCGAGAGTGGTGAACACGCAGCGTGAGCAGGGCTTGGTAATTTCAAACTCCACCTCTCCGATACGAATCCGCTTCCAGCTATCCTCGGCAAAGGGCTCGGTGCCCTTGACCACGATGTTGGGGCGAAACTGGCTCATGAGGATGTGATCACTGGCGCGCTGATTAAGATCATCCAGCGATGCCTGAGAGATAAGTAGCAACGGATAGCCATCGGCGAAGGCCACTTGGCTGTCGCGGCGCTTCACCTTGCGCTCGCTGTGCTTGCCGAAAAACAGCAGTTGGCAGTCCATGCCCAAATAGTCGCTAAACCACTGGTCGTAGTCACTGTTGCAGTGCTG
Organism: Aliagarivorans taiwanensis DSM 22990; assembly: GCF_000429505.1. GTDB lineage: Bacteria > Pseudomonadota > Gammaproteobacteria > Enterobacterales > Celerinatantimonadaceae > Aliagarivorans > Aliagarivorans taiwanensis. The sequence goes on along the minus strand of NZ_AUBZ01000001.1, from coordinate 271,390 downwards.
CGCATCGATGGTGGAAGACCACACCTGAACTTGGGTATAGCGGGCGCTGAAGTGCTGATATTCCACATCCAAAGGTGGCATATCGGGGGCGCGCAGGTGCAGACCATCTTGCACCAGGGCGCAGTGGATCTGATTCAAACGGGGATGAGTGCGAGCGGTGAGAAACTTGCCTTCAGGGGTGGCAACCACAAAGCGGCGGTCGAAGGCCAAACCGTGCTCTTCCACGAGAGCGTGGTTCAGGTGCAGGCCGGTACAGGATTTTATTGGGTAAACACTGAGTTGACTGATTCTAGCTGTATTCACACGCAGTCCTTTGTATTTAAAGTGTTAGCCCGATTGTACTGAGGCTACTCCCTGAGAGCCAGCTTTGAACCATGAAGTTAGTGAGTCAGAAATAAATAAAGCCGATAGAGCGGCCTTGCGGCGAGCGAAACTGCTGCTTTTTTGATAGGCTAGGCCAACTGTAAAGCTCGAAAGCTCGCCAAGGACGGAACCGTTGGATATCAAAGCGCTTTTCTCGCACCACCTCAGCCAGTTACAGATCATTGTTGAAAAGACCCCCGAGTCCTTGTTTGAGCAGGCTTTATGTGCAGATATGCTTAATCTGGCGATGCACGCCAAGATCGCGGCAAACTTTGCCATTCGCGGCTATGCCCCCTTGGTGGGGATCGAGCCGGTATTGGTAGAGACTGATAGCAATGATAAAGCCGCGGTGTTGGCGCATATCGAGCAGGTTGTCGGCTGGCTTGAGCAAGCGCCAGATAAAGAGCAACTCTCTGCGCAGCGTGCCCACACCGAGCGGCTCGGCTTCGCTACCGCCGAGTTGGCCGAGCCACAATTTATCCATCAACTTGTCCTGCCTAACCTGCTATTCCATATGGCGATGGTCTATGCGATTGCCCGCAGCCATGAGGTGCCGCTCAGTAAGGGCGACTTCGATGGCCTGCACTCCTATCCTGCGGGGTTTAGCTTCGTTGAACCCTAATTAATCGACGCCAACATTACCGGCGCTGGCGCGTTAACCCCTGCGGCAGAACTCGACGCTTGGCCTAAGCACTAATCAGCGCTACAATGATACTGTTTATATATACAGGTTTGGTGAGCAGGTTATCGTTTAGCCCATGCGAAAGATTATTCATGTCGACATGGATTGTTTTTATGCTGCCATTGAGATGCGGGATAACCCGGCATTGTATGGCAAGCCCGTTGCTATTGGTGGCCTTGCCAGTGGCCGCGGTGTGCTGTCGACCTGCAACTACGAAGCGCGCAAGTTTGGCCTGCGCTCGGCCATGCCGACGGTACAAGCATTAAAGCTATGCCCGCATGTGATCTTGCTGCCGGGTCGCATCGACTATTACAAGCAGATCAGCGCCCAGATCCAGGCGATCTTCCATCACTACACCGACAAGGTTGAGCCCCTATCGCTGGACGAAGCCTACTTAGATGTCAGCGACAGCCCGCACTGCTCTGGCTCTGCCACCTTGATTGCCGAGCAGATCCGACAAGATATCTTCAAAGAGACTGGCCTGACCGCCTCGGCAGGCGTTGCGCCGATTAAGTTTCTGGCCAAGATCGCCTCTGATCTCAACAAGCCCAATGGCATGGCGGTGATCCGCCCCGAGCAGATGGCAGAGTTTATCCATAGCATGCCTTTGGAGAAGATATCCGGCGTGGGCAAAGTCAGCATCGAGCGCCTGCATGCGGCCGACCTGTTTACTGGCGCCGATGTGCTGGCCGCTGACCCCGCTGAGCTGGAACGAGACTTCGGTAAACTGGGTAAGAGTTTATGGAAGCGCTGCCAGGGTATTGATGAGCGCGAAGTGAGTGCTCACCGAGAACGTAAGTCGGTGGGGGTAGAGCGCACCTTCAGTGGCGATATCACCAACCGTGAGGTGCTGGAGCAGCGCTTACTCGGCTTACTTCCCGAGCTGGAGCGGCGCAGCGCTAAGCACCTAAAAGAAGCCGCCATGAACAAGCTTGGGGTAAAGGTGAAGTTTGCCGACTTCCAGCTCACCACCAAAGAGCAGCAAGCGCGCGATATCGACCAGTCTTTGCTATTGGCGCTGTTCGATGAAGCGCTCAGTCGTGGCCACGGTAAAGCGGTGCGGCTGATTGGGGTGCATATCGGCTTAGAGCACGATCAAAAAAGCCAGCTTACCCAGCTGGCTCTTCCTTTAGCTAATTAGCAGCGAACTAGTCTTACACTCATATCGCCGTAAGACTAAGTACTCACTTAGCCTTTAGCTGGCGTGTTGGCTAGCACCGCTTTCATCAGCTCCCAGTATTTCTCCACCGAGGCGATGTTGACCTTCTCGTCGGGGCTATGCGGGAACTTAATGGTTGGGCCAAATGACGCCATGTCCCACTCTGGGTAGGCAGCTTTGAACAGGCCACACTCAAGTCCGGCGTGGATCACCATGGTATTGGGGTGCTTATCAAACAGCTGCTGGTAGCTTTGCTCAATCACGGTTTTCAGTGCTGAGTTTGGATCGGGCTTCCAACCTGGGTAGGCACCGCTGTGATCCACCTCTGCACCCGCCAGCTTGAACAGCGACGCCAGGCTTGATTCCACCATCAGGCGGCCTGAATCTACCAGTGAGCGAACCAGGATTTGCAGCTTGATGTTGCCTGACTCATCGGTGCGGATAACGCCTACGTTTAGCGAGGTCTCAACCACGCCTTCGATGTCTTGGCTCATGCTGATCACGCCATTAATACAGGCGTTCAGGCTGGCAATCAGCTTATCGCTCATCGCCGGGCTCATTACCTGTGCCGGTGCGGCGCTTTCAACCAGCTCAATGCTGAGGGTGTCTTCTACGCGGGCGTACTCTGCGGTGATCGCGGCGATCTCGCTATCTAGTAGCGCCTTGGCTGCCGCCACATCGGCTAACTGGATCTGTGCTTTGGCTTCACGCGGGATGGCGTTGCGCAGGCTGCCACCTTCGATAGTGGCCAATGACAGGCCATCGGTTTGCTGCAGCTTGGCCAACAGGCGGGCCAGTAGCTTATTGGCATTGGCCCGGCCGGTGTGGATATCGCAGCCAGAGTGGCCGCCTTTCAGGCCTTTGATCACCAGCTCAAAGCTGGCCGCATCGCTGGCATCGATATAGTCAGCGGTAAAGGTTACGTTAGTGTCGCCGCCACCGGCGCAGCCCATGTATACCTCGCCTTCTTGCTCTGAGTCGGTGTTGAGCAGCAGCTTGCCTTCGAGCAGGCCAGGCTTGAGGCCAAATGCGCCGTCCATGCCGGCTTCTTCATTAATGGTCAGCAGCGCTTCCAGTGGACCGTGCGCAATATCATCGCTGGCCAGCACCGCTAGAATCGATGCAGCGCCAATGCCGTTATCGGCGCCTAATGTTGTGCCTTCGGCGGTCACCCATTCGCCATCGATGTACGGGCGGATAGGGTCGGCAGTGAAATCATGCTGAGTATCGCTGTTGGCCTGCGGCACCATGTCCAGGTGGGCCTGCAGAATCACGCCTTCACGGTCTTCCATCCCTTTGGTGGCAGGTTTGCGGATGATCACGTTACTCACTTCATCCAGTTGCACGTCTAGGCCTTGGTCTTTGGCCCAGCTCACCACCCAGTCAATCAGGGCTTGCTCGTGGTATGAAGGGTGGGGAATGGCGCAGATCTGGTCGAAAAACTTCCACAGTGCGTTTGGCTTTAATTCAGAAATCGATGACACGATTGTTCCTCTCGGTCTTTAATATCCAGTCAATTCTAACCCGAATTGACCAGTAACTTGAATTTATCTCTATTAGTTGACCATTTTAGGACTACGTTTTAAAACAAAAATCCATAATCTGGCATTGGCGTTATGGATAAATTCATATATTTATCAATGAGATATCAACCTTTCATGTAACGAAGTTGTAGTATTTGACCTAGATCTAAAGCTCAAATTCTGTACACTGAATTTTGTGGCAATTTGCAGTTCGAATCATATAATGCCCGCGGTGCTGTGGGGCTTTTACCAGCAGGGAAAAAGCACAGCGTAGTTAAGCCCCCGGTTAACTAAAGCTCGCCTAGGAAAATACACAAACATGTTAGAAAAACTCTTTCAACTGAAGGATCACGGTACCGACGTGCGTACCGAGGTGATTGCAGGTTTAACCACCTTCCTCACCATGGCCTACATTATCTTCGTGAACCCCAGCATGCTATCAGCGACCGGCATGGATCAGGGCGCAGTATTTGTTGCGACCTGTTTAGCTGCAGCGATCGGCTGTTATGTGATGGGCTTCTACGCAAACTATCCAATCGCCCAAGCACCGGGTATGGGCCTGAACGCCTTTTTTACTTATGGCGTTGTTGGCGGAATGGGCTATGACTGGGAAGTGGCATTGGGAGCGGTATTTATCTCCGGTGTTATCTTTATGGCACTTAGCCTGTTTAAGGTGCGTGAGTGGATCATCAACTCGATTCCGCAGGCTCTGCGGGTGGGTATTGGCGCGGGTATCGGTCTGTTTCTGGGGCTCATTGCCCTGAAGAATGTCGGCATCATCGTTGATAACCCAGCGACCTTGGTAAGCTTGGGGCATGAGAATGTTCCTCAGATGCTGCTGGCTGCTCTGGGCTTTTTTCTGATCATCGGTCTGGAATATCGCAAAGTTAAGGGCGGCGTACTGATCTCCATCTTGGCGATTACCGTGCTGTCGATTGCGCTGGGCTATGTTGAGTTCGGTGGTATCGTGTCTATGCCACCAAACCCTGCCCCGACCTTCCTACAGCTGGATATCGCCGGTGCTTTTGATGTTGCCATGGTGAGCGTGATCTTCGCTTTCTTGTTCGTTGACTTGTTCGACACCGCCGGTACTCTGACTGCGGTTGCCCAGCGTGGTAACTTGCTGGACGAGAACGGCAAGCTGCCACGCCTGAGCAAGGCGCTGATGGCCGATGCAACCGCCACCATCTCGGGTGCGGCGCTGGGTACTTCAAGCACCACCTCGTACATCGAAAGTGGCGCGGGTGTGGCAGAGGGCGGCCGTACCGGTCTGACGGCTGTGGTTGTGGGTACCTTGTTCCTGGCCGCGCTGTTCCTTGCGCCGCTGGCAGGTATGGTTCCCGCATACGCCACCGCTGGTGCCCTGTTCTATGTCTGTGTGTTGATGATGTCTGGCCTTATTAACGTCGATTGGACTGATCTGACTGAAGCGGCGCCAGCTGCAATTGTGGCGATTATGATGCCGCTGTCGTTCTCCATCGCCGACGGTATCGCGTTAGGCTTTATCTCATATGCTGTAATTAAGTTGCTGGCTGGTCGTCATCGTGACGTGCCGTCTAGTGTTTGGGTACTGGCTGTAGTATTTGTGTTGAAGTATGCGGCACCGCTTTGGTGGCCATATGTTCTCATGTTCTTTGAGTTTATTGGCTTAGCATAGAGCAGTCATTGCTATTGCGTGATTACCAAGTACAAATACATGTTGAGCATGTAGTATTTATGTTGAAGTTCTTGTTCTTCTAAAAGGAAAGTGAACTTCTGTTGCGAAAAGCCATTCCTCGGAATGGCTTTTTTGTTTATATTGGCCGGACGCAATAAGTACAAGTAGGACGTAGTGTGTCGGAAAATCTTTCTGAGAGCTTGTTTAAGCCACGCGTAACCGTAAAAGAAACCTCTACAATTTCCAATTCTAAAGCCCGCCAACTAATCGCTGAAAACCAGTACGATGGCCGGCCTTGGTACCGTATTCAAAGGCCGTGGTTATGGCAGTGGATGGGCATGTCCTGGATTGACATTCAATCTGTGTTTTCTCGTATATCTGCCTGTGATAAGCCACGTACCAGCGAGATGTTGGATACAGTTGGCGGCTATCAGCCAGGTAGCTGGAGCTTCGAGTTTATGAAGCTCTCCTCGTCGTCAGCCAGCATGGCCAAGGCCTTCGCTGAGGCCCACGATGAACCGCAAGCCCACAAGCAGTACCTGATGGCGAGCTATTACGCCACCATGGCGGGCTTCCCGCACTTTAAGGGCGATCAGATCGCAACGGCGACCCATGCTCTGTCCTATACCCACCTGCTCAGTGCAGTGGATCACAGCCCTTACTTGGTGAAAAAGCTGAATATTCCGGTGGATAACCGGCATATTGAGTGTTACCTGCACCTGCCTGATGATGACAGCCCCAAACCCGTAGTTATCGTCAGCGGCGGTATCGACAGTATCCAACCTGAGCTGTACCCGATCTTCCAGCACTACTTCGCTAAAGCCGGTTTTGCCATGCTTAGCGTTGACCTCCCAGGTGTAGGGCACAGTACTCAGTGGTGCCTGCAGCAAGATAGCAGTCATATCCATATGGCTATCTTGGATCACCTGGAAGAGGTGCCATGGGTGGATCACACCCGGGTTGCGGTACTGGGCTATCGCTTTGCCGGTAACATTGCCGCACGCATGGCTTTTTTGGCGCCAGAACGTCTTAAAGCTGCGGCGATTTTAGCTGGGCCGGTGGACCGCATCTTTAGCGATATCAACCGGATGAAGGCGCTGCCGCAGATGTATCGGGATTGTCTGGCCAATCGCCTGGGTATCGACAGTGCCGACCCCGAAGCGCTGTTCTATAAATGCCTACCGTTGTCTTTGAAAACCCAAGGTTTGCTGGGGGCGATGCATACCCGCTTGCCACTTTTCGTGTTGGGGCGGGGCGGCGACTACCTATGTCCGGCGGAAGATCTTAACTTGTTATCCCATGCCTCTAGCGACTGCACGGTGAAGGTGATGGACTCGATTGCGGAGAATCACGCCTTTAATAGCATCTTCGCAGATGTGACCAAGTGGCTGCAAAAGCATTTGTGATTTAATTTTAATCGGGTCATTATAGTTCTTAGGTTGCGCAAGTTGTTGGTTCGTAAGGTGCTAAAAGACTGCCTTTAAATAAGCACTGATAACTGCCGCAACCCTAAGCTATGAAGGATATCTAGCAGTTGATTTACCATTTGGGAGGGTAAACAAACATGGATGTAAAATGGCCAACTCACGGCAAACTGGTAAAGAAGTTTACCGAGCTTGGACCTTACCTGCGCGGAGAGCAGAGTAGCAAGGAATGCTATTTCTTCGATTGTCTGGCCGCCTGTGTAAGTGCCAAACCTGCAGCTGAAGTCAGAGAGTTCTACGGTTGGTGGATGCAGCTAGTTGTGACCGAACAAGGCTTCGAGTACAACTACACGTGGGGCATCTACAACGAGAAAGGTGATTGGGATGAGTGCGCTATCCCGAAAAAACATCAAGAAGAAGTGACCAAGTCACTGGATGTGTTTTACCAAAAGCTGCTTAATCTGTTAGACGAACTTTCCTTGCCCATCGAAGCATCGGCTTCGCTTTCGCCGAGTCAAGCACTCCCGGCAGCCTAAATACCACATTTCGTTTTAATTGGGCGCAGCTATTGGATGCGCCCACCTTCAATATTCAGTTAGAATAAGCCCCTTTGATTGGCTCAGTACATGCGGTGAAAATGTCAAAGCAAACAATCGTTGTTAAATTGGGTACCAGTGTACTCACTGGCGGCACCTCCAAATTAGATCGTGCCCATATGATTGAACTGGTGCGCCAGTTCGCCCTGTTACGCAAAGCAGGACACCAGTTGGTGGTGGTGAGCTCGGGCGCACAGGCGGCCGGTCGTGAACACCTGTCGCACAAACTCGGCGCTATCTCGCCGACTATGGCGAACAAGCAGATGCTGGCGGCAGTAGGCCAGATCCAACTGTTCCAGACCTGGGAAAACCTGTTCAATATCTACGGCCTGCACGTTGGCCAGATGCTGCTGACCCGCGCCGATATGGAAGATCGCGAGCGCTTCTTAAATGCCCGCGACACGCTTAAAGCGCTGCTTGATCACGGCATTGTGCCGGTGATCAACGAGAATGATGCGGTTGCCACCGCTGAGATTAAGGTGGGTGATAACGACAATCTATCGGCACTGGCGGCGATTCTGGCCGAAGCCGATAAACTGGTGCTGCTGACCGATCAGCCGGGACTGTTCACCGCAGATCCCCGCTCTAACCCCGACGCCAAGCTTATCGAAGAAGTGCAAGAGATTGACGAGTCAATCAAAGCGCTGGCTGGCGATAGTGTGAGTGGCTTGGGCACTGGTGGTATGGCCACCAAGCTACAGGCGGCCGATATTGCGCGCCGCGCTGGCGTTGAGGTGGTGATTGCCGCTGGCCATGCCGAGCAGGCGGTGACCAAAGCGGCTGCCGGTGAAAATGTCGGCACCCGTTTTCGCGCCACCCAAACCCCGCTGGAGAATCGCAAGCGCTGGTTGTTGGCCGGTCCCCCTCCACAAGGCGAGCTGGTACTCGACGCTGGTGCTTGCCGAGCGGTGGTGGAGCGCGGCTCCAGCTTGCTGCCAAAAGGCGTGATTGCGGCGCGTGGCAGTTTTTACCGTGGCGATGTGGTGCGCCTGACCAACGAGAATGGTCAAGAGATTGCCCGCGGCATCTGTCGCTACCAGTATCAAGATATTGATAGAATCAAAGGCCTACACTCGGAGCAGATCGAAGCTGTTCTCGGCTATGTGTATGGGCCAGTTGCGGTACACCGTGACGACTTAGTGTTGAAATAGGAAGCAACATGGATATGCAAATTTTGGGGCAACAAGCCCAGCAGGCCAGCTTTGAGCTGGCTACCGCCTCAACGGCGCAGAAAAACGCCGCGCTGCTCGCCATCGCCGATGAGCTGGAAGCGCGCGAAGCGGAGATCTTAGCCGCCAATGCCAACGATTTGGCCGCCGCACGTGAAGCCGGTATTGGCGAAGCGATGCTCGATCGCCTTACCCTCAACCCCGAGCGCTTGGCCGGCATTGCCAGCGATGTGCGCAATGTAGTGAACCTTAACGACCCGGTTGGCAGTGAGATTGATTGCCGCGTGCTGGAGAATGGCATGCGCCTGTCACGTCGCCGTGTACCACTGGGTGTAGTGGGCGTGATCTACGAAGCCCGCCCTAACGTGACCATCGATATCGCAGCGCTGTGCTTGAAGACCGGTAACGCCAGCATCTTGCGTGGCGGTAAAGAGACCTTCCAATCGAACATGGCCTTGGTGGCAGTGATTCAAGCAGCGTTGGAGAAATCTGGCCTGCCAGCCCACTCGGTGCAATATATCGCCAAGCCAGATCGCGAGTTGGTGGCTCAGCTACTTAAGCTCGACCAATATGTCGATATGATCATTCCTCGTGGTGGCGCAGGCCTGCACAAGATGTGTCAGGAGAACAGCACCATTCCAGTGATCATCGGTGGCTTTGGTATCAGCCATGTGTATGTGGATGGCAGCGTTGATGTCGACAAAGCGCTGGATGTGATTGAGAACTCCAAGGTGCAACGCCCTTCAGCCTGTAACGCGCTGGATACCTTGTTGGTGGATCAAGCGGTGGCCGATAGCCTGCTACCTAAGCTGGTTGAACGGATGAACCAAGCCAAGGTTAGCCTGGTGGCCGACGCCAGCGCCTATGCAGGCCTAAGCGGCGCTGCTGAGTTGCGCGAAGCTGCCGACGGCGATTTCGATACCGAGTGGCTGAGCTTCACCCTTGGGGTGAAGGTGGTTGCCGATGTGGACGAAGCCATCGCCCATATGCGTGAGCACAACGCCAGCCACTCCGATGCCATCCTGAGCTACCGTATGCCTGCCATCGAGAAGTTCGTTAACGCAGCCGGTTCGGCGGCGGTGTATGTGAATGCGTCTACCCGCTTTACCGACGGTGCACAGTTTGGTTTGGGCGCCGAAGTGGCGGTGTCGACCCAGAAGCTGCATGCCCGTGGCCCAATGGGGCTGGAAGAGCTGACCAGTTACAAGTGGATTGGCGTGGCCGACATGCTGGTGCGCAGCTAAGCTGCTCATAGTTAATGACTAATCATCAGGCCTCGCGATGCGGGGCCTTTTTGTGTCGATTAGCTAGGAGAGCGTGCTGGTAAAGCTGTGCGACTGGCCTATTCTGATAGATGTATTACTAAAGCTGAGGCGATCCCCTCGTCATTTCTTTTCTATCAGGGATGGATGCTTATGAGCACTGATGCTGTGATATCTAATATCAATAAACTTCCGAAAATCAGAAAGATCGTTCAGGACCTAATCAATGGCTTCGATGACGATGAGCTAGATCTTGAGTACATCGCCCAACAAATTTCTTTAGACCCGGTTATCTCCATTAAGGTACTGCGTTTGGCGAACACCGCGCGCTTTGGTGGGGCGAGAACCATCGCCTCGATGGACGAAGCAGTGGTGCGTTTGGGCTACAACACTGTACGTACCTTGGTGATAGCCTCAGGCATGGCTAGCATGACCAAATCGATTCCCGGCTTTGACCTGAAGGCCTTTTGGACCAGAAGCTTTCAGGTGGCCACCATCAGTAAAGAGCTAGCTCGTCCTGCCAAGCTTAACCCGGACGTGGCCTTTACCTGTGGCATGATGTATGACATCGGCAGTGTGCTGCTGGCCTATACCGAAGTTGAAACGCCCCATATCGATACCACGGGGGTGAGTAGCGCTCAGGTGGGGGCGACATTAGCGGAAACCTGGAACTTCCCCGATGATATCGTTAGCGCCATCGAGGCGCAGGGCAGCTCGGTGGGCAAAAACTCTCAGGGCTTCCCCGCCTTGGTGTACTTTTCAGCTGCGTTAGTGGATTGCCTGGCAACCGAACCGGATTGTGAGGAAAACGAAGAGCTGAACCGACTGCTTGGCTCTATCTTGACCCTGCGTTTGGGCGTAGCGCCGGATAAAGTGATAGAGCAGTTGCCAGATCTAATGACGGCTGGCGCTGAGTTTGCTTCATCCATTGCGGATTAGCCAAAAATAAGGGAGCAGAGCTTTGCTCCCTCTTGACTTGTAACAGCCTTCCTCGTTTTTATAACAATAAAGTCAATAAACCCTTCCTAGTCATAGCACTAGCATCTATGCTTTTGTTGAGCTTTGTGTTATTTGCAAGAAATGTAAGGAAGGGAGTCCTCCATGAATGCGCTTTCTATTCGCCAACGCCTGTTGTTGCTGATTGCTCTTGCTAGCATCTCAATTGTACTGGTGGCCGGTGTAACGCTACTTAATAAGAAACACGGAATGTTGGAGGAGCGTCAGCTCCAGATCAAGGTACTGGTGGAGACTGCCTACACCTTGGTCGAAAGCTTTGCAGAACAGGCCCGCCAAGGTCAGCTCTCTTCAGAAGAGGCCCAGCAACGCGCGCTGCAAGCCCTGGATGCGATGCGCTATGGCGACAATGGCTACTTCATGGTGTACAGCTTTGACTCTGAAATGGTCCACCACCCCATCGCCAAGCAATTGATTGGCAAAGACTTGAACGACCTCAAAGACGTGAACGGCGTGCACATCGTGCGTGATGCAGTGAATGCGGCGCGCCAGGGCGGTGGTTGGGTCGATTACTACTGGCCTAAGGCTGGCGAAGACAAAACGCCCTATCACAAGGTGAGTTATTCACTGAGCTTTAACGAGTGGGGCTGGGTGTTGAATACCGGCCTTTATGTCGATGATGTAGAGCGCAGCTTTTGGCACGATGTAATCTGGCTGTTGCTAGGCGTGGCCATGCTCACCGGTGGCTTGATCGGCTTCTCGTTGGTGATTGCGGCCAGTATTGTCAGGCCGTTGCGCTACCTGTCGAACTCCCTTTCGCAAGCTGAAAACGACCTCGATTTATCGCTGCGCTACCCGCAAGATGGTCGCAATGAGATTGCTCGGGTAGGGGTGGCATTAAACAACTTGATGAACGCCTTTTCTCAGACATTGTCGGGTATCCATAGTGGGGTGAAACAGCTCGATGATCAGGCTGACAAGCTGGCTGGGCTGTCCAGCCATATTGTGCAGGCCTCCAACCGCCAGTCCGACGATACCAATACCATCGCCGCGTTGGTGGAACAGTTTACCCAAAGCATCAATGTTATCTCGGATGACGCCAGCAAGATGACTGACCTGAGTAATCAGAACGGTGAGGAAGCGGAGAGCGGCTCAAAAAGCATGCATCAAACCTTGGTGGATATGCAGCAGATCCACCAAAGCGCCAAGGCATCCAGCGAGGCAATCACCGAGTTAGGCAAACACTCCAAAGAGATCGAAGGGGTGGTGAAGGTGATTAATGATGTGGCCGAGCAAACCAATTTACTGGCGCTTAACGCAGCGATTGAAGCCGCAAGGGCGGGCGATCAGGGGCGCGGCTTTGCGGTAGTGGCTGAGCAGGTCAGGGCACTGGCTGAGCGCACCTCGGAGTCGACCAAGCAGATCGCCCAAACCATCCGCTATGTACATGAAGGCATCGATAAAACTGTTACCCATATTAATAACAGCATGGGCTTTGTCGAGCAAAACATGCAGCAAACCGAGCAGGTGGAGCAAAAGGTCTCCCATATGCGGCAGCTATCTGAGCAGCTGGTGGCGATTATTCGAGAAGTGACCCATTCCCTGCAAGAGCAAACCTCGGCCAATATGGAGCTGGCAGACCGAGTCAGCCAGATCACGGCAATGGCGATGAACAACCACCAAAGCGCCGCAGAAGTGCAGGATACCGCACAGCAGGTGAATACTTTGGTGGATGATTTCTCCAGTTCTGTCGCGCGTTTCAAGCTGTTCTGAGTGCGCGGCCCAATTTGGTTCGTTGGTTTAGGTATAATCGAGGGCAGCAGACAAGGAAGTGCCCATGATTGTTCGGCTTGCAACTGAAAGTGATATTCCCGCACTCACTCGGCTACTGGCTCAGCTGTTTGAGCAAGAGGCCGAGTTCCATATCGACCCTGAGCGTCAACGGCGGGGTCTTCAGTCCATCTTCCAACACAGCAGTGGTGAGGTGTTGCTCGCTCTTGAAGGCGAGCAGGTAATCGCTATGGTCAGCCTGCTGTATAACTTCTCCACCGCCTTAGGCGGGCGAGTGGCCATGTTGGAGGATATGGTGGTATCGAAGGCCTACCGCGGCCAAGGCATTGGCAGTGCCTTGTTAAAGGCGGCGATAGAGCAAGCGAAGTTTCGACAGTGCGGGCGAGTGACCTTACTGACCGACCACGACAATCATCCTGCCCAGCATGTCTATCAGCAACAGGGCTTTATCCGCTCATCCATGCAGGCATTTCGCTTGCCTCTATAGCGGTGGCTTGTCCTCGCTGGACTTTGCTGTAGAATGCCTAACTTCCGGCGATGGAGTTCCGCCGTATAACCGCCCTATGAGTACCTGACAAGCTCATACAGCTGATGACTCCTGTGTATCTTAACCCTTTGTTGTAGTTAGGGGATTCACAGGACAGATCGGTCCGTTGTATCCCCCCTCGAGTTTGGAGGCCACGTGTCCCTCGGTATCGTTTTCTTTTGTGTATTGTTCTTTGGCCTGTATGCCAGCAAGCTGGTGAATCTACTGCGCTTACCCGGCGTGTTGGGCATGGTATTTGTTGGCATAGCCCTGGGCTACTACGTCGGCGATGCCTTGCCGCCGTCGCTCGAGGAAGGGGCTGGCTTTCTCAAAACGTTGGCCCTAATCATCATCTTGCTCAAGGCGGGGCTGGGGATCAGCCGGGCAACCCTGTCGCGCGCGGGCCTACCGGCCTTGCTCATGACCTTTATCCCCTGCCTGTTCGAAGGCATTGCCCTGAGCTTTGTGCTTCAAGCGCTGTTCGATTTCGATGTAGTGGTCGCCGGACTTACCGGCTTTATGCTGGCAGCGGTGTCGCCGGCGGTGGTGGTGCCGAGTATGTTGGAGCTCAAGGCTGAAGGCTATGGCTCTGAGCGTGAAGTGCCCACCATCGTCCTGGCCGGCGCCTCAGTGGATGATGTGATTGCCATTACTCTGTTCTCCTTGTGCTTAGGCATGGCTACCACCGGCGATGTTGCCTGGCACGCGGTGGCCTGGCAGATCCCGGTTTCGATTATCACCGGCCTGCTGCCCGGGCTGGCGCTGGGCTTACTGCTGGCGTGGGTGTTCAAGCGCTACAACCTGCCCTTGGTTGAGAAGATCTTGTTGATGCTCACTTTGGCTGTGTTGCTGGTTGAGTTTGGCCACTGGATCAACGCTGCAGCGCTGCTTGGGGTGATGGCGATGGGCTTTATCTTGCTTGAGAAAGCCGAGCAGCAGGCCACCGAGCTCTCCAGCCTGTTTGGCCATATCTGGTACTTCGCCCAGATTGCCTTGTTTGTGTTAATTGGTCTGTCGGTGGATGTTGGGGTTGCGATTGGCGCAGGGGCCACTGGCTTGCTGGCCATCATGCTTGGCTTGGTGGCGCGCTCTATTGGTGTGCTGCTAGCCACCCAGTTCTCCTCGCTGACCTTTAAAGAACGCCTGTTCTGCGTGATTGCCTACTCTCCAAAAGCGACAGTACAAGCTGCGTTAGGCGGCGTGGCATTAGCAGCCGGGGTCCCCGAAGGAGAGATTATCCTCGCGCTGGCGGTGATGGCGATCATCTTTACCGCGCCCATGGGGCTTATCGGCCTTAATCTATTTGCCCGTAAGCTGCTCACCACTGCTCGACCAGCCACTCAAGCCTCGCAAGGTAGCGAGAAGCGGGCGCCTTAGTCGCCCAATGGCGAAGCAAAATCAGCGCTTCGCCATTTTTCCTCCATTTTCATTTCTACGCCATATTCATCACAGTTACGCTTTAGTCTTTCCATAACTGGCAAATGCGTACAGTTTTTGCCTAATCCGGCATTCATCGTCTGTCTCAGCGATAGGGTAGTCTTTGCATCATTAATCACCTGGATTGAATGCGGGTATTAACGATTTTGCTGTAGTGAAGCAGCAGTTCGTTAAGCCGTTATGCGGGTTAATGTCAGAGAAACCGGGTTGTTTCTGCTCGATTGTGGCCACCTTGCGACTAGTGTCTATTCCTGCACAGATAGACATCTATCTCCTCTCAGTAAGTGGGGCGCAATGGCGGGAATAGCCCGGTTTTTCTGCGCCTCAGCATCCTTTGCATTCAGTCAGGTCAAGAATCTGAAGCTATATCGAAAATGGAGAGAAAATATGTCAGTGGAAATCCCGGAGAAGGCCAAGGTCGCAGTACTTACCGATCTGAAAACCTTTAAGTTTGAGGAGTTTGCTATTCCTCAGATCGGCGACGATGAGATTCTGGTTAAGATCGAAGGCTGTGGCGTTTGTGGCACCGACGTGCACGAATACCGCAACGACCCCTTCGGCATGATTCCGGTGGTGCTGGGCCACGAAGGTACCGGTGAAATCGTAAAACTGGGCAAGAACGTGACCTGCGATACCACCGGCAAGGCGGTCGCGCTGGGTTCGAAAGTGATCACCAGCATTATCCCTTGTGGTGAATGTGAGCCTTGTAAGGCTACCCCGGGGCGCACCAACCTGTGTGAAAATATGGGCTGCTACGGCTTGATGGGCGAGCAAGAAGACAACCGCTTCAATGGTTGGTTTGGCGACTACTTGGTACTGAAAGCCGGTTCTACTTTCTTTAACGTGTCTGAGTTCAACGTCAAAGAGCGCATTTTGATTGAGCCAGTAGCAGTCGCGGTGCACGCCGTGGAGCGCGCTAAAACCACTAACCTGATCAACTTTGCATCACCAGTGCTGATTCAAGGCGCTGGCCCTATCGGTCTGTCGATTATTGCGGTGCTGAAGACGCTGGGCGTGCAAAACATCATCGCCATCGATGGCCAGGATTCTCGTCTGGAGCTTGCCAAAGAGCTTGGCGCTACCGAGGTGCTGAACTTCACCAAGTTTGCGGGCACCGAGGGGCTGGTTGAAGCCGTTCAAGCCTTGACCAACGGCCGTGGCGCGCAGTTCGCCTTCCAATGCACCGGCGTACCGGCGGCCGCATCTGCGGTATGGAAGCTGATCGCCCGTGGTGGCGGCCTGTGTGAGCTGGGCTTCTTTGTGGACAACGGCGAGGCGGCCATCAATCCGCACTTCGACATCTGCAACAAGGAGATCACCTTGGTGGGCTCTTGGGCCTACAGCCCGGAAGACTACCCGAATGCCATCGAGTGTATGAAAGGCATTAAAGCCATCGGCCTGCCCATCGAGAAGCTGGTAACCCATGAGTTCCCACTTGAAGAGCTGACCGAAGCGGTTGAAACCAACATCCGCATGGAAGGGATCAAGGTTGTCACGCTGAATAGCTAAGCGACGCTACACCTCCTTTAATTACTACAAAGCGCCTTCGGGCGCTTTTTCCGTCTTTAAGAGGCAATGCGTGTGGTTGCGTCTCGCTGTGACCGGTAGCGCCTACGTTTTGCCGGTTCAACTGCGACCTCTTGGATAGATTATCTGCTGGCCCCTGAGCTGTGCTTGCTGTATGCTGCGCGCCCTACTTAGCGGTGGAGTAGGTTTCAGATTCCACAGTGCACCGCGCCAGCAACGAGAGCAATTATGAGTTTTACTTCCCTGGGTCTGTCACCTGCCATCCTTAAAGCTATCGAAGAGAAAGGCTATACCACGCCATCTCCCATTCAACAGCAAGCCATCCCTGCGGTCATCGACGGCCAGGATGTAATGGCTGCTGCGCAAACCGGTACCGGTAAAACTGCCGGTTTTACCTTGCCACTATTGGAGCGCCTACTCGGTGGGCAACGTGCTGGTAGCAACAATGTACGCGCCTTGGTGCTTACGCCAACCCGCGAGCTCGCCGCTCAGGTGGGGGAGAGCGTATCGGTATATGGTAAGCACACCCCGCTGCGCTCACAGGTGGTGTTTGGTGGGGTGAAGATCAACCCGCAGATGATGGCGCTGCGTCGCGGCTGCGATGTGTTGGTGGCGACACCGGGTCGCCTGCTCGATCTTTACCAGCAAAATGCGGTGCGCTTTAATCAGCTAGAGGTGCTGATCCTCGATGAAGCCGACCGTATGCTGGACATGGGCTTCATCCGTGATATCAAAAAGATCTTGGCCCTGCTACCGGCCAAACGTCAGAATCTGCTGTTCTCGGCGACCTTCTCCGATGAGATCCGCGCCCTGGCCAAAGGTCTGGTGCACAACCCGGTTGAGATCGATGTCAACCCGCGTAATGCCACCGCGCGCACCGTTGAGCAGTGGATCTACCCGGTTGATAAGAGCCGCAAAACCGGCGCGCTGGCCAAGCTTATCAAGCAGGGCGACTGGCAGCAGGTGTTGGTGTTTAGCCGCACCAAGCACGGCGCCAACCGTATTGCGCGTAAGCTGGAAGAGCGCGGCATTAGCTCTGCCGCCATTCATGGCAATAAGAGCCAGAATGCTCGTACTAAAGCGTTGGCCGATTTTAAATCGGGCGCCATCCGCGCACTGATTGCCACCGACATCGCCGCACGTGGTCTGGATATCGACCAACTGCCACAGGTAGTGAACTTCGACCTGCCGAACGTGGCGGAAGACTACGTGCACCGGATTGGCCGTACAGGTCGCGCGGGTGCCAGCGGTCATGCGATCTCCTTGGTCTCGGAAGATGAGCACAAGCTGTTGGTGGCGATTGAACAATTGACCCAGCAGCACCTGGAGCGCCAATCGTTGGAAGGCTTTGAGCCGACCAATCCTTTGTCTGCGTCCAAGCCATTGAAACCGGTTAAACCGAAGAAGCCAAAGAAAAATAAGCCAAAAACCGGCGCTAACAGCTCTGGCAATGCGGGTAGTCAGCAATCGGGTGAGGGCGCTTCAGAGGCACCACGTAAGCCGCGCAATAACTCTCGTAACAGCAATCGCCGCCGCAACCCTAACTCGCGTGGCCAAGCCAACGGCAATCGCCAACGCAGTCAAAGTGGCAACCGCTAGTTTACCTCAATAGCAATCACCTTCTCATCGCTTAGGCGTGGGCATCGATGCCGATGGCCATGCCTTGGTGGCGATGCATCACCTCAAGCGCTTGCTCTAAGTGCTGTTTCGTCTGGCTATCGCCGCTGCTGCGTGCCGCTTCGATGGCGGTTTCGGCTCGTTCTATAAAGTTAAGGCAGTTGCTATCGTCATCCTGCCATTGCATCTCGTTGTTGCGGCTGGTGACGGGGATCTGCAGGGTCATATCGGCAAAGTGTTGCCGTAACGGCAGCGCCATATGGCCTTCGGCGACTTGTTCATCCACCCAATCCATCAAGGCCTTGCTGGTGGTGTGGCTAAAGTCGATGCGTTTCAGTGTATCGCCACTGCATTGGTGCTGTGGCTCAATGGCGGTGTCGTAGGACAGCTTTTTTGGTAGCTGCTTAGGTGTGGCCTCGCTATACAAGGTAGCGGCATTGCTATCAATCTTCATTATCGGCTCGGTTGCTTGCCGTACGGCAGTGATTGCTAAAATGTGATCTGGCTAAGCAAGTTGCGATCCACTAATGCGCCGGATTTTTGAACATTAACCAGCTTAGGCTCAATTCTTCACTTAGCGCGTGAATAGCCACCACTGTGCCAACTGGGTACTTTTTAGATGTTATTCATCAATGACGCTATCATCCCTGTTGACCCGTCTAAAGGTTTAGCCTTGATACTCTCCGCTCGATTAGCAAACAGGTAATACGATGATAACGGTCACTGACTTAGCAAGACGCTGCGGTATTTCTCGAGCCACGTTGCTGTACTACGAACGCCAAGGATTGATTGCGCCTAAGCTGCGTTCTGCCAATGGCTATCGTTGGTACGGTGAAAGCGAGCTTACGCGGTTGCAAACCATTGTTGCTTATCGCAGTTATGGTTTGTCGGTGGCAAGTATTAACAGTCTGCTCAATCGACAGGCATCTACGGATCAGGCCAAAGTGCTCAGAGAGCACTTTGAGTTACTGGAAACCGAGATAAGCAAACTACGTGAGTAGCAGCGAGCAATCGTTGTGTTGCTGCAAGATCCGAAGCTATTGGAGAGTAAAATGGTCACTAAACGACGTTGGGTAGAAGTAAGGCAGGCTGCAGGTTTTGATGAAGCTGCGATGACGAGTTGGCATAGAAAGTTTGAAGAGATGGAGCCTGAGGAGCACCAAAAGTTTTTGGAGTCTCTTGGCATTGATCAGCAAGAAATCCAAGCCATCCGAAAGCTGTAAACCTCATAGGCGTATTTAAGATTTCAGGGCGGCGTTTGCTGCCCTGATTATCTTCCGAATCTAAATTCTCTTTAATGGTTAGGCGTTGTAATCAGCTTCACTGCGATTCGCTATGCTTATCGGTAGTTTTATCTAATCACACAATGAGACAACATGAGCAACCCTACCGTTAGCAAGACCATATTGATAACCGGCTCTACTGATGGCATTGGCCTGGAAACCGCCAGCATGCTGGCCGAGCAGGGCCATCATGTGCTGTTACATGGACGCAATGCCGCCAAGTTAGCGGCCACCCGCCAGGCCTTAAGTGAACGCTATCCCGGGGCTGCCATAGACGCTTATCAAGCAGATCTGTCGCGCTTTGCCGAGGTGCAGATCTTGGCTGATTCCATTAAACAGCAGCATTCGCAGTTGGATGTATTGATCAACAATGCCGGTGTCTACAACACGCCAAATACCGTGGCGGATAACGGCTTAGATGTGCGCTTTGTGGTGAACACCTTGGCGCCGTACCTGCTAATGCAGAAACTGGCGGACTTGCTGGGCCCTCAAGCGCGGGTGGTGAACCTCTCGTCTGCGGCGCAGGCCAGCGTTAATATCGCTGCCCTAAATGGCGAACAGGCACTCTCCGATGGCCAAGCCTATGCCCAAAGCAAGCTGGCGCTTACCATCTGGTCGCGGGTGATTGGCCTGAACAATCAGCAAGACCAACGTGGCCCGCTGGTGGTGGCGGTCAATCCAGCCTCAATGCTCGGCAGCAAAATGGTCAAAGATGCCTTTGGGGTGGCCGGTGGCGATCTGCGCGTGGGGGCCGATATCCTCTGCCGAGCAGCGCTTTCCGAAGAGTTTGCCGATGCCTCGGGAAAATATTTCGATAACGATAGCCACCGCTTTGCCTCGCCCCACCCAGATGCGCTCGACCCTGATAAGAGTGCAGCGGTGATGGCGGCGATTGAGCAATTAACCTTAGTCCTTTAAGTCATCCAGCTCCTTTGAGGCACTGATACCTTTAGGGGGCAGTGCCTTTTCTTTTGCCTCCCGCCTAGCTTTACCCGCTGTGCTTACTTGGCGGCGACATTAACCCTCGATTCTCAACAAATTCTAAAAACTGATTCACAAGCTGTCAGGATTATCGCCTGTATAAGTGCCTGCTAATCTTCGCTGCATCGTTCATCACGCCGAGCAACTAAATCCCTGAGGCGTGACAACCGGAGATTTCAAGATGCGATACGAAGGCAAGATTTACCGCCCGTGGACAGAAGCGGAGAGTGTATTGATTCAGGTAACACTGGGCTGCTCCATTAACACCTGCACTTTCTGCAACATGTTTCGCGATAAACGATTTACGATCCGCGATCTTGACGATGTGTTTCAAGATATTGAGGGTTTACGCCAGCGCTATCATCGCGTGGAGTCCATATTCCTTATCGATGGCAATGTGATGGCGGCGCGCACCGACTGCTTGGTTAAAGTACTGAACAAGATTACGGCTACGTTCCCAGAGGTTCAAAATATCTCGATGTATGCGGGGTTTAACGATTTGCGGCGCAAGAGTGTGGAAGAGCTTATCAAGATCCGTCAAGCGGGGTTGAACATGGTGTACGCCGGGCTAGAGTCGGGCGATCGCGAGGTGTTGGAGCGCATTGGCAAACGCATGACGCCGGAGCATGCCATCGAAGGCATGGCACGTGCAAAGCAAGCCGGTATTCGCGTGTTAGCCTCGTTTATCTTTGGCTTGGGCGGGCGCGAGCGCTCCAAACAGCACATCGAGGCGACCACAGCGCTGGTAAATCAGCTAAAGCCAGAGGAGATTGCGCCAATGGCGCTGGCGATACAGCCGGGCACTGAACTGGAGCGTGAGGTGGAGCAGGGGCGCTTTAGCTTGCCCTCTCCGCTGCAGATCTTACAAGAAGAGCAGTACTTATTGGAGAATCTGCAAGACTTTGAGTGTTACTACTGGGGGGATCATGGCAATAACATCTCACCGATGCGCGGTATGCTGCCACAGGCACGTCATGCATTCTTAGAGCGCATCAATCACGAGGTGGCGACTAACCCCATTACCCAGCAGCAGATCATTCAGACCTTTTCTTGGTAAACGCGAGTGCTGCTACCTCGGTGGAGACTAATGCTCGATGGCTGCCAATGCTCGTCGACTGAAAGGAATCGGCCTACAGAGCGGCCTTATTGCTCCCAATAATAGGGCTCGGCAAAGCGCTCAGCAAAGAAGTCGATAAAGGCCCTGACCTTGGGCGCTAACAAGCGCGAGCTAGGGTAGACCGCCCAGATTGCAGTATCTGAGAGTAATGGATAGTCTTCGAGCACTGGCACTAACTCGCCACGTTGCAGCTGCTGATAGCAACACCAGGTCGAGCTGATGGTGACGCCCAAGCCATTAACACTGGCATCGCGCACCGCCTCGCCATTATCGGTGCGCAGCAGCCCTGAAACCTTAACCGCTAGTGGGCCAGTGGGACTGTCGTAGTGCCAAAGATCCAGGCCCGAAAGGGTGATGCATTGGTGCTGGCTTAGCTCATCCGGGTGCCGCGGCTGACCGTGTTTGGCCAAGTAGGCGGGGGAGGCTACCGTCAAGCGCCGGTCACTGGCCAGCTTGCGTGCCACCAAGGTAGAGTCTTTTAACACTGCATCACGAATGGCGATATCGAAGCCGCCTTCAACCAAATCCACGATGGTATCGCTGAGGCGCAGGTCAAGCTTAAGCTCTGGGTACTGGGATTGAAAATCGCTCAGTGCCGGTATCAGGTGCATGCGGCCGAAAGAGGCGGGGGCCGTTACCCGAAGAATGCCAGAGGGTAGGGTATTCCCCGCTCCCACCGAGGCTCGCGCCGCTTCCACCCGGGTGAGCACCTCCTCGGCATGGGGCAAGAAGGCCTGACCCTCCTCGGTAAGCGAGACCTTACGGGTGGTGCGATGCACCAAGCGCACCCCTAGGCTCTCTTCGAGCTTGGAGACATGGGTGCTGGCCACTGCCGGCGATAGCCCCAGCTCCTGACCTGCCTGGCTGATGTTGGCGGTGCTGGCCAAGCGTACAAACAGTTTTAGGTGATCAATGTTCATTAGATAAAAACTAAATCAAGTTCATGGACTTACCTTAGATGTCCAAGCCAGTCACTGCAACGCGAAAGCCTGTCACGGTAGGTAAATTCTGCGCAGGTTACTAAAAGTTAACTGCTTGAACTTCAAGGAGTCGGCTTCCACACTTACGGCTGTGCGTTCAACAATCCACGGAGTAAACATGGCGTATTCGAACAAGTTAAAAGCAGGCGATGACTTTCCACATATCAGTGCGGTGCTGCTTGATGACAACGAGGTGGTACTGGGCAAGCCGCAGGGTGATGCCACCTGGCAAGCGGTGTTTGTGTATCGCGGTAAGCACTGCCCGTTGTGCACCAAATACCTCAACGAGCTAGAAGGCTACAAGCAGGCCTTTGCCGATGCCGGGGTCGACATTTTAGCTGTATCGGCTGATTCCAAGGCGCAGCTCGAAACCCACCTGGAGAAGTTAGAGGTCAGTTTCCCAATTGCTTATGGCTTAAGCGAAGAGCAGATGAAAACCTTGGGCGTGTACATATCGTTACCTCGCTCTGAACAAGAGACCGACCATAACTTTGCCGAGCCGGGACTGTTTGTGGTGAACGAGTTCGGCAAGCTGCATGTGGTGGATATCTCGAACAATCCCTTCGTACGTCCAGAGTTAGGTGCCTTGAGTCGCGGCCTAGCGTGGATCCGCGACCCCGATAATCACTATCCAATCCGCGGCACCTTGGACTACAACTTGGCCTAGTTGGCCAGCATAAACACCACCGTTATCGCCAAGGTCAGCCCCAGGCCTTGGCTTACTCGACGCACCTGCCGTGGGGACTGCAGCAGGCGCATCAGTAGTGACCCGCACAGTGCCCAGACCGACGTGCAGAGCAGTGTCACCAGCGTAAACGCTAAGCACACCACCACTGCCTGTTGTAGCAGGCTGTAGTTCGGATTGCTGAACTGGGTGAACACTGTCATCGCTGCTATCCAAGCTTTGGGGTTGAGGATCTGCAGCAACGCGCCCGATAGCATGCCTGAGCCGGAGCTCGATTCTGCATCTGCACTTGCATCTGCGCCAGCATCGTTTTGAAAGCGACTGATACCCCATGCCATATACAGTAAGTAAGCGGCGCCTACGTACTTAAGTGTCAGAAAGAGTGCGGGGTAGCGCGTCAGCACACCGAGCAGCCCGGCGCTGGTGCCGGCAAACACCAGCAGTACCCCTAAGCTGGTGCCAACAACAAAGGGAATCGCGCCAGAGAAGCCGTAGCGATTGGCAATCCCCAACAAGGCAACGTTTCCCGCCCCGGGGGTAATACACATCGAAAAGGCGAACACCAAAAAAGCGATGACAAGTTGTGTATCCATAGCGTTCTTCCCTAAGCAGACCATTTACAGAGTTAATCTGGATAGTCTATGCAATTACCCTGAAAGAACGTTGCCTTTTGCATTATGATTAGACCTTGTGAGGAAGGAATCTTTTAAATATGGATTTATATATGAAGGAAAATGCTCAAGCGAAGTTGGATGATACCGACATTACCATGCTCAAACATATCCAAGCTGAAGGGCGAATTAGCAACAGCAAGCTTTCCGAGAAGGTAAATCTGAGCGAAACACCCTGCTGGCGCCGCTGGAAGCGCCTGGAAGACGAGGGCTATATCAGTGAGTACTCTGCGGTGCTCAATCGCAAGAAGCTGGGCTTTACTATGGTGGGCTTTACGCAGGTGACCTTAAGTAGCCACGAGGTAGAGAGTACCGATGCGTTTGAGGCCTTTGTGGCAGCTACCGAGTGGATACCGATGTGCCATTGCACTGCTGGTGGGGCGGATTATATCGTTCAGGTGTCATCGCCCGGGATTTGGATGAGTACTACGACCGCATTCACCAGTTGCGTCGGGTAAAAGGGGTGAGCGCGCTTCACTCCAGCATCTCGGTGAAAGAGATAAAGAGCCAGCAAACGCTCCCCTTGGAGTAGGGCTTGAGGATTGGCATCTGGCTGGTTTAAGTAGTGGCGCACATCACCAAAACATCACCACCCTCACCAAAATATATAGCTTTTAAGCGTCTGATAGATAAGAAAAATCGATAGTGTTAATCTTGGCCCGTATCGCGAAGATGGCCCGCGTCAGCACAATCGCTGAGCGCTCGCCAAACGCATGAATAAGAATTTTTAACGAGTTGGAGAGGGTAGTATGAAGTGCACTAGCTGTAAGCAAGGAGACTTGACGCCTTGTTTTATTGAGGGCCAGTTCAGAGCCCATACGTGTACACATTGTGGCGGCAATTGGATTCTGATCGAGGACTTTGTGGCCTGGAAAGAGCGTAACGCCGATTACGTGTTTGCTGAGAACATTGCCTTTGAGTCAGATGAAGCCTCCGACACTAAGAAAGCGCTGATTTGTCCGGTATCTGGCGCCATCATGCGCAAATTCCGTATCTCATCCACCAACGAACACCGTGTTGACTACAGCGCTGCCGTAGGCGGTATCTGGTTGGACAGTGGCGAATGGGAGCTGCTGAAATCTGAAGGCCTGGCCGGTTCGCTAAACGCGCTGGTGACCAAGCAGTGGCAGAATCAGATTAAAGAGCAGAGCGCTAAGCAAAGCTTCAGTGATATCTATAACGATAAGTTTGGTGACGAGACCTACGCCAAGGTTAAAGCAATCAGAACCTGGCTGGAGAGCCAACCACAACGCGCTGATTTGCGCGCTTATATCCTCGCTGAAGATCCCTATTCAGCAGAGCGATAGCAAAATAAGCCGGTGTGGCGCTAGTCCACCGGCATCCTGCCCTGCTTGCACTTCTTGTGGTCTACGCGGCAACTCTCTTTCCCTCTATCGACTCTCCTCATTCATCACGTCGTCCCAACGCCGACCTGGTTACTGACAATCATCAAAGATGCGCGGCTTTACGCTGCACATCCAACACGTAATGGGTTAGCATAGGTTCTAAATGATACGTTGTAACATATTGTTTTATCGCCTTAGGTTTGTCAGACCGATGGTGAGCGAATGGCACTCAATATAGCTGGCAAGATTAGATACAGGAGAACAGGCTTATGGCTGCGGCTACCGTGATTAAGAACGTCCGAATCGTGAACGAAGGTAAGATCAGCGAGGGAGATCTTCGGATTAGTGGCCAACGAATCGAGCGCATTGAGCGCGAGATTACGCCGCAAGCCAATGACACGGTAATTGAAGGCGGTGGCCGTTACCTGCTTCCCGGTATGATTGACGATCAAGTGCACTTTCGTGAGCCGGGGCTCACCCACAAGGGCAATATTGCCAGTGAGTCGCGCGCAGCCGTCGCGGGCGGTATCACCAGCTTTATGGAGATGCCCAATGTGAGCCCCGTTACGACTACTATTGAAGCGCTGGAGGCAAAGTACGCGATTGCCGCGAACAGCGCCTACGGCAACTATGGCTTCTACTTGGGAGCCACCGAAGACAACCTAGAGCAGATAAAGCGACTCGACCCCACCAAGCACTGCGGCGTGAAGGTGTTTATGGGGGCATCGACGGGCGATCTGTTGGTGGAAGCGCCGCAGGCGCTGGACGATATCTTCCGTGAATCGCCGGTACTGATTGTCACCCACTGCGAAAGTGGTCCGGTAATTAGCCGCAATCGTACTGAGTTACTCAAGCAAAAGAGCATCTTCACCATCGACGATCACCCGCGTTTGCGCGATGCCGAAGCCTGTTATGCCTCCTCGTCCTATGCGGTTGACTTAGCCAAGCGCCATGGCAGCCAGTTGCACGTGCTGCACATTACCACTGAGAAGGAGCTGAGCTTGTTCAGCGCCGGCCCCATTGCGGGCAAGCACATCACCGCTGAAGCCTGTGTGCATCATCTGTGGTTTAGCAATCAAGACTACACCGATCGCGGCAATCTGATTAAGTGCAACCCCGCGGTGAAGTACCCCAGCGATCGCGATACCTTGATTAAGGCGCTACATAGCGGCCAAATCGACATTATCGCCACCGATCACGCGCCGCATACCTGGGATGAAAAGCAGGTGGATTATGACAAGGCGCCGGCTGGTTTGCCGCTGGTGCAACATGCCTTACTCAGCTTGCTGGAGCATGTAAAGCAGGGGCGTATGAGCCTGCCGCAAGTGGTTGAGAAAGTTTCGCACAATCCGGCACTGCGTTTTGCGGTCGCCGAGCGTGGCTTTCTCCGCGAAGGGTTCTTTGCTGATTTGGTACTGGTTGATTGTGAGTCCTCAACCCACGTTACCCACGAGAACAGCCTCTATCACTGTGGCTGGTCGCCATTTGATGGCGTGACCTTTGGCGCGCGTATCGAATCAACCTGGGTGAATGGCCAGCAAGTCTTTGATGGGCAGACGGTAGGTGCGCGACCAGAGGTAATGCGCTTGCGTTTTGATCGTTAGTTAAACGCGCGCGGTTGCAAAGAATAAAATCTCACTAAGTGATAATGGTAATCATTTACTTTAGCTTGATGTTTTTTCACTTTGAACGTATCGTTTGATGATATGTTGTAACATTTTGTATAAGGGAGCGGCATGGGGTTTTACTATTTGGGCTTGGGTGGCCGTTGTTTGGTCTTACTTGGAATTGCCGCGTTGTTGCTGTTTTGCGCAAACGGTGTGCTGCAGTAGTGACTAAGGTTGCCGCTGTCACTGAGTTGGCATTGGGTTACGATCCGGCCCAGCCGATACTCAGCCAAGTGAGCTTTGCGCTAGCCAAGGGCCAGAGCCTTGCACTGGTTGGGCCCAACGGGGCGGGTAAGTCGACCTTGCTGAATGTGCTGCGTGGCGCGATGAAGCCGCTAGCAGGCCAGCTCGACTACTCGCTCAACCCAAGGCGTGATATCGCCTATCTGCCGCAAGCCAGCATGGTCGACCGCAGTTTCCCGGTGAATGTGCGCCAATTTGTTAGCACTGGCCTGTGGAACCAGCTTGGCCTTTGGCGAGGCTTTCGCTGCTCGCATCGGCTGCAAGTGAATGCGGTGCTGGAGAAACTCAATATTGCCGATCTGGCCGATAGTATGCTCGACCAACTCTCTGGCGGTCAGTTCCAACGGGTATTGTTTGCCCGCACCATGCTTCAGCAGTCCAAGTTGATGCTGCTAGATGAACCCTTTAATGGCGTCGATGAGGCTACCGTTAGCCTATTGCTCGATGAGCTCGCTAGCCTGCAGCGCCGAGGCTGTACGGTGGTCGCAGCCATCCATGATTTAGAGATTGTCCGCAGCCACTTTGAGCGCTGTTTATTGCTAAGCGGTGAAGCCATTGCCTTGGGGCCGAGTCGTGAGGTGCTGGTGGCTGATAACATTGCTCAAGCGTGGGGAGAAACGTCGAGTCACCTCAAGCCTGTGCCCATCGAAAAAGAGCCTGCCAGTCGTTATGCCTGAGTTGTTTAATCTTTTCTCCTTACTTTTTGACCCATTCGTTGAGTTCCAGTTTATGCGTCGGGCGCTGTTTGGCTGCGCGGTGCTATCACTTGGTGCTGCGCCGGTTGGGGTATTTTTAATGCTGCGCCGAATGAGCCTGACCGGCGACGCGATGGCCCATGCGATCTTGCCCGGAGCGGCCTTAGCCTACTTGCTGTATGGCTTGTCAGCGGTTGCGATGACACTTGGCGGGCTGGCTGCGGGTCTGCTGGTGGCCTTACTGGCAGGGGCAACCGCGCGGCAAACCAACAACAGTGAAGACAGTACGCTGGCGGCGTTTTACTTGGGCTCTCTGGCGCTTGGGGTCCTGCTGATCTCCGCCAAGGGCAGTAACGTTGACCTGCTGCATGTGCTGTTTGGCACCGCCTTAGCACTCGACAATACCGCTTTAACCCTGCTGCTGGTGACCAGCTTGGCAAGCTTGTGCCTGCTGACCGTTGTCTACCGCGCGTTGGTGCTCGAGTGTCTCGATAGCGAGTATCTCAGTAGCTTTGGTGGAATGGGCAAACTGGCTCACTTTGTTTTCTTGGTGTTGGTGGTGGCCAACCTGGTGGCCGGCTTTCATGCCCTCGGAACCTTAATGGCGGTGGGCTTGATGATATTGCCCGCCTGCATCGCACGTTTCTGGTTTAAGCATTTGGGCAGCCTTTTAGTGGCGGCAACCATTATTGCTGCCAGTGCCTGTTGGCTTGGCTTATTGCTGTCGTTTTATTTTGGTTTGGCAACCAGTCCGAGCATCGTGCTGGCCTTGGCGGTGGGGTATGTATTGTCGGTGCTATTGGGGCCACTGCGCGGAATACTGCGCCGCCCCAGCGCGGCTTCGCTTTCAAATTCAAATAACAGGGAGGTTATCTAATGGGTAAACGTTCAACGATTTATGGGGCGCTGGCCTTGTTACTCGGCGCGGCCGCACCGCTGGGGGCAGAGCCGATTAAGGTGGTGACAAGTTTCAGTGTGCTGGAAGACTTTGCTCGCCATGTGGGCGGTGACAAGATCGCGCTGTCGAACTTGGTCGCTGCCAATGGCGATACCCATATGTTTCAGCCCTCGCCCATGGACGGCAGGCTGGTTGCGCAGGCTGACGTGTTGATCGTCAACGGTCAAGGCTTCGAGGGTTGGATGGAGCGTTTTGTTGAGTCGACGGAATTCGATGGATTGCTGGTCGAAGCAACCCGTGGCGTTGACTTGATAGACACCGAGCACGGTGAGCATCACGACGATAAGGATGAACATCACGATGGTGAAGACCAGCATGATGATGAACACCACGACAAAGACGAGCATCACGCTGACGAGCACGATGACCATCATGAGGACACTCATGCTAAGCATAGCGATGAGCACCAAGGCCTCGATGAAGAGCATCATGACGATCATCAAGAGGAAGGCGGCCATCATCATCACGGCCGTTACGATCCCCATGCTTGGCATAGTGTCGCCAATGCCAAGCTATATGTTGCCAATATTCGCGATGGCTTGATTGCGGCTGACCCCAGTAACGCTGATTACTATCGCCAAAATAGCCAAGCCTACCTTGCTGAGTTGGATGCATTGGAGCGGCAACTACAGCAGCAAGTAGCGACGCTGGCCGACGACCAGCGCCGAGTGATTACCTCCCACGATGCCTTTGCCTATCTCGGGCAGGCTTACCAGCTCGACTTTACCGCTCCTCAGGGCTTAAGCACCGAGTCAGAGGCCTCTGCTGAAACCGTCGCGAAGATCATTCGTCAAATCCGCGAGCAAGGTATACAGGCGGTGTTTGTAGAGAATGTCTCCAGTCCTCGCTTAATTGAGCAAATTGCTCGAGAAACCGGCGCTAAGGTGGGCGGTAAGCTCTACTCAGATGCCTTGTCTGCGCCGGCGGAAGGGGCGGGCAGTTATGTTGAGATGATGACCCACAATATCTCAACGATTGTACAAGCCTTGGATTAGTGTAAAGGATAGTGATGAAGTGGTTTGGTGATAGCCAGCGATGTATGTTTGGCCTGAGAGTCGTGGCCGCTGTTGTGAGCATGATAGCGAGCTTGAGCGGCACGGCGCTAGCCCATCCGCACTCTTGGATTGATGTAAAAACCCTGTTGGTGGGTAAAGATGGTCAACTCACCGGTATCTCCTATATCTGGCAGTTCGACCCGATGACATCGGTGTTCATGCTCGATGGAAAGGACCTTGACGAGCCGCAGCGTCAGCAAACCCTCGATAATATGGCAGCTCATATACTCAGCAACATTCACTATCACCACTACTTCTCCAAGCTAAAGCAGGGCGAACAGTTAGTCGCATTTGGCGAGGGGAGCCAGCCGCGGGTGAGCTTGCAGGGGCGGGTGGTCAGCTTTAGCTTCTATCTGCCGCTGGCTGAGCCGGTATCGTTGTCGGAGCAGAGCCTTTCACTGCGTGTCTATGATCCCAGCTACTTTATCGATATGAGCTGGCGGGGGGAGATGGACTTGGATCTGTCGATTGAGCTACAAGGGCTGTGCGAGGTGGATATCATCGAGCCAACACCCAGCCAAGAGCTGATAAACTACGCCTTGTCACTGCCTGCCGATGCCGACCCCGACGACAGTCTGGGCGAGATGTTTACCCAGCACGGTGAGGTTCGCTGTGATTTACTCTGATTCCAACCTGAAGTTTGCGCGTTTGCGTGCCCCCAAAGCGTGGCGGGGGCTCGCTGTGTCTATGCTGGTGTTTGGCGCATTGTGTGCGGCGCTTTGGCATTACTTCCCGCAGCTGCTGTTCCAGTCGAAGCTACTGCAGATGCAGCTCAACCGCGAAATCAGCCAGTTGTTTAGCCAAGTGCATTTGCATCCTTGGAAGACGGCCTACTATGCGGCCACCGCCAGCTACGTTTACGGGGTTATGCATGCCATTGGACCGGGCCATGGCAAGGTGATCATCTCCGGCTATCTTGCCACCCATCCCACCAAGCTTGCCACAACGGTAGGCCTATCGCTGGCGGCTTCGCTGATGCAAGCCGCAGTCGCTATTACGATGGTAACGGTGTGTATGTTGGTGCTGGCCAGCAGTACCACCGAGATGACGGAGCAATCGCAACATCTTATTCGCATCAGCTATGCGCTGATGAGTTTGCTGGCGGTGCGTATTGCCTGGAATGGCCTGAAGGCGTTTAAAAGCAGCGCGCCAACCCTTAAGGTGAAGAAGATATCTAGCTTGGTTGTCGAAGGAGGCTAAGCGTTTTCCTTGAAACCGGTGGCACATCAGCATTCGGCAGTGTGTTCCTGTGGGCACAAGCATGTGGCTGATAGCGAGCAGGTGGCTAAAGCGAGTCGCCTGAAAGACTATGCTTCAATCGTTGTGAGTATTGGTATGCGCCCGTGTAGCGGCGCCTTGATGGTGTTGGTGTTCTCTCAGGTCTTGGGCTATTTCTGGCTGGGAATAGTGAGCGCGTTCGCTATGGGGCTGGGCACTGCCACAGCGGTGGCCTTCCTCGCGCTATTTGCCCGCTTCGGTGGTAGTGTGCTGCGCCGGTATATGGGTAGCGACTCTGCGTTTGGCCGCTACCTGTTTTTAACGCTTACTCTGAGTTTTGCGCTGCTGCTTGGGGCAATGGGCCTGCTGATGTTTAGCCAGCCAGCGGTGATGGTGTCACCGGTGAACTCGCCTATCTTTGCCCGCTAGCTCATCTACCTTGGTCCGCTAGCGTCGCGGCGTTGTTGATGGTGGCAGGTTGATGATGAGAGCTTGTCGCCGTTCTCATTCGGGGGCTTATGTGCTGTAATGGCCCCAATCGATTTTTGCTTGTGATGTTAGTGTGTTACCGCGTTTTAAGGCTATTGCTCTCCCCCTGCTACTGATTGTCTCCGCTTATTCAGTTTTCTTTTCTCCAGTTTTATTTCCTTCAGCTCACGCTTCCCCGGTAAAGCTTAGCCGTTCCGGGATCTGCCACGAGCAAAGCTCACCGAGCTATCTGCGCACCAAGAATTTCACCGCCTTTGACTGCTTAGCGGCCTGCTTACAAAGCGGTGGTAGGTTGCCGAAGAATGCCGCCGCCCCCGCTCAAGCTATCGCTGAAGCAGAGCAGGAAGGGCGGCTCTACAGCACGCCTTATAATCGCCGTGATTACCCCCATTGGCTGGACCGCAACGGTGATTGCCGCAATACCCGCGCCGAGCTCTTGGTTGCTATGTCGGTGAAGCCGGTCAGCTACCGGGACGAGCGCGAGTGTGTGGTTGATGGCGGTAAATGGCAGGGCGTGTATTCAGGGGAGAAGCTCTATGCGGCCAGTGATATCGATATTGACCATATCGTGCCACTGAGCTGGGCCCACGGACGCGGCGCCTGGCGCTGGAGCCGCGAGCAAAAGGCTGAGTTTGCCAACGATTGGGACAACCTGCTGCCAGTTTCCGCCTCACTCAATCGCCAAAAAGGCGACAAAGGACCGGATGAGTGGATGCCGCCAGCGCATGACTATCGCTGTGAGTACCTTAGCGTGTTCGACAGTATTGTGGACAAGTACCAGCTCGAGTATGTACCTGCAGAGCGGCGTATTATCTCAAGAATGCTGCAAGCCTGTGGTGAAGCTTTGGCGTTGGCGGAGTAGTGCTCCGCTAAAGGCGTTTATTCAGCAGTCAGTCGCTCATAACGACAGCGCGATACTCCATCCACTGCCAGCTGCTCTGATACGGCAGGCATCACTTGCTTGAAGCGCTCGGCTAAGGTCCACGGCGGGTTCACCGCAATGATGCCGGATGCGGTCATGCCTTGTTGATGGTCTTCGTCCACTGCCAGCTCAAACAGGTGCACATCACGCATATTGCTGTCCTGAATATCACGCTCCAGTTGGTCGATGGTGGCGCGATGCACCATGGGATACCACAGCAGCAGCATCGCTTGCGGGGACTTTTTGTAGGCTTGCGACATCACCTTGACCACGGTTTGGTAGTCGGACTTGATCTCGTAAGAGGGATCTATCAGTACCAGTGGACGACGGCTCGGGGTGGGCAGCAGGCGCAGCAGGCCTTTAAAGCCATCTTCTTTGTGGACCATGCACGAGCGGCGCTTGGCGCAGCTTTGCTCCAGCTTGGTGATGGTTTGCGGGTGCATCTCAAACAGCCAGGCGCGGTCGCCTTGGCGTAGTTGCTGTTTGACTAGCATGGGCGAGCCGGGGTAGCGCTGCTGACCCAAGTGCTCACTCACCAGTTGGTGGTAGGCTTCCAGGCCGGGTTGCTCGGCTAAGTCGAACTTGTTCACGCCGTGATCGCTCTCGCCGGTTTTGCGCGCTTCCTTGGAGTTCAGGTCATACAAGCCAGCGCCGGCATGGGTATCGATGTAATCAAAGGGCTTATCTTTTTTCTGTAGGTGCTGAACGCACTCGATAAGCAGCCAGTGTTTTAGGACATCGGCGTGGTTTCCGGCGTGATATTCGTGTTGATAACTTAGCATGACAGGCTCGTCTGGAAGTGAGGCGGGCAATTTTACCACCCGCGGCGCTGGTGTCGACTGTTTTGCCGAGAGGGCTATCTCCGGGGCAATCCAATGGTGGATACAGCAGAATGGCAAACTTTCAGTGGTAGTGCCTAGCTGCACATATTAATATGATAACTATCAGTGGCTACTGGGTATCAGTTGTGTTGTCGAGCCAGCAGTCATCTCTTTGCCCACAGAAGGTGTGAGTTGATGATCCCGTTGATTGAGGCGCTTGAAGAGCGTTTACGTTTGGCCATGCTCTACTCCGATACCACCGAGCTCAGCCAGCTGTTGGCCGATGACTTGGTGTTCACCAACCATCTCGGGCAACGTATGGATAAGTTGCAAGAGCTGGATTTTCATCGCCAGCGGCTGTTTCTATTCCACAGTATCGAGCTGGAAGCGATGCAGATCAGCCCCATCCAGCAGGCTGCTGTGGTGGTGGTGACCGCGCAGATAAGCGGTATGTTTGATGGTGAGCAAGCCAATGGGCGCTTTAGCTTCTCTCGCGTTTGGGTTGAGCTCAACGGGCGTTGGTAAGTGCTGGTCGCCCACAGCACCTTGATTACGGCGTAGCTGCCTCACTTGGCTTAAGCCCCTGCGAACTTGCCAACACGCTCTCAAAAGGGCGCGCTGCTCGCTGCAATTCTCCCCACATTTCTCCTTCGTTTACTAGGCTTAGGTCCATCCCCCCAAGAACAACAGTAACAAGGGGGCTGCTTGCGACAGGGAAACAGGGAGAAACACATGTCAGCCAAGGCCAAAATAATTAGCTGCATCGCAGCGCTTTTTGTCATCAGCATTTTGCTGATATCGGTGACCAGTTATATTAACTTTCGTTCGGCGTCGGTTAGCGCCTACACCTTACAGCTCGAGAGTAGCTCCAAGTTGATTACCCACGCACTAGAGCAAAAAATGGAACGCTACTTCGACTCGCTTAAAACAGTGTCGGAAGAGCTACCGGTTGACGCTTCGGGCATCACGGATGAGAAAGAGTTGCTACGTCTGCTGCTCTCCTTGAAAGAGACCAACAAGGTGTTGAACTCTTATGTTGGGCTGGAGTCCGGGGCCACATTCGCAGCCAATAACGGCGGCTTTATCCCAGATTTTAACGCCAAAGCGCTGAACCGAGAGTGGTATCGGCGCGGGCTAAACGATGAAGCCTATATCATCACCACGCCCTATTTAAGTGCCAGCAAGAACATTGTGATGGCGATGGCGGTGCCGGTGAAACGGCAAGGCAAGATTGTCGGCATCCTGAGTATGAACCTTGGCCTTGAAGACATTACCCGATTTGTGGATGGTCTATCCGATGACCTTCAGCTATGGGTCACACGTGAGGATGGCTTCTTGCTGGCTTCTTGCTGGCTTCGGCAATACCTGAGCTGATCGGTGAGAGCTTGTTTGATTCTTATCCCTCTTACCAGCCATATAACTCAGCACCTTCCAGTGAACACAGCTATAGCCATGAAGGCGACGAGTACTTTGTGGTTTCCCAGCGCATCCCCAGCCTAAAGTGGACTGTGTGGTCGTGGGATAAGTGGGACGAAATCACCGAGGCCTCCACCGACAATGCCTTGACGACGGTATTGCTTTCACTAGTCGTAATTGGCTTGAGCCTGGTTGGTACCTACCTGCTGATTACCCGCATCATGTACCTGCCGATTGGTGGCGAGCCGACAGAGATTGAAGCGATGGTGCGACGAGTCGCCAAAGGCGACCTGCAGCTAGAACCCGGCACTGGCAAAGAGACCGGGGTATACGCGGCAATGCTGCAGATGGTGGAGAATCTGCGGGCAACCATTACCAGCATCAATCGCTCTGCCGAAGACGTGGCCAGCTCATCGCAGGCGATGGCAACCTCCTCTGGCGAGGTGTCGGCAAGCTCGGAGGAGCAGATGCAGCAACTCGAGCAAACCTCCACCGCGATGCACCAGGTGACGGTGACGGTGGAAGAGGTGGCGCGTAATGCGTTGGAGGCTTCGAGCGTAGTTGATGATGTGAGTCATCGCTCCAAGGACGGCATGGAGGTGGTGACTTCGATGAATGCCCAGCTCAATGAGCTGCTGCAAGGGGTGGAAGAAGTGCAGGGGGTGATCAACAGCCTCGAGCAATCCACCCTGAGCATTGGCAGTATCCTCGATGTGATTGATGGCATCTCCGAGCAGACCAACCTGCTGGCGCTCAACGCAGCGATTGAGGCCGCCCGTGCTGGCGAGCAAGGCCGTGGTTTTGCGGTGCTTGCCGATGAGGTGCGCAGCTTGGCTAATCGCACCAAAGAGAGCACCAATGAGATTCAAGAGATGATCACCCGCTTGCAGGGCGAGGCGAAAAAATCGGTGAGCTTAATGGGGGGTAATGTACAGAGCGCGCAAAGCACCGCTGAGCGTTCTGCTGTGGCCAACGAGGCGCTGACTGCGATCCAAGAAGCGGTACAGGTGATCCAATCGATGAACAGCCAGATCGCCACCGCTGCTGAGCAACAAACCAATGTAGCCAGTGAGATCAACGTGAGCATTGTTGAGATTAACGACCACGCCAAGAACACCTTCGAGAATGCCCAAGGTAATACTGAGCTAGCCGGGCGCTTGTCTGAGGTGGCGGGGGATCTGAATCAGTCGGTGGAAGTGTTTAAGTTGTAGCCGTGCTAACAACCAGAAAGGGCCTGCAATATCGCAGGCCCTTTTTATTGGTAATACATCTAAACGAGCGGCTTACTTATCAGCAACCGCCAGTGCTTGCTCATCCAGTACGCTGGCTACCCACATCAGTGGCGCGTTCCAGTTGATGGTCACCTCGTTCAAGGTCCATGCGCCAATATCGTCCAAGTAACAGGTCTGCATGATGCAGCGGCCTTTCAGCGATGCGGCAGCGGGGTCGCTGAAGCTAATCGAGTTCGGGCCACCACTTAGCACGCCTGGTGGTACTAGTGGGTAGTTCTCATCAACGATATGCGCCCAGAAGCGGTGATGCGGATTTTTCAGCGCATCGGTGCCGTAGCCACTCACGTAGGAGAAGTTCTGCGGGTTACGACCTAGCAGGTAATCCATACCGTGGGCTGCGGCTTGCAAGTAACGGCTGTCACCGCTGAAGTCGCTGGCATAGGCGAGGAAGATACCGCGATTCACCACGTTCGAGTTCGAGCCCCATGGGTACTCCTCGGTTTGGTAGGGCAGGCGATAGCCTTGGGTATAGACTTGTGCTGCGTACTTATCGGCGGTTTCGATGATCGCCTCGCGGGCTGCTTTCACATGCTTGGCATCGAGTTTCGAGGGGACAACTGCCAGGCTGATGGTGCCCAAAGGACCCACTTGTTGCCAGAAGATATCACCGGTGGTTTGAATATCCCCTTTAGGCGTGTTCAAGAAGAAGCTCGAGCTGGTTACCGCATCCAGGTAGTCTTTGTTGCCGGTGCTTAGGTACAGCTCAGCCGCCGCCCAGTAGAACTCGTCTTCAAGGTTGAAGTCATCATAGGGGCCAGAGCCGGTGAAATTATCGTAGGCATAGACCTCTGGGTAGCGCTTGGCTGCTTGCCAAGCCTGCTCCGCTGCGGTTAAACACTGCTTGGCAAAATCGCCGTCGATGTCTTTCCAGATACGTGCACACTGCGCCCCTACCGCTGCCAGGTTAAGGGTTGCGGCAGTACTTGGTTGGCCTACATAGCGATTTTCATGGCTGTCAGCGGGAGACAGTGGCTTGCCGGTCCAGCGATCGTCGGCAATCTTGTGAAAGGCCATACCGCCGGCTTCCAGTTCGCTTAGCTTGAGCTGGTGAAGGCTGTCTAGCTGGTTACCCACCGGGGCGTAGACTTTCTTGCCCTGTGGTACTTGCATGGCCAGCATAAACTCGACATTCCAGCGCGCTTCAGAGAGCAGGTCATTGACGCCGTTCCCCGCTTCTGGAATGGGGTGACTGCCATCGGCAAACGGCTCTGGCTTGTCGAGGTATTGGCTGCGCTCATACAGGTTGAGCAAGGTCCAGGTGCTG
Source organism: Aliagarivorans taiwanensis DSM 22990 (assembly GCF_000429505.1). Taxonomy (GTDB): domain Bacteria; phylum Pseudomonadota; class Gammaproteobacteria; order Enterobacterales; family Celerinatantimonadaceae; genus Aliagarivorans; species Aliagarivorans taiwanensis. Next base: position 234,600 of record NZ_AUBZ01000001.1, on the reverse strand, counting down.
ATGCCGCTGTTCACCACGTATTTGCCGTGGTCGCCGGCATCGTACCAGCCACCGGTGGTGTCGATGCTGAAGTCACAGCCTGGCCACTTGTTGCCTTGCGCATCGGTCTTATCAAAACAGGTCACCACGTCTTCTGGGTGGCCGGCTGGGCGGGCGAGATCTGGGCGCTGAACAAAACGCTCCTCAATCGCGACGCCAGAGCGGTTGTGGTAGTAGTAACTCAGCGCATCGTGCTTGAGTTGGCTGTAGATATCATCGGCGATATCGAAGGGGTAGCTCTCTTTGCCATCGACAATCAGTCGTACCTGACGATGAGGTTCGGTAACAAAGCTGAAATCGACCAAGTGCAGCCATTCGCCCGACTCAGGGTTGGTACCAAAGATCTGGGTGGCGCCAGCTTCAATCAGCTCGCCGTCGCTGTCCACCAGATCCCAGAATATTGGCTGCTGGCTCTCGTTGGCCACCGAGGCAATCTTCTCGCCACCGGTAAAGTAGCCCACTTGGTTAATCCGCACCGGCTCGGCGAAGCGGGTCATGGAGTAGCTTTCGCCAATCAAAGAGAAATCAGTCCCGCAGATAGTTGCAGGTTTTTGGGCGCCCATCTGGAAATGGAACTCACCCTTCATGTCACTGGGGTGTTCCATGGTAAAGGTGAAGCTGAACTCTTTAGGCTGTTTACCCACCGCGATGTCTTGAATGATGTAATGGGTGTATGGAGGACCACCATGCTGAATAAGGGCTTTAAGTTCGGTCTCTTTGTCGGCCCAGGCTTTAAAGCTCAGTTGGTATTCTGCACCCTCTGCTAAACCCATCCCGCTATGACCGAGAATAATGTCCCAAGGGTTGCTGCCAGTGTGGTCGAAGGTGACACACACCGCGTTATCTTCTGCTTCCATGCGGCCGCCGGCCACCCACCAGGCGTTAGTTCCATCGCTGAAATCGCCGTTATTGAATAATTGATCTGCCAAGGCCGCGTGCGGCATCACCAGTGGGCTCAGGCCCAGCAAAGTGGTGGCGAGCAGATAGCGAGGTGCTTTCATAGCTACTCCTTTGTGTCGTGAACTGTATCCAAGTCCGATTTCTATTCTCCATCGGATGGCTTGGATAATGCCCACTCAAAGGTGAATTTTAACCAGTCAAATTAATTTATTTTGAGAGTCGACATTAATTATACGAAAGCGGATGAAACAGATTTCCATGTTGCGGGGAGAATCGCTGAAAACTGTGAAACAGATTTACGCCAAACGGTAAGTCAGTCATTACTGACCTGTACTGAAGGGGGTTATGGGCTGAGTGTGGAGGAGAAGTATAAAGAAGAAGCAATAACCCGCAAAACCGAAGGCTTTGAACAGTTCCCCAAGCAAAGCAGTGCTAAGATAGGTGCAGCTCTTCGCCGCGTATACTGCCTGCAATGAACAAAGACCTGTATCAAAACCTCGACCTTAATTTGCTCAGAACCTTTTTAATCCTCTCTCAAGAGCTGAATATGCGCAAAACCAGCGAGCGCCTGCGGGTATCCCAGCCAGCCATCAGCCAGGCGCTGGTCAAACTGCGCCATCACTTCGACGATGAGTTGTTTGTGAAGGTCCCACGTGGTGTCAGGCCCACTCCGTTTGCTGAGAGTCTGGCCAAATCTATCGAGCCGCACCTGCTTGGCTTGGCTGAAGTACTTAACCAATCTGCTGAGTTCGATCCAGCAAACCTGGAACAAACCCTGAAGATTGCGCTATCTCCGGTAATGATGTCGGGCGGAGCAGGGATTTTATTCAAACGGATCCGTGAGTCCGCGCCAAAGGCGAACATTGAACTGGTGGGCTGGAACACCGCCACGCTAGCTGAACTGGAAAATGGCGCGGTACTGTTAGGTGTTCACTACGATATCGGTACATCAAAAACCTTGTTTACCGAACCGCTGGTGAAGGTCAGGGGAGTGGTGTTTGTCAGGCAAGACCACCCGTTGAACAAAGCCAAGGTGGAGCTTGAAGACTTGGAAGACCTAGAGATTGCCTCGCTAATTATTCCAGACTGGAATGAAGACTACATCATGGTTGCGGAAGCGATGAAACGACGTAACCTGAAATACCGAGTTGGCTTTCGTTCTGAGTTTGTTACTGCGTTGGCCGATGTGGTGCAATCCAGCGATATGTACATGGGACATACTAATCTGTTTCCGGCCGACCACTGTCCGCAACTACGAGCGATGACAATCTGTTCCGCAGATCAGCCATATGAAATAGAAGCATTTAGCTACTGCCATGTACGTAACCGACACAACCCGGTGAAGAAGTGGTTGCACACACTTGTCTCTGAGGTACTCACTGAACAGATGGATAAGTTTGATAAGCAGTACTTATCACCAAGATAAGCACTGCTGCTTAGCCTTGTTAAGGGATGCTCACTAATCTGTGTCCCGTGTTTAATTATCGATAGGTGATTCCTGATATGAGCTTCAAGTCGTTAACTGTCCCAGTACTCTTCACCTTGGCCGTAAGCGCCTGTTCCAACATCGATCGCGAAGACCCCAATGCGGCGACCAAGCAAGGTGCAATGGGGGGCGCCTTGTTAGGGATGACCATGGGGGCACTAACCGGCGACGCCGAACTGGCAGTAAAAGGCGCGGTAGCTGGTGGTGTGGCTGGTGGCGTGGCTGGCTCAAGTGAAGATCTCCGTCATCACCGCAGCAGCGAGCAAAACGCCAGCCGCGACGCCGCTATCGCCAGCATCGGTGGTGGTAACACCGAGCAGCAGCTTCAGCAGTGGCAAGAGTTGGAAAACTTCGTTGGCCAGTGGCATGCCAATATTCAAAACAAGGCGATTAGCGGTAGCATCGATAATGTATCTGCTGAAGGTACATTAAGCTCGCTATCCAGCGCCGAGGTCGCGATTACTGCTGAGCAAGGCTTGGCGCTTAACGCCAGTTTCGCTTTCTCGCCTGAGCAGGGCCATAGCTTGCAGCTGGTGAATCAGGCCACCGAGGTGGTGGTAAGCTTTGCAGGAGAAGCGATTGATGGTGGTCAGCGCATCAGCTTCTATCCGACCGATGTAGACGCCACCATATACCAAGGTATTGCTAGCAGCGATGTGCGCATCGAGCTGAGCTTTGCGGGCAACCAAGTGTGGAAGATTGATACCTACGCCTTTATCGAGGGCAGCGAGCAAGCGCTGCAAACCTTCCGCTTTACTAAAGCTGGCTAGCAAGCACACGATCATCTGACGCATTGGTCCGAGTATTGAGCCTCCGCTCGGTCAACGCGTCGATAAGCAAACAGCGACCTAAGGGTCGCTGTTTGTGTTTCTGCTCAGCCAGATCAACGTGCGAACTGTTCGACTAAGCGGCGCAGCGCTTGTAACTGCTCGACCAGCTCTGAGACGTGGCTCACCGAGTCATCGCAATGGGCGTTGGTCTGATCGGCCAGTTGGTTAATGCTTTGCAGGTTCGTGTTCACCGCTTGGCTCACCTTGGCCTGCTCGTTGGCAGCGGTGGCGATCTGGTAGCTGGTGTCGCTCAGCTCGGCGATCAGCTGATTAACTTGCTCAAGGCTGTTAGAGGTTTCAGCGACCCTGTCTAAGCAGTCATTGGAGCGTTGCTCACTGCTGGTTAAGCTGTCGATGGCCTGCGTCGCCGTGCCCTGTAGAGCGCGGGTGATATCGTGGATCTGTTCGGTGGATTGATGGGTTTTCACTGAGAGTGCCCGCACCTCGTCGGCGACCACTGCAAAGCCACGACCGGCCTCACCGGCGCGCGCCGCTTCAATCGCGGCGTTTAATGCCAGTAGGTTAGTTTGCTCGGCGATACTGCCGATCACCTCAACGATGGTTTCAATCTCTTTGCTGTTTTGCTCAAGTGCGGCGACTACCTGTTGTGCCTGATTCAGCTCTTGATGCAGCGCCAGCACCGCATCGTTGGTGTGCTGCATCGCCTGGCTACCCTGGTGGGTGGCCTCGTTGGCCCGCTGGCTTAGTTGAGCACTCTGCTCGCAGCGCTCAGCCACCTCTTGCGAAGAGTGACTCATCTCATTAACTGCCGTTGCCACCTGTTCGGTCTCGCTGCTCTGGGCTTGCGCACTTTGCTGAATATCTTGGGTGCGCGCAAGCTCTTGCTCGGCGTTGAGTAAGATGTCGTTGCAGGTTTCGCTGCTGCGCGCCACCACTGCGCGAAGTTCGGCTTGGCGCATCCGAAGTGCCAGCTCGATGGGGGAGTACTCGTCAAAGTGGCCGCTATAAAGCGGCTCCATTAAGCGGTTGCTGTAGGCCTGCTCGGCCAGCTCGCGCAGCTTGCTCATGCGCACTCGCTGCTTCCATAGTAAGCCCAAAGCGCACAAGCAAAACAGTGGGATTAAGGCCTGCAGTATCGCGAGCTGGGGCAACGCAAAAAGCGCGCCGCTAAGGGCGAGCATTGCCAGCAGGCATAGCTGGCTGAGCCGGGAGTAACTCAAGCGCGGGCGATGTAGCTGCTTGGGCTGTTTTTGCTGCTGAATGTCTTGGTAACAGGCACCTGCGCGGTCGATTTGCTCACGCTCTGGACGGCTGCGCACCGATTGGTACTCGATGATGTTGCCAGCGGCATCTTTGATAGGCGTGACAAAGGCACTAACCCAATAGTGGCCGCTATCTTTGCATTGGTTTTTCACCAAGCCCATCCAGCTTTGACCGGCGTGTAGATACTCCCAGAGCTGCTTGAAGGCGGCCTTGGGCATATCGCCATGGCGCACCATGTTATGCGCTTCTCCCTCAAGCTCTTGCTTAGCGAAGCCAGATACATCGCAGAAGTGTTGGTTGGCGTAGGTGATGTAGCTTTTCGGGTCGGTGGTGGAGATCAAGCTGATGTCATCGGCATAACGTACCTCGTTATCCATTCGTGGCGTCCTTTCGTGAGCGGCTAACGTAAAGGTCAAAATATCATCACTTCGCGGTGGGAAGTGTCAAGTGATGCTTTGGTGTCAGTTGATAGTTCTATTGATCTGGATCTAGTGTGGTTGAATTATCCATGTTTTCAGCGTTTTAATGACATATGAGTCACTTGCGATAGGCGAGTGCCTACAGCAATTTTGCCGCCGAAGCGCTAGGTGGTAACACAGCGCCCTACCACCCGTATATACCCAAACAACCTCAAGATGCAGGATTCAGACGAGCTCAATGTTCATTGGGCGAGGCGAGAACACGAAGGAATGATGACCCATTTCGAGAGTTTTCTAAGCTAAGCCCGCGAAACCAAAATACCGCCAACGGTAATCAGGCTCGCGCCTAATAACAAAGGTGCCATCTGCACCTGCTTGTACTCCGCAAACACCCATAAACCGAGGAGCACTGCCACTAGCGTATTGGTGTTGAAGATTGGCGTGAGCACGGAGACCGGCGTGGCGAAGCGGGTGAGCGCTATAGTAATCAGCAGCATTGCCACTGCCCAACTGGCAGCGGCCAATACGCCAACCCCCATCCCTTTGAGCGTGAACTGCTCGCTTAGGCTGCCTTGCGTGAGCGCTCCCACAAGGCCGATAGCAAGTACGGTGATGCCAACGGTAATCAAATAGGCGAAGTTGCCCAATCCGTGCAGGCCACTGGCCTTGGTGAGAATGGCAAACAGACCGAGCAGCAAGGCGCCACCCACGCCACCGATTAAAATTCCCATAACGAACTCCATGCGAAAGATTTTGCAAGCATTCTGCGGGTTAATCGAGGGATAGACTGTGAACTGCGCAACGCATTTGTAAGCGCTGTGCTGATTGGCGTTTATTTGCACAGATTATTTGTGCAATCAAGGTATTGGCGAGAGGTGGAAATAAAAAGGGCCGCTCAGTCGCGACCCTTTGATGCCGGTGTCTGTTACTTAAAGGCGCTCTAGGATTGCCTGAGTGAACTCATCGGTACCGGCACTGCCGCCTAAGTCGCGGGTGGTGCGATCGCCAGTGGCAATCACGTCTTTCACCGCGTCCAGAATGGCCTTGGCTTTATCTTCCATACCGAGGTATTCCAGCATCTGGATACTGGCCAGGATCACGGAAGTTGGGTTGGCAATGTTCTTACCAGCGATATCCGGCGCGCTGCCGTGTACCGCTTCAAAAATCGCTGCCCGCTCACCGATATTGGCGCCCGGAGCCATGCCCAAGCCACCGACCAAGCCGGCACACAAGTCAGACAGGATATCGCCAAACAGGTTGGTGGTGACAATCACATCGAAGCGCTCTGGGTACATGACCAGGTTCATACAGCAGGCATCGACAATCATCTCTTCAGATTCAATATCAGGGTATTGCTTGGCCACTTCACGCGCTACTTCCAGGAACAGGCCTGAGGTGGACTTCATGATGTTGGCTTTGTGTACCGCAGTGACTTTCTTGCGGCCTTCGCGGCGGGCTAGCTCGTAGGCGAATTTCACAATACGGGTGGCACCTTCGCGAGTAATTACGCTCATGGCTTCCGCGCTGTCGCCGCATTCGCTGCGCTTTTGACCAACACCGGAGTACATGCCCTCGGTGTTCTCGCGCACAGTGATAATGTCGATGTCTTCGTAGCGGGCCTTGGTGCCCTTGAACGAGCGAACCGGACGTACGTTGCCGTATAAGTCGAACTGCTTACGCAGGGATACGTTAATCGAGGTGAAGCCAGTGCCAACGGGGGTGGTTAGCGGGCCTTTCAGGGTGATCCCGTTTTGTTCGATAAGCTCTAAGGTACGTTCGGGGAGGAGGTTGCCTTCTTCTTCGAGGGCGCAGAGACCGGCCTGGGCGTAGTCGTATTCGAAATTACATCCGGCTTTATCAAGAATGGCTACGGCGCTCTCGATGATGCTGGGGCCGATGCCGTCGCCGGGAATCACGGTGATCCTTCTAGTTGACATACTTCTTTCCTGTTCCTAGGTCTTAGGGGGAGCAAAGGGGCTGGTGGCGGGCTTGGCGTGTGTGTCCAAGTTGCCGTGGCTAAACCTTGTTGAGGTGTCCAGTCCCGGTGACTCCATGTCGATGTAGCTGGGAGGGCAGTTGCCCAGTAGCAGCGGAAGTTTACATAGTTTTAACTAAATACTCAAAGCGCTTAACCTAAGACCTTGGTATCAATCATAAAAATTTACAAAATCAAACGCTCTGCGCGGCTACGCCCAGCAGTATAGGCTGGCTCGTAAGAGGTGTCGATGCTTGTAGCACGTCTGTAACGTTGAGTTTGGTCCGCTAAGCGGCCTTTACTCTGTCATTGACGGCTCTGATTCACTTGGCCGTTTTTAGGATCTCATGAGGGCTAACAACGGGGAAAATGAGTCCTTTGTTAGTTGCCGTTAGCGCGAGCTATAGCAGGTTACTCAGCGCGAATGCTCAACAAAAATACGAACAACTCTGATAGTCATCAAAGGGTAATAACAAAGATTATCTTTTGCAGGGTCATTGCATTATACTTGTGCGCGCATTAAAGAAGAGAAAATTTAAAAGGAAATTCAAGTGAATCCTATCGTAAAAACGTTTAAGTACGGTGAGCACACCGTGACCATCGAGACTGGCGCAATCGCCCGTCAGGCAACCGCCGCTGTGATGGTAACCATGGATGACACTGCGGTATTCGTATCCGTAGTAGGTAAGAAAGAAGCAAGCCCAGGTCAAGATTTCTTCCCCCTCACCGTAAACTACCAAGAGCGTACCTACGCTGCGGGTAAAATCCCAGGTGGTTTCTTTAAACGTGAAGGCCGTCCAAGCGAAGAAGAGACTTTGATTGCACGTCTTATCGACCGTCCAATCCGCCCACTGTTCCCAGACGGTTTTGTTAACGAAGTTCAGGTTATTGCCACTGTTGTGTCGGTAAACCCACAAGTTAGTCCAGACATCGTTGCGCTAATCGGTACCTCTGCGGCGCTTAGCCTCTCAGGTATTCCGTTCAGCGGTCCAATCGGTGCTGCTCGCGTAGGTTACGTTGATGGTAACTACATTCTTAACCCAACCACCGACGAGCTGCCAGAGAGCAAGCTTGACTTGGTGGTAGCCGGTACTGAAAACGCAGTACTGATGGTTGAGTCTGAAGCTGAGCTGCTGTCTGAAGACGTAATGCTGGGCGCGGTAGTTTACGGCCACGAGCAATCTCAGACTGTTATCCAAGCGATCAACGAGCTGAAAGCCGAAGCTGGCAAGCCAACTTGGGACTGGGTAGCTCCTGCAGTAAACGTTGAGCTGAAAGAGAAAGTGGCTGGTCTGGCGAAAGGCAAGCTGACTGAAGCTTACCAAATCACTGACAAAGCTGCGCGTTACGAGCAAGTAGGCGAAATCAAGAAAGCGGTAGTTAGCGAGCTAACCGAAGCTGACGAAGAGCTGGACGCAGGTGATGTAAGCGATGAGCTGAGCAAGCTGGAAAAATCAGTTGTACGCTCACGCATTATCGCCGGTGAGCCACGTATCGATGGTCGCGAACCAGACATGATCCGCGCGCTAGACGTACAAACTGGCGTACTGCCACGTACTCACGGTAGCTCTATCTTCACCCGTGGTGAAACTCAGGCTCTGGTAACTTGTACTCTGGGTACCGAGCGTGATGCACAGATGATCGATACCCTAAACGGTCTGCAAACTTCGCGCTTCATGCTGCACTACAACTTCCCTCCATACTGTGTGGGTGAGACTGGCTTTATCGGTTCGCCGAAGCGTCGTGAAATTGGTCACGGTCGTCTGGCCAAGCGTGGCGTGTTGGCGGTTATGCCTACTGCTGAAGAGTTCCCATACACCGTTCGCGTGGTATCGGAAATCACTGAATCTAACGGTTCAAGCTCAATGGCTTCTGTTTGTGGTAGCTCATTGGCACTGATGGACGCAGGTGTTCCAACCAAGGCTTCTGTTGCGGGTATCGCGATGGGTCTGGTTAAAGAAGGCGACAACTTTGTGGTTCTGTCTGACATCTTGGGTGACGAAGACCACCTGGGCGACATGGACTTTAAAGTGGCTGGTTCTTCTACCGGTATTACTGCGCTGCAAATGGATATCAAAATCGAAGGTATCACCAAAGAGATCATGGAAATCGCTCTGCGCCAAGCGCGCGGTGCCCGTCTGCACATCCTGGGTGTGATGGACGAAGCGATTGCTACCTCTCGTGACGATATCTCTGAGTTTGCGCCACGCATTCACACCATCAAGATCAGCACTGACAAGATCAAAGACGTTATCGGTAAAGGTGGTGCAACCATCCGTTCTCTGACTGAAGAGACTGGTACTACCATCGAGATCGAAGACGACGGTACCGTCAAGATTGCTGCCACCGACGGCGCGCAGGCGAAAGACGCTATTGAGCGTATCAAGCTGCTGACTGCTGAAGTTGAAGCTGGCCAGTTCTACACCGGTAAAGTGGTACGTTTGGCTGACTTCGGTGCCTTCGTTGAAATCCTGCCGGGTAAAGATGGTCTGGTACACATCTCGCAAATCGCTGCAGAGCGCGTTGAGAACGTATCTGACTACCTGAAAGTTGGCGACATCGTGAAAGTGAAGGTGCTGGAAGTTGACCGTCAAGGTCGTGTACGTCTGAGCATCAAAGAAGCAAAAGAAGGCGAAGCACCAGCGGCTGAATAAGCTGTCGGTTTAAGCCCTTTGCTATTGAGCCGCCCAATCGGGCGGCTTTTTTCGTTTTGGAAGGTAAACTCTTGCCTGCTCAAGTGGCCACATGGGTATACTGAAGCTCCTTAGATTCAGGACCATAACTCATGACCCCGGTTATCCAAACCATCAAGCAGCATCGCTCCATTCGCCAGTTCACCGAGCAAGCCATCGAGGCTGAAATGCTCGACGCCATTATCACTAGCGGCATTGCCGCCTCATCATCCAGCCTGCTGCAGGCAGTATCGATCATCCGCGTAAGCGATAGTGATAAACGCACGAAACTCGCCGAGCTTGCCGGCAATCAAGCCTATGTGGCCAGCGCTGCGGAGTTCTTGGTGTTCTGTATCGATTTCCAGCGTCATCATCAGTTTAACTCCGAAGTGCAGAGCGATTTTACCGAGCTGACCCTTATCGGTGCCATCGATGCCGGGATTATGGCACAAAACTGTTTGCTGGCGGCCGAGTCACTTGGGCTAGGTGGGGTGTATATCGGCGGGCTGCGTAATGCGCCACAACAAGTCGATGAGTTGCTGGGTTTGCCGCAGCACTGTGCGATACTGTTTGGGTTGTGTCTGGGCCACCCGGCGCAAGATCCTGAGTTAAAACCGCGGCTAAGCCCACAGGTGCTGGTTCATCAAGATAGTTACCAGAGCTTGGACAAAGCCAGCGTAGCGCGTTATGACCAAGCCATGCGAGAGTATTACCAAGCGCGCAGCAGCAACACCAAGCAGCAAGGTTGGTCTGAGCAGGTCGGTGCCAAACTTAGCAAGGAGACCCGGCCGTTTATGCGCGCTTACCTTAACGGGAAAGGATTGGCTAAACGTTAGTAAGATCGTGTCAGGGAGGACCTATGAGTGTTGAAACGTGGCTGGCTTTTTCAGCCTTGGCCTTGGTAGCGACCTTAGTGCCGGGGCCTGCAGTATTGTTGGCAGTCTCCCATGCGCTTAGCAAGGGGATGGGCAGCGCCTGCTGCGCCATTGCGGGTAATCTCACCGGCTTGCTGCTGATGTCGGCAGCATCGGTGCTCGGCCTAAGTGCTTTGGTACTCAACTCGGCAGTGGGCTTTTTACTGATTAAGTATCTGGGGGCGGCCTATCTTATCTATTTGGGACTCAAGCTGTGGCGCCATGGCTTTACTCAAGCTTACAGCGATGCGGCCAGCTGCGTGCGCATTCATGGTGGGCTTTGGCGAAGCTATCTGCAAGGCCTGCTCACCGCCCTGAGCAACCCCAAAGCGCTGGCCTTTACTAGTGCCTTGTTTCCGCAGTTTATCGATATCCAGCAAGCGTTGTTGCCGCAGTTCTCTGCGTTAGTGGCCACTTTCTTGCTTCTCTCTGCGAGCTGCTTAGCTGGCTACGCCTATCTCAGCCGTCGTCTTTGGCAGGCACAGCGCCAGCGCCGCTCTGGCAAGCTATTATCGCGGCTGTTTGCCGGCAGCTTTGTTGGGGCGGGTGTGGCGCTGGCCGCCAGTCATCGCTAAGCAAGGAGGTGATGTGTTAACCAAGCTAGATTGCTCTCTAAGGTTTGCTGGTGATTTTGATTGGCCGCGCTGCCTAGGGTTTTATCGCTCGCGGGCCTTGGATGGTGTTGAGCGGCTAGGACGGAAAGAACGGGAAGGTCAGGAGGGGCGACAGCCACAAGAGGGGCAGAGTGTTTATCAACGCATTATCGCCTTGCCTGCAGGCTGGGCGGTGTACCAAGTACAGCACGAGGAATTCAGTCAATCACTGCAACTGCAGGCATCGCTGCAGCACGTCCAAGATATCGAACCACTCAAAGCGGCGGTAACACGGCAGTTCGATTTAGATGCCGATCTTTCACAAGTCGAAGCCCAGCTAAAGCTCGGTGCGCTGGGGGCTGGCTGGATAGATGGTGTGCGTATCCCCGGCATTATCAGCCCGTTTGAAGCGGGTGTGCGAGCGGTATTGGGGCAGCAGGTCTCGGTGACCGCTGCGCGCAACCTGGTACAACAAGTCGTTGATGAGTTAGCTAGCGCCATTGATGTAGAGGCGCAAACTTGGCGCCTGTTCCCAACACCGGCCCAAATTGCCCAGTCGGAGCTGATCTTTCTAAAAGTGCCGGGTGCCCGCCGCGAAGCCCTGCGCCGACTGGCCGGCTACTGCGCAGAACATGGCGATGCCAATCCAGATGATTGGTTGGCACTCAAGGGGATTGGCCCCTGGACGGTAAACTATGTGAAGCTGCGAGCAGGCCATTGTCGTGATATCTTTTTGGACTCGGATCTTGGGGTGAAGAATGCGCTCAAGCAGCAAAAACTAAGTCTGAGTGCCGTGCAAGTCAGCCCTTGGGGCAGCTACGCCACCTTCCAGTTGTGGCACCGACTCTAAGCAACCTTGGCAGTACTCTTTACAAAACAACGAGAACACAATGAGCAAGGAAGAGAACAGCATGAAGCCCAGCTATTTCTGTGAGTTTGTCAGCCCCATCGGTTTGATGTTTGCCGAGGCCAACGAAGACGGCTTACTTCGATTGGGCTTTAGCGACAAGCAATCTCCGTCAGCGAGCGCCGTGCTCAACCCCGGTTTCGCTTTATTGCAGGCTTGCCAAAAACAGCTAGCGGAATATTACCAAGGCAGCCGCCGCGAGTTCGACCTACCGCTCGCGGCTCCCGGTACGGACTTCCAGTTGCAAGCCTGGCAAGCGCTGCAAACCATTCCCTACGGCCAAACCCGCAGCTATGCCGAGCAAGCCGCAAGCATCGGCAAGGCCACCGCCGTGCGCGCGATTGGCGCGGCCAACGGCCGCAACCCGATCTCAATCGTAGTGCCCTGCCACCGGGTGATGGGCAAGAACGGCGCTCTGACTGGTTACGCCGGCGGGGTAGAGCGTAAGGATTGGTTGATTAAACATGAGTTGAGTGTGCTCGCGAGCAGTTAGGCCTATTCAGGTCTGGCTTGGTTGTTACGGATGTGCCAAGGCGAACCCGTGACCACAGCAAGAAGCTTAATGCGAAGGATAGCATGGCAAATTTCTATCTATAAGGATCTTTCTTATTGGGATTTTCGTCCAATTTTCATTGGTTTATCCGTATAATGCGTTAGCGATAATGTGATGTTATGTGGTTATAAGTTCGGTTTTTATGTTTAGTTTCTTTAAAAGAAAACCCGTTTTAACGGGTGAAGACTTGCTGTTTCAACTCGAAACCTACAAATGGTTGATGAAGTATTTTGGTGGGGAGGATTTTTTCCACAACACTCAGCTTGTATTGCCAACGGATCAGTTCTTTCCGCTGCGAGTTGGCTCCTCCGATGAAGCTGTGATTGCTACCTTTGCTCAGGTACAGGTTCATGCGGGGATGGCCAAGTGGCCAAGCAAATTGATTCGTCAAGAGCACGATGCAGATCCTCATTTGGGGCAGACCTTGTTGGTGAAGGGCTCGCCCAGTACAGCAAATGGGACCTTTTCTCTTCGAGAGGGGAAGGCCTACATCTCATTTAACCCCAAGCTAGAGAATAACCCGGCACGTATGGTTGCAACCTTTGCCCATGAGTTTGGCCATTACTTAACGTGTGATTTACCAGAGCCGCCTCCGGGTGGATGGGAAAACTGGGAGTTTGCGACAGACCTAACGGCTGTCTTTCTTGGATTTGGCATTTTTTCGGCTAACACCGCATTTAGTTTTCAGCAGTATACCAACACGAGTACTCAAGGCTGGCGCTCTCAGCGCTCTGGTTATCTTTCTTCAATTGAGTTGCTATTTGCCTTGGCCATTTTTTGCAGGCTCAAAGGGATCAGCCCCGATATCGCTAAACCATATATCAAGCCCACTCTCAGAAAAGTATTTAGACAATGCTGTAGGCAAGTTGATGGTTGCGACAAACTAATCAACGAGATCCGCTCTGCGAGCTACGTGGGGGCTAAGGACTACAAACCTGCTCGGTTTGAGTAGTTGCGCGATTTTACCTTACGATAAGGAGTGTTTGCTCACCTAGCCCTTGTTGGAGCTTGGGTAGCATAGCCCTCCTATCGCGTCTCTTAATTCTGCTTGTGAGATTGATAGCCCCATTGATCACATTCAGTGGCCAACGAGGAACCGAAGGTTAGATACTCCTGGTAAGCTGTTGTGAGGCAAAACTCGCTATGGCAAACTCCCGCCCGTAGCTTTATTGTCTCAGAGCCATGGATGCCTCTGTTAACTTGTTGTTTGCATCCGAGTGCCGCTTTTACTTTTTCTGCATGGCACTTCGCTCGATGCTGTTTTATCGGAGTATCCATGCCATTTTCCGTTTTAACCCAAGGACAAAGTTTCCCTTTAATTGAAGGTTATCAGGTGCGTTTGCTAAGCCCCACCGATATGCCAGCGATTTGCGCGATGCTGGCTGAGCCAGAGGTGAATCGCTTTCTGTACTTTGCGCCTGCCGATGAGTCGGTTTACTACGACTACTTTACCCCTCAGTTTGAGCAGATGGCACTAGCGATTGAACAGGGGAGTGCATTGCCACAACTGATGCTGGCCATCGTCGATACCGATGGCAAATTTGCCGGTATGGCCGCCTTGGTGGCGAGCGCCACTGAAGATGGCTCAGAGACGGAACGCGGCCTGTTTGACGTTGGCTATCAGCTACCCACCCGCAGTTGGGGCAAGGGACTGGCAACAGCAGCGACGCGTTTGCTTACGAACATCGCGTTCGAAGCGATGGGTGCACAGCGCCTGCGCGCCGATACCTATGATGACAATCAAGGAAGTAAGCGAGTGCTGGAGAAGTGTGGCTTTGCCCGAGCGGGGAAGGATTATGGCTTCTTTGATGATGGCGCCCAAGACCGTTGCTGGTTTAGCCAAAGTAGGGCGCAGTTTGAGCGCTCCAAGCAAGTCGCTACTTTGTAGCCATAGGAAGCGGTATCTCGCAATCAAATTTGTTCCTTCAATAAGCCGAAGGTATAACTGTTAGCGTTCTATAGAAATTACGCGTTAACAGGGAAAGACAATTTGGATTCACTGACTCAAGCAGTATTAGGGGCGACGGTCGCCGGAGCGGTAGCGGGCAAGCAGTGCAATGCTAAGGTGTTACTGGCAGGGGCTGCTTTGGGCACCTTGCCTGATCTGGATGTGCTGATTAGCTACAGCGATCCGGTGATGGATATGGTCAAGCATCGTGGCTTTTCTCACTCACTGTTTGTGCTGTTTGGCCTATCGTTGGTGATAGCCAACATCGCCCATCACTTTTTGCACGCTCACTGGTCCTTCAAGCGCTTGTTCGCCTTAGTTGGGTTGGTGCTGATTACCCATACGCTGCTTGATGCCTTCACCAGCTATGGCACTCAGCTGCTATGGCCCTTGCCGGGCTATTTCGCGGTATCCAGCATCTTTATTATCGACCCGGCCTATACCTTACCGCTGCTGTTGGCAATCCCCTTTGCCTTGTTTAACAGACCCAGAGCTGCGTGTTATTGCAGCATCGCTTTGTCGGTTTCCAGCCTGTATTTGCTGTGGAGTGTTGTGGCGCTCTCGGTAGTGGAAGGTCGAGTGCAGCAGAGCTTAGTGGATTCAGGGCGGGACCGTGATCTGCCGGTGTTTATCAGCCCAACCCCGTTTAACACAATATTGTGGCGAGTAGTGGTGCTCGATGGCGACAACTATCTGGAAGGGCTGAGTTCGGTACTGGACAAAAGCCCTACTATTGCGTTTATAGAACGGGAACGTGGTACTTGGCCCTTGGCTGACGAGCCAGAATCCTTGCTGGCACAGCGCAACTTCGCAGGCGACTTTGTGCGTTATCGCGAGCAAGACCAGCAGTTGATTGTGAGTGACCTGCGTATGGGTATGGCCGACTTTTTAGCGTTTCAGTTCAGCTATGCCGAGCATGGCGAGGGCAATCAGTGGGATTTGCAAACACCAGAGCAATTGGGGCGCAAACCGGGAGCCGAGCTCTACCTTCCTAAGCTGTTTCTACGGATGATGGGCGATCAGGAGATTGACGCCAACCTGTGCCGGGGCTGCTAAACACAGCCTCTTTCTGTATTGTGTAACCAACACCAATTTACATAAGTAACTGATCATTAACTTATCCAGATTGGTATAACATTCTGCTCAACCCACTTGAGCGGTAAACCTGTCATTCACGCAAGGACCTGGCATGACCCCACAAACGCCACCGCGTATCCGCCACGTACTGTTTATCCGCTTTAAGCCCGAGGTCAAGTTCGATCAGATTGTTGAAGTGATGTTCGAATTCCTGGAACTGCGCCGACGTATCGCTGGCATAGAGGCGGTGGAGTGGGGCGGCAATAATAGTCCCGAAAGGCTAGATAAAGGCTACACCCACGTGCTTGAAGTCACCTTTATCGACGAGCAAGCGCGCGATGCCTATCTGCCACACCCTGAGCATAAGCGTTTTAAGACCTTGTTTGTGCCACTGCTCGACGACATTATCGTGATGGACTTTAACCTGCCAAGCTAGTGGGCGAATTAAGCGCGAAAGGTGACTTGTGGCTGGGCTTTGACTAGAATGCGCCGCAAGCTGGAACCTTAGCAGCAAACCCAAGCTACCCTAACAACAGCCGAGAAGAACCGAGAGTAACCGTGAACGACACCCCTAACAGCCCTAATGCTAACGACGAACCCCAGCACAGCGCTGAGGATCTGCGTTGGATTGCCTATACGCTGGAATTGGCGGCCAAAGCCGAGGCCTTGGGTGAGGTGCCGGTAGGCGCTGTGTTAGTGGCCGACGGCGAGATTATCGGTGAAGGTTACAATCAAACCATTACCCTCAATGACCCCTGTGCCCATGCCGAGATCCTCGCGCTGCGTCAGGCTGGGCAACATCGCCAGAATTACCGCCTGTTGAATACCACCCTGTATGTGAGTTTGGAGCCTTGCTCGATGTGTGCGGGCGCCATGGTGCACGCGCGGGTCGAGCGCTTGGTGTTCGGCGCTTACGATCTGAAAACCGGTGCTGCAGGTAGCGTTTACGATATCGTGCGCGATAGCCGCTTAAATCACTTGATTGAAGTGCAGGGTGGGGTGAACGAAGTGGAGTGTGGGGAAGTATTAAGTCGCTTCTTCCGCCGACGACGTGTTGAAATCAAGGCGGCGAAAAAAGCGAGACGAGAACAAGAGTCTAGTTAGACTCGATGGGCATACCCATTTCAGATAGAACAAATGAACGTTGTCGACACAATACCTTACGGTGTTGACGGGCAATTTGTATACGACGTCGTGGCGAATGCGTCGCCATCCTTCTTCTTTTTAACATCGTTGTTTCCTCATGTTATAAGCCTTGGCCTCATTGCCTCGGCTACCCGATCTTTGTCAGGCTATGTTGCTAACATGACAAAACGATGAACCTTGTGTCAAGTCTCCGTGGCATTTGTGCTAGATACTTCTTCAATTTCGAGATCTTGTTCTGATAAATCCCCCGGATTTGAGAACGCTTCCGGTGTAATCGGCATGACGCTACGGCGGATGGCTTCACGCCGTGCTGCCTCGCGTTGCTCCGACTCCAGCCACAAAAGACTCTGATAATACTGACGGATATTGTTCACGTAGTGGTAGGCTTCGGCGCCACGGGCATAACCGTAACGGGTCTGCTTGTACCACTCCTTGCGCATCAGCAGCGGAAGATTGTCCTTCACATCCAGCCAACTATCAGGATTTCCTCCACGCATACGGGTGATCCTGCGCACGTCCAGCATGTGACCAAAGCCCATGTTGTAGGCCGAGAGCGCAAACCAGATCTTTTCATCCTCAGGGATGCTATCCGGCACCCGGGCAATAAGTTGTTGCAAGTAGGTTGAGCCGCCTCGAATGCTTTGCTCGGCATCCAAACGATTCTTCACGCCAACGCCTTTGGCGGTATCTAGGGTGAGCATCATCATACCGCGCACCCCGGTAAATGAGCGGGCGTGGGGCTCCCAGTGGGATTCTTGATAGGAGACTGCGGCCAGCAGGCGCCAATCAAGGCTACCGGCATACTTCTCAAATAGCGGCTGATACTCGGGTAGCTTGGACTTGGCCGAGCGCAAGAAGGTGCGGGTGTCTACGTAGTCAAACTCTTCCACGTGGCTGAAGTACTTCTCCAGCAAGCGGGCTATCTGGCCATCAACGTGTTGCTGGCCAACGAACTCGATCATCGCGCTGAACAGGCTGTCGTCGCGGCTTTGATTGATCATCCACACCACCGGGATGCCGCTTTTCACGGTAAAGGCTTGGTTTAGATCAGGATAGAAGCGCTGATGCAGCGCCAAGGTGGTGTCGTCTACCACCGCAAAACGGATCTCGTCATCGGTGATGGCTTTGAGCAGCTCCGAGGCATCTTGCTGATCGGTAACCGTGAGATCGAGCTCCAGCTCGTCATCGTTTTCAGCGATTCCACGCAGCAAGCCGTAGTGGTGGCTGCCTGCGGTCAGCCATAGCGGCGCGTCGACTTGATTGATTTCGCGGGGGCGGAAGGTGTTCTTTTTGTAGACCACCACCGCGTCGACTTGGTAGAGCTCGGGAGAGAAGCGGAACTGCTCGGCCAGTTTGTCGGTGGGGGAGAGCGCGGCGGCAATCATATCCACCTGCTTGTTTTCTAGGCTGCGGTAAAGCTCTGCCTTGGTGAACAGCGGCACCATGGTCAGCTTTACGCCGAGTTGCTCGGCAAACTCGGCGGCTAGCTCGTATTCAAAGCCCGCTTCTTTGTCGTCTTGGTTGTAGTAGAACACCTGAGGGTGGTAGAGGGTACCGACCCGCAGCTCACCGCGATCTTGTATCTTCTTGATCTCTTGAGTAAAGCTGAGGGGTTCGCAGCCGAGCAAGGTCAGTGAGAGCAGTGCCGCACCGAGATACCACCAGCGGCGAAAATCCGTAATCAAATCTTGTTTCCAGACAACTGTTTTTGGTTGATTTTAGAGATCCTGACCGTGGAGTCTAGGTTTACGCTGCGATTTCGTCCAAGCAGCAGTAAATATTTACCATTCTATATACCCAAACTACCTCAATATGCTGATTCAGAGGCTGTCTATGGGCAAAGGTCAAGGCGAGTGTTTGCAGGAAGGGTGGGCCCTTTCAAAAATACTCAACGCAGAAATTTGCCCATAGACAGCCTCCCTCCGGGCGAGTTTTATGAATGCGCATAATGCGTTATTGTTTTTTGGTTTAGCCCACCAAACCTGCAAAACAATGCCTTTTATGCGCAGCAGAAAATCTCGCTGAATATGCATCTTGAGGTAGCTTGGGTATATCAATTTCCTTATAATACCGCGAATTTTTTACTCCCACCTCCATACGGTAAAGCGAGACCCTAAATATGTTAATCCTACGTGGTGCGCCAGCACTCTCTGATTTCCGTGTTGCACAGCTACTAAAACGTTGTGCTGATCAGAACCTCCCAGTCACTTCTATTTATGCTGAATTCATGCATTTTGCTGATAACAGCGCCGACCTTAGCGAAGCCGAACAAGCGGTGCTTGATAAGCTTCTGACCTATGGGCCGACCATTACTGAACACCAGCCAGAAGGACAACTGCTACTGGTAACACCGCGACCAGGAACCATCTCTCCTTGGTCTTCTAAAGCGTCTGACATTGCCCACAACTGTGGTCTTGAGAAGGTAAAGCGCCTAGAGCGAGGCATTGCCTACTACGTTGAAGCCTCAAGCGAGCTGAATGATGCGCAACTTGGCGCGCTAAAAGCGATGATCCACGACCGCATGATGGAAGCGGTATTCACCGATATGGAGCAAGCGGCATCGCTGTTTGCCAAGGCTGAGCCTGCGCCTTACAACACCGTTGATTTGCTCGGTGGCGGTCGCGACGCGCTAGAGAAAGCTAACATCGAGCTGGGCCTGGCACTGTCTGACGACGAGAAAGAGTACCTGCTGGACGGCTTTAAAGAGATTGGCCGTAACCCGAACGACATCGAGCTGATGATGTTCGCTCAGGCTAACTCAGAGCACTGCCGCCACAAGATCTTTAATGCCGATTGGACCATCGACGGCGTCGAGCAGGAAAAATCCCTGTTCAAGATGATTAAAAACACCTTTGAACACAACAGCGAGTACGTACTGTCTGCCTATAAAGACAACGCTGCAGTAATGGTAGGTTCGGTTGCAGGCCGCTTCTTCCCAGCCACCGACAGCAAGCAATACACTTATCATCAGGAAAACATCGAAATCCTGATGAAGGTTGAAACCCACAACCACCCAACTGCGATTTCGCCATACCCGGGTGCCGCTACCGGCTCTGGTGGTGAGATCCGTGACGAAGGCGCAACCGGTCGTGGCTCTAAGCCAAAAGCCGGTCTGGTGGGCTTTACCGTTTCTAACCTGCGCATTCCGGGCTTCGAGCAGCCTTGGGAGAGCGAGTACGGCAAGCCATCACGCATCGTTGACGCCTTGGAAATTATGATCGAAGCCCCACTGGGTGGTGCGGCGTTTAACAACGAGTTCGGTCGTCCGGCAATTCTGGGTTACTTCCGTACCTACGAAGAGCAGGTCGAGAGCTTCAACGGCACCGAGGTGCGTGGTTACCACAAGCCAATCATGCTAGCCGGTGGTCTGGGTAACATCCGTACCGACCATGTTGCCAAAGGTGAAATTCCGGTTGGCGCAGCGATCATCGTACTGGGCGGCCCGGCGATGAACATCGGTCTGGGCGGTGGTGCGGCTTCGTCGATGAACTCTGGTCAATCTTCAGAAGATCTGGACTTTGCTTCGGTACAGCGTGATAACCCAGAGATGGAGCGTCGCTGTCAGGAAGTGATCGATCGCTGCTGGCAGATGGGCGATGCCAACCCTATCGCCTTTATCCACGATATCGGCGCAGGTGGTCTGTCGAACGCCTGTCCTGAGTTGGTAGACGATGGTGGCCGTGGTGGTATCTTCGACTTGCGCGCCATCCCTAACGATGAGCCGGGCATGTCGCCGCTAGAGATCTGGTGTAACGAATCACAAGAGCGTTACATGCTGGCCGTGGCTCAAGAGAATTTAGAGGTATTTAACAGCATCTGTGAGCGTGAGCGCGCCCAGTACGCGGTAATCGGTGAGGCCACCGAAGAGCGTGACCTTATCTTGAAAGACAGCCATTTTGGTAATGAGCCTATTCGTATGCCGCTAAGCGTACTGCTGGGTAAAACGCCGAAGATGCACCGCGATGTAACCCGCGCGACCTTCAATGGCCCAGCCTTTGATAGCGCCAAGGTTGAAGTGGCAGATGCCGCTGAGCGCATTCTGCGTCTGCCATCCGTTGCTGAGAAAACCTTCCTGATCACCATTGGTGACCGCAGCGTAACCGGCTTGGTTGCCCGTGACCAAATGGTCGGCCCTTGGCAGATCCCAGTGGCTAACTGTGCAGTAACCGCGGCCAGCTACGACACCTACCACGGCGAAGCGATGTCGATGGGTGAGCGCACTCCTGCTGCCCTTATCAATCACGCTGCCTCTGCCCGTTTGGCAGTGGCCGAAGCGTTAACCAACATCGCTGGCACCAACATCGGTGAGCTAAACCGCATCAAGCTAAGTGCTAACTGGATGTCGCCAGCCGGTCACCCGGGTGAAGATGTGGGTCTGTACGATGCGGTGAAAGCCGTGGGTGAAGAGCTGTGCCCGGCGCTGGATCTGACCATTCCGGTGGGCAAAGACTCCATGTCGATGAAGACCGCTTGGCAGGAAGAAGACGGTGAAGAGAAATCAGTCACCTCGCCGCTGTCACTGATTATTACTGCCTTTGCCCGCGTTGAAGACGTGCGTAAGACAGTAACCCCTCAATTGCGCAAAGATAAGGGCGATAGCGACCTTATCTTGATTGACCTAGGCAACGGCAAGACCCGCCTGGGTGCCAGCGCACTGACTCAAGTTTATAAAGAGCTGGGCAACGAGGTGCCAGATGTAGACTCGCCAGAGCTGCTGAAAGGCTTCTTCAATGCCATGCAAGCGCTGGTGCAAGACGAGAAGCTGCTGGCCTACCATGACCGTTCAGACGGCGGCCTGTTCACCACCATCACCGAGATGGCCTTTGCGGGCAACGTAGGTGTGGATGTTGAGCTAGACCTGCTAGGCGGCGACAACGTAAGCGCGCTGTTCAACGAAGAGCTGGGTGCGGTTATCCAGGTTCGCAGCGAAGACAAAGAAGCGGTACTGAACCTGCTATCTGGCCATGGCCTGGCAGCGTGCAGTCACGTTATTGGTAGCTTGAATAGCGACGACATGCTGCGCTTTACCCGCGACGGAAATATCGTGCTGGCGAACACTCGTAACCACTACCGTGGTATCTGGGCGGAAACCACCCGTGAAATGCAGGCGCTGCGTGATAACCCAGAGTGTGCTCAGCAAGAGTTTGAAACCAAGACCGATGCGGCCAACCCGGGTCTGCAAGCGAACCTAAGCTTCGACGTGCACGAAGACGTGGCAGCACCAATGATCGCCACCGGAGCTCGTCCACAAATGGCGATCTTGCGTGAGCAAGGTGTGAACTCGCACCACGAGATGGCTGCAGCCTTCGACCGTGCTGGCTTCAACGCTATCGACGTACATATGAGTGACATCCTGAGCGGCCGCGTAACCTTGGAACAATTCGCAGGCCTAGTGGCGTGTGGTGGCTTCTCTTACGGTGACGTACTGGGCGCTGGAGAGGGTTGGGCGAAGTCGATTCTGTTCAACAGCCGTGCGCGTGAGCAGTTCAGTGGCTTCTTCGAGCGTAACGACAGCTTCGCGCTGGGTGTATGTAACGGTTGTCAGATGCTGTCGAACCTTAAAGAGCTGATCCCAGGTGCTGACCTGTGGCCACGCTTTGTTCGCAACAACTCTGAGCGCTTCGAAGCACGCTTCAGCCTGGTGGAAGTACAGCAATCTCCGTCTATCTTCTTCGACGGTATGGCGGGCTCGCAAATGCCAATCGCGGTATCGCACGGTGAAGGTCGTGTGGAAGTTCGCGATGATGCCCACTTGGCGGCAATTGCCCAAAGCGGCACGGTGGCACTGAAGTTTGTCGACAACTACGGTCAGGCAACCACTCAGTACCCAGCTAACCCGAACGGCTCGCCAGAGGGTATCACCGGTCTGAGCACTGCCGATGGTCGTGTGACCATTATGATGCCTCACCCAGAGCGTGTATTCCGCACCGTGGCGAACTCTTGGCACCCAGATAGCTGGGGCGAAGACAGTGCTTGGATGCGTATGTTCCGCAATGCGCGTAAGAACGTTGGCTAAGCCCTCGCTCTAGAGCAAAACGCAAAAACCCAAGCCAAGTGCTTGGGTTTTTTATGCCTGAAGTTTTACGCTGGCAATAGTGCTTGGCGTTTGTGGTGAGATAGAACGCTAATGACGAGAAGAATGATGGGAGTCGAACGAGTTATGCTGTGCGTTGTCTTCCGACTCGTCTTCGCCGGGCTCTGCGGCGCTCTCACTGAGCAGATTGTAGACGATAACCAACATGGCGAGAAAACTCACCACGGCGGTGAGCAAGGGTACCAGCCCTAGCGCGGTTACCTTTAACAGCAGTAAAGAGCCGATAAAACAGACCAGTATTGCCAGCAAATAAAACTTCGATTTCATGGCATTCCTCGTAGGTGTTATGCGTTGACTACCTTGTTAACGCATCAAACAGACATTTTTATCACCGAGTTTGTTAAAACAGATTAACATGTTGCAGTCATATTAAAAACAATGCTGTTAATAGTTGCTGGTTGAGCCTCAATCGCAGTTTGTCAGTCAAGCTCCATCCTTGACTAATTGCCCCTCTAGAAAACTAACGACTTGCTCCGAACCATTCTCTAAGGCCAGCTCAGTCGCGAGTTGCTTACAGCGCTGGGTATAAGCCGGGTCCTCGGTCACCCTGCGTATTTGCTCAGCCAAACGCTCGGCACTGAGTTGGCGGTAGGGGATAGGTGTGCCAGCCAAACCGCGCGCCTCCAGCAGCTCTGCCCAAAAGGGCTGGTCACCAAAGAACGGCACGATAACCGCCGGTTTACCTGCGCGAAGGGCGGCAGCGGTGGTGCCAGCGCCGCCGTGGTGGACCACAGCAGCCACCTGTGGAAACAGCCAGTCGTGGGGGACTTGCTCCACCATGTACACCGAGTCCGGCAGATCTTCTGCGCGTAAACCGCCCCAGCCACGGGCCAGGATCCCCCTAACGCCGGCAAGCTCAAGCGCTTCGATAACCTTTCTCGCTGCTTTCTGCGGGTCACGTCCGGCCATCGAGCCAAAACCGACGTACACTGGCGCTGGGCCTGCGCGTAGAAAGGCCTGCAGCGACTCGCTCGGTTGCCACTGCGGGGCTGCGTCGCTAAAACAGTAACCCGATACCCGCGCATGACTTGGCCAGTCGTTGGGTTTGGCGAGCAATGAAGGGCTGTGTAGATGCAGTATCGGTAGTGGCTGACCGCTGCTCAGTGTTAAAAAGCGGTAGCGCTTTGCTGCCGGTAATCCAAGCTGCTGGCGAAGGTGCCTTACATAGCCGCGCCAAGCGATGTCGGTCAATCGGTTAATCAGCGTAAAACTTAGGCGGCGATAGCGCGCTTGTAACCGCTTCGGCAGCCAGTTTAACGCCGGCACTATAGGCAGTGAGAAATCAGCGGTGGGCACAAACATGGGGATGGGGGTTGCCAGCACGCAGGGTATTGCCAGTTTTTCTGCGATTTCGGGTATCGCCGCAGCCTTGGGGGGGAATAGGATAATGTCTGGCTGATAGGCCTTGGCTAGCTGCCACATCTGCATATTTAGCGCCTGCTGTAGCGGCTTAACCTGCTTGACCAGTTTTAGATTTAGACGAACAATATCGACGATGTTGCGGGTGCCTTCGAGCATTGCGCGGCCCTGCTGGCTATCGACAATCGCTAACAGCTCGTCGCTAAGCTCGCCAAACGCGATATCGTAGCGAGCAACGTGTTCGGCAAAGCGTACCGAGCTGGCCAACATTACCTGATGACCCTGTTGTTTTAAGGTAGTGGCAATGGCGATATAGGGCTGAACATCGCCTCTGGAGCCATAGCAACAAATGAGCACTTTCATCAGACGTATTTGCGGTAACTAAGTTGTTTTAGATAGTAAATTTTTTAAACTGATAAGCAATTGATCCGATGCGATGTTCGTCGCGATTTCAAAAGTACTGTTTGTTAAAGCATCGTTTACGAGAGGGCCAAAATGCTAAAACGTATCCTGTTATCCCTGTGTTGCCTATTCTCCGGTGTCGGGCTGGCCAATCAACGTGCGCCAGAGGCCTGGCAATGGCTTGAGCAAGGCGCCGTATTGATTGATGTGCGCACCTTGGAGGAGTTCCAGCAGGGGCATTTAGAGGGGGCAACGTTGATACCCTACCAACAGATTGTGGCCGGCGCGCAGCAGTTGGGGTTGAAGGAAGACCAAGCTGTGGTGGTGTATTGCCGCTCAGGACGTCGTTCCGGTATTGCCCAGCAGCTGCTTGAACAGGCCGGTTTTAACAAGGTGCACAATGGCGGTGGCCTGCAGGAAATGCAGTTAGCTCAGCCTTAGCCTTTAGCCACTGCCTTATTGCCAAGGAAGTCTATGGAAATTAACTACCGGCCAATCGTGGCGACTGATATCGCAGCACTTATCGATCTGCGTGCGCAAACTCGTGAGAATGCGATTAGCCAGCAGGCCCTGGCCGAGGTGTATGGGGTAACGGTTGATGCGACTGCGGCTGAGTTACAGCGCGGATTACAAGGATGGCTTGCTGAAACAGACGGGCGTGCGGTGGGCTTTGCCATGGGTGACAAACGCTCCGCTGAAGTTACCGTAGTGGCGGTGCTCGATGGCTATGAGCACCGGGGAATAGCTAAGACCCTGCTGAGCTTGGTGTGCCAGTGGTTGTTTGGCTGTGGCTATGCTGAACTTTGGTTAGACGCCAGCCCCAATCCGCAGTTTCGCTCCTTTGGTTTTTACCGGCACCTAGGCTGGCGGCGCAAAGGTCAGCCCAAGAATGATAACGACACCTTGCTGTTAAGCCGTGAGGCCTTTGAGGCTGCGTAGCCAGCTTGAGATTCGCGCTAACTGGATTGACGTACCTGATCTGAGCCTTGATAGACCACGCGGTTACGCCCTTGTTGCTTAGCCTGATAGAGCGCATCGTCGGCCCGCTTAATCATATGTGCGGCACCTTCATCGACAACTCCTTCGGCGACGCCAAAGCTGGCGGTAACCTCCCGGTCCAAGTTGTACTCTTGCTGGGAGATGTAAACCCGAAGCTTGTCGGCGAGTAGCGCGGCCGACTTGCCATCGGTGCCCGGGCAGATAATCAGAAACTCTTCACCGCCCCAGCGGCCCACTTGGTCAACCTGACGCACCCGGCGCTGTAAGTGCCTGGCGACGCTCACCAACACGTTGTCACCGGCGAGGTGGCCATAGGTGTCGTTAAGTTGTTTGAAACCATCCAAATCGAGCAGGATCACTGAGAACGACTGCTGGTAGCGGTTAAGCCGGCCGCTCTCTTCTGCCAGCAGTTGGTCTAGCTTGCGGCGGTTGTAGACCCCGGTTGGGTATCGGTGACCGAGAGCTTTTCCAGCGCCTTCTTCGAGCTGATATCTTGGGCCACTTGAGTGTAACCAATAAGCTGGCCATCTTGGTCCAAATCAGGACTAATCACTGATTTAATCCAGTAATCGCGGCCATCTTTGGTGCGGTTGTACAGCTCGCCGTTCCAAGTCTCGCCTTCCGTAATCGTCTGCCAGAGTTGCTTGTGATTGCGGCGGCTGGCTTTGGGGTGGGCGAGCACCCGATGAGTCTTGCCGATCAACTCCTGCTTACTGTAACCCGAGGCGTCACACATTTTTTGGCTTACATCGGTGATCACCCCATCGGTGTCGGTATGGCTGGGATTAAGGCGACCAGCCAAGACAGGGGGAAAGAGATCAGCAGTACGATCATTGCTATAAGCAGTGCCGCCAGATAGTTGCTGCGAAACAGTGTGGAGATCGCCTCTTGCTTGGGCGCAAACAACAGCAGCAAGCCTTCGCCGTTTGGGAACAGTTGAGTGATGTCTAAGGCATAGTGACCTTCGACGAGGTAATTGTTAGCGATATCGGCTGAACCTTGTAGGGCTCTCGCTAAGGCAGGCTGTTGGGCAAACACGCTCTCGCGCTCGGGCAGATAACGACTCCAGGCTTGGCTATCGTCGAAGTGGGCTAGCGTTTCGCCTTCGCGGTCGATCATCAGCACGTTAAATATCTCAGAGCGCAGCGCGTTATTCAGAACCGGCTGCGCATTGATGTTGATAATGACCACGCCGGCGGCGACCCGTTCGTCGAGATACACCGGGGTGGCGATACGGTAGGTGGGGCGGATCGGTATCTGGATCTGGCCTTGTTCGCGGTTAAGGTCGAGCTTGGAGTGCCAATGCAGGCCTTTTGTCAGTTGCATGGTTTGCTGAAAATAGGCCCGTGCGGATTTATCCTGCAATTGGCGGTTGGGCACTAATACGATGCTGCCGTCGTCATTGCGCTCAACCCTTACCTGCTCATTACCCCCCGCATCGATAAACCGCACCTGCATGAATAGTGGCTCTGATGCAGCCGATGCCTGAAATAAGCTCTCCAAGTTATGCAGGCTCTGCTGGGAAGGGCGCAGCAAGTAGGTTTTCATCAAGGGGTTCTCTGCCAGTGCATCCACCGAACTTTCCAGTTGAGAGATCACCTCACTGAGTTGTCTGTAGGTGTTGATGCGGGTACTTTCGAAGCGTTGTTGAATGGCTGCGTCGATATTATTGGTTTGCAGTCGAAAGTTAATCAAGGAAGAGAGCAGCGCGATAACGAAGCCAAAACTGATAAAGTAGAGAGCGAGGCGCAGGTAGGCGCGCTTTTTGTGCAGAGAATTCTTAAACAACGGCACGGTAGGAGATGAAGCCTTTAGATCCTGATGATTTAGTTTAAGAAATAGTCGAAAGTGGTCAAAATCACCACTGTTGGTAAGGATAATTCGCAGGGATGTGACGATGAAGGACAAACCGCAAGACAGAACAATGTGGGCGATGGGTGGCGGGGTGATGTTCGGTCTGGGGATCGGCATGTTTTTCTTGCCCGCCTCGCCCTTGGCGTTTGTTGGATCGCTTATCGCTGGTATTGGTTTGGGGCTGATGGTCACCGCGGCGATATCCCGCAAAGCTGATGGTGGGCGTGATGAAGCCTGAGCTGGCACTGAAGCTTGCGCAGAACCAGCAGCGACGCGAGCGTGAGCGGATTCTCGCGCAACTGCCTGAGCGATGGCAGGAGCTGCTGAAAACCGCCGACTACTTTTTGCGTAGTGATTTTTTCACTGAGTGGCCCTTTGAGCGTGGCCGGCAGTATGTCCGCAGCGCGCATCTTGAAGATAAGCGCTACTGCTATCACGATGTGGACGATATGGCTCATGCGCAAGATTGGCTTCGCGCGTCCAATCAAGCCCTTCAGCCTCCAATACTGCTATGCCTTGATATTGGCCCCTGTTTTATCCTTAAGCAGCCGGTGCCGCTTGCCTGGCTAAGCGAGTTGCTTACTAAGGATAACCACCACTGTTATGCGATGGAGCAGGGCTTCGCCCGTGGCGTGTTAGTCGACACCTACCTAGGCTATCTGGAGCCTGCGCGCATGACCAATAATCGCGAACTGATTTTTGAACTGCTGTTCTTTGAACCCAAGGATTGAACATGAAGCAACATGAGAAACTGAACTACGTGGAGTTTGCCGCCAAGGACCTGGCTGCCACCAAGGCTTTCTTCGAAGCGGTGTTTGGCTGGCAGTTTACCGATTTTGGGCCAGAGTACACCGCCTTTAGCGACCAAGGCCTTGATGGTGGCTTCTTCCTTGCTGATAAACATAGCGCTAGCGAGCAAGGTTCAGCGCTGTTGGTTTTTTACAGCGCCGATATTCACGCCACGTTGGCCAAGGTTACTGGCAACGGTGGGACTGTGGTCAAACCGCTGTTCGAGTTCCCCGGCGGCTGCCGCTTTCATTTCACCGAACCCAGCGGTAACGAGTTTGCGGTGTGGTCAGAGGGGCAGTAACCCTGCAAACCCGCGCACCAAAGAGTGAAGCCTTAGCAGCGTTTGACGAGTTACTTGTTTTCTAGGTGTTTACTGGCAGCCTGGCCCAGCGCATCGATATCGGTGCCTTGTTCCGCCAGTAGCTTCTCTAGCAGCGGGAGCATCGGGCCCAGTTGCTCTTGCAGGGTATCGCGCACGGTATCGACCACCACCTGAGTGCCGCGTTCGATCTCGACATTGATGTTGTCGCCGGCCTGTTTAAGCTCAAAGGTGGTCATGCGGCGGGTTTCTGGGATCAACCACACCTCGAACCAGCCTTGCTGCTTATCCACCGTAGACAAGGTCAGGCTGGTGCCATTTAGGGCGATATAGCCTTTGGGGAAGATATAGCGCTTCCACTGCTCACTGAGCGCGAAGCGGATGCAGTAGTTATCTTGGTCTTGAGTAACCGACAGCACCGGCGTTTTAAAATCCACGTGCCCAGATAGTGGGTGGCCGCCGATCTCTGCACCGTCTTTGGCGGCGCGCTCCACGTTCACTCGATCACCTTGTTGGTACTCACTCAAGGTGGTGATGTTTAGGCTTTGCAGCATCACATCGAAGCTGACGCGGGTATCAGATAACAGTTCGGTCACCGTGAGGCACACGCCATCCACCGCCACACTGGCGCCGATCTCTAAATCGACACAAAAGCCCGGCTCGAAATCGATGACAAAGGTGCGGATACCTTGATGATCAGAGATGGAAGCGAGGGTTGCAACGGACTGCACAATACCGGTAAACATGGGAACTCCTTAAGACTTCGGTGACGACAGCAAGCGGGGATTGTGGCAGGTTTTCCCGCTATCTGGAATTAAAAGTCATATCCGATCGCTATTGATAGCGCTTGCCGCGGTGTTTCAGCCAGCCATGGGGGTGACGATTCGCCGGATCGTGATGGGTCCAATGGATAACACCTCCTTTGTTGTTCCATTCATACACACCATAGAATGTTACCTTGTCGCCAATACTCAGGTTGGGGATACGCGGCGCTAAATCGATGTTGTGGGCAACAAGCAACGTTTGCTGGCTGGCGAGAGTGAGAATAAACCTCTGATGGCGAGAACCCACTGTATCATCGCTAAGAATGCGCGAAACGATGCCTTGTCCTTCTATCTGTAGGTTGCTTTGCTGATTGGCAAAGGCGTTCGCAAGTCGCTGATCGTTGGCGTAGCTGTGGGCAGAGAGGCCCACTATCAGCAGTAGGGCGAGTAACCAACCTAGCCATCTTGATGTGCTGCGAAAAGTGACGCTATCCATAGCTTCCTCGACATAATTAACTGCAAGCATAATAACACGATGAAGATCTCAGCAATTTTGATGTTGATCAGCCCGCACCATGGCTCTCTCTTGGCTAGTGCGATGCGCCGTGGTAAGTTTCGCTCATCTAAAGATGAAGGAAATTCCAACGATGCCAAAGGCAAGTGAAATCAAAAAGAACGCGGTTATCGAGCACAACGGCAAAGTGCTTTCGGTAAAGGAGATTAACAAGCTCACTCCAAGTGGCCGTGCCGGTGCCAGCCTCTATCGTATGAAGTGCTATGACGTAGCAACCGGTTTGAAAGTGGATGAGAGCTTTAAGGCCGATGAAATCGTTAATCTGGCCGACTTCAGCCGCCATCAGGTGATGTTCTCCTACATTGATGGCGATGAGTATGTATTCCTGGACAACGAAGATTACACCCCTTTTAACCTGCACAAAGAGACCATCGCTGACGAGCTGCTGTACTTCAATGAAGACACGGAAGGTCTGCAGGTACTTGCTGTAGATGGCAATGCCGTTGCCATCGAGCTGCCGTCTGCCATTGAGCTGGAGATCGTAGATACCTCTCCGTCTATCAAAGGTGCGTCGGCAAGTGCTCGTACCAAGCCCGCGACCTTAACCACTGGCTTGGTGGTGCAGGTGCCGGAGTACATCGCAACCGGCGACCGAATCAAGGTTAATACTGCCGAGTGTAAGTTTATGAGCCGCGCATAGGCGAAGTAAGCGCTCATGCTTTAACAGGTTTTATCATCGAAAAGGCACCGTTAGGTGCCTTTTTTGTAACGCCTTGAAAGATCTGCAGAATATTCCATCAATCAGTGTCAATTTGTGCAAATTTGCTGGGATAAGCCGCCATGGCGACATAGTATTTTAGCGGTTAATTCAGCATGTTATGGAGTAATGCTTTGTTTAGATCGGCAGTAATGGCACTCATGATGGTAGTGGGTCTGGCCGCATGTTCTTACACCCCGCCAACCTTGGTCAGCGAGCAAGTAGGCGAGGTGGTTAATGTTAAATCCTACAGCGAAACCAAACGCAACTTAGTGGCGGGTTTAGCGGGGGGCGCGGCCGGCGGCTTTTTGGGCTCGAAAATTGGCGGTGGCAGTGGCAAGAAGGTCGCCACCACCGTGGGTGCGGTAGGCGGTGCTGCGGCGGCCAGTCAGGCAGCCAGCTATGAAGTTATCTACTTCGACTACGATGTGCGCCTTGAGAGTGGTATGGTGATGCGCTTTACCAAGCGCGAAGAGCAGGGACGTTTTCAACCGGGTCAAAAAGTGGTAGTGGCAACCTTCTCTGACGGTTCTCGCCGTTTAAACTAGGTCTTTTCCCCAACTACAACCGGCGCTACCCTTATGCCACTGATTTAAGTGGCATTTCTTCCATCCTTTCTACCTCCTTTTGCTTATATAAGTTTTTGTTTATAAAAGGGTATTTACTGAGCATTTCAGTAATTGTTTTGCTAGGCTAAATGATGCGTTTGGTAATAAGCAAAGGAATGGTTATGTCCAGTAAGCGTCTGTTTTACCTCCCGGGGTTGGTGTTGGTGTTGCTGTCAGTGGTGTGTCTGATCGCCTATAGCAGCTTGGTTCGAAATTGGCTGGACAATCAAGTGCAGACGAACCTTACTCAGCAAGCTCAAAGCATCGCCCGTTCGTTGGAAAAGGAGAAGCCGATTGCGACTCCGCTTAAACTCTATGCGTTTATCTACGAGCATGGACTGGTGGGAAGCAATCGAGTCAGCTTGATTTCTCGCGACGGAGATGTACTCGCCGATAGTGGCATAAACCGTTTCCAGCTTAAGTCACTTCCCTCGCATGCAGACCGCTCAGAGGTATTGCAGGCATTAGCTGAAGGGGTCGGTGTTGCTGTTCGGCGCAGTGAAGTGCTAGATGAAGAGCTGATGTATGTGGCTGTGCCTGTTTCATACCTGGGCTTTGACGGTGTGGCCAGGGTTGCCATCCCGCTAAGCCGCCTTGAGAACATGGTCAGAGAGCTAGACTTTATTTTGGCTGCGTTACTGCTCGTGATGACCACCTTGGTTAGCTGCTTAGCGTTTTTTACCAATCGCAGTATTCAGCGGCAAATAGCCAAGCAACAGGCCAGCTTGGAGCATCAAGTAGAGCATCGCACCAGCGAGATAGAGCTGATTCAGCGTTTGGCCAATATGCTGGCCGCGTGTAATACCCTTGAGGAAGCGGAACAGGTGACTTCTGATGTACTACCGCGTTTATTAGGAAACGTAAATGGCGCGGTATCAATGATGCGTGCGTCCCGTAATCAGCTGGAGATCAAGTTGGACTGGGGAGGGGAGTGGCCCGGTGATAAAACCTTCAGCCCTGACGAATGTTGGGCCCTGCGCAAAGGTAAGCATCATCTCTCCTATGACAAGCATACCAAGCTCATTTGCCCGCATATGCATAGCTCGGAAGAGGTGCAAACCCTGTGTATTCCACTGATCGCTCACGGCAACACCATTGGCTTGATGCATCTATATCTCGAAGAAGAAGTTTCTGAAGAGTGGATGCAGTTGGCCTTTACCGTGGGCGAGCACCTTGGGTTGGCACTGGCCAACCTCAACCTGCAGCAAAAACTGCGTGAACAAGCCCTCAGGGATCCGCTGACTGGGCTGAGCAACCGTCGTGCCTTTGAAGAGGCGATGAGCAAGACCCTGATGCGCAGTGAGCGCTATCAGCAGCCAATGAGCCTTTTGATGGCCGATATGGACCACTTTAAACGCTTTAACGATAACTTCGGCCATGATGCAGGCGATTATGTCTTGAAGAGCTTGGCAACCTTGCTTATCGACAATATTCGTGGGGACGATATTGTGTGCCGTATTGGTGGCGAGGAGATCGCTATCATCCTGCCCAACACCAGTGAGCAAGGTGCGAAGGTGATTGCCGAGAAACTGTTGGATGCAGTTCGTGAGCTCGCGTTAACCTTCAATAAAATGTCCTTGGGTAAGCTGACGCTTTCCATTGGTGGGGCGACCTTCCCCCATTCAGGAACACGCTCAACCGAGTTGATTAAGCTGGCTGATGAGGCCCTGTATCGGGCCAAGCATAGTGGACGGGATCGCTATTGTTCGGATGCAGAGCTTGAGGAAGGAGGCGTTGAGTTAGTGCAACCGGCTCAAGATAGCTCTGAGCCGGTTGATGTTCCTAAGTTAGCTCAGTCGGAAGCGGCCAACTAGCTCTTGCAGCTTACTGGCATGGTCGTTCAACGAGCTGCTGCTGGCTCGGTTAGCGTTAGCCAGCTCAGCGCTTTGGTTACTCTGATCGGAGATTTGTTCAATTCGTTGAGAGATCTCTTGGCCTACATGGCTCTGCTCTTCGGTCGCCGTAGCGATTAACGCATTCATATCCATAATGGTCTGAATCGCATCCTTGATTTGCTGTAGGGCTTCGCTGGCGGCATTGGCACCATCCACCGCTTCGCTGCTACGTCCTTGGCTGCTTCCCATTGAAGACACTGCGGCATCCGAGCCGTTCTTCAGTCTTTCGATCATCTGATGAATTTCACCCGTGCTGTCTTGGGTGCGGCTGGCAAGCTGGCGTACCTCATCGGCCACTACCGCAAAACCGCGGCCTTGTTCACCGGCCCTAGCCGCTTCGATGGCCGCGTTAAGCGCAAGCAGGTTGGTTTGCTCGGCAATCCCTTGAATCACGCTCAGGGCTGAGGAGATGTTTTGCACATCGCCTTCTAGTTTTGAGATCACTTCACCCGCTTGGCTCACTTCACCCGCCAGCGCTTCAACTGAGCCTACCGCTTGCACCACGGTGCTCATGGCATTCTCTGCGTTGCCATCCGCTTCTTGAGCAGAGCCCGCGGCGTTATTGGCGTTGTCGGACACATCATGAGCTGAGGCGGTCATCTCGGTCATCGCTGTGGCCACTTGGGTGGTCTCTTCACGCTGCTCGACCAGCAACTGGTCGATACGGCCTGCGCGTTCTGACATAGCGCCGCTTTCATCCGCAACATCGTCGGCAACTTGTTTCACCATGCTGACTAGGTTGTGCAGTGAACCGGTAAAGGCATTGAAGTTACTGGCCAGCTCGCGGAACTCTTTGGCGTAGTCGGTGGGCAGGCGCGCGGTCAAGTCGGCGTCACCGGTGGCTAAGGCGGCAAACTGGTCGTTAAGGTCTCGCAGCGGTTTAGTGATAGAGCGGTTAGTCATTACCCCTATTAGCATGGCTAGGGCTATCAAGATGATACTGGTGATGATGACCACTGTTAAAGCATCTGCTTGGCTTTCTTTACTTTGCGCCCTTAACTCTGCCAGTTCGGCATCGATATCATCGGTGTAAAAACCGGTACCCAGCATCAGATCCCAACGGTCTAAGTAAATGGCGAAACTCAGTTTGGCCAATGCTTCAGTCTCCCCAGGTTTCGGGAAGTAGTAAGAGTAGTACTCACCGCGCTTAGCAGCTTGAATCAGGTCGCGAATGATGTACTGCCCTTGTTTATCTTGGAGATTCCAGAAGTTATCTCCCAGGCCTTTATCTGAGTGTCCGAGTAGCAGGCGAACCCCGTTTTTGTCATAGCCGAATATATAGCCACTTTCGCCAAATTTTAAGCCTTGTAGGGTTGGCAATGCATCTTCTAATGAGCCGCCACTTTCATAGATGTGAGCGATAGAGCCATAGGTCATATCCATATAGGATTTGAGCTCAGCGCGTTTCATCTTATTTAGATCTTGCTCTGTATTGGCAACAATATTTTCAGATAGCTCGTTCATTTCATACAGCGTTACTGCTACCAAGCAGACGCTAAGTAACAGCGCCGGGCCGATTGATAACAGCAATAAACGTTGGCGCACACTAAGAGACATTCTTTGACTCCTTTATATAAAACATCGACTTAGGCAATGCCTTTGAGTATAGAGTGAATAATAAAAGTCAAATTACTTAATAGAGTTAAGGCAAAGACCTTATTTAATTTGTGAGATCTGAGAGGGGTTTTGTTGATGAAAAATTTTACTTGGAACAATATCCAGAGCAGTTTGGTAGCCGATATCGTAGAGCGCCAACTTGGCTTCATCATCGAGGTGGAAGTCCACCGGTGAGGTATTGCCGGTATTGACCACAATGGTGCGGTGCCAGAATTTCTCGTTAACGTACTCGCGAGAGATGGTGGTCATAAAGGTGCGGATCAGCAGCGATACATAGGCCGCCAGTGGGAACCAACCGTTAGTGGGTAAGGGCTTGGTGTCGTTGTTGCCACGCAGCCTAAAGCAGATAACCGGCGTGCCATCGGAGGCCCAGTCGCGATGCAGTGCGTCCTCCGACAAGATACTGCCATCGACCATCAGGTGGTCTTGATAGTGTTTGAACGAGAAGATTAGCGGGATAGACATGGAAAAGCGCACCGCCCGCGAGACTTTTTCGTCTGGAGTTTGAATGGCGTCGAACACCACCGGCGAGCCTGAGCGAACGTCGGTGGCCACCACATGCAGCTTCATAGGCAGGTCTTTAAATCGTACCCCACCAAGCAGATTGTCTATCCACATCTCAAACTTGTCGCCGGAGCATAGCCCGCCGTTGCGTAGCAGGCTGATTAGCGAGAAGCCCTTGAACTGGTCGAAATCGGTGCTCAGGGCGATGGCTTTGATCTCTTCAATGGATTTGCCACTGGCATAGAGCGAGCTAATGATACTGCCGCCCGAGACGCCCACGATGTGGTCGAAGTCGATGTCCAGCTCATTGATCGCAGCAAGAATACCGATATGAGCAGGCAAGCGGGTACCGCCACCTGCGAATATAGGAACCAGTTTTTTGACCTGCTGCTGTTCCATGCTGTTGCCTTTTCCCTGTGTTGAGCCTGCTCGGTAACTAGAAGTATTGGTTAGCACTGAGACAGATGGATGATCTTTTTAAGACGCTAGAAACCCGCGCTGGGTCGCTGGCTTATTCAGTATAGTCTTGGCCCAGCTCAATAGGCCCTAATAACCAAATACAAAATCAATACGATTGGCTTTGATCTGCACATCCTTGCCCAGTCGCTTGGCCATCGCTTGCTTGCTGTCTGATTCGTCCAGTTGATAGAGCGGGTATCGCTCCAGATATTGGTTTAAGGCCAGCTCAACCAAGGGGGTTATCAGGCGTAGCATTGGCTCGGCATCGCTGGGCGATATCTCTTGATTGAGGATCCGCAGGTCTTTGAGGTAGATGGCGCCTTGCTCGGGCTGGTAGTCCGGGCGGGCTTCAAGGGTGGAGCGCATCTGAGCTTGTAACTGCTGGTCAGAAGTTTGCACGTTGATACTCAGTTGACTATCGAGCTGCAGTTTCTGATCTTGTTCTTGGAGCGCCAGCTCAAGGTCGGTGAGCTTGAACGCAGCTAATGCCAAACCGGGGATGCCCACTTGTTTACTCAGCTCTGCGCGTTGCAAACGTTGGTTTAGTTCAGCCTCGCTGATACTGTAGTTGTACGAGCAAGCGGTAAGGAAGAGCGTGACGGCGATGAGTAGAAAAGAGCGCATAGGCAGACCAACGGGAGGTATGTGTATCAAATGGTTAGCCAAGCTTAAGCAAGTTCTGGGAGTGGCTCAAGTTTACCTGCTGTTAGGTTGCTGCTCAGTGCTGCTCGCTTTTGATGCTTCAGCGCGCCCTTGCGATAACACCCAACTCGAGTTTGCTCCACTTGAGCTGCCGGCGGAACCCTTGTCCAGTGACGGGCTGGGCATTGTGGTGTGGAACGCCTACAAAGGGCAGCGCGACAACTGGCATAACGAGCTTAGTGAGCTGGTCGCAGGCAATCAGATATTGATGCTGCAAGAGGGCAGCCGCAAACAACTTTATGGCTGGGGGCAAATCGGTCAGTGGTATCGCTACCAAGCGCTAGCCTTTGAATGGCTGGGCGATGGTCTGGGCGTGGCAACCTTGACTCGGGCGCCGGCAGAGCGGGTATGTGCCCGTTTAACCACAGAGCCTCTTATTCGGTTTCCCAAGTCTAGCCTGTCGCTTGTCTACCGCTGGCAGGGGAGTGAGGTGCTAATTGTGAATGTGCACAGCGTGAACTTTACCCTCGATGAACTGACCTTCACCCAGCAATTAACCGATTTAAGCGATGAGCTGAACCAACATACCGGGCCGGTGGTGCTGGCGGGGGATTTTAATACCTGGAGCGATTCACGCTTGGCGGTGTTTGAGCGCTTTATCCAGCGACACAGCTTGCAGCTAGTGGCGTTTGAGCCGGATTTGCGCAGCAGAGTTTTTGGTGAGGTGCTAGACCATGTGGCCTATCGTGGCTTGAGTTTGGTGTCAGCGAAAAGCATTGTGACCGACAGCTCCGATCACAATGCTCTGCTGGTAAGATTTAGGCGCTGACTTCAGCCACATTAATGTACAGCTTGAGGCGTTGGCCGGGCTGTAGGTAGCGGTTTTGATCGAGCTTGTTCCACTTCACCAAGTCGCTGACACGTACCTTAAAGCGCGCAGCGATGGTGGATAGCGAGTCACCACTGCGAACCCGGTAGGTGATGGTTTGCAGCTGGTCGCGAGGAATATCGGTTTGTTGCCAGATCACCAGCTTTTGCCCTAAGCGCAGGGTGTCGCCCGGTGCCATACCATTCCAGCTGGCGATTTGGCGGTGGCTCACCTTGTAACGGCGACCAATCTCCCACAGGCTGTCTCCCGATTTTACCGTGTAGTTGAGCTTGATAGCGCCACGGTTGCGGCCTTGAGTCGCCGCTAGGCGCTGCTCTTGGCTCAGGGTGTAGGCTTCGCTATCACGACTGGAGATCGGGATCAGCAAGGCCTGGCCAATACGTATGGTATCGTCACTTAGGCTGTTAAGCTGACGAACTTGGCTGGAGGTGGTGTTGTAGCGACTCGCAATGGTGCTCAGGCTATCGCCTGATACCACGGTGTAGCGGGTCCACTGCAAGCGGTCTTGCTTGGGCATGTTGTTGACTGCTACTTCGAAGCGCTCGGCTTGCTCAATGGGCAGAAGCAGGAAGTGCGGGCCTTCCGGCGCGGTGGCCCAGCGGTTAAAGCCCGGGTTGAGGCGGTGTAGCTCTTCCAGCTCAATACCCGCCAGATCGGCGGCAACCGCTAGGTCGATCTGCGAGCCAACATCAACACGCTCGAAATACGGTTGGTTCGCCAGCTGTGGGATCTCCATATCGTAATCTTCGCGATTTTGCAGGATATGGCTCAGTGCCAGCAGCTTCGGTAGGTAGGCGCTGGTTTCGCGCGGCAGCGACAGCGACCAGAAATCGGTTGGCTTGTTGGCGCGTTTGTTGGCGCGGATGGCATTGCGCACCCGGCCTTCGCCTGAATTGTAGGCGGCAATGGCGTGAGTCCAGTCGCCATCGAAGAAGCGATTCAGATACTCCAGGTAATCCAGCGCGGCAATGGTTGAGGCGTAGACATCGCGACGGCCGTCATACCACCAGTTTTGCTCCAGCCCGAAGCGACGCCCGGTACCGGGGATAATCTGCCACAAACCAGCGGCACGGCCATGGGAGTAGGCGAAGGGCTGGAAGGCGCTTTCTACGATGGGAAGCAGCGCCAGCTCAAGCGGCATATCGCGCTTTTCAATCTCATCGACGATGAAGTAGAGGTAAGGCTCGGCGCGCTGTGATACCCGGCGCATATAATCGGGGTGGCGCAGGTACCAGTTCAGCTGAGATTGCAGGCTTTTTTGCTCTAGCGGGATCGCTAAACTTAGCTGCATGTCGATGCGCTCCCACAAATCATCGACCTGTTGTGGGGTAAGCGGCTCGGGTTGTTCTGGCTCAACTTGCTCGAGTGCAGCTTGATTAAGTGCGGCTTCGGCTGGCAGTTGCTCAGGCGTGGCGGCGAGTTCCAGGCTGCCCGCAGCACTCTCCATATCACTGGATAGTTCGGCTTGAGCCTGTTCGAGGGTATCCGGCTCATCTTGGCGAGCCGTAAGTTGGCACGCAGAAAGAGCGACACACATCGCGCCAACGTATAATTTTCTCATTCGTTTCCTGTCAGTCTTGCTGTTTTCGACACACAAAGTTCACATGTTATTGAGCTTGCCCGGTGGGTGCAAGTCAGAAGCGGTCTTTCCATGACCTCAGTGCTGTAAAGGTATCCAGCGGATTGGCCATTGGCTGCTGTGCTTCCATGGCGACTCGCTGCTGAACGCTAGATTCGGCGCTACGTAGAAACGGATTGATCGCTAATTCGTTGGCCAAAGAGGTTGGCACGGTCGGTAAACCTTGTTGGCGAAGTTTTGCGACGTTTTTCTGATAGGCCAACAGTTGCGGGTTGTTACTTTCCACCGCTAAGGCAAAAACCAGGTTAGCCTGGGTGTACTCATGTGCAGGATAAATAAGGGTTTTCTCAGGCAGTGAGGCGATTCGGCTGAGCGACTCTAGCATCTGTTGAGCGCTGCCTTCAAACAGGCGACCACAACCGCCCGAGAATAAGGTATCACCGATAAACAGGTGCCCCGGCGTGTAGTAGGCCACGTGATCTAAGGTATGCCCGGGTACTTCGAGTACCTCGAATTGCTCGCTTAGCCCAGCCAGTGTCAGGCGGTCTCCTTGCGCCACCCCTTGGTGCTCAAAGCGGTAGCTGCCGTTGACGGGCGCATAGACCTTGGCATCAGGGTAGCGCGCTAGTAACGCTTCAACGCCACCGATATGGTCGGCGTGGTGATGAGTAATTAGGATGTTAGTCAATTCTAGCTGCAGCTGCTCAAGGCGTGCGATGACCGGGCTTGCTTCGCCTGGGTCCACCACCGTTGCCTGGCCATTGCCAGCTTCTAATAGCCAGATGTAATTATCTGAAAATGCGGGGATATGCAGGATTTGCATTGTCTGTTCTCTGTCGCTAAAGTCTGGCTATTATTGCGCGAAACGCGGCGAATTAATACGGGAAGGCGATGCGGCCAGCGAGGATTCAGGAAGTTGTAGCAAGCCCCCACTCATGGCAGGACCTGCCACTGGGTGATTGGCTGTTGCGCCAGCAGCAGACGCTGCTCGACGAGCAATTGCCACGTATCTTTGGCTACCACATCCTCAAAGTGGGCTCGCTCAGTGCCGAACTTAGCTGCCATGTCTCCAGCGTCCGTCACCAGCTCAATGTGGCGCGTGAAAGCCAGCTTGCTGGCGTACTAGCCAAACCCGAGCACCTTCCATTTCAAGAAAGCTGTATCGACATGTGCTTGCTGGCGCACAGCCTTGATTTCTCCAAAGATCCCCACCAACTGCTACGAGAAGTTGAGCGGGTACTGACCGCCGATGGCTACATCATGCTCAGCGGATTTAATCCAATTAGCCTACTTGGTTTGCGCCGCTATGTGCCGCTGCCACGCAAGGGGCTACCGTTCAGCTCACGGATGTTCACTCCGTCACGGGTGAAGGACTGGCTAAACCTGCTGGGCTTTGAGGTATTAAGTGACGAGCGTTTTGCCTACACCAGTTTTGTGAATAACCGGCCGGCGCCGCAGTGGTTCGAGCGTTTTGGGCGGGATTACTTCCGGATGACCGCTTCGTGCTATTTCATTGTGGCGCGTAAGCGGCGGGCGCCGCTTACGCCGGTGCGCAACTCGCGTTGGGTAAAACCGCGGATAGCGGCGACCTCGGTAGGCGGTTAGCTTTCCTGATAGCCCTCGTCGACCAGTAAGTCTCTGCCGCTGGCGGCGTCGCGCGCCAAATCGTCACAGCGCTCATTCTCCGGGTGGCCGCTATGGCCTTTCACCCACTGCCAGTCCACATCATGTTGCTGACTCGCGGCGTCCAAGCGCTTCCACAAATCAACGTTTTTAACCGGCTGTTTGCTGGCGGTCTTCCAGCCTTTGCGCTTCCAACCGGCCAGCCACGAGGTAATGCCTTGGCGTACATACTGGCTGTCGGTGGTTAGTGTTACCTTGCAGGGGCGCTTTAAGCTTTCCAGCGCTACAATCGCGGCGAGCAGCTCCATGCGGTTATTGGTGGTGCGCTTGTAGCCTTGGCTTAACTCTTTGCGGTGAGCGCCGTAGGTCAGAATGGCACCATAACCGCCCGGGCCGGGGTTACCTAAACAGGAACCGTCGGTAAACACTTCAACTTCTTGCTGCATAACTTTGGTAAACTAGGGGAAATTTCTCCCTACAGTGTGACATAGGAAAACAAGTGAACCAATCTCCGATGCAACGACAGGTGGTTTTCGATACAGAAACCACCGGTATGAACGACAGTGGCGGCCCCATTTATCAAGGCCACCGGGTGATCGAGATTGGTTGTGTTGAAGTGATTGACCGTAAGCTGACCGGTCGCACCTACCATGTGTATATCAACCCGCAACAGAAGATCGACGATGAGGCGATCGAGGTTCACGGAATTACCGATGAGTTTGTCCTCGACAAGCCGCTGTTCCACGAGATTGCCGATGATTTTCTGGCCTTTATCGATGGTGCCGAGCTGGTGGCA
This sequence comes from Aliagarivorans taiwanensis DSM 22990, assembly GCF_000429505.1. GTDB lineage: Bacteria > Pseudomonadota > Gammaproteobacteria > Enterobacterales > Celerinatantimonadaceae > Aliagarivorans > Aliagarivorans taiwanensis. The sequence continues at coordinate 193,454 of NZ_AUBZ01000001.1, read as the reverse complement.
CACAACGCCCAGTTCGATATTAGCTTCCTTGATCACGAATTATCGATGTTGCCTCAAGCACGCCCCAAGTGTGCCGATATCTGTAGTGTCACCGACTCCCTGTTGGTAGCACGTCGCGGCGAATACAACGGCCGAGAGGTGCAGTTGGCGGGCAGCAAGCCGCTGCCTGCGCGTAAGAACCTGGATGCCTTGAGTGATTACTACGGCGTAGACCGTTCATCACGTACCTACCACGGCGCATTGCTCGATGCCGAGTTATTGGCCGAAGTGTTCTTGAAGATGACCGGGGGTCAAAACAAGTTAAACCTGATCCATGGTCAAGATGGTGAAGAGCAGGGCTTGGGCGTACGTCGCCTGGCAGCTGAACGCCCACCGTTGGCGGTTGTGTTTGCCAGCGACGAAGAGCAAGGCCTGCATCAAGAGCGTCTTGAACTGGTGGAGAAAAAAGGAGGAAGCTGCCTTTGGCGCAAGCTCTAATCCGGCTGTTTAGCCGAACCTGTCTGTGGTCGATTATCGCTGTATTACCTCTGTTTGCCTCAGCAAACGAGATTTTTACCAATCGTGATGTGCCGCTTATTGATAACCGCTTCCGGCTCGACCATGGGATAGAAAAGATCACCTTTATCCTGTATCGCGAAGAGGGAACCCGAGCGGCGGTATTGGTGCGACCTAACGGCAGCAAGCTGTATGCATGGGATCTGCCGGAAAATGCCACCTGGCTGGAAACCGACGAGATGGACATCGTGACCATCGAGAACCCAATGCCCGGCCCTTGGCAGGCGGTGGCTGAGAACCGTGGTCGTAACCGTATCCAGCTACTTAGCGATGTGGCGCTGGAGGTCGATGAGATCCCAACCCAACTCTACTTTGGTGAACGCCTTAAGATCGCCGCCCAGCTACATAACCGCGGCGATAAAATCGACTTGGGCGTGTATATCGATGAAGCGCTGCTGAGCGTTGCGGTGAATCGCACGGTGAATATCGACCTGCGTGAACGGGTACGTCGCGAAGAGCTGGCCAAGTTTTATGACGATGGTAAGAAGTTCGATGAAGTCCCCGATGACGGTATTTTCACCGCGGTGGTCGATGTAGACATCGAGCCCGGTAAATACGAGCTGGTGGTCAGCACCATCAACGAGGTGTTCACCCGCGCACTACGCCAAGAGGTGTTTATTTATCCCAACCCGGTGTCGGTGAAAATCGATGCGCCTGATGATGATAGCAATCAAGCGGTGATGCATATGCAGATCGACCGTGATGAGCTAGACCCCAGCAGCGTGATCATCGATGGTAAGGTGTTCAACAATGTTGGCTGGGAAGAGCCGTTTCAGGTGTTTGCCGAGACCGACAAGATTGCTGTGCCACTGCCGACTCCCGCGATGCATGGCCGCTACCGGGTCGGCGGTACGATCCTGGCCAACACCCTTGATGGGCGTGAGCTGGTGGTTGAGTTTCCAGAAGAAGACTTCGTGATCTTGCCGCCGCCGCCACCACCGGTTGCACCGGAAGTGCTCGAGCAGGCGGCCGAAGCCGAGGAGCCCAGTTCGCCATGGGGGATGATTATTGGCATCGTCTTCGGCGTGTTGCTGCTGGTTGGTGCTGTGTTCGGCTTTATTTGGTGGCGCAAGCGGGTTGCCTTTAAGAAGGCGCTGGAGAAAGCGCGCCAAAGTGAAGCGCCTGCGATGAATGGTGGTCCTGAGCCTAAGATGAGTGAAGGCCCAGAGCTGAACATGCCGCAAGAATAACAAGTGCTGGAAACGCACATCTGCAAGCGTTAGGCTTGAGCGATACAGGGGAGCAATCAGCTCCCCTGTTTGATCTGTGCTCACAAGGTAACAACACACCATGGTAGAAAAATTTAGTACTGTTTGGCAACGCGCCGCCGAGCGTAAGGGCGGGGATGCCGCATTAGAGGCGATGCTCAGTGTGCCGCGCAGCACTGCCGAGCTAGCTGAGGTTAGCGATGACCGCTGGCTGGCCGCCTTTACCCAAGTCATCTTTCAATCCGGCTTCGTTTGGCGGGTGGTGGAGCAAAAATGGCCGGCGTTTGAGCGCGCCTTCTTTGGTTTCGAGCCAGCCAAGATGTTACTGCTGGATGATGGGCACATTGAACGCCTGTGTAATGACGCCGGGATTATCCGCAATCGCCAGAAGATCCTCACGGTCCCCGCCAATGCCCAGATGATGGTGGAGTTGGCAGAGCAGCACGGTAGCTTTGCCAAGTTTATCGCCGAGTGGCCGGAGCAAGATATCGTGGGCCTATGGCTGCTGCTAAAAAAACAAGGGGCGCGTTTGGGCGGGAATAGCGCTTCCTATGCGCTGCGGCGGATGGGTAAGGATACCTTTGTGCTCTCGAAAGATGTGGTGGGCTATCTGCAGGCGCAGGGCCATATCGACAAAGCGCCTTCCAGCCAGCGTGCGCTAAATCAAGTGCAGCAGGTGTTTAACGAACTCCAACAGCAGTCAGGCCTGTCGCTCACCCAGCTGTCGCAGGTGATTGCCTACAGCGTGGGTGATAACGCCGTGCAGCTGGCCGAATAGTGCAGTTTATTGGGGCGGTGCAATTACACCAGCTGGCGCATGGCCTTATCTAAGCTCGGGTAGCGGAACTTATAGCCAGCCTCTAACAAGCGCTTGGGTAGCACCTGCTGGCCATCAAGCAGTAAGGTGGCCATCTCGCCGAAGGCCAGATCCAGCACTTGCTTGGGCGTGCGGAAAAAACAGGGGCGGCCCAGTTGCTTGGCCAGTACTTCGCTGAACTGTTGATTGCTCACCGGGGCTGGGGCGGTGAAGTTATACACGCCGGAGGTCTCACTATTGTTTAACAAGAATATGATGCCGTTGACCATATCTTGAATGTGGATCCACGACATCATCTGCTGACCACTGCCCATCGGTCCGCCTGCGCCGAGCTTAAAGGCCGGTAGCATCTTCGCCAGCGCGCCGCCTTCAACCCCCAGCACCACGCCAGTGCGCAGCAGGCAGACGCGGGTTTGCTCGCTCTCAGCCTTTAGCGCCAGCTCTTCCCAACGCTTACAGACGGTGCGGGTAAAGCACTGCTCGTGTACCTGCGTTGCTTCGTCGATCTCGCCGTCGATCTCGGTACCGTAGACGCCGATGGCGCTGCCGCTGATAAAGGTGTGCGGGCGTGGCATGCTGTTATTGATCATCTCAACCAGCTCTTCGGTGAGCTGCCAGCGACTGTCGCAGATCCGTTGTTTTTGCTTGGCGGTCCAGCGGCGGTTGGCGATGGGTTCGCCGGCCAGGTTAATCACTGCATCGACATCATTGAGGTCTTGTAGCTCATCCAAAGAGCTGATAGCTAAGATGTTATGGCCGAGTTGTTGGTAGGCGCGTACCGGGCGCCGGGTTAGGATGATAAGCTGGTGCTTTGGCTGTAATTGCCGGGCGAGGGACTGGCCGATAAAACCAGTGCCGCCGGTGAGCAAAATTTTCATTAACAGGGCCGTTGGCTAACTTAGTTATTGATTTCAATAACGATAGCAGAGATTCAGGGGATCATTGAAGTATGCCGATAGTGTTTATCAGTGGAATTGGACGGCGTTTAGGTTTCCACCTCGCCGAGCAGTTTTTGGCGCAGGGCTGGCAGGTGTTTGGTCATTATCGCCGGGCGAGTGAGCAAACCGAGGCCTTGGCTAAACGTGGGGTGAGGCTTTATCAGTGTGACTTCACCGACGCGGGCCAACTGCTCGGCTTGGCTGAGCGCCTCACCGCCGAGCTGCCTAGCCTGGATTTGCTACTGCACAACGCCTCACTGTTCGAAGGCGAGAGCGAGCATGTCACGTTAAGCGAGCATCTAGGGCTCGGCCAGCGGGCGATGGCACTGCATTTTCATGCGCCGCAGATACTCAGCGAGGCGCTGCAAGCCGCACTGCGTAATGCACGCGGGCAGATTATCGCCATCACCGATATCTACGCGCAGCTGCCGCGCCCGGATAAACGCGCCTACTGCGCCTCAAAAGCGGCCCTTAGCTGTTTGATGCAAGGCTACGCCGCTGCCTGGGCCCCATATATTCGGGTCAACTGTATCGCTCCCGGGCCATTGTCTTTTTTGCCGGAACACAGCGAGGCACAACGTGCGCAGGTGCTAGCCAGCACGCCGCTTGGGCGGGAAGGGGGCTTTGAGCCGGTGTGGCAGGTCGTTGAGATGTTGCTGGCCAACCACTTTATCACCGGAGAAACACTCAAAGTCGATGGTGGCCGCTCGTTAAGTGCTTGGTAAATGTGTTGGTTTTATCTTTGGCTGAACTTACACTTGCAAGCAAATCACTGTTAAGGAGTGAGATGTGAAATTTCCTGCCGTAAACCGAGAAGCTAATTTTCGAGATGGGTTATTGATTTGTGCATCTATTATCGTGGTGTTGGCGGGCCTAAAGGCGGCAACTCCGGTGCTTATCCCATTTTTGCTTTCATTGTTTATTGCCATTATTGCTAACCCGCTGGTTAAGATGTTGACCAAGCTGCGCATTCCACGAGTGCTGGCGGTGTTGGCAGTATTGGTATTGATTATCGTGGCCCTGATGTTAATCGCCGGCGTGGTGGGTAACTCGGTCAATGACTTCCGCGCGGCTATCCCGGAGTATCGCGATCAACTGCTGCAGCGCTTAGGCGGCGTGGTGCAGCTTGCGGCGCGCTTCGATATCGAAGTAAACATGTCGATGATTACCGGCTATTTTGACCCGGGCGTGGTGCTGGGGCTGTTCGCCAATACCTTGTCCGGCTTAAGTGGCGCAGCGACTAACATCTTTATGATTTTGTTGGTCACCGTGTTTATGTTGCTGGAAGCCGACAGCATGCCGCAGCGCCTGCATTATGCGCTGCACAGCCCTGATATTCGGATGTCGCAGATTGACCGCTCGCTCAAGGCAGTGAACAACTACATTGCGGTAAAAGCGCTGATCAGTCTGATTACCGCCACCCCAGTGCTGATAGTGCTGAGCATGCTGCGCCTTGATTATGCGGTGATGTGGGCCTTGTTGGCATTCTTGCTGAATTTCATCCCGAACGTTGGCTCGCTGATTGCGGCCATTCCGCCAATTATCTTGGCGCTGGTGCAGTTTGGGGTAAAAGAGGCGGCGATTGTGATGGCGCTGTACTTTTCGGTAAATATGGTGGTGGGCAACATGATTGAGCCGCGGGTGATGGGCAAGGGCCTTGGGCTGTCGTCGCTGGTGGTGATCCTATCGTTGATCTTCTGGGGCTGGCTGTTTGGCAGCGTGGGCATGCTGCTATCGGTGCCCTTAACCATGATCTTAAAGATTGCGCTGGAATCGAGCGAGTCAGGCCACTGGGTTGCATCCTTGCTGGCCCACCCCGATGAGCTAAAGCGCATCGATATCGAGCAATTAGAACTAGAACATATTGAGTTAGAAAAGAGTGAGTAATTTTTCCTTTGACCTGCCTGAGCTTGGAGCTGAGGCACTACGCGTAATCCACGGACGAGGAAACTGTGTACCTGGCGCCGAGGCGTTCAACCTTGAGTGGCTGCCGCCTTTAGCACTGATTGTGGCTTATGAGCCCTTGGCGGAGCCTGTTTTGGCAGCGCTAATGGCCCGTCTGCAGGCCGATGCGGCGGTAAAGAGTATCTATCTGCAGCAACGCGACCAGCCGGGCGCGCCGGTGCAGTGGCTGTGGGGCGAGGCGCAAACGCCTAGCCAGGTCACTGAACATGGGCTGCACTATCAGGTTGATATTGGCACCAATCAAAACTTTGGGTTGTTCCTTGATATGGCCGCAGGACGCCAGTGGGTGCAACAGCGAGCCAGCGGCAAGACCATCCTTAATCTGTTCTCTTACACCTGCGGCTTTGCGGTGGCGGCGTTGGCCGGTGGCGCTGAGCTGGTGGTGAATCTGGATATGAGCCAGGCAGCCTTGAACGTGGGGCGCAACAACCTGCGCCTTAATCAGCTCGATGTTAAGCGCGCCAAGTTCTTTGCCCATGACCTGTTTAAGTCTTGGGGTAAGCTGCGCAAATTTGGGCCTTATGATTTGGTGATTGCCGATCCACCGTCAATGCAAAAGGGCAGCTTCTTGGTGGAGAAAGACTACCAGCGAATCGTCCGTCAGTTGCCGAGTCTACTGAGTGACAACGGCCAAGCCTTGTTGTGCCTAAATGCGCCTTGGCTCGACCAGCAGTTTCTGCTCGATTGTGTAGCGAATGAAGCGCCTGAGCTGCGCTTTGTTGAAGCGCTGGCGCGTCCAGACTTGGTGTTGGAGAAAGACGCCGATGCTGGCCTAAAGGTTTTATTGTTCGAGCGCGCCGCTGCTGTTAGCTAGCTCTCAATCCCTTTGTTTTCCGCAGCTTGGACACGCAAAAGTGGCTCAAGCTGCTGGCCCTTTTGCTCCCCCATGTTATGTTGGTTACAACTGCTGCATTCCATCGCAGCTGTGATTAGCCGGCCATCCATCGTACTCATCAGTTTATAGGCCTTTTGGGCCCGCGCGATGATGGCATGACTAGGGGACGAGTATGGGTTATCACCTCTCTCACTTTTTCGATTCTCTCCTCAAAAGCCTCAGGGATATCAGCCCGATAATCCTGGTGGTCGCATTTTTCCAACTGTTTGTCTTGCAATCCCCGCTTCCCGATCTTGCCAATGTGTTTCTGGGCACCGCGCTGGTGGTGCTCGGCCTAACCTGCTTTGTGATGGGGTTGGAGCTGGGCTTGTTCCCAGTGGGAGAGGATATGGCCCATGCCTTTGCCCATAAGGGAAAGCTCTCGGCCTTGCTGCTGTTTGCCTTTTGTTTGGGCTTTGGCACCACCATTGCCGAACCGGCGTTGATTGCGGTGGCAGACGAGGCGGCCAAGGTCGCCGCTGTCACCGAGCATATCGTCGATAGCGATGCCGCCCGTCAAGAATACGCTGCCGCTTTACGCCTTTGTGTCGCCGCTGCTGTGGGCTTGGCAATTGTGGTGGGGGTATTGAGGGTGCTGCGTGGCTGGCCGCTGCATTGGCTGATGATCGGCGGTTATGTGCTGGTGGTGGTGATTACTGCGTTTGCGCCGCAGGAGATTATCGGTATCGCCTACGACAGCGGCGGCGTGACCACCTCGACCATCACCGTACCGCTGGTAACGGCACTAGGGGTGGGCTTGGCGAATGCGATTAAGGGGCGCAACCCCTTGCTGGATGGGTTTGGTTTAATTGCGCTGGCGTCGTTAACGCCGGTCCTATTTGTGCTGCTATTTGGGATTATCTGGTAATGGTTTGGTGGGTCGAGTTTCTCAGTAATCTGTTTGGTACCTTGGGCGATGTGGCACCCATCGTGGCGACCATTCTGTTCTTCCACTTGGTGGTGTTGCGCATCGCACTACGTCGCCCCACCCAGCTTGCGGTGGGCACCGGTTTTGTGATCATCGGTATGGTGCTGTTCTTGTTAGGGCTGCAGATGGCGCTGTTTCCCTTGGGCGAATCGATGGCCCGGCAGTTAACAAGCGAGCAGTTTGTCGGCAGCGCCGAGACCGCCAACTGGCAGAGCTACATGTGGGTGTATCTGTTCGCCGCTGCCATTGGTTTTGCCACTACCATCGCCGAGCCCTCACTGCTGGCGGTGGCCATCAAGGCCAATCAGGTATCCGGTGGGGTGATCTCGGTGGGTGGGCTGCGCAGCTCGGTGGCGATTGGCGTGGCGCTGGGTTTAGCGGTGGGCACTTATCGGACTGTGATTGGAGAGCCGCTGCAGTATTTCATTATCGCCGGCTACGCGGTGGTGGTGGTGCAAACCCTGTTTGCCCCTAAAGATATTATTCCCCTTGCCTACGACAGTGGCGGGGTAACCACATCGACGGTGACGGTGCCGCTGGTGACCGCCTTGGGCTTAGGCCTGGCGGCCTCGGTGCCGGGGCGCGACGTGTTAATCGACGGATTTGGATTGATAGCCTTTGCCAGCTTGTTCCCAATGATAGCGGTGATGGCTTACGCGCAGATTAGTGCTTATCTCTCGCGTTATAGCGAGTCAGGAGAAAATCATGAAGTTTAAGATGATTGTCGCATTCGTCGACGACCACAAGACAGCCAAGGTACTCGATGCCGCACGCGCGGCTGGGGCGACCGGCGCTACGGTGATCAACAATGCGCGAGGCGAGGGGGTGAGCCGTAAGAAAACCTTCTTCGGCTTGAGTCTGGAGTCGCAAGCGGATGTGCTGCTTTTTGTCGTGGAAAGCCATCGCGCCAAGTCTATTTTAAACACCATTAGTAAGGTTGCAGCCTTTGATGAAGAAGAGGGCAGCGGCATTGCTGTACTGCTCGATGTGGAAGAGGCGGTGGGGGTTGCCCACCAGATCCAGGCCTTGACTCACAAAGTTGACATCGATAGCTAGCTGTGCATAAAAACTGGGATCAAAGTCGTATTTCGCTCTCGTTATGTGGATAACTTTGTTGTTAGTTTAATTTAATCCACAATATCTGTGGATTAAAGTGTGTATTCATCCATAACTTAAACTTAAGTCATTGATTAAAAAGAATATATTGAGTTGTTCGAAAAGTGTCCTGCAATTGACTCTATTGTCATAAAAGGGCTGGTCGACTTTGGCTAAGCGCTTGCTTACTGTGGGAACGCTATGCGTGCAAACGCCCATCATACATAGCGCCAGCGGCAAATCCGCTTTGCTCTGAGCGGATCCCACCGTGCTATCAACATGCCACTTAGCTGTGCCCTCACTCCTGTTGATAAGTGATGGCAGGCAGCAGCTCTCCTTGATAATCAAAGAAGGCGCAGTTCTCCCACGACGAGCCCTGCCCCCATAAGTCTCGCATGTTCGAGCTTATCCAGCCCGGCTCCCAGTAGAACATCGCCTCAGTGCCCGACTGTGCCAAGTTGCGCCTAAGCGTTTGCAAAAAGGCTAGCTGCCCCTCGGGACTTGCTGGAAAGGCAAGTAGTGGTGCATCGCCATGTAGGTTGGGGTAGCTATCGTTGGCCTGCCGGGTGTGAGGATAAGCGGTCTCGAGCAGCCATAGCGGACGCTCGAAGCGCTGATTGATGGCCTGCAATGCCTCGGGCAGGGCATCAAAGCCAATGCTGCTGTGCCATAGCGGGTAGTAGGAAAAGCCAATGGCATCAAAATCATCTACCTTGGCCTTCTTGGTGATGCCCTCAAACCACCATGCTAGATGGGCGGGATCGGCCACGTGCAGCAGCACTATGGTGTCTTGCCGATACTTTTGGTCGATATCACGTACCGCGCGGATCGCGGCGTTGAAGATGTGACCGGCGTTTAGCCAGTGCCCATCACAGACTGACAGCTTGGGAAAATGGGTTGGGCTGTTGGTATAGAGCATGCCGCAGTTGGTTTCGTTGCCGATTTGCACCGCCTCGGGAAGCAGTTGCTTGCTCGCCATTCGCTCGAGGGTGTCATAGGTATATTGATACACCTGCTGCTCAAGCTCAGCTAGTTCGCGAATAGCTTGCCAGGCCTTGGGAATGTCTTGATGCTGAGGATCGGCCCAGCTGTCGGAGTAGTGAAAGTTAAGCAGTACCTGCATACCCTGCTGTTTGGCACGGGCGGCGCTATGCATCACATCAGCCAAATCGCTGTAACGCTTGCCATTGGCACCTTCAAGCTGGTCATGCCATTCCGGGCTGTGCCACAGCCGCAGCCGAATCATCTCGGTGCCATGCTCGGCGAATAAGGCGTAGGGGTCACGTGGCTCGCCGTTATGGTAATAGCGCCCGCCGTAGTTCTCGACTTGATTGATGTAGGAGAGATCGGCGCCAAAGCGCATTGATGACGACGCAGAGCCGCCAAAGGACAGCATGAGCAGCAAGGCGGCAATTTTAGACAGGTAGGGCATGCGCTTAGTTAAGCTATTGAATCGTATAGGCATTACTAGCATGGCGCGGGGTAGGGGAGTAGCGGCTTTGGTGAAAGCTGTGCACTAGCTACAAAAAAGCCGGAGCAGTTGCTCCGGCTTGTCGGCAATCGAGAGGCTTACTTAACCTGACTCGCCTGACTCGCCTGACTCGCCTGAATCGCAGTCAGTGCGATGGTGTAGACGATGTCGTCAACCAAGGCACCACGGCTCAGGTCGTTCACTGGCTTCGCCATACCTTGCAGCATTGGACCGATAGAGATCAGGTCTGCACTACGTTGTACCGCTTTGTAGGTGGTGTTACCGGTGTTCAGATCTGGGAAGATGAACACGGTCGCTTTACCTGCAACAGGGCTGTTTGGTGCCTTGCTCTTGGCTACGTTTTCCATGATTGCTGCGTCGTACTGCAGCGGACCATCGATAACCAGATCAGGGCGACGCTCTTGAGCAATCTTGGTCGCTTCGCGTACTTTCTCTACATCAGAGCCGGTGCCTGAGCTACCAGTCGAGTAAGAGATCATCGCAACGCGTGGGTCGATACCGAAGGCAGTCGCAGATTCTGCAGACTGGATGGCGATATCAGCCAGCTGCTCGGCAGTTGGGTCTGGGTTGATCGCACAGTCACCGTATACCAGTACTTGGTCAGGCAGCAGCATGAAGAAGATTGAGCTTACCAGGTTGTAACCCGGGGCGGTCTTGATCAGCTGTAGCGGCGGACGAATGGTGTTGGCAGTGGTGTGAACCGCACCAGATACCAGACCGTCTACTTCGCCTTGAGCCAGCATCATGGTACCCAGTACCACGTTGTCTTCTAGTTGCTCGCGGGCTACCACTTCGGTCAGGCCTTTGCTCTTACGCAGCTCGCACATTGGCGCTACGTACTTCTCGCGGATGCTTACTGGGTCGATGATGGTCACGCCATCACCCAAGATCACGCCTTCTTGCGCGGCAATACGCTGTACGTCTTCAACGTTACCCAGCAGTACCGGTTGCGCAATACCGCGCTCAGCACAGATAGCGGCAGCAGCGATGGTACGCGGCTCATCGCCTTCAGGCAGTACGATACGCTTGTTCGCTTCACGTGCCATCTCAGTTAACTGGTAACGGAAGGCCGGTGGAGACAGGCGACGGGTACGTGCAGAGGTTGAAGTCAGTGACTCAATCCAGTGCTTGTCGATGTGGCCAGCCACGTAGCCTTGAACCAGTTCGATACGCTGAGAATCATCTACTGGGATCTCGGTGTTGAAGCTTTGCAGCGCCAACGAGGTCTGCCAGGTGTTGGCTTCAATCAGCATCACCGGTAGGCCGGTTTCAAACGCGCGCTTACACAGGTCGATAACCTGTGGCTCTGGCTGGTAGCCGCCGGTAAGCAGCAGGGCGCCAATCTTCACGCCGTTCATCGCGGCCAAACACGCTGACACGATAACGTCTGAACGGTCGCCAGATGTTACCAACAGGCTTCCTGCGTTGAAGTGCTCAACCATGTTGGGAATAGAGCGTGCACAGAAGGTGACACGGCCCAGGCGGGTGTCCATGTTGCCTTCGTTGATAACGGTCGCATCCAAGTGGGTCGCCAGGTCGCGGGCACGTGGAGCAATCAGCGGAGCGCTCCATGGAATGCAACCTAGGATGCGCAGTGGGCTCTTACCGAACATCTGCAGCACTTCAAGGTTGGTGCTTTGACCTGCCTTGGTGTCGAACATCTCAGTCAGATCTGGGCGAGTCATTTCATGAGCATCGATAGGCGCGCCTACCTTGTTCATGATGCAGCCGATGATGCGTTTGTTCTTCAGGCCACCAAAGTTGTTGCAGGCAATCTCCATGCGCTCTTTGAGCTGCTGAGAGGTATCGCTACCAGGGTTGGTAACGAACACCATGTCTGCATCCAGTGCTTTAGCAATACCGTAGTTGATGCTATTGGCATAAGGGGTGTCCGAAGTCGGAACCAGACCTTCAACAACAACAATTTCGGCACCGCGGGTACCAGAATTGAAACGAGCAACGATTCCTTCAAGCAGGTCGTCTACCAGGTTGGCACTGATCAGGTTATCAGCGTGCGCCTTGGTGAACGGTTCGGGTGGAACGATGTTAGAGCCTTGACGAATAATTGCGGTGGAGCGCTCTGGACCAGATTCCCGAGATTTTGGCTGGGCAATAGGCTTGAAGAAATTGACGTTAACGCCATTTCGTTCCATTGCGCGAACCATCCCTAGGCTTACGGAGGTGACGCCAACACCTTCGCCTACTGGGATAAGCATGATTGTACGAGCCACTGCTGTACCTCTATTTGTGATTAGCAGAAAAAAGGTGGAGCGAACTCCACCTTGCCTTTGTTATTGCTGAGTCAGTGCTACCGCGTCGCGGGCAATGACCAATTCTTCGTTGGTTGGGATAACCAGAACAGGACGGCTGTTAGCCGTTGCAATGTTACCTTCACCACCGAAGCGTGCTTTCAGGTTTGCTTCTTCATCACATTCGAAGCCCAACAGCGCCAGCTGCTTGATTACCTGAGAGCGAATAGGGGCGGCGTTTTCACCGATACCACCGGTGAATACCAGTGCGTCCAGCTTGCCATCCAGAGAGGCAGAGTAAGACTCGATGTACTTAGCGATGCGGTAGCAGAATACGTCCATTGCACGGATCGCCACTTCGTTACCTTCTGCTACGCCGTCTTCTACGAAGCGGCAGTCGCTGGTTACTTCAGTCAGACCCATCAGGCCAGACTGCTTGTGCAGCATGTTGTTTACTTCTTCCAGGGTGTAACCTTCGCGGTCAACCAAGTGGAAGATGATGGCTGGATCGATGTCACCAGAGCGGGTACCCATTACCAGACCTTCCAGCGGGGTCATGCCCATGCTGGTGTCAACGCTCTTGCCGTTTTTAATAGCACAGATAGAACCACCGTTGCCCAAGTGAGCGGTGATAATGTTCAGCTCGTCAACCGGCTTGTTCAGTGCTTCGGCAGCAGCGTGGCTTACGTACAGGTGGCTGGTACCGTGCATGCCGTAACGACGTACGCCTTTCTCGCGGTACAGCTTGTAGGGCAGTGCGTATAGGTAAGCGTTTTCAGGCATGCTCTGATGGAAAGCAGTATCGAAAACAGCAACATGCGGCTGGCTTGGGAAACAAGCTTGGGCAGCACGAATACCGATAAGGGCTGCTGGGTTGTGCAGCGGTGCCAGTGAAGAGCACTCTTCGATACCAGCAACAACAGCATCATCGATGATGGCTGACTTGGTAAACTTCTCGCCGCCGTGCACAACACGGTGACCTACTGCCACGATGTCAGCCAAGATCTCTGGGCGAGGCTCCAGGATCTCTTTAACGATAAACTCGATGGCTTCGCGGTGAGCGGAGTAAGCGCTCAGATTAGCTTCCTGCTTTTGACCGTCCGCTTTCCATTTAATGCGGGCATCTTCAAGGTTGAAACACTCGGCCAGACCGGTAATAGCTTCTTCACCCGTTTGGGCATCTAAAACAGCGAATTTAAGAGAGGAGCTACCACAGTTCAGGACCAGGACAAGCTTTTTGCTCATGTTACGTATACCTATGGGGTTAAATTTGTTCAATTATAGACGCAGATGGAGGTCTGACCGGGTAATCACGGCCAACGTGCAGGAACGTTCGAACCTCGCTTGGAGCGCGGGTAATACAGCGATTTTATTTCAGCTAGTGCCTATTGCGCAGACGAGCTACACTTAGGACAAAGAAAAATGAGAGACAGTCGTATCACCGCGGTGAATAATACATGAAATGATTTGCCAAAAATACCGGTGTTATTGTCTGAAAAGCGATTATTTTTCGTTATTTTACTGTGAATTGGCGAAGGTCAATTTTTAAACGCTGACTGAGCGAGTTTGTTTGAGGTTTGCAGTAATCACAGTGGCGGCTAACGCCCTGGTAAGTTGTTGAAAAAAGGTCTGGATAAGGGGTAGAGAATGGCAAATTTTTCTGAGCGGGTTCGTGATGGCCGGGCATATATGAAAAAGTGGCCGGCGCAGCGTGTTTTGGCTCCCATGTTCCCCGAGAATCGGGTGATTGCCGCCACTACGCTGGCAATGAAAACCATGCCCGCGATTGCTGTCCTGACCGTTATTCTTCCATTTTCGGCGGGTATGCATGAGCTACTGCCACAGGCCGTGATGATGGCCATGGTGATATTCTTGATGCCCCTGCACGGCCTATTCTGGTTAGGCCAACGCGCTAACACCCATCTGCCACGTAGCTTAGCCAGCTGGTATCGCGAACTGCACGAGAAGCTGGCAGAGGCTGGTGTGCAGCTGGCGCCCGCCGCCACTCAGCCGCGCTATTTTGAACTGGCTGAAGCGCTCAACGCAGCATTTCGTCGCTTTGATAAAAGCTTCTTGGTGGATGACTAGAACAGCGCCCTAATGATGGGGACTAGCTGCTTAGTCCCGCTGATACCAGTCCAGCACAAACGCTGTACTCATTTCAAAAGAGGTCTTGCTTTGCAAGGCCTCTTTTAGTTTGTCGGTCTTACGCCAAGCGAAGGGGGTCATGCTGGCCAGTTGGCCCATGGCTGCTTGGTCAAGGGTGAGCTCGGCGCCAACCTTGTGTTGCTCAAGAAGCTGGAAGCCCTCAAGCTCATCGGCTTGCTCATCATGCAAGCGCACATCTTGGTAGATCTGCTGCTTGAGCTGATAAAGGTGACGCGCGCCGGGACGCACAATCAACAGGTGGCCGCCCGGTTTGATCAGTCGCTGCAGCTCACTGAGCTGACTGGGTGCCATCACTCGTACTGCGACATCAACGCTTTGCTCCGGCAAGGGGATACGGTGGTTACTGGCCACTAGGTAGTTTATCGCAGGCTGGCGCTTGGCCGCCAGGCGTACTGCGGCCTTAGAGATATCAATGGCGAACAGCTCTGCTGGCTTGAGTGATGCAAACATCGCCTCGGTGAAGTAGCCTTCACCACAGCCTAAGTCGAGTAGGGTGTTCGCGTTGACTTCGCCGAGCTGGTCGCAGATGGCGTCTGCCAAAAAATGGTAGTGCCCGCCATGCATAAACTGCTGGCGCGCTTGAATCATGTCGGTATTGTCGCCGGGATTCTTGGAGCGTTTATGTTGCACCGCCAGCAGGTTAACATAACCTTCTTTGGCGACATCGAAGCTGTGCCGGTTAACACAAGCCCACTGCTTGTTGGTAAGCGTGAGTGGGCTTTGACAGATAGGGCAGAGCAGCATTAAAAGATCACGTTATCGTGGTAGCGCTTGAGGATTGCCTGCAGGCGCTCCATGGTCTCTTTTGAAGGCGGCTTCACGCCGGCTAATGGGTACTCTTCGCCCATGGCGGTCCACTTGTGTTTGCCCAGCTCGTGGTAGGGCAGCATCTCAATCTTCTCAACGTTATCGAAGTCTTTAATGAACTCGCCTAGTGCAATGGCCGACTCATCATCGTCGCTCTTACCCGGTACCACAACATAACGAATCCAAGTGGTTTGGCCGATTTGGTTGAGGTACTTGGCGAAGTCCAGTACCCGCTTGTTGCTGACGCCAACCAAGGTCTTGTGCACATCGTCGTTAAGCTGCTTGATGTCGAGCATCACCAGATCGGCGGCTTCCATCACTTCGTCAACCACATCGGTGTGCTTGCGGATATAGCCGTTGGTATCAAGACAGGTGTGGATGCCTTCCGCCTGACAGGCGCGGAACAGGTCGCGAATAAACTCAGGCTGCAGCATCGCTTCGCCACCGCTGGCAGTGACGCCGCCGCCGCTGGCATTCATATAGTTACGGTAGGGGCGCAGGTCG
This sequence comes from Aliagarivorans taiwanensis DSM 22990, assembly GCF_000429505.1. Lineage (GTDB taxonomy): Bacteria > Pseudomonadota > Gammaproteobacteria > Enterobacterales > Celerinatantimonadaceae > Aliagarivorans > Aliagarivorans taiwanensis. The sequence goes on along the minus strand of NZ_AUBZ01000001.1, from coordinate 177,853 downwards.
TTCATGATCTGATCGACAGTCACTTCTTTGCCGTCGTGCAGATCCCAGGTATCACGGTTATGGCAGTACTGGCAGCGCATCAAGCAGCCCTGCGTAAAAACAATAAATCGGATACCGGGTCCGTCAACGGTTCCGCATGATTCGGTGGAGTGGATACGTCCAACAGTTGCCATTAAGTTTTCTACCTCAAAAAAGAAAAGCCCCGACCAAATTTGGCCGGGGCTTATTATAACCGCAGTATCGGCTTAGCCGAAACTACTCAAGGCAATTACATGCTTTGAGTGAAGGTACGGGTGATTACGTCTTGCTGTTGCTCTTTGGTCAAAGAGTTAAAGCGTACTGCGTAACCTGATACACGGATGGTTAGCTGAGGGTATTTCTCAGGGTTTTCCATCGCGTCCATCAGCATCTCACGGTTCATTACGTTAACGTTCAAGTGTTGACCACCTTCAACGTCAGCGTTGTGGTAGAAGTAACCGTCCATCAGACCAGCCAGGTTGGTCTTCTGAGTGTCATCATCTTTACCCAGTGCGTTAGGTACGATAGAGAAGGTGTAAGAGATACCGTCTTGCGCGTTAGCAAATGGCAGTTTTGCTACCGAAGTCAGAGACGCTACAGCACCTTTCTCGTCACGGCCGTGCATTGGGTTTGCACCTGGAGCGAATGGCGCGCCAGCTTTACGACCGTCAGGAGTAGTACCGGTCTTCTTACCGTATACAACGTTAGAAGTAATGGTCAGTACAGACTGAGTTGGAACGGCGTTGCGGTAGGTTTTCAGCTTACGAATCTTGTTCATGAAGCGCTCAACCAGATCAACCGCGATAGCGTCAACGGCGTCGTCGTTGTTACCGAATTTCGGATACTCGCCTTCGATGTCGAAGTCTACTGCGATGCCGTCTTCGTCACGTACTGGCTTAACAGTCGCGAACTTGATAGCAGACAGAGAGTCAGCAGCAACAGACAGACCCGCAATACCACACGCCATGGTGCGACGAACGTCACGATCGTGCAGCGCCATTAGAGAAGCTTCGTAGCTGTACTTATCGTGCATGTAGTGGATGCAGTTCAGTGCAGTCACGTATTGCTCAGCCAGCCAATCCATGAAGGTGTCCAGGCGACCCATCACATCGTCGTAGTTCAGAACTTCGTCGGTGATCTTGTCAGACTTAGGACCAACCTGCATCTTCAGCTTCTCATCAACACCGCCGTTGATTGCGTACAGCAGGGTTTTAGCCAGGTTAGCGCGAGCGCCGAAGAACTGCATGTGCTTACCAACAACCATTGGCGATACACAACATGCGATTGCGTAGTCGTCGTTTTGGAAGTCGTTACGCATCAGGTCATCGTTCTCGTACTGGATAGACGAGGTGTCGATAGAAACCTTGGCACAGTATTTCTTAAAGTTGATAGGCAGTTGCTCTGACCACAGTACAGTGATGTTTGGCTCTGGAGATGGGCCCATGGTGTACAGGGTGTTCAGGAAGCGGAACGCAGTACGGCTAACCAGGGTACGGCCGTCGGTGCCCATACCACCCATAGACTCGGTTGCCCAGATTGGGTCACCAGAGAACAACTCATCGTACTCAGGGGTACGTAGGAAACGAACCATACGCAGCTTCATCACCAAGTGGTCGATCAGCTCTTGCGCATCTTGCTCGGTCAGTTTACCAGCAGCGATATCACGCTCGATGAAGATATCCAGGAAGGTGGTGTTACGACCAAACGACATTGCTGCGCCGTTTTGAGACTTAACCGCAGCCAGGTAACCGAAGTAGGTCCACTGAACAGCTTCTTGAGCGTTGGTAGCAGGACCAGAGATGTCACAGCCGTATTTCGCTGCCATCTGCTTGATTTGGTCCAGAGCACGGTACTGCTCGAAGATCTCTTCACGCAGTTGGATGGTTTCAGCCAGAGTCTCGCCGCCAACCAGGTCTTTTTCCAAAGACTTGTGCTGTTTAGCTTTGTCAGCCATCAGGAAGTCGATGCCGTATAGCGCTACGCGACGGTAGTCACCGATGATACGACCACGGCCGTAAGCATCTGGCAGACCAGTCAGAACACCAGACTTACGACACTTCATGATGTCGCCAGTGTAAACGTCGAATACACCTTGGTTGTGAGTCTTACGGTACTCGCTGAAGATCTTAGAAACTTGTGGGTCAAGTTCGCGATCGTAGGCTTTACAAGAACCTTCGATCATGCGGATACCACCGTTAGGGATGATGGCACGTTTCAGAGGCGCTTCAGTTTGCAGACCTACGATGGTTTCCAGGTCTTTGTTGATGTAACCGGCATCGTGAGCAGTAATGGTTGAAATAACTGAGGTGTCGAAGTCTACCGGCGCGTGGGTGCGGTTTTCTTCTTTAATGCCTTCCATGACTTTGTCCCACAGGGCGTCGGTCGCTTCGGTAGCATCAGCTAGGAAGCTCTCGTCACCTTCATATGGGGTGTAGTTTTTCTGAATAAAGTCACGAACGTTAACCTCATTTTGCCAGTCGCCGGCGGCAAAGCCTTCCCAAGCGCTTGCAAAAACGTCGTTCTTATCTGCCATGTTTTGTCCCACCTATAGTTGGTATACAAATGTAAAACGTGTGTCGCCACACTGCGACGCGACCGCGCCGCTTATCTTTTACTCACTCGGTAGTATAGGGCCGAGCGAAGTTAAACCGAAACTGTTACAACAAAGCCGGAATGCCATACTGTCTTTCAAGCATGCCAACCGCGAGCATTGCGGCTAAACAGATCAGCAGTACTGATACAGGAATAATAACCCGGTCAATATAGCTCAGGGCTTTCGGGCGCTCTTTATCGCCGATCAAACCATTGTTGTCCAGTGCCATTGTTAGTGCCCAAGCCAAAACTGGGTTGGTCACCATCGCTGCGAATACACAAATACCCGCAGATTGTGAATCTTTTGCGTCTTTAATCATCTGCATGCCGGCTTCTAAAAGTGGCAGCGATACCCCTACTAGCAGGGCAACACGCATCACCGGTGGCCATACTGCCACATCCATCGGGAAGCCCAATACGGCGATGGTCATAACCAGTACGCCCAATACGATGGCGCCGGCCGGAATCGGACGTTTTGCGATGGCTGCTGGGATCATATAGGTACCCCAGCTTGAGGTGATGTTACCGCCTCCGACTGCAGTACCGACCATTTGGCGTACCGAACACACGGTCATGGTGTCATCCACGTCCATCAATACCTTGTCGGTTTTGTTGGGGTAGTTCAGTTCTTGGAAGATACGGTGGCCAAGAAAATCGGGAGACCACATGGCAACCGCCAAAATAGCGAATGGCAGCGATGCAATAAACTGTTGCAGGTTGGGAAGACCGAGCATCCAGCCGTGCTCTTGCGAGCCCCACCAGTAAACCGGGTTCAGGTTAGGCAGGCCAACTTGGGTTTCAAATACCAAGTCAAAGCCTGCGCCACACATCAGCGCGATAACCAGGCCGGTTACTGCACACAGCGGAATAGCCAGCCAGCGTTTACCGAGCTTGGCGAGAACCGCATATAACACGATAGTGGCGAACAATACGATCAGGCCCACATAGCCCATCTCGCCTTCCAGGCCATTGGCCCATTTTTGAACCTCGCCAATCTGGCTCATCGAGCCGGTAAAGCCTAAGTAAACCAGCAAACCACCGGCTACGCCTTGCGAGGTTAGGTTAACCAGCTTGGAGCCGCCTTTGAGGTAGCTAAGTAGCAGGCCGAACACGCCAATCAAGATGGCCAAGGCCAGAGGATGAGCGCCGGCCAGTGCGATACCGGCAATCATTGGGATCATCGGGCCGTGGTTACCGGCCAAGTTAGCGCGCGGGTTAACAAAGCCTGAGGCAAGCACGCAGAATAGCAGCGCGGGGATTAACATCTCTACCCGGGCCACTTCAATGGCAAAGTCTTTGCCGAGGTTTACCCATTCATATTTGGCGGTGAGGGCTTCGGCCCAAGATGACATCACCGCAGAGTACATGGCAATAATGCCGATAGTACCGGCGATAGCGGGAACCAGATCTTCCTATTCAAAGCGAAAATCACGGCCTGGCAGGTTGAGCGACCAGCGTCGCGGCTTCATGATTTGCAGTTCGTGATCCAGATAGTCAGAGCGGCTGTCAAACTCTGACGCGGGGCGGTGAAGCTCCTGATAGGTTTTTTCTTCTGCATCTCGACGCTGATGTGCGTTTGTAGACATATTATCCTCAGTGTTTTAGTACGCTGGATCAGATGCAGATCTTCTGAGCCAATTTTGCCCTGGGCTAATGCGAGATCCTTCTCTGAAACAAATTGTAATGTTGTAATCCGTACAAATTTAGCCCAGTGGTCAAAAGCGATGAATACAGCTCATCTTTTGGCCAGTTGGACGACGTTTTAACATGCGTTATTGGTAAGTTGAATCTAGAGCCTTTCGAACATTTTTCAGCAGACTACGCCAAGTTTAGCTACTAATGCTTAACAAAGATCCAATTGTAAGCAATACCTTTTAGCATCGTTGGCGGAAATTGTAGCAAAGCCGTTAGATTCCAAAGATTGATCAAGATCAATAATCGCCAAATAGTAAGTAATTTTACTACGTAATTCTGCTTATTTTGGATATGACAGCAAACGCTAGGGATTTTTGTCTGTAAGTTACTTACCAAATTTGGCTCCCTTAATAAAATAAGCAATTGCTGTGTTTACAAGTTAACAACACATCAACAACGTGCCCTAAGGAAAAGGCGAGCTTCTATATAAGGACAAAACTGAGTGAACTACGCGCAACTGAGGGTGTGGAAAAACAAGACCATAATCGATGTAATATGCACTGAAAATGAATATAAATATCCGGCGGTTGATTAGAAATAGAACATAATCTAGGCTGAAATTGTGAGATTGCACCACAAAATGTTGAGTTTGCCGGATTACAGTGGTAGCTTTCTAATCATTGGGAATAATAGAGTTGTCATGCCAAAACACTTTATAGTGTGATCTGAGCCTCGCTTTTGCAGGCGCGGTAATCGGCTTGCAAAGACAAGGAACAGAATGAGTCAAACTGCGGCATTAGAAGCGCGTAATGTGCATAAAACCTTTGGTGAACATGAGGTGCTTAAAGGCATCGATTTAACCGCGCACAAAGGTGATGTGATATCTATCATCGGCTCTTCCGGTTCTGGTAAGAGTACTTTCCTTCGCTGTATGAACCTGCTTGAGATCCCCACTCTAGGTGAGATTTACGTCCACGGCGAACATTTAGCATTTAAGCAACTGCGCAATGGCGACCGTGCCCCCGCCGATAAGCGTCAGGTTGAGCATATGCGCTCGCGCCTGTCGATGGTATTTCAAAGCTTCAACCTATGGTCACACATGACCGTATTAGAGAACATCGTTGAAGCGCCCATCCACGTACTTGGCAAAAGCAAGGCCGAGGCCACTGAACACGCTAAAGAGTTGTTGGAGCGAGTCGGACTCTATGAGCGTCGCGACTACTACCCGGCGCATATGTCTGGCGGCCAGCAGCAGCGTGCAGCCATCGCGCGTGCTTTGGCCATGGACCCTGAGGTGATGTTGTTTGATGAACCCACATCTGCGCTCGACCCTGAGCTGGTAGGCGAAGTGCTTAAGGTAATGCGCTCACTGGCAGAAGAGGGCCGCACCATGGTAGTGGTGACCCACGAGATGGCCTTTGCCCGTGACGTGAGCAATCACGTGATGTTCTTACATCAAGGCATCGTAGAGGAGCAGGGCACGCCAGATAAGGTGTTTAACAACCCCGACTCCGAGCGGATGAAGCAGTTCTTAGCACCGAAATACTAAGCCCAAAATTCTTAAAAGATATCGATAAAAACTACTATTACTAACTAGGGAAGAAGTATCGCGACAACCCAGTCCGGTACTTAAAGCAAACACATGGAGAAAACAATGAAGAAAACACTGGTCGCTCTATTTGGAGCAGTCGTTCTGTCAAGCACCGCCGTTCAAGCTAAAGACTGGGACGTGGTTCGTTTAGCCGTTGACGTACCTTATGAACCTTTTGAATACCGCGCGCCAGATGGCTCTCTGACTGGTTTCGAGATTGATCTTGGTAACGCAGTGTGTGAAGAGATGCAGGTGAAGTGTGAGTGGATAGTACAGGCATGGGATGGCATTATTCCGGGTCTGTTGGCGCGCAAATACGATGCGATCTTCTCATCAATGTCTATCAACGAAGAGCGTGCTAAGAAAGTCCTGTTCTCAGAAGCTTACTACAATACGCCAACTGGTTTCTTCGGCCCTAAAGCCAGCGAAGTTGACCCTTATAACCCAGAAACGCTGAAAGGTCTGCGTGTAGGTGCACAACGCGGTACCATCCAAGACGTTTACGCCACCGAGAACTACAGCAGCGTGGCTGAAATCAAACGCTACACCGCTGGTGATGACCTGGTAAATGACCTACGTGGCGGCCGTCTTGACGTAGTGGTACTGGATTACCCAGTGGGCGTTAGCACCATTATCGAAGCCGATGGCGGCGATGCCTACAAAGTACTGGGCGATAACGTTCAGCTAGGTGAAGGCGTAGGTGTTGCAGCGCGTAAGCGTGACACCGATTTGATTGAGATGTTTAACAAGGCTCTGGCAACCGTGAAAGAAAACGGTGTTTACGACGAAATCAACGCCAAGTACTTCGATTACAGCATCAAGAAGTAATCCAAAGCGACAAGGGCGGGAGACCGCCCTAAGCTGAGATCCAAACTATGTTAGACCTTCACGGCTACGGCCCGGCAATTTTTAAGGGCGCGATCCTAACCTTAGAAGTGGCCTTCCTCTCTCTATTTATTGCTTTGTTGTTGGGAATGCTCGCTGCAGTGGCTCGTTTGTCCAAGAACAAAGTGCTAAATGGCATCGCCATGGTGTACACCACGGTTATCCGCGGGGTACCCGATCTGGTGCTGATGCTGCTGATCTTCTTTGGTGCTCAAATCGGTGTGAATGCCTTTTCCGATGTGCTTTATGAGCGCTATGGCATCGACTTTTATATAAACATCAATGAGTTTGTGGCGGGTGTTACCACCATTGGCTTTATTTTTGGCGCCTACATGGGCGAGACCTTCCGCGGTGCCTTCCTTGCGGTAGAGCATGGGCAAATCGAAGCTGGGCGTGCTTATGGCATGTCAGCCTGGCAGGTGTTTAAACGGATTACCGTGCCGCAGATGATTCGCCATGCGATCCCTGGCATTGGTAATAACTGGTTGGTGTTGGTTAAAACCACCGCGCTGGTATCGGTGATTGGACTGGAAGACATGGTTCGCCTGGCAAAAGAAGCCGCTGGTGCGGTGCATGAACCCTTCCTGTTCTTTATCCCAGTGGCCGCGGTGTACCTGGCGCTGACCAGTGTGTCTGAATATGTGCTGAAACGGCTGGAAATCCGCTTTAGTGCTGGTGTGGTGAGGGCGTAACGATGTATGAAGCAATCGAGCAGCTGCTCGCCAATAACGACATCTTCACCTTGAGCACCGTACTTGAGTACTGGGATGGCTTGGTGATGACGGTACAACTGGTATTCCTATCGCTGATTATCGGCTTAGTACTGGCGATACCATTAGCCATCATGCGTACCTCCGAGAACTGGCTGGTGAATCGCAGTGTATGGCTATTTACCTACATTTTCCGCGGTACCCCCTTGCTGATCCAGCTGTATATCATCTACTACGGGGTGGCCTACATCGATGGCATTCAGCAATCGATGTTCTGGCCGATTGTGCGTGAAGCCTATGTACCGACCTTGTTTGCCTTTGTGTTGAACACCGCCGCTTATACCACCGAGATCTTCCGTGGTGCAATTGTGGCGACCGGACGAGGCGAGATTGAAGCGGCGATGGCCTACGGCATGTCGCGTGGTAAGTGCATGCGCCGGATTATCCTGCCGAGTGCGTTTCGCCGGGCTCTCCCTGCGTACAGCAACGAGGTGATCTTCATGCTGCATGCCAGCTCGATCGCCAGCGTGGTAACCATCATTGATATTACCGGTGCAGCCCGAGATGTGTATGCAAGGTACTACGCGCCATTTGAGGCCTTTACCTTCGCTGCGTTAATCTATCTGTGCCTGACCTTTATATTGGTGTTTGGCTTCAAGCAGTGGGAGAAACGTTGGCACCGCCATCTGAGGCCATTATCGAGTTAATTGAAAAAGGGGCGTCAGCCCTTTTTTTTCGCGACTATTTTTTTAACAGCAACTTTTTGCAACCAGCTTTGTCGAAACCTGCTATTTCGAAACCCGCTATTTCGCAACCAAAACGGAGAACCCTATGAAACTTAACGGCCTCACCACCAAGATTGTCCATTACGACCGTATGCAGGGCGTTGAGTTCGGTGGTGTTCATGCGCCAGTGCATGCCTCAGTGCCCTATGCCTATGCCCAGAGCCAGGATTTGGTGGATGTATTTCAAGGTAAGCAAACCGGCCATGCTTACTCGCGCCAATCCACCCCCACGCTCGATTACCTGCAAGGCAAGCTGGCGATGATGGAGCAATCTGTTGGCTGCTTACTGTTTGCCAGTGGTATGGCGGCGATTACCACTACCTTTATTACGCTTCTCAAGGCGGGCGATCACATCATTGCCAGCCGCCACTTGTTTGGTAACACCAGCAGTGTGTTTGGCACCTTACGCGGCTTTGGGGTAGAGGTCAGCTTGGTGGATGCAACCGATGCCGCCAATATCGCAGCCTGCGCTCAAGAAAACACCAAGCTGGTGTTTGTCGAAACCATCGCCAATCCGGCCACCCAGATTGCCGACCTGAAAGGCATTGGCGAGCTCTGCCAGCAGCACAACTGGATCTATGTGGTCGATAACACCCTAACCAGCCCACTGCTATTCCAACCCAAATCGGTGGGTGCCAGTTTGATTATCAACTCCTTATCCAAGTATGTCGGTGGTCATGGTGCAGTCTTGGGGGGCTCAGTGAGCGACACCGGGCTATATGACTGGCAGGGCTACCCGAATATCTTCGAAGGCTATCGCAAGGGCGACCCCACGCTGTGGGGGCTCAATCAGATCAAGAAAAAGGGCCTGCGTGACTTTGGTGGCTGTTTAAGCTCTGAGTCGGCCCACAAGCTTTCGATGGGCGTGGAGACCCTTGCACTGCGCATGCAGCGCCAGTGCGACAACGCCCAAGCGTTGGCCGAGATGCTGGCAGCGCACCCTAAAGTGGCGCGCGTGTATTATCCGGGGCTGGCGGAGCATCCTCAGCATCAACGTGCGGCATCGTTGTTCAGCGCCTTTGGCGCCTTGGTCAGCTTCGATCTGTTAGATACGTATCAGCCAGTGGCCTTTTTGGATAGCTTGCATCTGGTGTTAAACGCCACCCACTTGGGCGACAATCGCACCCTCGCGCTGCCAGTAGCGCAAACCATCTACTACGAGATGGGCTTGCAAGCACGCCAGGCCGCTCAGATCAGCGAGAATATGATTCGTTGCTCGATTGGCATTGAAGACCAACAGGACCTGTTGGACGACTTCAGACAGGCCTTAGAGGCACTATAAACGAAGGCGGCCTAGTAGCCGCCTTATTTGAATTGCGCGCTTAACGACGGGCCTACGACTCGATTTTAAGCAGGCTAACATCGAAGATAAGCAGTGAGCCGCCGGGGATGCTACCGATGTTGCGGTTGCCGTAGGCCAGCTTTGAGGGGATAAAGAAGCGGTATTTATCGCCTTCGACCATAAGCTGGAGGCCCTCGGTCCAGCCGCTAATCACTTGATTGAGGGGGAAGGTTGCGGGCTCGCCGCGCTCTTCTGAGCTATCGAAAACCTGGCCATTGATAAGCGTACCGTGGTAGTGAACAGTTACCGTTGAGCTGGCGCTTGGGTTGCTCTCGCCGCTGCCCTGTTCCAGTACCAAGTACTGCAGCCCTGAGGCCGTGGTTATCACTCCCTCTTTTTTACCGTTCTCTTCTAGGAACAAACGCGAATGGTCGAGGTGGGCACCCGCTTGCTGGCTACTGCTGTAGCGGCGTAAAAACCAGAAGGCAGCGAGAAAAATTGCCACGATAACGATGTATTGCAATGTGCTTACCTCTCTAAATCGTTGGAGAGAGCATTAAACTAGATTGGTTTAACGCGTCATTTTTTTTACAAACACTACCACAAACAGGGCGATAACGAAGCTTCCGGTGAACGCTTCCAAAGCGGCAACTAAGCGCGACAGCCCCACTGGGGTGAAGTCTCCGTAGCCGAGGGTAGTAAAGGTCACCACGCTGTAATACAAACACTCCGCCAGTGCGATAAGGTTCTGGGACACACTGTGTTGTAGATTAAAGCGTACGATCTCTCCACTAAAGTGGATACCCATAAAAAAGTAACACAGCGCACAGATCGCGATAATCGTGGCGGAAGAGACGATCACCCGCGCGGGCACCTCGCCATAGCCGCAACCCACTTCAACTAGCTTGGAAAGCAAGCGATTAATGCAGTAGCGCGGTAGTTGCTTGCGGCGCATGGTGAGCTCTTTCACCAAGAAACAACCGGAGATGTTAAACAGCCCTTCGTGCTCGGCAGTCTTACGTAGGTTGCGGTAGATCTCTTCGCTTTGCTGGTAGTAATCCAGCGCGCTGGTATGGTCACCCTGTTTATCGGCAGCCACCGCCAGCTTCTCCTGCATAAGATGTTCGCCGATATTGATATGGTCGAAGGCGGCTTGCTCGAGCTTGAGGCCCAGTAGGTTGGTGCCGCGCAGGTCGGCATGGTTTAGGTTAGCGCCGCGCAGGTCGGCCTTCATCAAGCTGCCGTTGCATAGCTTTACGTTAAACAGGTGGGCACCGCTCAGGCGAGCCCGGTAGAGGTCAGTCCCGCTCAAGTCATAGCCTTGCTTGCTGCCATGTTTGACTAAGTCGATGTCTTCGAGCTGAGCGCGCTTTAACTGTAGCCCGCGCAGCATGCCACCGTTGTGGGCAAACTGCTCGAGCTTGTGCTTTATATCAGGGCCTGATTTGTCTTGGTCCGGGTCGTGCCAAAAGCAAAGCCCACTGTCGAGGGCGGGCTGCTCACACTTGGCGCCAGAGCTGTCGTGATAAAGGCAACGTTTGATTTCTGGCATCGCTCTCCCCGGTGTTTAGACTACATATTTCCTTTTACAACCTGCTCAAAATCGCGCTTCAGGGTAACGTAACGTTCCGCGTGATTGGTGTTGAGTTTCAGTCCATCGAGTAACTTAATCGTATGTTTACACTCGCTGGCCAATTGAAGCCGCAGGTCTTTATCGTTGTTAACCAACAGCTTAAGGATAGCCTGAATTTTGTTGAGGATCGCACCAGTGTTACCGGGGGCGACTTGCAGGGCTTTATCGAAGTAGCTGACGGCCTCTTGGAAGCGGCCATCTTCATAGCACTCAATGCCCATCTTGTTGAACTCGCGGAACTGCCCGACTTTGAGCTCAAAGTTCTCATCTTCGAGCACCGACTGGGCGGAGCGCAGTGAAGATTTGTCCAGGCCGTCTCGCGATTTAAGTTCTTCGGCGAAGGGCATGGCGTACTCGTACTCACCCACCGAGTTCAGGGTCAAGAAGGTGTCAGGTAGTAGCTCGTTGCTGACTTGATCGGGGGTAGAAAGGTACTGCTCGTTGCTATCAAACAATACCCGCTTGGCTTTGTTTAACTCGCCCTTGGTGGCATGTACGCGGGCCTGAGAGATCCCTTCAAAGGCATCAAAGTCGAAGCTCTCGTCGCGTCCTTCTTCACGGCGTGCGTGAAACAGCACGGTGTTTACCTCATGCAACAGGCGGTTCTTGCGGTAGAGATCGTCTTCGGCCTGCGCTTCATCAATTAAGCTGCGAATGTAGTTACACAGGTGGCGAGGGCCACGGTGCACCGAGCGACGCGCTAGGTTAAGGATGATCGCAAAGGTCTCTTTAGCGATGCGCTGCTCGCCGGCTTCCACCGCAATATCAGCCAGCAGTTGTTGGCGTTCGATACTGAACGCCGCCATCTTACAGGCTTGCTGGGCGGTCTCCATGGCTTGTTCGAGTTGTCCGCCTTTCCAATAAGCGCGGGCAAGCCAGTCGTGCGCCATCATCAGCAGCGGACTTTGCGACAGTGTGGCCTTGAGAGTTTTGATTGCCTCTTGGTGCTCATGTTGCAGTAATTGGACCTGGCCTAGCTTAGCTTGCGCCCAGGTTTGGTTGCGCTCTTTGAGCATCGCTTGTAGGCCCGCTTTAGCATCATCCAGCTTACCGGTGAGGATCTGCGCCTCAATAACCAGGTTTTGGCAGTAGCTCTTATAGCGGGTGCCTGCTTCGATATGACGCTGGGCTTGGGTGATTACCCGTGGGTAGTTTTTGTCCATCAGCTCAGAGAGCACATCTTTGAGCGATTGGCGCTTGGCATGAGCCCTGGCTAAACGGTTGTGCAGCTGGAATTGCGAGAAGGGCTTGGCAATGAACTCGTCGGGCTCCATCTCCAGAGCACTGAGAACCATGCTCTTGTTGTTGTCGCCACTAATAATAAAGTACAGCGCGTCTACCTTGAGTAACTTGCGAACCCGTAGCTCTTCAAGTAACTGTCCACCGTTTTTTCCTGTTCCCAGATTGTAATCAACCAATAAGATATCGAAGTGATGCTTGCGGCAGGCTTGAACGGCAGCTTCGCCGGTGTTAGCAAAATGGATATCGGCAGCACCGAAATTTTGCAGCATCGCTTTGAGCATTACTTGGAACGCTCGCTGGTCGTCAACAATCAGAATTTTCTTGTCGTTGTAGTTATATTGACTTGCCATTTTCATCGTGAAATATGGATTTTTGCCTATCCTAGCATAACTTAGCGTAGGCGTAGCTAGTTGAACTGCAAAGCAAAGCCCACATTAACAGTGAGAAAAATAACACTTGCGGTGTAAAAGCGAATTGATCTACTATTGCCGTGTTGGCGGCAATTTTTTGCCGGTGACTACTGAGAAAAAGCCAAACCCGGAGCGATTCGGGGACGGAAAGTTACAGATCTCGCTTCGGCGAGATGGCTGAACCGCCTTGGTAAGTAGTGTGGTGATCCATCACTCTGCTAAGTAAGTTAGTCTATTTACCGTTTTTTACTTTCCGTTATGGTTGGAACGCCAAGCTGTAATTTGGCTTGGCGTCTTTTCATAACAAAGTAAATTCTCAGATTCCTCTTTACGGTGAGGGCGCCGCCAGGCGCCAAATTGCCTATCTCTTTTTTCAACATCCCCTATATGTAATCGCCTGTTCTGGGCTGCTTTCGCGTGCCTGGGTGTTGCCGTTTTAACGTGACTTGTGGCGATTGAGTCTAGATCTGGTGGGCGGGTTATCTGATGGACGTTCTAGGGTGGGGAATGTGGACGTGTTCATACCAATCAGAATAAGTAGATGTTCAGATGTTGCGCAGGGAAAATCTCTGAGGGCGAGGAAGGGCTTTTGTGACTAGTGGACTACTTACAAAAGCGCTGACGCTGTCATCAAAGATGTTAACCAGCAAGATGACCAGATACTTGTTCTGGTTGGTATCAGATCCCTGAAACGAGAAAAGCCGTCCAGAGGACGGCTTTTCGAAATGTGGTGGGGGGGGACGGATTCGAACCATCGAAGCTTTCGCGGCAGATTTACAATCTGCTCCCTTTGGCCACTCGGGAACCCCCCCGAAGTGCGAGGCGCATATTACCAGAACCGACTTTTCTGTAAAGCATCAAATGTAAAAAAAACGCCGAATAACGTCTATTTGGTTAAAAGCACATCATTGTGGTGCTTTATTGGCTGGTATGAGGGCGATTTATCAGAGTTTTACTGCAAATAGAGAGGGCGTGAACTGCTGCTGTGGCGGCGTAGCGAGTGCTAGTTCGATGTAAAGATTTGCCGCGGCTTGCCGATAGCATAAGCAACAAGCGGAGAGGCCATGCTAGCAGACAGTATTCGCTCCCATACTTTGTGTGACGAGCTACAACTAGGCGGACAACTAAACAGCTGTACCCATCAGGGTAACAAGGCTGCGTTCCACCTTATGCTCAGCATGCTTAGCCCTAACGTTTGTGACCAGCCGCAGTTTGAGATGGTAAAGCCCAGCCCTGCCGAGCAAACCCTTAGCCTGCGCCAGCGCTTTCAGCTCGCTGAGCCGCGCTCACTGCAAGCCCAGCCCCAAGACTATGCCCGTGAGGCCAGCTTTGCCCCGTTAAGCCAAGAATCCAGCCTTGCCAGCATTCGCCTGCAACATGCGCTGCAAGCCGGCCCGCTCCACGCCAATACCGATATCGCCGGCGTCGATGCGGAGGTGATGAACAACGTTGAGCTGTTAACCCGTGTTAAGCAGCAGCTGCGCTTTGATATGCAGACTGAAAACAAGCAAGTGGCGCTGGCTGCTCAAGCATCGGCAGATAAGGCCGTCACTGACGAAGTGATTGGTTCTGAGATGTATCGGGTAATGACCGATTTTGACTACGACAAGCCTTTAAAGCTTCATAGTTACGCCTGAGCATAAAAAAGCCCGGTACTAACCGGGCTTTGAATGTCGAGCTGGTGTAAATCGCTAACGGAACACAACAGTACGGTTGCCGTACACAAACACCTTCTCTTCGAGCACTTGTTGTAGGGCGCGAGCCAGTACGGTTTTCTCCACATCGCGGCCTGCGCGCGCCATCGCTTCTGCGCTATAGCTGTGGTCTACGTGGATTACGTGCTGCTCAACGATCGGCCCTTCATCCAGGTTATCGTTCACGAAGTGGGCGGTGGCACCGATGATCTTCACGCCGCGGTCGTAGGCCTGTTGATAAGGCTTGGCACCGATAAACGCGGGCAGGAAGGAGTGGTGGATGTTGAGGATCTTATTTTCATAGTGCTGCACGAACTCAGGGCTCAAGATGCGCATGTACTTGGCCAGCACCACGTAATCAGGTTGGTATTGCTCGATCACCTCGCGCACTTGCATATCGTGCTCGGTGCGCGACAAGCCGTCGTGACTGACGTAGTGGAAGGGGATGTCGAACTTCTCCACCAAGTCTTGCAGTGTGGTGTAGTTACCGATTACCGCGGCAATCTCTACATCCATATCACCAAATTTAGCCTTCATCAGCAGGTCGCCAATACAGTGTGCTTCTTTGGTTACCATGATGACAACGCGCTTTTTGCCTGCATTCACCAGGCGGCGGTGGCTGCCTTCTGGCAGGGCATTATCGAGTTCAGCCATCAGGGTTTCGTCGTTGAAGTAGCCCTCCAGCTCGGTGCGCATGAAGAAGCGCCCGTATTGGTTATCGACGAACTCGTTGTTCTTGATAATGTTCAACTGATGCTTGGCGCAGATATTGGTGATAGTCGCAATCAGTCCTTTTGCATCAGGACAGTCAGTCAATAAAATCTTCTTTTCCATGAATTGCCTATTTTGTGCTTGCTTGGTTAAGCCTTACCACAGCATTGTTTTAGTTTTTTACCGCTACCGCATGGGCAGGCAGAGTTGCGTTTTAAGCTAGCAGGGGAAAATTCGCCGTCGGTATAGTACCAGCGCCCGTCTTGTTTAACGAAGTTGGAGCGCTCATGCAGGATACCCAAGCCTTCACCTTCGCGGTAGTAGGCCTTGAACTCCACTATGCCTGTTTGTTCGTCCTGACTGCTACACGAGAAGATTACCTGTAAGCGATGCCACTGGGTTTGATCCTGCTTAAGACCAAGCGCGAGATCGGCGCTGCGAAAGTCAGGGTGATGGGTGGCAACCAGATAGTCGGTGTTGGCTAAACAGAATGCACTGTAGCGTGAGCGCATAAGCGCTTCCGGGCTGGTGGCGAGCTGTTGTTGCTCTACCAGTGGCTGACAGCAATCGTGATAGGTTTGGCCGCTGCCACAAGGACACTGCACGCTGGTTCTCCGGTAATCTTCAGGAGCGGCATTCTATCAGGATGCGCGGTAGCTGTCAGCTGACTGTAAGCGTATCCAAACTTGGCAGCAGCTTGGCTACCAGCTGTGGATCGAGTCGTGCTCCCGCTTGTGACTCCAGCGCTTGTTTAAGCTCAGAAGGCTTGTGCTCCAGCGCCGGGTGAAGCGCTGAGATTAACGCACTTAAGCGGGCAAACAAGTGGATCTCCTCACCTTGCAAGCCCATCGGCTGGCCTTGTCCATCCCAGCTCTCATGATGCTGATTGGCGATGCTAAGTGCCAGGCTTAAACGTTGCTGGTTGGTGGGTTGGGTAAGCTCGTCGGGCAGATCGCAGTGGCTGGCAAGTTTTTGCCACTGGGCGGGGTCGATTTGGCATTGGCTGAACAATGACTCAGGAATACCGATGCTACTGAGCCTGGCTATCCACGCCACTTCGACAAAACGCTGCTGTTCTGACTCGGACAGCCCAAGTATCGATACCACTTTCTCAGCGAGCGTTCGCAGCTCGCGCTGCTCTGAGTTGGGGCTCTCGATGGCATGGATAAGGCTGTTGTTCAGTAGCTTGATCATCTCCAGCTGGCCTTTAGCGACCTTCTGTTCGAGGTGGCGTTGCTGCAGCTTTAAGGTTGCGCCATCAACCAACATCGCCAATCCCTGCCAGGTACTCTCTTTTACCGGGCGCTCACTTTCTAAATAGAAGTAGATATCCGGCTGGTCTGGGTAGCACAGATGAAATACCGCGGATTGGTTGTCGGTATAGTGACTGCAGCAGTCTTTACAGCCGAGGATCTGTTCCTGCACTCGGCTGGGAAGCTCGGCAGCCGAGTGGGCTTGCTCCAAATAGGAGAGCTTTCCGGAGCTGGCCAACACTGTGACATGATGGCGAAACTCGGTGACAACCAACGCAGACAACTTTCGCGTGTCCGATTGGCTGAGCATATCGTCGAGCAGGCGTTTGGCCAGCAGCCGGTGGTCGTTGTCGTCGGGTAGGGTGGTGGCCGAGCTAATCATCGCCTGAAGTTGGCAACGCTGCTGCTTAAGTTCCAACAGTTCTTGATAGGCCCTAAGCGAGGCGCACATCAAGGTATCGAGACTCACGCTGTTAAGCTCGGTTTTATTCTTGTAATCGCTGACGTCGTAGTCACGAATTACTTGATGAGCCGGCGCCAAGCCCGGCTGGCCGGTGCGCAGGATTAAGCGAATATCGTGGTTGTTGAGCTCATTGCGGATCTGGCTTATTAAATCGAGCCCGGCGTGGTCGTTCTCCATGACCACATCCACCAAGGCGACCGCGATATCGTCGTGCTCGCTAAGGATTTGGTAGGCTTGCTCGGCGCTATGGGCATTTAAAAACTGCAGTGGGCGCTGTTGGTAGCGGAAATTAGAGAGTACCAGCTGGGTTACCGCGTGCATCTCTTGATCATCATCCACCACCAACACTTTCCATGGTTCAGGAGTATCGTTACCGGGGGATGAAGAGGCCTTTAGATCATCGACTAGAACAAAATCTTCACTCATAAACTCGTGCATAGTACTTGAATTGCATTGATAAAATCTTAGCAGCAAAGTCGCCAAGCGAAAGGAAGCAGTAATGAACAAAGTGAACTGGGTAGCCAATTTGGCCCTTTATCTGTGTATGTTGAGCCCGATGTCAGCCAGTGCGGAGGGCCTTGCTAGTTGCGAACAAAGCAGCCGTGTTGCCTATAACCAGTGCCTCGATGAGTTGCTAGCGCACACCCAGCAACAAGCCGATGCCGCCTATCAAGTGCGTAAGCAGCAAGCGATGAAATTGCAGCAAATTAGCAGTGGTGCTCAAGGGGTAGTGATGGCGCTGGAGCAAGCGCGGCTTAGCTTTGAGGCCTATCGCTATGCCCACTGCAACTGGCGTCGCCTCGAGATGGCCAGCGGCAGCGGCAGTGGCACAGAGTGGCGGATTTGCCACTATGAAATGACCGCGCAGTGGTTGCAGCAGTTGGCTAGCGAGTAAGTGGTTGATGGAGCGAAAGAAGAGACAAAAGAAGAACCCGCAGGGTAGCGGGCTCTGGTGATTGTTTTAGCGAGCTGTTACTGGCTCGCTTTATTCCCCAGTTTATTGGGGATTGGCCTTACGACAGCCCTCAATGGCTGGCGCAATCAACTGCAAGGCGCTTTGCTCGCACGGTGGAAGCGAAACGTCTGAGCGGCCCAGCGGTTCGACGCGCTCCCCCCACTGCACCGTTGCTGCTCCCCAGGTCAGGCCGGCACCGAAGGCCGCAAGTAGCAGCTTATCGCCGGGCTTAACTCGCTGCTGCTCCAGCGCTTCACACAGGGCAATTGGCACGGTGGCGGCAGAGGTGTTGCCGTAGTGCTGGATGTTTACCATAACCTGCTCAGCGTTGGCATTCATCCGCTTCGCCAGCGCCTCGATGATGCGCAGGTTAGCTTGGTGGGGAACGATAAAGTCGACATCCTCTGGCTGCCAATCCGATTGTGCCAGTACGCAGGAGGTGGCCTCGCCCATGCCGCGTACCGCACGCTTGAAGATCTCTGGCCCTTCGAAGTTGAAGCTGTAGTAGGCATCAGCGTTGGCGAAGCGTTCCCGGTTGGTACCAAAGTCTGGCACGCTTAAGATGTCACGGTTTTCGCTGTCACAGCCCAGTTTAGCGCTGACGAATCCGGCATCGCCGTCGCTTGCTTCAAGGATTACCGCTCCGGCGCCATCGCCAAACAGCACCGCGGTGTCGCGACGTGTCCAGTCTAGTAACTGGCTCAAACGCTCGGCACCAATCAGCAAAATGCGCTGCATGGCGCCGCTTTGAATTAAGGCGGAAGCTGTTTGTAGGCCATACACAAACCCGGTACAGGCGGCGTTAAGGTCGAACACCGCGGCTTGCTGCGCACCCAGTAGCTGTTGTACTCGGCTGGCGCTGTTGGGAATGTTACTGCCTGGGGTGCAGGTACACACCACGATGGCATCCAGCTGGCTGGCTTGCAGTCCGGCGCAGGCCAGCGCCTGTGAGCCAGCCATATAGCAAAGCTCGGCGACATCGACATGGGATACCCGGCGCTCTTTGATACCGGTACGCGAGCTGATCCACTCATCGGAGGTATCCATAAAGGTACTGAGGTCA
This sequence comes from Aliagarivorans taiwanensis DSM 22990, assembly GCF_000429505.1. Classification (GTDB taxonomy): domain Bacteria; phylum Pseudomonadota; class Gammaproteobacteria; order Enterobacterales; family Celerinatantimonadaceae; genus Aliagarivorans; species Aliagarivorans taiwanensis. The sequence goes on along the minus strand of NZ_AUBZ01000001.1, from coordinate 158,931 downwards.
TGGTTGGTTAAGGTGGCTGGAGGAAGGCATTTGCCCCAACCGCTGATCACTGCTTTGCGCATAGTTACCCTGCTACTTGGATTGATTGGCTGATTATGCACAAGCCGCTGAGTGGGCGCAAAGTCGCGCAGCAAATATCAATCGTTGCTTGAAAAATCTACCTCTTTAGGTGAGGTTTTGAGCAGCTTATGGCATACTCGTCGCCTCAGATTTTAGTTATTGTTGTGAGAAGGCGAGGCCACGGATACTCACGTAGTTTGGAGTATGCCATGCCCATTGACCATCAAGACACGCTATCCTCAGCATCAACTCGCACCGGGGCGTTTGGCCCAGATACCCGCTATTTCGAAGTCGTTGTCGACGCATTCGCTCGCAAATTTAGCCTGTTATCCTTCGGCGGGAAGTCTCAGCAGCGCCACTACATTGCGGTCAATGGCCTTTCGGTTGAAGGCGTTTCTGTTGATGGAGAGCTTTGGGATATCCATCAGCTGCTGCGACAACTGTTCGTATGGGAATTTAGCGAAGTGAGCGAGCTGCCAGCTCCCGCAAAGCCGGATCCTGAAAAGTGGTTGCTGGTTGACGCTCGGGAAGTGAGTGAGCAAAGCGCTGATTCGATGCCGGATATGCAGTTGTTCTAGCGTTCTGAACGCGGCCTAAGTTTCTCTTTTTGGCGACAAGACCATAGCCCGCACGAGCCCCTCGCCAGCGCAGCCCAGACCAGACTAGGGCGATGCTGGCGAGTCACAATTGCTGTTTCAACCACAACCCATACCCCACAAATCTTTCTCTCTCTCATCGCACAGCTGCCGTTTGTAACGGTATTACAGTGTGACGCCCGCACAAACCCTCACTGATAGGTCGATCAATATCTCATATTGGTTAGCTTTTTGTGGGCTATTGGTTGAAATATGACGCGCTGTGATCAACCACGCTGTTTCGGCATTTGCTGATTGGTTAGCATTAATTAACGAGTTGAACAATTAATGCTCAGCCGTTTGCTGCGCCCATTGAGGGGGACCGATGTTTATCAAACAGCCCATTGCCAGCCTATCGGTGTCGGGACTCGCCAAGGCGTTTTCCGGAAAGACCGTGGTGAGAGATGTCTCATTCAGCCTCTATCCCGGTGAGATCGTCGCACTCGTTGGCGAGAACGGCGCAGGCAAGTCCACCACCAAGAATATGCTTTGCGGCTTGCTGCCGCCCTCCGAGGGTGAGATTCAAGTGGCTGGGCAAACTGTCTCGGTGGTCGACGGTAAGCAACATGGGATTGGCGCGGTGCATCAAGAGCTGAGCCTGTTTAGTAGCCTGAGTGTTGCCCAGAACATCTGTATCTCTGATCTTCCGGGAAAACCGGGGCGCATCGACTGGCCAGCTTGTCGGCAGATCGCCGAGCAGCAACTGGCGCAGCTCGGCGTTGATGTGGATGTGAATCAACGGGTCGAAAACTTAGGCGCGGGCAAACAGCAGATCGTCGAGATCGCCAAGGCACTGCTTCATGCCAGCAAGGTGTTGATCCTCGATGAGCCAACTACCTCGTTGACCGCGCCTGAGCGTGAACGCTTATTCACCTTGATGCGTCGCCTGAAAAAGCAGGGCGTCGCAATCATCTTTATCTCCCACTTTATGGACGAGATCTATCAGATGAGCGACAAGTTCATCTGTCTGCGCGATGGCCGCCAGGTGGGCAGTGGCAACATTGCCGACACCCCAAGGCGCGAGCTGGAGGAGATGATGGTGGGGCGCACCTTGGATGAAGCCAAGGTAACACTGACGCCACCCTCCTCCGAGCAGGCGGTGCTGGTTGAACGGCTAAGCTCCCACTACTTTCACGACATCTCGTTTTCCATCCGCCGCGGCGAGGTACTTGGCATTGCAGGCCTGATGGGGGCGGGCAGGACCGAGGTGGCGGAGACCTTGTTTGGACTGCGCCCGTTTGAAGGGCGGCTGCTGGTCTATGGCGAGCAGATGATTAAACCCAGTGTGCGGCAGATGAAGCAACGCGGGGTGTGCTACCTCACCGAAGATCGCCGCCGTAACGGATTATTTGGTGTGCGCTCGGTAAAAGAGAACCTGTCGGCCGCCAAGCTCTCCCGCTTTGTGCAGCGCCGCGTAAAAGGGATGGGCTTTCGCGGGGAGGCCAGTCAAGCCCAAGAGTGGGTAGAGCAGCTCAACATTTCGGTTCCCTCCATCGATGAAGCGGTATCCAGCCTAAGTGGCGGCAATCAGCAAAAGGTCTTGTTGGGGCGCTGGCTGGCGACCCAGCCGCGGGTATGCATTCTCGATGAGCCCACCAAAGGGGTCGATATCAGCGCCAAGTTCGAAATCCATAAAAAGATAGCGGCGCTGGCGGCGTCTGGCGTGGCGGTGCTGTTGGTGTCCTCCGACTTACCCGAGCTGCTGGATCTGTCCCATCGCATCTTGGTGATGCGCACCGGGCATATTGTTGGAGAGTTTGCCCGCGAGGACTTTGATGCGGTGGAGATTATCTCCCTGGCTGCCAGTTCAGCCTTTGAAAAACAACGGGCCTAGAAAAGCAGAATGAGCAGAGTGAGGAGAGAGCCATGTCCCTGAAACACCGATTGTCCGCTGTGAACTGGCTGCCGATTGCCGCTGCAACCTTGGTCGCCTGCATACTGTTGTCGTTGCTGTCGAGCTCATTTATGAGTTACACCAACCTGCAATCGGTGCTGGTACAAGCCAGCGTGACCGCCATTATGGCGATCGGCATGACCTTTATTATCGTAACCGCCGGCATCGATATCTCGGTCGGTGCCATCCTGTTTTTCACCTCATCGCTGTTCGCCAAGTTGATGATGGACACCGGCTCTTACGCTTTGGCCTTCGCCTGCGCATTGCTATGCGCCACGGTGCTGGGGGCGCTCAATGGTGTGCTGATCATCAAGTACAAGATCACCCCGCTTATCACCACGCTGGCCACCTACACCATGTATCGCGGTATGGCGATCCACCTAACTGGCGCGCAGAACATCCCGGTACCCCGGGAGATGGGCTTTTTGGGGAACGGTAAGCTGCTGAGCATTCCCGTCCCCATCTTGTTACTCGCAGTGGTGTTAGCGGTGGGGTTGTATCTCTTCAATGCTACCCGCTTTGGCCTGTATGCCCGGGCCATCGGTAACTCGGCCCAGTCGGCGCGCGAGTCCAACCTGCCGGTTAACAAGGTCACGGTGTTCGCTTACGCCTTAGGCGGGATCACCACTGGCATCGCCGCGCTGATTCTACTGGCGCGCGTGGGCGGCTTACAGTCGGGGATTGGCATTGGCATTGAGTTTACCGTGATTGCGGCGGTGGTACTGGGTGGCACTAAGTTATCGGGCGGCGATGGCACCATTGTTGGCAGCGTGATTGGGGCGATTTTCCTGGTGCTGATCGACAACGGCCTGAACCTGATGAATGCCTCGCCCTATGTCTACGACATCGTGAAAGGCAGCGTGCTGCTGATAGCGGTGGTGATCGACAAGGTCTCGGTGACTCGCCAGCAGCAACACCTACTCAACCAACGCGCCGCCCGTATTCGGGCAACCGGCTAGGGCGACCTGCTAGGGCAACGGTTAAGCATAAAAAGAAACACCAAAACAGGAATACCAAAACAGGAACACTAAACGAGAAAACCAACGAAGAACTACCCGACCAACAAGAGAGGTTACTATGAAACACCTTCTGTACCGCGTTCGCCAATTGCTATCGCTTGCTGTGTTGTGTTGCGTGTCGGCACTCGCCAATGCCGATGCCATCAAGCTAGGGCTATCCGTCGATCAACTGTTCGAGAGCCGGGTAGGGGTGCTGAATGCGATTAAATCGGAGGCGCAAAAGCAGGGCTTCGAGATTATTGAGGTGGTAGCCGACGGCGACCCGCAAGCGCAAAACTCGCAGATCCAATCCTTGGTGACCCAAAAGGTCGATGCCATCTTAGTGTGCGCAGTCGACCAAAACACCATTGAGCGCGCGCTGCTCGGTGCCAAGCGTAAAGGCATCCCCATCGTTGCCTTCGACCGCGCGCTGCCTGATAGCCGCGCCGTCGATGCCTTTGTTGGCCCTGACTCCATCACCGACGGTTACTTGGCTGGCCAATACACCGCCCAGCAACTTGCGCAAATCGATGGCAACATTCAGGTGCTGGAGCTGTTAGGTGCACTGAACGACCAAAATGGTATCGACCGCAGCAAGGGCTTTAACGATGCCATCGCCGAGCTTCCCAATGTTGAGGTGATTGCCATGCCCACCGATTGGGACTCTGCCCGGGCACTGGCCGCCACCCAAAATGCCTTTCAAGCAAACCCGGATATCAAAGCGGTATTCGCCGCCACCGATACCCATATCCCCAGCGTTGAAACGGTGCTGTATGACATCGCCAAGCTCCACCCTGTTGGCAGCGACCAGCACGTGGTTGTAACGGGCGTGAACGGCAGTAACGACGGTTATCAGGCCACGCTGCGAGGCAATGCCGATGGCATTGTGGTGATGGACCTGCACACCACCGGCGTGACTGCGGTGCAGCTGGCTTCGGCGTTGATTAATGGTGAGTCCGTGGAGCTCAATAACGTAATCCCCGGAAACTTCTACACCACCAGTAACATCGAAGCCAACAAAGCCAATATCTGGGGCGCCCAGTAACGCTGGCTATGGGAGAAATAAGAGAGAGATAGGGAATAGGTAGGGGAGAAAGATATGGACAGAGCACTCACACAAAACCCTCAGGCACCCACTGAGAAGGCGCGCTGGCATAGCTGGATTAAACAGTATCCCGCAGCCCCGATCATCGTGGTGTTGTTGGTGGCCTTTTCCACCCTGTCTCCCTATTTCTTAACCGCCGGAAACATCGAGTCGGTGCTAATAGCCAACTCGGTGATTATGTTGGGCGCCATTGGCATGACCATGGTGTTCCTTACCGGCGGTATCGACCTGTCCATCTCAACCGTTATCAGCGCCAGCGCGGTGATAGCGGGAATTGTGATGGCGCAAACCGATAGCATCAGCTTAGGCATCGCTACGGCGCTGGTCACTGGCTTAGCCTTCGGTGCCCTGAATGGTTTCTTGATTGGTTACTGCAAGCTCAACCCTTTTATTACCACCATGGGCACCCAATTGGTGGCGCGGGGGATTGCCTTCTTGCTCTCCCAAGGCATCGCGGTGAAGGGCACGCCGCTTGGGCTGATGGACTTTAGCTTTGTGGTGGTTCTCGGTCTGCCAGCCGTATCGATTATTACCTTGGTTATCACTGCGCTGTTTATCGTACTGCTTGGATACACCAGCTGGGGACGCGAGGTACTGCTGCTGGGCAGTAATCGCAGCGCCGCCCGCTATAGCGGTATCAATACAGCGCGCACTGAGCTGTCGGTGTACCTGTTGGCTGGCGGTTTAGCCGGGGTAGCTGGCCTTATCAGCATCATCAACTTGGGTAACGCCATCCCCGGTGTGGGCGATACCTTGCTGTTGATTATCATCGGCGGCGTGGTGCTGGGTGGCACAAGCATGACCGGGGGGGAGGGCTCGGTACTTCGCACGGTGCTTGGGGTGGCAATCCTCGCCATCTTGACCAGCGGCCTGAACCTTCTTGGCATCCCCTTCTATGACCAACTGATTATCCAAGGGGTGCTGATCTTTGTCGGCAATGGTTTGGCGCAGCATTTAAGCCGACGTCGCTGACATTGCTGTTGCTTTGAAACGGGGTAGACTGGCCTGAGCAACTGAATAGCCGAGAGCGCGTTGATTCATCTTGATATATCCTCACCAGCCGTAGTCGCTACGCCCATTGCCGAGTGTGGTGAAGGGCTAGTGTCTGTTCATGGGCTTATCGAGCTTGGGCCACCGCCAGAGAGCCCCTCAAGCAAACCCTACTATCATCTGGTTAGGCAAGGCGTATTGCACAGGCTGCTACAGGCACAACTGAGCCTTCCGCCGGGGCTTAGACTGAGGCTCTATGAAGGCTACCGCTCACCGAAGCTTCAACAGCAGCTGTTCCAAAGCCACCTCAATCAAGTGATGTCAGAGGCTAGCGACATATCACTTACAGACGCCTATCGTATTGCCGCCCGTCTGGTTGCTCCTACTCAATCCATTGATGGCGATCCGCTTACGCCACCGCACTGCTCTGGCGGTGCTGTCGATGTAGAGATCATCGATGAAGTCGGCCAGGTTCTCGACTTCGGCATGGAGATCAAGCAGTGGAGGGAGGTGCCACCGAGCCTATGTGAGACTCAGGCTGCAGGCCTGTCGGCAACAGCGCATCACAATAGAGCGATGTTATGTGCGGTGATGAGCGAGGCAGGGTTTGTAAACTATCACCGAGAATGGTGGCATTTTTCCTATGGCGACCAGTATTGGGCCTTGCTAGCTGGCTACTCCCATGCCGTTTATGGAAGTAGCCCTATCTAGCTGCATATTGAGCAATGTCGTTCGCCGGTTTATAGGTAGCGCTCTCTCAAGTGCTGCTGGAAATATCTGGCATTGAGCTTCTCTCCGGTCGCTTGCTGAACCAGCTCCCCGGTGCTTAACAAACTGGCTTTCTTCCAAATCTGGCTGCTCAGCCAATCAAAGATAGGCGTCAACTCGCCCTTTGCAATTAAGCCTTCTACATCTAACTGTTGCTTCATCGCGGCCATAAACTGCGCAGCATACATCGCGCCGAGGGTGTAGGACGGGAAGTAGCCAAAGGCACCATCGGTCCAGTGAATATCTTGCATACAGCCGTTTTTGAAATTGCCTTGGGTGGATAGCCCTAAATACTGCTGCATCTTGCTATCCCACAGCTCGGGCACGTCGCGGTGGTCGAGGGTGCCGTTCATTAGGTCGCGCTCAATCTCGTAGCGCAGGATGACATGGGCGGGGTAGGTGAGCTCGTCGGCGTCGACCCGGATAAAGTCTTTTTTCACCCGGGTATAGAGCTTATGGAAGTTATCTTGGGTGAGCACCTTGGAGGGGGTGTCGACAAAGTGCTTGTTGGCCAATTTGCTGAGCATGGCGATAAAGGGTTCGCTGCGGCCCAGTTGCATCTCGAAGAACAGCGACTGTGACTCATGGATGCCCATGGAGCGCGCTTCGCCCACTGGTAGACCTGCCAGATGATGAGGTAGCCCCTGTTCGTAGCGGGCATGGCCGGTTTCGTGAACGATGCCCATCAGCGATTGCACAAAGTCACTGTCGTGGTAACGGGTGGTCAAACGTACGTCCGATTTTACCCCGCCGCAGAAGGGATGCACGCTTTCGTCTAAGCGGCCATGGCTGAAGTCGAACTGCAGGGTCTGCATCACTTCTAGCCCCAGCGCCTTTTGCTGGGCCACTGGGAAGCAGCCAGTCGGTTGAATCAAGCTCTCACTGGCTTGCTTGTCGATGACCTGATCGATCAGCGGTGGTAGCCATTGCTTAACCTCGCTGAACAGGGTGTCGAGCTCGGCGCTGGTTACCCCGGGCTCATACAGTTCCAGCATCGCATCGTAGGGGCTTAGGCCAGCGGCCTCGGCGCGGATCTGTGCTTCTTGCTGGGACAGGCGAACCACTTCGGCCCAGTTCTTCTCAAAGCCTTGCCAGTCGTTGTTGGGGCGTTGTTCGCGCCAGGCATGCTCACACTTGGAGCCAGCCAGTGACTTGGCCTTGACCAGATCGGCCGGTAATACCGTGGCTTGTCGCCAGTGGCGCTGCATCTCGCGCAGGCTGGCGTGTTGCTCGGCGTCCAGCGATTCATCTTGGGCTTTATCGAATAGCTCTGCCAGTTGCGGGGCGGTTGCCAGCTCGTGGATTTGCAGCGATAAGGTGGCCATGGCTTCTGAGCGTGCTTGGTTACCGCCGCTTGGCATCATGGTGGCTTGGTCCCAGCCGCAGATGGCGGCTAGGTGATTAAAGTGGTCGAGCTTCTGGTAGTGATCGCAGAGTTGCTGGTAGGCAGGTTTAGACATGGGTTTCCTTTCTATATCTGACTCAATCTGGTCTGTTAGGCGGCGCGTTGCTGGTTAGGCGAGGCGACGCGCGTGCCGTTCGCGGTTCTCAAGCTTTTGTTCGGCGCCTTTTTTCAGTAGCACGTACAAGGCACCGGTTCCGCCATGGGCACCAATGGCGCTGTGGGTGGCCAATACCTGGTCGATTTGAGTCAACCACTGGCTTACGTAGCTTTTCATTAACGCCGGTGGCTGGGTGGTACGCCCCTTACCATGAACGATCAGCACGCTGCGCAGCTGCAGGCGTTGGCACTCTTTAATAAAGTTAAGGATTTCAGTGCGCGCTTGCTCAAGGCGGTGTTGGTGTAGGTCAAGGCGCGCTTGCACCTCATATTTACCAAGGCGCAGCTTCTTGAATACCCCTTCCTGCACACCGTCTTTTTTGTAGGCGACGGTGTCTTCTGGATGGATCAGCTCCACGTAATCCAGCGACAGGTACTCTTTGTCGGGCTCATTGCTGTGCTCGGCGGCTTGTTGGCGCGCCAAGCGGTTTTGCTTGTCGAGTGGGCGCTTGGTTTGCGGGAGGGCGTCTTGCTTTATCGGCGTGATGCCAGCCATTTCCTGTTGGAACAGGTCAAAATCATCGGACATAGTAGTGGCTCCTATCACACGTTTTATTTCTTTATAATCGACCCTTTTGAACAGTGCAATTGAGAAAGCAGCGGAGGCGGTTTAATTGTTCAAACACTCTCCACTGCTTTGCAGGTAAGACGCGATTAACGCCTTGAGTTAAGTGAGGTGCTTAACGGCCGTTGTGATGATGGCCCATTAGCCAGTAGGTAACCCCTAATGCCAATACCGTGGCGGCAATGGCGAAGATGTAGGTAGCATCGAGCTTATCGACATCCAATACAATCACCTTTCGGGCCACTGCCATCAAGGCTGTGGCAACCACCAAGCGCACCGGGAAGACATTGGCTTCCAAATACAGGCGGATATTGATAAAGATTTCCACCGCAATCAGCACTGCCATAAAGGCGCCGAAGGTATAGAAGATATCGTTGATGTTTAGCAGCATAAACGGTGGCGCAATCAAGCGTTGGTAGAGCACGTAGATAACATCACCAATTCCCCAGAGAATGACCAGCACCATCAGCGCGGCCAAAATTTTGATGCACAGCCGAATGATCCGATGGTAGAAGGCGATCAGCGGATCGGAATGATGAGTGGGCAGTTCCTGATGCAGCGACATATCATTGTGCGAGTCTTTATCCATACCGGCTCCTTGGGCTAGGGGGTGACTTCGGAAATGCTAAAGTCTTGTTCTTTCAGTAAGGTTAGCAAGCCTTGCTCGCCATATAAATGCAGCGCTCCCACAACTATGAAGCTGCGCCCTTGTAGGGTGCTTAGCGTATCCATCCAGTTCCGGTTGCGCTCAAACAACAGTTTGTTGATAACTTCTGGTTGCTCTTGCTGGTACATCGGGTCGTCAATCAGCAGTTGATAGAGGGCCTGATGATTGCCGCCTTGCCAGTGCTGAATCAACTTGCCGAACAGTTCGGGCACCTTGTCAAAGTCGTCGATGGTCTGGGTCAGCAGCTCCAGTTCGATGCTCTCCAGGCTGGATAGGGTATGGATCTGCTCTGCCGGCGTCTCCAGGCTGACTATGCGCTTTTGCTGGTCGCTGGCGCGGTGGATAAAGTGCAGATCGAGCCCTTCACTAGCGCGATAACCGAGGCTCTTGATCTGCTGCATGCTAATTAGCATGGCCAGATACCACGGTTGATAGGCTTGCAGCTGACCGCGCAGGCCTAACTGCTGGGCAATTTGCTGCAGCTGCTCAAAGCGGGCATCACCCAACAAGGCTTGCAAGTCCTGGTCTGCATCGGCGCGCACCAGGCTTAGCATCAGCTTTTGGTCTTCGGCGCTGAAGTTGCGCACGTCGGTTTCAATCACCAAACGCACGCTAGCATCGAATAAGTCGAGATAGCGGCTCGGTAGTGGATAGATATCTGGCTTTGCCAGATGGACCGAGCCAAACAAGTAGAGCTGCTGCTGGCCCTTCTGGGCCAGCCAAAGCACCGGCTCCGCGTAACTGCTGGCGGAGCCGAAGATGTAGAACAGGGTGAGCAGCGATTTAAGGTAACGAGTCACGGTTAGCCCTTAACCAGTAGGTTGTCGAGCCGGCGAGTCGGCAGTATCCGGCGCAAAAAGGTAAACAAGTAAGTAGGAAAAGTGACGCAATAACGCGGCTTGGCGCGCTGGCTCAGCAGTGCCTTGAGCAGGCTTTGATGTACGGCCTCGGGACCCAGAGTGAAGCGGTTGCTGTCGCCGGGCTTGGCCAAACGGTCGATGGTGCCCTGATAGGCCAAGCGGTGACGTGACGCTGCCGAGTCGATGGTTCGCTGGAACACCGACAGCGCATTTTGCCGGAACGCACTGCGGATCGGCCCCGGCTCAATCAAGCTTATCTGAATCGGGGTATCGGCCAGCTCCAGGCGCAGGGTATCGGTGTAACCTTCCAGCGCAAACTTACTAGCGATATAGGCGCCGCGATGGGGCATGGCCACCAAGCCAAGTACCGAAGAGTTTTGGATGATGCGTCCTTCGCCTTGCTCAAGCATATGCGCAATGGCCAGGCGGCTGAGATGATGCCAGCCGAAAAAGTTGCTCTCAAACTGTTGGCGTAGCGCCTGAGTGGGTAAATCCTCGAGGGCGCCGCATTGGCCATAGGCACCGTTGTTAAACAGGGCGAATAGCTTACCGTCTGCCAGCTCCAAGGCGTGTTGCCAGCCTTGCTCGATACTCGCTTCATCGTCCAAATCTAGCTGGACACAGGTAATCCCTTGCTGATTGAGGCGAGCCACATCTTTTGGATTGCGGCAACTGGCGATGACCGTGAAACGCTCATCTTGCTGTAACTGCTGGGCGCTATAGAGGCCAATTCCACTGGAACAGCCGGTAATAAGGATGGTCTTGGGTATTGAGCTTGGGACCGACGACATAAAGGCTACCGATGGCGAACACAGCGGTTAGTGTGACACGCCTTACAACGGGCTGACAATGACTAGTTGCTTATTTGATGGGCCGTTGGCTGAGTTGTTGAAAGCGCAGCTAAAGCGAGCAAAGCTCCTACTCGGGCGCTAAACTTATCGCTGGAGGTAGTATGATTTTTATGTCTGTAAAATGGACGATTGTTCTGGTCATATGGATATATCGCCGCCATAAAGCCAAAGCCCCTCAGTGTTAGGGGCTTTGTTTTCTCTAAGTGGTCAAAGTGTTCAACGTGCTCAAAGTGTTCAACGCCAAAACGGCTTGCTGGCCTCATTTATTGCATCAGCGCGGCTTAAGCCAATGTCTTTTAGCTGATGAGGGCTGAGCGTGGCTAATGCTCGGCGACTGCGCTGTTTACGATAAGCCATCTTAATCTGTTTCAAATAATCCATTATCAGGTTAGTAAAGCTAACTTCACGACTTTGCTCTGTGGTTTTGCTGGCGACTGACATAAGCCCTCCCTTTATTTGGCTAACTTCATTGATGCTTTATTCTCTTGACTTAGTTTGACCAGGGGGCGCTATACTGACAAACGTGGAATTTTGGCAGTGAGTTAAGGAAAACTTATCTGATGGAACGCTTGCCGCCTTTGCAATCGCTGTATTACTTCTATGTTGCTGCCAGCCTCGGCAGCTTTAAGCAAGCCGCACAAGCGCTGTTTGTTAGCTCGGCTGCGGTCAGCCAGCAGATCCGCAGCCTCGAGAGCTGGCTGGATATGAGCTTATTTGAGCGCGGGCACCGTGAGGTAACGCTTACTGCGGTGGGGAAGCAGCTGCTGGCGCATACCGAGAAGGGCTTTCATCATATCGAGCGGGGCATCGCTGAGCTGCGCGGTGACCCGGAGCCCGGTAAACTGGCGATTTCCACCCTTGCCTCGTTTGCCCATCAATGGCTGATCCCTCGGCTTGGCGAGTTCCAACAGCTCAACCCCGACCTACAGGTACTGCTGCAAACCGCCGAGGAGAAGGTGGACTTCTCGCGTCAGCCCATCGATCTCTGTGTTCGCTTTAGCCCGGCGCCAAGCACGGGCCTTTTTTGTGAAGAGCTGATGAACGATGTGCTCTACCCGGTGGCCCATCCCATGTACCTACAGCAACACGGTATTGAAGGCTTGGGCGATCTGGCGCGGGCGACCCTGCTGGAAGATACGCTACCGGATATGAGCTGGCAGGGCTGGTTTGATGCGGTAGGGGAGCGCTGTGGCCCGCCGCAGGCGAGCTTACGCTATCAAGGTTCGCAGCTACAGGTGGAAGGCGCGTTAGCAGTGCAGGGGGTGGCGTTGGTGCGCCACTCACTGGCGTGGCGCTATGTGAAACAGGGAACCCTGGTGATTGTGGGCGATAAGATGGTGCGCTCGCGCTATCGCTACTACATGGTTGCACCAGAGGTGGCGATGCGTAGGGACAAGAACCGCCGCTTTTGCGGCTGGTTGCAGCAGCAAGCTGATGCCTTCTGGAAAGACAGCGAACTCAGTCAATTAGACGTGGTGGATGCGGCAAGCCTATGAGCGGTCATCACTGGATTTGCTGGTGAGTAAGATATCGTCGGCAATCTTTAAGTAGGTGGTCTCAAGGGTTGCCCAACTTTTGCCTTTGCGCACGATCTCCGCTTTTACCACCTGATAATCAAGCGCGGGGGCCAGCCATAAATAGGTGACTCGGCTGTCGTTTTTGCGTTGCTCAACCTTGACCGTATCGAAGCTGCCCAACTGGGTGGTGACCTGCTCGTTACCCAAGACCTCAAAGCGATGCTTATCCATCTCATCGAGGGTGTTGTAGTAGTAGGTAATGTCGGTCAGGCCGCGTTTGATATCGTGCTGCAGCTGTACTGAGAAGCTGGCTGCATCGAGTAGCTGGCTGGTTTGGTCTTCCTCTGGCGGGAAGTGCATGCGCTCTTTGTTATCAAATACCACGATCAAGCCGCCCTTACGATCGGGAAAGCCGCGGGCGCTGAGCTTTTTAAACGGCGCCGTTTGGGTGTGATGATAACCGAGGGATACGATCGTTTGCTGTTGGTACTCAAAGCGCGCGGTGACATCGTAGGTCATGCTGCCGCCAAGGGCACTGGCGCGGTTCTCTAATTGATACTCACCGCCGGGTAGCAGACTCAGGCGTCGCTCACCCGAGCCGATGGGCACCCCTTTAAACTTGGCCTGATAGCGGGCCTCGAAGGGTTGGATCTGGGCGTAGCTCGTTGCACTCAGCAGCGGGCTCAAACACAGCAATACCAACAGAATACGTATCAATCTGGCCTCGAAGCTTGTCGATGAAGTGTTGCTCAAGTATGGCAAAGCGCCGTCTCCCTTTCCAAGTTAGGCCTGATTGGCGGCTAATCGGTGAACTCAAGTTGGGTCAACTCAACGGTGCCCCAATGGATATTGCCTTTAACTACTTCGGCTTTTACCAGCTGATAGTCCAGCTCTGGGGCAAGCCACAGTTTGTTGTAACGGCCATCGCGCTTCCAGTGCTCGAACACCAAGGTGCGATAGCGGCCGAGCTCCGTGTCGATGGTTTGCTCTTCGATAAAGCTTACCCGGTGCTGCTCGACTTTCTCCACATCAACAACCCAGTAGTGCATCTCGGTCTCGCCCTGCTTGATGTCGAGGTAGAGCTGCATCGCCATGGCGGCTGGGTCTAGCAGTTCGGAATACGCATGGAAGTCTTCGAGCTCGGGATGGGATTTGTCATTAAAGCGGATCTGAAACTGGCCATCACCATCGATAAAGCCCTTACAGGTGTTGCTGCCCAGTAAACGAGACTTCTGGCTGCTAAAGCGCTCAACCACAACCTTGTCGTCGACAATGCGCATCTGCGAGCGGTATTGGTTGCTGCGCCCGGCAAGCGCTGTGGAGCCATCATCGCGCAGCTGGTAGTAGCCATCGCCGAGGTCGAGCAGCTCGCGGTGGGCTTTACCGAGGCTTACGCCTTTCAATGAAGCGACATAGTTAGCCACAAAAGGGCGGGGAAGGGCGATGGCGTGAGTGGTTAACATCAACAGGCTCGAGAACAACAGATAACGAAGCATAATTCAGACTAACGATAAAAAGCCCGGGCAGTATGGCAAATCTGTTGCGCTGCGCCAAGCTGCGATATGCGACTATCTGGCCCAGAGCTTGAACCAGAGCTTGAATTAGAGCGTGAAACAGCGCTCGAAGTAAGAATGGTTGCAGTGCCCAAAAAGTATATACACGGCAATAACTCCAATATGCAGCAGAGCTGACAGCCACAACACCACACTAAAACTGGGCTTGCGGGTTTTGTGCCGCAGTCGCAGGCGAGCCAAGGCCGCGCCAGGCCAGCCCCCAAGCAAGGCAACCACGTGGAGTCGTTGCTCGCTGACTCGCCAGCGCTTGAGCCGGGCCGCGCGCTTATCGATGGCGTACAGCAGGTAGGCGAGCAGGCTCATACCGACACTCGCCAATGCGAAGTAGTCGGGGAGCAGGGCTTGCCAAGTCAGTATCAGGCAGAGGAGTAGATACACGGCGGCAAAGCGCGTTAACCATGAGTGATGTGCAGGAAGCATGTTGCAGCCATATGGGTGTGGTTGTTTGAACAGCATCCTAACCAATTCAAGCGCTTAATCAAAATACACACAGCAGGTGTCGGCGTCATCTAAATGTCATATATTGAAGGCGGTGGGGCAGCCACCTGAGCTACTAAGGCATGCTGAGTACAGCAAAAGAGCCGGCTGCCCATTTCCGTTTCCCCTTTCCCATGACCATAGGGACTTGCTTGATACGATAAGGACACCAAGTCGATGAAAAAAGCGCTATCTTACCTCGCGGCCAGCGTGTTGCTGGCAGCCTCTGGCTCGAGCTTTGCGGGCACCGAAATCATTCAAACCAATGACTACACCGACATTACTGCAAAGGTTGCTGCCGAGCTTGAGCAGCATGCGGTGGCAGACACGCTGATTGTGTTGGATATCGACAATACCGTGCTTACCAGTAGCGTCGATCTAGGTGGCGATATCTGGTACCAGTGGCAGCGCGGCAAGCTGGCTGTGAAGCCCACTGACGAGCAGAAAGTCGATTGCTTGTTCGAAGATGCCATCGGCCTGCTGTACGAGCTCAACCCGCAGGTGTTGGTGGAAGTATCGGTGCCCGAGACGATTCAGCACTGGCAAAACGATGGCTATACCATGATGGCTCTGACCTCTCGCTCGCCAAAGTACCGGGCGGCAACCGAGCGTGAGTTGCTCAGCAAAGGTATCAACTTTGATGTCACGGCACTTGCTCCAGAAGGTGAGCCTACCCCTGAGTATCGGGAAGTGCCCAAGCGTGAGCTGAGCTATTCTCGCGGCGTGATGATGACCACCGGTATGGACAAAGGGGACATGCTCAAGCTTATCTTGGCGCGAACTGAGCGTAGCTTCGATAAGATTGTGTTCGTCGACGACTCCCAGAAGAATATCGATAACGTTAATGCCGCCTACCAAGACGATGAGAGCGTTGATGTGACGTTGATTCATTACACCCGCGTCGAGCATCTACGTGAGCAAGAGTTTGGTGCGGTGCTCACCCAAGCGCAGGCCGACAAGATGGCGGACGATTGGGATACGCTAACTCAGACCCTGCAGACGGTGTTTCCTGCCCGTATCAACGAGGGTAAGTGCCTGAGCATTAACTAGTGAGCGAGTGCCCCGCATCAGACAGAGCCGCCATAAGGCGGCTTTTTTATGCCAGCTTGCGCCTTGGTAACCGGGTCAAACTGCAGGCATAAAAAAGCCCCACCCGAAGGTGAGGCTCAGTGCTAATTTAAACCGACTAAGGCTTAGGCTTTAGCAGTTTTCTTGGCTGGCGCCTTTTTAGCAGGTGCTTTTTTAGCAGCCGCTTCTTCTTTAGCCGCTTTAGCACGACGTGCTTCTGCGTCGGCACTGTCATCAGCTTCTACATACGGACGACCGTAGTAAGAGTCGATCAGTACTTGCTTCAGCTCGCTAATCAGTGGGTAACGTGGGTTAGCACCAGTACACTGATCATCGAATGCGTCTACAGCTAGCTCGTCAACCTTGGCCAGGAACTCAGCTTCGTTAACACCCGCTTCTTGGATAGACAGTGGGATGTTCAGCTCTTGCTTCAGCTCGTCCAACCAAGTCAGCAGTGCATCCAGCTTAGCTTGGGTGTTACCTTCGCGGAAGCCCAGGTGCTCAGCAACTTCAGCGTAACGAGCGCGTGCTTTAGGACGGTCGTACTGAGAGAACGCAGTTTGCTTGGTTGGGGTGTTGGTTGCGTTGAAGCGTACCACGTTGGTCAGCAGCAGGGCGTTCGCCAGGCCGTGAGGAATGTGGAACTCAGCACCCAGTTTGTGCGCCATTGAGTGACATACACCCAAGAATGAGTTAGCAAACGCGATACCAGCGATGGTTGCAGCGTTGTGTACTTTCTCACGAGCTACTGGGTCAGCTTTACCGTTCTGGTAAGAGCTTGGCAGGTACTCTTTCAGCATCTTAAGTGCTTGTAGAGCTTGGCCGTCTGAGTACTCGTTCGCCAGTACAGAAACGTAAGCTTCCATAGCGTGAGTTACTGCATCGTAACCACCGAAGGCACACAGTGACTTAGGCATATCCATAACCAAGTTGGCATCAACGATCGCCATGTTAGGCGTCAGCTCGTAGTCAGCCAGTGGGTATTTCTGACCGGTGGTGTCGTCGGTTACAACCGCGAAAGGAGTTACTTCTGAACCAGTACCTGAAGTGGTAGTGATACATACCAGCTCAGCTTTGCTGCCCATTTTAGGGAACTTGTAGATACGCTTACGGATGTCCATAAAGCGCATAGACAGGTCAGCGAAGTCAGTTTCTGGGTGCTCGTACATTACCCACATGATCTTCGCAGCATCCATTGGCGAACCACCACCTACAGCTAGGATTACGTCAGGCTGGTAGTTGTGACAAGCTTGGGCGCCTTTCTCTACGATGCTCAGAGTCGGATCAGCTTCTACGTCGTGGAATACTTCCACTTCCATGCCTTTCTCTTTCAAGATGGCACGCAGGTCATCGATGTAACCGTTGTTGAACAAGAAGTTGTCGGTAACGATCATCGCACGCTTCTTGCCGTCCAGGTCGTCCATCGCTACTGGCAGAGAGCCGCGACGGAAGTAGATTGACTTAGGTAGTTTATGCCACAGCATGTTCTCAGCTCGCTTCGCAACAATTTTCTTGTTAATCAGGTGTTTTGGACCCACGTTTTCAGAAATTGCGTTACCGCCCCAAGAGCCACAGCCCAGGGTCAGAGAAGGTGCAAGTTCGAAGTTGTACAGGTCACCGATACCACCGTGAGATGAAGGGGTGTTACACAGGATACGTGCAGTCTTCATCTTGTCGCCGAAGTAAGCGATACGGTCTGCGTTAGCGTCTTGGTCAGTGTAGAGTACTGAAGTGTGGCCTACACCGCCAATGTCTAGCACGATGCCCGCTTGGCGAACTGCGTCTTTGAAGTCTTTGGCTTTGTATACGCCCAGAGTCGGAGACAGTTTCTCGTGAGAGAACTCGTCGTCGTAAGACGCTTCCAGACCTTCACCGATCAGGATCTTGGTCGCTTTAGGTACGGTTACGCCAGCCAGTTCTGCAATCTTGTAAGCCGGTTGACCTACGATCTTGGCGTTAAGCGCGCCGTTGATCATCAGTACTTTACGTACCTTGTCGGCGTCAGCTTTGCTCAGTACCGCAGCGCCATACTTAGCGAAGCGCTCGATGGTCTCGTCGTATACTGACTCAACGATGATGGCGGCCTGCTCAGATGCACAGATAACGCCGTTATCGAAGGTTTTAGACATCAGGATTGAAGAAACAGCACGTTTGATATCGGCAGTTTCGTCGATAACTACTGGAGTGTTACCCGCGCCTACACCGATTGCTGGCTTACCAGATGAGTAAGCAGCTTTCACCATGCCCGGGCCACCGGTGGCCAGGATCAGAGCGATGTCGTCGTGCTTCATCAATGCGTTTGACAGCTCAACTGAAGGCGTGTCAATCCAACCGATGATGTCTTTTGGAGCACCGGCGGCAACTGCGGCGTCAAGGACTAACTTGGCAGCGAAGTTGGTAGCATTCTTAGCACGTGGGTGTGGCGAGAAGATACAACCGTTACGAGTTTTCAGCGAGATAAGCGCTTTAAAGATAGCGGTTGAAGTTGGGTTAGTGGTTGGAACGATTGCACAAACGATACCTACTGGCTCAGCGATAGTAATAGTACCGCCTTCGTCGTTACGCTCGATAACGCCACAGGTTAGTTCGTCTTTGTATTTGTTGTAGATGAACTCAGAAGCGAAGTGGTTTTTAATCACTTTGTCTTCCATGATGCCCATGCCAGATTCTTCGGCAGCCATACGGGCCAGTTCAATACGCGCAGTAGACGCCGCTAGCGATGCAGCACGGAAGATCTTGTCAACTTGCTCTTGGCTGTATGACGCAAACTCTTTTTGTGCGGCTTTGACGCGGGCAACGAGAGCATCAAGCTCTTCGATAGTACCTACAGGCATTTTTTTCTCCTCATTAATGTTAAAGCGAATAAGTTAAACATCCTTCGCACGGGCGTTTTTGACGGCTCATCTATGCAAAGTGGCGGATGCCTTACTTATTCCCTTTCACAGCAGAGATTATAGAGAGGTCAAAAAACTGATAAATTGATCTCGATCACATGTAACAGAAGCACAAATGTAAAAAAGCAACATTTTTGGCTGACTGCGCAGACATTGTTCAGCCGATTATGAGCAAAATATGTAATTTTATAACCGTATTGAGCAATTTGTTTTCTTTTTGGCTTTCAGTCTCCGCTAACATTTTTCCTACAAACCGTTTGAAGATCCATACGGCCTTAGTAGGTATACGTGTCCTCTCTGAGAAAGATTTTAGACCTAAAAATAGTCGCTGAAGCAATAACTTCCAGCAAATTCGGTCAGCGATGGTAGCGTTATCTGAATATGTATACCCGAGCAACCTCAAGGTGCATGTTCAGCGAGATAAGCCAGCCCCTCAGGCAAGGCACTGCTCCGCCGATCTAGTGGTCTAAATCAAGGAGCAGTAACGCAGTATGAGGGGCTGGAAAGCTCGCCCTTTGGGAGACGCTCAATGCCCATAGTTCTTCGTTGAAAACACTCGAAATGGGTCATCATTCCTTCGTATTTTCGCCTCGCCCTATGGGCATTGAGCGGCTCTGAATCCTGCACCTTGAGGTTGTTCGGGTATAAGCGCTGACTGTGTCATTCGCTTTACTCGCTGTCGATCGATGAACATAAAGTGGGTCACTAACGCGAACGTGCATTGGGTATAGTCGTGGTGGTCGTCGATGTTAAGCGATTGGACACTTTTAAGTAACAGAGAGTGCGGCGGCCAGCCTTACAGGTGAGTAAACTCAAACGGTTAATACCTCCCTGCAGATGTTAACTTTGTGCTATCAATTTGCGTCCGGTCAAAAGTGTCGGTGATGTTTCATACTAGTATGAGGTGTTGCTAAGTAACCGTTTTGCCTAAATAAAGGGCTGCAAAATCGGCCGTAATTAGCTTAATGTGTTGTTTTATTACTTGCCTATCAGTGACAGATCATGTCAAAGTGAAAGGGATTTGACGCATTTGACGGCTATTAGGGTGTTCGTCGGTAGATACCCCCGCCAAAGGCGCAAAACACATATATAGGACCCCACTCGCCAGGCTAGTGCCGGTGAGTGAAAACATGGAGCGCATATCTCAATGAAGACCGCAAAGTCTCTTCTTAGTCTCGCCGTTGTGGCGACCCTCGGCTTAACCGCTTGTGAGCAAGCCAGCCAACCTGAAGCCAGTCAAGCAGCAGCGCCTGCCAGTGGTGAACCCACTTTGGCCGCAGTACAAGAGCTGGTGCGTGGTAACGGCACCGAGCCGGCTTCCCTCGACCCGCACAAAACCGAAGGTGTACCAGAGTCTCATCTGATCCGTGACCTGCTAGAAGGTCTGGTCAACCAAGATGGCGACGGCAACATCGTACCGGGTGTCGCCGAGTCTTGGGAAACTGAAGACAACCAAACCTTCGTATTCAAGCTACGTGAAGATGCTCGCTGGTCGAATGGCGATCCGGTAACTGCCGAAGATTTCGTCTACAGCTTCAAGCGCGCAGTTGATCCTGCCACCGCTGGCCCATACAGCTGGTACCTGGAAATGACCGGCATGAAGAATGCCGCGCAGATTATCGCCGGTGAGATGCCTGCCGACGAGCTAGGCGTGAAAGCACTGGATGCGCAAACCCTGCAAATCGAGCTTGAGCTGCCGCTGCCATACTTCATTCAAATGTCGGCGCACACCACCTTGAAGCCCGTACACCGCGCCACCGTTGAGGCCCACGGCGACAAGTGGACCCAGCCCGCTAACTTCGTGGGTAATGGCGCTTACAAGATGAGCGAGTGGGTGGTAAACGAAAAGATTGTTATGGAGCGTAACGACCAGTACTGGGATAACGCCGATACCACCATCGACAAAGTGACCTTCCTGCCAATCGAAAACCAAGTTACCGATATGAACCGCTTCCTGGCGGGTGAGGTTGACCTGACTTACGAGATGGCCAACGAACACTTCGACCGCATCAAGAAAGACCAGCCTGAGTCACTCAAAGTGACCCCATACCTGTGTTCTTACTACTACGGCTTTAACACCAAGAAGCCACCGTTTGACGATGTGCGTGTTCGCCAAGCGCTGTCTTACGCCATCGACCGTGACGCCGTGGCCAACTTTATCGTAGGTAAGGGCGAGTACCCAGCCTACAACTTTGCCCACCAGAAAGTGGCTGGCCTGCAGGTGGATACCCCTGAGTACGCTACCTTGAGCCAAGAAGAGCGTAACGCCCGCGCTATGGCGCTGCTTAAAGAAGCTGGCTTCGATGAAAGCCACCCGCTTGAGTTTACCCTGCTGTACAACACCTCAGAGAACCACAAGAAAGTGGCCATCGCGATTGCCTCTATGTGGAAGCAGACTCTGGGCGTAGAAGCCAGCCTGGAAAACCAAGAGTGGAAGACCTTCCTGGATAACCGCCGCAACGGTAACTACGATGTGACCCGCGCTGGTTGGTGTGGCGACTACAACGAAGCGTCTACCTTCCTGTCGCTGATGCAGAGCAACAACGGTAACAACGACCAGTTCTACTACAGCGATGCCTACGACAGCTTTATGGAGCAGGCGATGCGTGCAACCAGCGATGCTGAGCGCAGCGACCTGTACCGTCAGGCGGAAGCACAACTGGCTGCCGATATGCCATTGGCGCCAATCTACCACTACGTAAATGCCCGTCTGGTGAACCCGAAAGTGGGTGGTTACCCGATGAATAACGCAGAAGACAAACTGTACACCAAAGATCTGTATATTCTTGAGTAACAACTAAGAGCACGGGATTACTCCCAACTCGCCCCACCGTGTTAGCCGATAGCGGCTGGCTGTCAGGTGGGGCAGCTCGAACGGATTCACTATGTTTAAATTTATTCTGAAACGGAGTTTGGAAGCGATCCCGACTCTGTTGGTGTTAATCACCATTACCTTTTTTATGATGCGCTTTGCACCGGGTAGCCCGTTTTCCAGTGAGCGCTCACTCCCACCTGAAGTGTTGGCCAACATCGAGGCGAAATATGGCCTGGATAAGCCAGTGCATGAGCAGTACTTCTCGTATTTAGGTGGCTTGTTACAGGGCGATTTAGGCCCCTCGTTTAAGTACAAGGATTACACGGTGAACGAACTGGTTGCCCAAGCGCTGCCGGTTTCCGCCAAGATTGGCCTGTTCGCCTTCGCCTTCACCGTGGTGATGGGCGTAAGCGTAGGCACCATTGCTGCCTTGAAGCAGAACACCTGGATTGACTACAGCATTATGTCCACGGCGATGGCCGGGGTGGTGATGCCTTCCTTCGTGCTGGCGCCGACCTTGGTGTATATCTTCTCGATTCAGCTTAAGTGGCTGCCCGCTGGCGGCTGGAATGGCGGTCAGCTGCGCTTCATCATCCTGCCGATGCTTGGCATGTCGCTGCTGTATGTGGCCTCATTCGCCCGGATTATGCGCGGCTCGATGATTGAGGTGATGAACTCCAACTTTATCCGCACCGCCAAGGCTAAGGGACT
The DNA here is from genome assembly GCF_000429505.1 of Aliagarivorans taiwanensis DSM 22990. Classification (GTDB taxonomy): domain Bacteria; phylum Pseudomonadota; class Gammaproteobacteria; order Enterobacterales; family Celerinatantimonadaceae; genus Aliagarivorans; species Aliagarivorans taiwanensis. The sequence goes on along the minus strand of NZ_AUBZ01000001.1, from coordinate 136,921 downwards.
GCCGTTCCGCCATATCGTACTCAAGCATGCACTGCGCCCGGCAATGCTGCCGGTGGTCTCCTACATGGGCCCGGCCTTTGTGGGGATTATCACCGGCTCGGTGGTAATTGAGACCATCTTTGGCCTGCCCGGTCTGGGGCGCTTGTTCGTGAATGGCGCACTGAACCGCGACTACTCGTTGGTGCTGGGCCTGACCATCTTGATTGGCAGCTTCACCATCTTATTCAATGCCATCGTCGATATCGTGTATGCGTTTATCGATCCGAAGATCCGCTACTAGGCCGCTATTAGGAGTTGCAATGTTAGATAGAAAACTTAATAGCGAAACCATGGATGCGCTGGCCGAGCAGTTGGAAGTGGAAGGCCGCAGCCTGTGGCAAGACGCGCGCATGCGCTTTTTCCGTAACCGTGCTGCGATGGCGTCTTTGGCAATCCTCACCGTGATTACCCTATTGGTGCTGTTTGGTGGCTATATCAGCCAGTACGCCTTCGATCAGACCGACTGGTCAGCGATGCACAGCGGCCCGTCGATTGCCTCAGGCCATTACTTTGGTACCGACTCGCTCGGGCGCGATATGTACGTGCGTACCTTGCTCGGTGGTCGGGTATCGCTCGGTGTGGGTGTGGCAGGTGCCTTTGTAGCGGTATTGCTCGGCACTTTGTATGGCGCGACCTCGGGCTTTTTGGGCGGCACCGTGGATCGGGTGATGATGCGTCTGCTGGAGATCCTCTACGGCATCCCATTTATGTTCTTCGTGATCCTGTTGGTGACCTTCTTTGGTCGAAACATCGTGTTGGTGTTTATCGCCATTGGCGCGGTGTCGTGGCTGGATATGGCGCGGATTGTGCGCGGCCAGACCTTGAGCCTGAAAAACAAAGAGTTTATTGAGGCCGCTGAGGTGTGCGGCGTGAGTAAGGGGCGGATTATTACTCGTCACATTATTCCCAACGTGCTGGGCATCGTAGTGGTGTACGCCACACTGTTGGTGCCGCAGATGATCCTCACCGAATCCTTTCTGAGCTTCTTGGGGCTTGGGGTACAGGAGCCAAGCACCTCGTGGGGCGCGCTACTGCAAGACGGTTCGCAAACCATGGAGATCGCCATTTGGCAGTTACTGTTCCCAGCTGCCTTTATGGTGACCACACTGTTCTGCTTTAACTATGTGGGCGATGGCCTGCGTGATGCGCTCGACCCGAAAGATCGCTAGGAGGAAGGATGAAACTACTCGATGTACAAGATCTGCGGGTTGAATTTACCACTCCCGATGGCGTGGTCACCGCAGTTAACGATTTGAACTTCTCGCTGCAAGCCGGGGAAACCCTGGGCATTGTTGGCGAGTCTGGCTCGGGCAAAAGCCAAACCGCCTTTGCCTTGATGGGGCTGCTGGCCAAGAATGGCCAAACCAGCGGACAGGCGCTGTTTAACGGCGAAAGCATCTTGAATCTGCCGGAGGCTAAGCTTAACCGCATTCGAGCCGAGAAGATTGCGATGATCTTTCAGGACCCAATGACCTCGCTCAACCCCTATATGAAGGTAGGCGACCAGCTTATCGAGGTATTAAAGCTGCACAAAGGCATGAGCTCGAGCGATGCCTACCAAGCATCAATTGATATGCTGGATGCGGTGAAGATGCCGGAAGCGAAAAAACGCATGGAGATGTATCCGCACGAGTTCTCTGGCGGGATGCGTCAGCGGGTGATGATTGCCATGGCGCTGTTGTGCCGCCCTCAGCTGTTGATTGCCGATGAGCCAACCACCGCACTAGATGTGACGGTACAGGCGCAGATTATGGAGCTCTTGAACGAGCTGAAGCGCGAGTTCAACACCGCCATTATTATGATTACCCATGACCTTGGCGTAGTGGCTGGGATCTGCGACAAGGTGCTGGTGATGTACGCCGGTCGTACCATGGAATACGGTACTGCCCGCGAGCTGTTCTACCAGCCAAGCCACCCTTATACCGAAGGGCTACTGCAGGCTATTCCACGCCTGGATACTGTGGGTGAGGTGTTACCGACCATTCCGGGCAATCCTCCGAATCTGTTGAGCTTGCCGGCGGGCTGTCCGTTCTGCCAGCGTTGCCAGCGCGCCTCCGCGCGCTGCTTGAGTGAGGCGCCGCTGTTGCAAGACTTTGCCGAGGGCCGTAAGCGCGCCTGCCACTCAGACTACTATCTTGATCAGAGCCTAGACCAGAGTCTAGCCCAGAACGGTCAGGCAGGAGGACAATAATGGCTGAGCAAAAACTGTTATTGGATGTGCAGGACCTGCAGGTTCAGTTCAAGATCAAAGATAGCAAAGGCCTGCCTTGGGCCAAGCCAAAGTTGCTAAAAGCAGTAGATGGCGTATCGCTCAAGTTATTTGAGGGCGAAACCCTTGGCGTAGTGGGGGAGTCGGGCTGCGGTAAGTCGACCTTCGCCCGCGCAGTTATAGGTTTGGTGCCCAGCGAAGCCGGTAAGGTGGTTTGGCTGGGGCAAGATCTTACCGAGCTGGACAAAGGCTCGCTGCGCGAGAAGCGCAAAGAGATCCAGATGATTTTCCAGGACCCGCTGGCCTCGCTAAACCCACGCATGACCATTGGCGACATTATCGCTGAGCCGCTGCGTACCTTCTACCCAGAGCTAGGCCGTGATGAGGTCAAACAGCGGGTACAGGCGATGATGATCAAAGTCGGTCTGCTGCCCAACGTAATCAACCGTTATCCGCACGAGTTCTCCGGTGGGCAGTGTCAGCGTATCGGGATTGCCCGCGCCTTGATCCTTGAGCCTAAACTGGTGATCTGTGATGAGCCGGTTTCGGCGCTAGATGTGTCGATTCAGGCGCAGGTGGTGAATCTACTCAAAGAGCTGCAGCGCGAGATGGGGCTTAGCCTTATCTTTATTGCCCATGACCTGTCGGTAGTGAAGCATATCTCCGATCGGGTGTTGGTCATGTACCTAGGTAATGCGGTGGAGCTGGCCAGTAGCGAAGCGCTGTTTGCCAAGCCGACCCACCCTTATACCGAGGCCTTGCTGTCGGCGGTGCCGATCCCCGACCCGGATATTGAGCAAAGCAAAACCATCCAGTTGCTGGAAGGGGAGCTGCCATCGCCGATCAACCCGCCTTCGGGTTGTGTGTTCCGCACTCGCTGCCCCTTAGCGCAAGCGCAATGCGCGCAGCATAAGCCGGAGCTGGCTGGTGGCGAGGAGCATCAGGTTAGCTGTTTGCTTCGTAGTTGCTAACCTTCGATTGAGTGTTAATTAATGCCACCTGCGGGTGGCATTGTTTTATCTGCAACAAAACCGATTATCTCACGCACTGACCGCTTTCCGTCATAGTGTTGCGCTATCGTTAAGTTCACATGATTTGGCGGCCGACTTTTATTCGGCGAACACGTGTAAGCCCAGAGCCCGCCTGCCTTGAAGCATTACGGTGAGGGTTGTTTAACTCCTCCAACCAGATCGCGAATTGCGTGTAAAAGCAGCGTTTTTGGCAAAAAGTTGCATGTAATTTGTCCGAGCGGACAAAACTTTGAGATGGGCTACTGACTTTCGATGGCGGGTTAGGATAATCTTTCGGCCGTTCACCACCGGGCAGAGTTTTTAGCTCGGATTCACTAATAAAAATGTGGCATTCAGGGCACTTAGCCTTGGATACCGCGGCAAAGTAGGCAGCTAACACTATGAACAAGTCGAACAAACCCTGGCTGGATAGCTATCCGGCAGATGTCCCAGAGTTTATTGATGCAGAGCAGTTCCCCAGCATCATGGATCTGTTTGAAGACAGTTGTTCCCGTCATGGCGCTAAATCGGCCTTTGTGAACATGGGCCACGAGCTGTCCTACCAAGACTTAGAGCAGCAAAGCCGAGCCTTCGCCGCTTACCTGCAAAACTACCTACGCATGAAGCCCGGCGAGCGCATCGCCCTGATGATGCCTAACCTGCTGCAGTACCCGATTGCGCTGTTTGGCGCGATTCGCGCCGGCCTGGTGGTGGTGAACGTTAACCCGCTTTATACCCCGCGCGAGCTTAAGCACCAGCTGCGTGACTCTGGCGCTACCGCGATTGTGGCCGTGACCAACTTTGGTAACAGCCTGCAACAGGTGATCGACGAGACCTCGGTACGCCATATCATCCTCACCCATATCGGTGATTCACTGGCGCCGCATAAGCGCACCTTGGTGAACTTTGTGGTGAAGTACGTCAAAAAGATGGTACCGAAGTACAACCTGCCGGGGGCTATTTCCTTGCGCCGCGCCATCACCGAAGGTAAGAAGTTGGAGTACCGCCGTCCAGAGCTTAAAGGTGACGATTTGGCCTACTTGCAATACACCGGCGGTACTACCGGCGTGGCCAAAGGCGCCATGCTGACCCATCGCAACGTAGTGGCTAACGTGCTGCAAGTATTCGCTCACTTCGGCCCGCGCACCCTGCATGATAAAGAACATGCAGTAACGCCGCTGCCTCTGTACCACATCTTCGCTAACACCGTGAGCATGATGATGATTATGTTCCTTGGTGGTAACAACCTGCTGATCACTAATCCGCGCGATTTAGACGGCTTTGTCAGCGACTTGTCGAAATACCCCTTCACCATGATCTTTGGTCTAAACACCCTGTTTAACGGCCTGCTCAATCACAAAGGATTCTGTGCACTCGACTTCAGCCGCGCTCGCTTCACCATCGCCGGTGGTATGGCGACCCAGCAGCACGTCGCGGAGAAGTGGCAGGAAGTGACCGGTATGCCGATCGTAGAAGGCTATGGCCTGACCGAGTGCTCGCCCGTGGTTGCCGCCAACATCCACACCACCCAAACCTTCGAGCCGACCATCGGCGTACCCATGCCAAGCACCGAGATGCGCGTAGTGGGGGAGAATGGCGGCGTGTTGCCGGTGGGTGAAGCCGGTGAGCTACAGGTGAAAGGCCCACAAGTGATGCTGGGCTACTGGAACAACCAAGCCGAAACCGACGCGATTATGTCTGCCGACGGCTGGATTGCTACCGGAGATATCTGCCGTATGGACCAGCGTGGCTACTTCAATATCGAAGACCGCAAAAAGGACATGATCCTGGTGTCGGGCTTTAACGTGTTCCCTAGCGAGATTGAAGAGGTGGCCACCTTGCATCCCAAGGTTATCGAAGCCGCAGCCGTCGGTGTAGCCGACGAGGTGGCGGGCGAACGTGTGAAGCTGTTTGTTACCACCAAGGCGGATATGACCGAAGCCGAGCTAAAAGCCCACTGTAAGAAACACCTGACCGGCTACAAGGTACCGAAGTTGTACGAGTTCCGCGATGAGCTGCCAAAGTCGAATGTGGGTAAGATCTTGCGTAAAGAGTTGCGCGATTAAGCGCGAACTCAACTGAACAAGGGCTGCGTTGGCAGCCCTTGTTGTATCTACAGGTAAAGCGCGTCGTTAATCCAAGGTTTAACTCACGCGCTACTATTGGCTCAGTTTAATTCGCAACGCTCAAGAACGGATTGTAGCCGATGCGTTGGTTCAGCAGATATGTTTCCCCTTTGGACACATAGCGAGCGGTTATACCATAAGGAATGCTTGCCCGAGCGCTAGATGTTTTGAAGCTTGTAGCGTTTTGCCTTGGTATTTCAAAGATAAACTCGCGACTGGATAATGGAGGGATATCGCCATTGCTAATGGGTACTGCGTAGTAGGTACTATCGTAAAGCACGTCTACATTCGATACGCTCATATAGTCAGTTGTCTGGTTTTCCACTCGAACAACGTGCGAGTATACTCCTTCATACTTGTAGTATGCTGATACGGTTAAGCGTTCATCAGAGAACACATTGTCAATCTTGAATGGGGTGCCTTCTAAGGTGCACAGCTCAAAAGAGCGCCCGGTATAGTCACAAAAAGTGCCTGTGACAGGAATGTCACTCATTCTGAGTACGTGCTGCTTAATTTCGGCATGCAAGAAGGCGTAGAAATAATATTCATCTCTAAGCGTATCGAACATTTCGTAGTCTAATTTGTAATCAATGCTTTGAAAGTACGACTTTAGGTTCGAGTTATAGTCATTGATATCAAAAAAGGTGTCCAAGCTGCTTTGTACTCTGGCTTTATTGATGTGTCTTCCATCGAGTACGCCCTCGTTGTCTGCAACAAACCGTTGCACAAAGTCTTCGTCACCCAGAGCAATTGCCCCTTCGAGCAGTTTTTGTTGGGTCTCTAAGTTGCTAAGTAATCGCGCGTCATACTTAGGGAGAAACATCTGGAAGAACTTGGCGTCATCGCCTTTGATTGATGGGGTGGCATGCTTCACTGATGTGGCTTTGCCTGCTGCCGTCTCTACTTTGACTATCGAACGCCTAAAGTATTGCTCACTACTGTGTACATGTAGTGTCGAGTCTAAATCAAACGGACCTATCATAACGTTGGTGTTTCGTCGATCTCGTGCGCATTCGATGATGTAGTCGGTAAGCTGCTCTTGTAGGTCAAGGCAGGTGGCTTTCTTAGCGCGATTAAATACTAGTTGTGAATACTCTTTATCTAGGGGGACTTCTGCGGATTGAAGCTGTTGGCTTAGCTCTGTGCTTGCACAACCAGCTAGCGCTGTGGTTATCAAAGTAGCAACCACTAAATGCTGCTTTTTCATTATCTTTCCTTGAATATAGTCTTATCATCCGGTTGTTCAGACTAAAGCAATTTTTCTGCGATGCAATTACTAGAGCTAACTATATAAAACCTTGATTTTATTTATCTAATTAGAATTTCAAGTGTGTAAAAATATGAAGCAAGGTTAGATGCGGAAGGGCGGTGTTTAATCCGCATGAATAGAGACAAACATAACAGCGGTGGACTTTAATTAATTGCGAGCAACTGCTGAACACACCAACAAACCCAGGGAAAGAGAGCTGTCGCAGTTAAGCTGCTACGCAGTCGCTGCCAGAGAGCTCTTGCATTAGTGCTGTGCGGTGATCTTCAACTTACTTGTTCCCACTGTCTTACCCTCTATCCAACCAATATGGCAGGATGTTCTGTGCGTGGGATAACCATAGTAATAACTGACAAACGGTGAAAATACCGCCGGTTGATGGGTTGTAAATCAAAAAACTCATCGCGAGGTTTGCCTAATATAAAAACGCCACCCAATACTTGTCACTTGCACAGATCTATTTGGTGGCGGGATGTTCCCTCGGTGTTTTGCTTATTGGCTGCGTTTATTGGTGTTGCTTACCATAACCAGCTTTCCTGTTTTTGCTGATCACAGTGTACTGCTGATCCACTCCTACCATAGTGAACATAGTTGGACGCGCTTTCTTAAGCAGGGCTTTGATGAAGCCTTATCGATGGATGAAGATACGCAGATCCACCATGAGTATCTGGATGCTAAACGCTACCCCGGCGGTGAGTATCGCCAAGTCTTTCTCGATTACCTCATGCAAAAATACCGGTTACTGGATTTAGAGGTGATCGTTGTCTCCGATGACCCAGCATTCAACCTTATCAAACAACATCGCGCCGATTTTTTCCCCGAGGTGCCGCTGGTGTATCTGGGGATCAATAAAGTCGACCAAGCGGTGATTGATACTCCGGGTATGACCGGGGTGTTTGAAAATCGCGATCTAACCCAGACCGCCATTGATATCAGCCGCATAAGTGGCTCTGACCGCTTAGTGGTAGTGTCGGACAGCTCCTCTACGGGCCGCGCCAACCTCTCGAAGATCTTGCAAGCACAGGAAGCTGATGGAGGGCCTTCTGAGCTAATCGTGTTTGAAGATCTGCGCGATGATGAGGTGATAAAGAGCTTTAGTGAGGTTGACTCGCATGTTCCTGTGTTTTTGATAGGCCAGTTGTTGGCTTCAGAGCGCAACAACGCGCTGATCAGCTGGAATGGCGGGGTTGAGCTGCTCTATAAGTGGATACCTAATCCCTTGTTCACTATCGCCATTACCACCATCGATCATGGCGCAGTAGGAGCGCACGAGCTAAGCGGTGTTGAGCATGCCAAGCAGGCTTCGGGCTTAATCAATCGTATCCTCCATGGCGACTCGGTGGACAGCATTGAGCCGATTACCTTGGTGGAGAGTATTTGGTACTTCGACGCGCTCAAGCTCGGCGCCTACCGCCTGAATGTCGATAAACTCCCAGGCGATGTGGTGCTGCTTAATCAAGAGCCCAGTTTCTACCAAAAATACCGACTGATGGTATGGCTGGTCTCGACGGTGTTCGTGGTGGCGGTGGTGGTCATCATCTTGCTGATAGAGATCATCCGCCGTGGTAACCGTAACCGAAAGATCTTGGTGGAAAACGAGCATCGCTACCGTGACTTGGCGCTTGCCGGTGCCAATATTTTTTGGGAAACCTCGATTGACAATCGTCTCTCTTATATATCAGGAGATACCCGCCAGCCCTTTGGCCTCACGGTGGACTCAATCCTCGGTAAGTCCTTTAGTGAGTTGGTGAAGGGGCGCTCCTCGGTCGATTTCCCGCTGCGCCGTTTGGAGCATCACTTGGCGCACCGCAGTGCTTTTCATCACCTGCTGTTTAAGGTGCGCTTCGATGAGAATGACCTGCGGATCTACACCTTGGTGGGCAAGCCAGTCTACAACAGCAGCCGCGAATATAAGGGCTTCCGCGGCATTACCAAGGAGATTACCCATGAGTACCTGCTCTCGGAGAAAGTTGCTTATCAGGCCAACTTTGACTCGCTGACCGGCTTGTTTAACCGTAACTTCTTCAATGAGAAGCTGGCTGATTATGTCAATCAGCAGTTCAACGAGGGCGACCATGCCTTTGTCTGCTTCCTCGACCTGGATCGCTTCAAGCTGGTGAACGATACCGTTGGCCACCTGATTGGCGATGCCATGTTGGCGGAGGTCGCGACCGTGATTCAAAGCTGTGTGACAGATACAGACGTGCTCGGACGTTTGGGCGGGGATGAGTTCGGTCTGCTGCAAATCGGTAAGGATGCCAAGCAGGCCATGGCCTGCTGTGAGTTGATTGTAAAGCGGGTTGGTGATTACAAGTTCCAGTGGCAACAGCGCCATTTCGATGTGGGAGTGAGCATTGGCATGGTGCAGGTGAGCAGCCAGCTCAATGAGACCGAGCTACTGAGTAAGGCCGACCTTAGTTGCTACAAGGCCAAGGAACGCGGGCGTGAGCAGGTGTATCTGGCCGATCCCGATAACGACGAACTGTATAACGATCAATTGCAGATGGGCTACATCGCCAACATCGGACAGGCGCTGCAGCAGGGCAAGTTCTATCTGGCCAAGCAGGTGATTGTGCCGCTGCAGGAGCAGGGAGCCGGGCAGGCTCGTTGTGAGATCCTGCTGCGTTATCGCGATGAGCATGGCACTGAAGTGTCTCCGGCGGTGTTTGTGCCGGCAGCAGAGAAGCATGGGGTGATTAAGCTTATCGATAAGTGGGTACTCAAATCGGTGTTTGAGAACTACTTCAACTTCTTCCCCGACGGCAATACCGTCGTGTCGATCAACCTCTCTGGTATCAGTTTAACCAACGAGGACTTGGTGGAAGAGGTACGCGAGCGGCTCGCTGAGTCGGGGGTAAATCCTGCGAACATCTGCTTTGAGATCACTGAAACCGCCGCAATCTCCCATATCTCTAAGGCCTTGTCGTTTATCGGCCAGATGAAGAAGCTAGGTATTCGCTTTGCGCTGGATGATTTTGGCAGTGGTACGTCGTCGTTTGGCTACCTCAAACAGCTACCGGTCGACTATCTGAAGATAGATGGCTCGCTAGTGCGCAACATCGTCACCGAGCCCTCTGATCGGGCGATTGTCGAATCGATCCACGCCATCGCCAAGCTTATGAATATGCAGACCACCGCTGAGTTTGTCGAGAACCAGGAGATTGAAGCCATCCTCCGGGAGATTGGGGTGGATTATGCGCAAGGCTATGGCTTGGGTCGCCCTGAGCCCTGCGTGGCTCAAGCAAAATGATGTTCGGGGGAAACGCTAGCAGCGCTTGTCATTAACTGGTCACAAACTGGATCTAGCCTATCCATCTCGTTGGTTTACCTAGTGGTAAAACACTCTTCTATTGGTGCAAGGATGACCAGTTTAATCATTGTTTACTCTCTTTATCTCGCCGGTGTGTTCGGCATTGTTTGGCTGGCCAACAAAGGCTCATAAGCGAATGTCGGCTGGACAGCGTAGTTGTTCGACTCCACGTAGCTTTATAAATATTTAGTGATGAATGCTTTATTTATATAGGTAATTGGTTCACCTGTTTTTACTCAGTCGCTACCATTGAACACCTAGAACAAGCGAGGTTGCTCGATCAAAGTGTCTAAGGAGTGGTAGATGAGTAAGACGTGGTACTTGTTTTGGTTCTCAGTAGGGCTGTGTGCCCCATTTAGTAGTTTTGCCGGTGGGGGCAGTGATACCGCGGATTACATCCAACGATACGTCACTGAAAGCGGCCTTGAGTACAGCTACATTAGCTTCGTCGATATTGCGCCAGCGGGTTATCAGCTTAATCAGTCATGGAATGGCATGGGCATGGATGACCGGGGGCGTATCTACATCGGCTGGACCAGTTTGCGTAGCGATGGGCTAGAAGACTTTGTTATTTACTCCTATGATCCCCATACCGAGCAGCGCCACCTTATCGGCAGCATGATGATGGCCTCCCAGCAAGCGGGCAACCTGCTACCGGGCGAGGCCATCCCAAAGGGACACACCGAGATTGTTCAGGTAGGAAGCAAGATGTATATGGCCTCCCAGAGCTTCCATGATTTCAAGCGCGAGATCGATGAACTGCCTAACTATCGCGGTGCCCACCTCTATGAATACGACATGGAGACAGGCGTGTTTCGTGATGTTAGTGCCGAGATGCCCGGTGGTGTGGTACTCGAGCATGAAGGGATTGTCGGACTTGCTTACGATGCCTCATCACAGCAGTTGATTGGCATAAGCCATCCCCACTGCAACATGGTGTTCTTCGATATTAACCAGCTCAACCAGCCTCGTATCGTCGAGGGTATCCCATGGCAGTTGGGTAACCCACTAAGCAGAGAGGTGATTGTCGATAAGTACGGCAAGGTCTATTTGTACCGCGGCACTGAACGTACCGAGGAGCGCAACCAACGCTTCAATATGTGGGTCTATGACACCAAAAGCGGGACGCTGAGCGAGACTGCCCAACAGTTTAATAACGGCTTTTGGGCTGGCCAAGCCCATACCAAAGCAGGCGATACTATCTATATCTCTACCGTAAATGGTGGGCTGTTCGCGTTGGACACTGCCAGTGGCAAGGTCAGTGACCTTGGCAATGTCATTGTAGCCAGCACAGAGGCAGGAGAGAGCCTGCGTGCTCATTTCCTCTACGACATCATTCTTTCCCAAGATGAGGGCTCTATTTACGCATTGCCAGCCGGGAAACATAGCGACTTGTTCCGCTACGATATCGAAACCGCCGAGGTAACTCGGGTTGCGACCTTGCCCGATGATGTCTATTCCGGCAATAACTTGATGGGGGAGAACGGCGATATATACCTCGCCAAGTTTAAGGCGTGGTCTGGGGAAGCGCGCTTGATGATATTACATGGCGTGGGTAAGGAGTAACGCTCAGTGGATAGATGGTGTTAACGCCGCGCGGCTTGGCACGGCGCTTTCGCTCAAGCCATTACCAAGGCACCGCTTTTCCTGAGTAATCTACAAAACAACCAGATGTTTGCGGGGTAAGTTGCTCGATTTGCTGAGCCATGCCTTGGGCGGAGGTTTGGGTATCAATCAATGCGCGAGGTCCGCCCATCTCGGTTTGTACCCAGCCCGGATGCAGGCATAGCAGCGAGATGCCCTGAGGGGCCAAGTCGATACTCAGGCTTTTCACCACCGAGTTCAGCGCGGCTTTAGACGAGCGGTAGATGTATGACCCACCACTGCCGTTGTCGCCCATGCTTCCCATCTTGCTGGATATCACCGCTATCTTGCTCGGGTTGGCCATCAGCGGCAGCAGATCGAGGGTGAGGGCTGTGGTGCCGAATAGGTTGGTTTGCATGGTCTGCTGCCAGGCGTCGAAGTCCAGCTTATCGAGGCGGTAGCCCTTCGGGCCATACACGCCTGCATTGTTGATCAGTAAATCTATCTGTTTGCCTTGCAACTGTGCGACAAACTGCTGGCGTGACGATTTATCGGTAATATCCAGCGGCAGTATCTGCAGTTTGTCTTGAGGTGCCAGATTATGCAGCTTGTGGGCGCTTTGTGGGGCGCGGCAGGTGGCCACTACTTGCCAGCCCTGTTGGAGGTAGTGGTTGGTCACGGCTAGGCCAATCCCACGGTTTGCGCCTGTGATAACGACGGTTTGCATAGTAAAGGCTCCTTGTATTTGGAAAGGTTAGTTATGCTGACTTTGGGCATTTACGTTATGCCTAGGGTTATTTGCCAAGGCGCAGATGCTTAAGGTTAAACCCAAGCTGTAGCTCGGTTTGTAGCCCCAGTAGCTGCTGCGCCAGTGCCAGCTGCTCTTGATGCTGTTGCACCTTCTTAACCAGTTTGTCCTCATCCGACGCTGCCAGAATGCCCTGACAGCTTTGGTAGGTCTGCAGCAAGGTTTTGGCTGACTTCGCACCAATGCCCGGCACGCCAGTGACCCCATCGCTGGTGTTGCCCACCAAGGCCCAGTAATCAGGAAGTTGGCCAAGGGCTAGCTCGAACTTCGCCTCCAGCTCGTTGAGCTGCAGGTACTCGCGCTTGAAATAATCATACTGAGCGATACGTGCCCCAAGGATGGGGGAGTAGCCCTGGTCGGTGGAGACGATGCTGCAGTTAAAGCCGCCTTGTGCGGCCTTAATCGCCAAGGTGGCACATAAGTCGTCCGCCTCGTTGGGGCCGGACTCTGCCGAATCGATGCCTATCTCCAACAGCTCATCTTGAATCTGCGGCAGGTGGGCTTGCAGCTCACTGGGCATCGGCTTGCGCTTGGCCTTGTACTCCGGATGAAGCTGTTTGCGCCAGCTCGGCGCCTCTGGGCTATCGAATACTGCAATCACATGGCTGGGAGCAAGGTTTTTCAGCATGGCTCGACCGGCATTGCCGACCGCAGCGCGGGTGGCCACCACCAACTGCTGTGGATTGTCGAGCTGGCGTTGTTGTACCGAGAAGATGCGGCGGATCAGATTAAGGGCGTCGATCACCAGCAGATGCTTGTGCATGCGCGCGTTGGCTCCGGTTCGTTGGATCTAAGCCCTTAATGATACACGTTTTTGTCGCCCAGCTGTTGATTAGGTGGCGATGCGATAGCAAGGCTCGTAGTGGGAGCCAGGCAGCTTCATCCGCTGTTGATCCACAAAGCTTTGCAACAGCTTATCCAGTAGCTTCATTATCTTTTTATCGCCATCAATCACAAAGGGGCCATGCTGCTCGATTTGCTTAATGCCTTCCTCTTTGACGTTGCCGGCAACAATCGCTGAGAAGGCCCTTCGTAGGTTGGCGGCAAGCTCTTGCGGGGCTTGGTCCTTGTGTAGGTTGAGCGCTGCAACATCTTCATGTTTGGGCTCGAAGGGGTGCTGGAAGTCCTCTTCGATTTTGAGGCTCCAGTTGAACGAGTATGCATCGCCAATCGCTTGGCGGTAATGCTTCACCTTGGGCATGTTCTGCTTCACTACCTTCGCGGCGCTGGCCGGATCGCCGATGATGATTTGGTAACGGCTTTGTGCCTGATGGCCCAGAGTCGCGCCGATAAACTCATCCAGCGCCTTAAAGTAAGCCTCGCTGGATTTGGGGCCGGTGAGCACGATGGGCAGCGGCTGGCGGGTGTTCTCAGGATGGAGCATGATGCCGAGGATATACAGCAGCTCTTCGGCCGTTCCAGCGCCGCCGGGGAAGATGATAATCGCGTGACCAAGGCGCACAAAGGCCTCTAAGCGCTTTTCAATATCGGGCAGGATCACCAGTTCGTTAACGATAGGATTGGGCGGCTCGGCGGCAATAATGCTCGGCTCGGTCAGGCCAATATAACGGCCATCGTTGACTCGCTGTTTGGCGTGGCCCACGGCTGCGCCTTTCATTGGCCCTTCCATGGCGCCCGGCCCACAGCCGGTGCAGATGTTTAGCTCGCGCAGGCCCAATTGGCTGCCAACCTCGCGGGTGTACTGGTATTCCTCAGGACTAATGCTGTGGCCGCCCCAGCACACGACTAAGTTGGGATTAACCCGCGGATGAATGACTCCCGCATTGCGCAGCATGGCAAATACCAAGCTGGTGATATGGCTGGATTGGCTGAGGTCGATGCGCTGGCGCTTCATCTGGCCAGACACATACAGAATATCGCGCAGTACGCTAAATAGGTGCTCTTGCAGGCCGTAAATAATCTCGCCATCGACGAAGGCTTGTTCCGGCGCGTTGCTTAGCTCCAGCTTTACACCACGTTCGCGGCTCAGTACGTTGATTTCGAAGTTTTGATAACGCTCCAGCATCTCGCGACTGCTGTCGCTGTGACTGCCGGAGTTGAGTACTGCCAAGCTACAGTTGCGATAGAGCTCGTAGACGTCGCTGGCGGCGCGCTTGGTCAGTTGCTCGACTTCAAGTTGGGATAGCAGATTCATGCTGCCGACGGGGTTTATATGGGTAATCATGCTCACCTCATTGTTGTTATATCGGTCGGAGTGATAGCAGCCGGTGTTGTGGTGATGGCTGTAATGTCTGAATTATTGGGAACTTAGCACTACCCAGCATTCTGGGGAGCTTATGGCTTCCAGTATAGCTATAGCGAAGAACAGATCTGTTAGCTGATTATCAGAAAGGTGAAAAAACGCAGAAGGCGTGCTCAGGGCCACTCGATAAAGCGCCCTGAGCCAGTGAGATTAAGAAATCACGTTGAGGCGATCGCGGCCGCCGTTTTTCGATTCGTACAAGGCTTGGTCGGCGCGCTCAAAGGCATCCAGCGGCTTGTCACCATCTTTGAACAGGGTGGCACCGATGGAGATAGTGATAGACACCTGCTGGTCTTTAAAACGGAACGGCAGAGCCTTGATTTGCTCCCGCAGGTTATCGAGGGGTACCGCCAGCGCATCGGGCGAGGTGTTAGGCATCAGCAATACAAACTCTTCGCCGCCGAAACGGGCCAAGAAGTCGGTATCTCGCAGGCTGTTTTGCAGCGAACGAGCTATCACCTTTAAGGCCTTGTCACCGGCCATATGGCCATACTGGTCGTTAATCGACTTAAAGTGGTCGATATCGATGATCGCCATGGCCAGGCTGTAGCCGTAGCGCTTCCAGCGTTTGAACTCGAGCTCCATCCGTTCATCTAGCGCAGCGCGGTTGTAGACCTGAGTCAGACTATCGATAAACAGCTTGTGCTTGTGGGCGGAGAGGCGCTTTTTGTACTCGTTGGCCTCTTCGTTGACCACCCGCAGACGTTGCTCCATCTGCTGTAGGCGCTCGATCAACTGTTCGCTCTGACTCTCCAGCTGCTCTTTTTGACTGAAGATCTCGGCGATGTGGCTAAGGCGTTGCAAAATGGTGGATTTAAGCGCAGACAAGTCTTCTTGCTGGCGCACATCGGCGCCGATTTCCAGCAGGGTAGAGCGGATCTCTTTGTCGCTGGTCTTGCGCTCGTTTTGTACCCGCTTGCCGTCGGTCACTGATTGATGCACGCTGTCGTGCACCCCTTCCAGGCTTTCATTTAGCGAGAACAGGAATTCTTGCGAGGCCTTGCGCTCTTCACGGTTGCCTTCAATGATCAGCTGAATGGTATCGATACACAGGCTAGGCAAGTCGTTGGGTTCGATCCCCACCAACAAGTTCGAGCGGATCTCGGCCAGCTTACTGCCAACATCCCCCTCATAGTTCATTTCGGTAATCAGTCGCTGCAGCTCATCACAGATGCGTTTGTGCTGGCGATTATCCAACAGCCGCTCTTTGGGCTTAGCTTCCTGCTCGAGGATGGCGCCAGTGCGCGGCGCGGGCACTGAGGGCTTGTTCAGTAGTGCCTGATGGTAAAAGTTGAGTAGCTGCTCGATACGGCGCTGGGTTTCCAGCTGGGAGCTCGCGCCATCGTTATCGAGGAAGTCACTGAGTTTACGGCGTAGCTGTGGGGGCAGGCCGTTAACCTTTTGCAGCGATTCAGCGGAGCTTTTTACAATGCGGTGGCCATGGGCCAATAAGTCACGCAGGGTATTGCTGTGGCCTTTGAGCAGACCATCCAACTCGTGATAGCGCCCTTGGAAGCGGACAGAAGCGCTGTTGTCGAGGTCGTCACTGAGTTGTTTGAGTCGGGCGTCGAGCTGGGAGTCGATACCTTGGCAGGCTTGGGAGAGCAATGAGATGAGCTGGCTAGAGGCTTTCTTTTCCAGCTGCTGACCGATGTCACTTGATGCAGAGGTATCTGATGCGTCCAATTTGTTTCTCACAGTTGCAAGTTTCTTTTTAACACTCAAGACGTCACTCATGGAAAATGCTGTAGTTAGTTCAATTAATTAGTTAACACTTACACAGCATAGCATGGCCGTCAGGCAGTCAACAGAGTTGTATGTCGCTCTCTTGAAGCTTACCAACTAATATTGCTTTTATCACCAGAACACGAAATTTTGACCAATCCTTTGGATATTGCTTGCTTCACATCCTGGTGAATATCCTTGCCGAAAAACGCCACTGGCGAGTCTTTCATGGCATTGAGCTCCAGCCACTCGCTTTGACCACTTTTGATAACCAACTGCTTGGCAGCTTCTTGGGCCAAAGAAGCGACTTCTACCAGTTCTATATCGTCAATCGCATCTCGAGCTTTAGTTAAAAATGGCATATTACAGCCACCACTGATAAGCACCACCTTGAGTTGATTCTCCACGGCGAACAGCTCTGCCTGACTCTGCCAATATTCGAACCATTGGGCGCAGTCACGTGCGTTCTTGGGCGCACAGATCAGCAAGGTGCGATGGGTGAGGTGGCCAACCGCGATGTTGCTGTTATCCGGTTGTAAGATCTTCTCTATCAGATGTTTATAGAGCTCTTGGCGCTTGGCTTGGCCTAGCACGCGCTGCGGTTCGGCTTCCATCGCTTCAATGGTGAGCAAGGCCAGTACGTAGTCGTTATCCGGGTCCTCAAACAAGCTGGAGTTCTGTGCATAGCGCTTGAGCATATTGAGGGGGGTCACTGCAGTGATGCAGCTGATAGTAGCCGGTTGCCGGATTGCGCTCGAGCTGGTGGTTGAGCTTACGCATGCGATGCCCTTGAGCGATGCTACGCTGACGCGAGCTGATATAGAGCATGATCAACAGCACGATGAGCACGGCACTTAGGGTGAGGATCAGCTGCTGGAAGCTGGTCTTTTGCAGTAGCGCCGCTTTTTCTTGAGTCAGCTCTGAGAGCTGATGGGCTTGCTCGATGTATTGATAGTGCTGTTTGAACTGCTGGTCGCTGTATTTGGCACGGATCTCCTGATACTGGGAGCTCAGCTGATGGAATAGCTTGTAGTGCTCCAGCGCCAGATCAAAGTTGCCGTTTTGCTCGTAGGCCTCGGCCAGTGTTTTAAACACCCGAGTGTGACTGGGCGTCAGCCCCATGGTGTTGGCCAGCTCTTCGGCGCGCTCTAGCTGTAAAATGGCCAAGCCTGCCTCGCCATTGGCGATGTGAAGTAGGCCCAGATCAAGCAGTACGCTGAGTTCATTGTCGGGCTGTTGCTGGCGTTGGTAGAGTTCGCGGGCGACTTCGAAATGCAGCAGGGCCGCGGTGTAGTCGTTAATCGCTTGATAGTTAAGCGCTAATCGGTGCTCGATATCGGCGGATATCTCCCACAGCCGCGCTTGGTTGGCGAAGTCGCGCGCTACAAACAGGTGGGCGATGGCAACATTCTGCTGATTAGTATGACTGGCCATATCCGCCAGTGTAGCGATTTGCCGAGCGAGTAGCTGGGGGCTGCCCAGCGCTTCGGCCTGTTCGATGGCATTTTCCTGATATTGCTGGGCAATATCGGTCTCTTGCTGCTGCATATAGATAGCGGCGATCTCTTCGTTGATCTCACTTAGCAGCAAATGCTCGGCATCGGATTGGGCGCTGCGGATAAAGTTCAGTGCTTCGTTGAAGTGACTCAGTGCCAGCTCGGGCTGGTCATTGCGCACCGACAGGCGACCGAGTAAATCTTCGGCGCGGGCACGGAAGAAGGCACTTTGTGAGGCGTAGGCCTCTTCTTTGGCACGTAGCAGGTGGTTCTTGGCCTCGTTGAACTGCCCCATGCTCATATGGCGCAGCCCTTGTAAGCGTTGGATCTGAAATTGCAGATTGGGCAGCGGGTAGTATTTGAGGCTTTGCGCCATCTCGGTGGCGGCGTCGAGATGCTGTTGGGCGTGGGTTGACTGGTTGGGATCTTGCGCGGCAATCAATGCGGCAATCAAGTTGCCCTGAAGCAGGTAGGCTTGGTGGGTTTGCGCCAACTCTAGCGAGTGGTCGATGTATTGCTCCGCCAGTACCGGCTTGCCGGCGCGCAGGGCACACAGGGCGGCGATCTGTTGGGTCGCAACCTGTACTTTGACCGAGTAAAACGAGGCGTCGCCACTTAACTGAGTAGCTGCATCCAGACCGTATTCGATTTTCTCTAAGCACAGCAGTGGGCGGGTCAGCAGATCGTGGCGCAGCGTTTCCACCGATTTGGGAACGCGCAGTATCCCGTACTCAAAAGCGACGCTATTGCCTGTTAAAAACGTCAGTGAGACGCTGGCCAAGAGTAGAGTTAAGCGACCTATCACGTGGTTTACTGCCTCAACAAGCGCCAGTTACCCAGTTGAGTAACAAAATCTGGGTCGTTGCTACGCATCGGGTTAATGTCTAGTCCGCCGCGGCGAGTGTAGCGGGCATAGACGGTGAGCCTATCGGGCTGACAAAAACGCATGATGTCGCAGAACACCCGCTCCACGCATTGCTCGTGGAACTCGTTGTGTTGGCGGAACGAGATCAGGTAGCGCAGCAGTGCTTCGCGGTTGATTTGCTGCCCTTGATAGTGGATCAAGATGCTGCCCCAGTCTGGCTGATTGGTCACCAGACAGTTGGATTTAAGCAAATGGCTGTGCAAGGTTTCGGTTACCACCTCACCCGCTGTCGCCGCGCCATCTAACAAATCAGGATTAAACGCGAAGTTATCTACTTCGATATCCAGATCATCGATGCATTCACCGGGCATTGGGGAGGTGTCAAACTGGCTGTCGATGGCATGAATCTCAACGCTAACCGGGCCGCCTGCACAGGCCGACAGGTCTTTGCTTAGGGTCTGCTCGAGCTCTGATACGCAGGCTACCTTGGTTTGGTTGAAGCTGTTGAGATAGAGCTTAAACGACTTGGACTCCACCAGATTAGGTGTTTCGCAAGGCAGGCTGACACTGGCCACGGCAACTTGCGGCTTGCCTTTGGCGTTGAGCCAAGAGAGCTCATAGAGATTCCACAGATCGTAGCCCTCAAAGGGCAAGCCTTTCTCACTGTCCAAGTTCAGCTCATCGCGATTAAGCTGGCGGGGAACCGCTTGCAATAACTCTGGGGTGTAGTGACTGATGTAGTCACTTTTCTTGCCCAAGCTTAAGGCTTGAATGGCAGGGCTGGTATCGTAAGAATTTGCCATAGTCGTGGTGGTAACGCTCAGATTTAGTTAGGCTTGTTATACCACAGATTAACGATTCGCAACTATGCTCCAGCACGCCTTAGGGCCCATTGAACAGTTTTTTGAACGCCTTTCCAACAACAGTCAACCTCTTGAAGACTATGACCCACAATGGCTCTCCCCCTGTATCGAGACGAGTGACGAGCCGACCCCGCAGCACTGGCGTGCCCATAAGCGCGCCCAAGCAGGGGATTTTTCTGGAGTGGAATCGGCCTTGGAGTTGACCCTGCGCGCTGAGATCAAGCGCTACTACGGCAGCTATTTTGCTGGAGAGGTGGTTGGACAATGGGCAGAGAAACGGGTGGAGCTGGTGACCGTGTGGAATGAGCAGGACTTTGAATACCTGCTGGAGAACCTGATCGGCCATTTACTGATGCAGCAGCGCCTAAAACAGGCGCCGAGTGTGTTTGTTGCCTCCACCGATGACGAGATGCAGGTTATCTCGGTGCTCAACAACACCGGAGAAGTGGTGCTGGAACAGCTTGGGCGAGGCGTGATGGAAGTACTGTCTCCGTCCTTGGATGAGTTCCTGCAAGCGCTTCAGCTTACTTCTTAAAGTCCCAACTCAGGTTGGAGACTAGCCGGCAGTTATCGCACTTAAAGTCGATGACATCATGCTGGCTTTCACTTAGCCCCCAGGGCTCACCACAACTTGGGCAACGGCGTTGCTGCTCCGACTCAAGGCTTTCCCCTCCTACGCGGTAGAGATACAGATAGGTGGGGATCTGGGTGAGATACTCGATGCGCTTACACAGGTCCCAGCCGCGCCGATACAGGCGAGTTCCCGGTGTGCCCAGTTGCTCCACCGCTTTGTGCTCAAGCACGCTGCCATTCATCTGCAACTGGTCGCAAGCGGCCCAGTCTTCTTGCCATTTGATCACTTGCTTGTGATCGCCATTGGCGACCGCCGGAATCCGATAGAGCGGGACCGGGGTGAAGTGTTCGCCACAGCGCAGCGGTGAGCAGGCTTGCAGGTAGCTGGTATAGAGCACCTGCCAAGGGCGAGCTTCACAGGTGTCGATGTCATCGGAGTTGAGATCGCGACCGAGCACTTTTTGCTTGGGGCGCAGTACCCCGGCATCGCTGAGCTGGCTGAGGGCCTGGTTCACTTGCGGGCTATTAAACTGCGGATGCAGGCTCTCTTGCTCGGGGCAGATAAGCCGACACTCAAACTGGGCCTGATTGAGGATGAGCGGTAACTCTCGCCCTAGTACCTGACCGTTGTAGCGCCAACAGTTTAACAGGTGGTTGATCGCACGTTCGGCTGCGCTAATGGTGGTATCGCGAAAACACTCAAATACCAGCTCTACTTGATACATTGGCTATTGCTGCTCCAGTTTTTTGATACGTTCAACCGTCTCGGCCAGTTGAGCTTCTAGCTGGCTGACACGTTGCGCCAGATCTAGCTCGTTGCTGTCACTGGCGGGCTGCTCGGCGGTTGCGGTGGGCAGCTGTTCGAGTACCTTCGGATTGCGTTTGTAGGCATTGAGCCCTTCGATAACCATTGGCATGGGTAGGCGTTTGGTCAGACGAGATTTGACCAGCGCCAAGGTGGGTTGATGCCCGTCATCGACCAGACTTTTGATCGCCTGTAATACCAGTTCCTGAGACATAGCTATACCTATTAATGTTGTTGAACGTGTTGCGTCATTTGCTGAATGGCGGCCTTGAGCGACGGGCTGATATCGTTGTCGCGCAGCACTGCCAGCACAAAGGTACGCAAGTCCGGCAGCGCCACCAGATCGCGAAAAAGCGCATAAAACAGCGCCGGGTTATGCTGCTCGCTGAGCAGTTCCAGAAAGCGTTTTAATCGGGCCAGCTGTTGTAAGGCAGGCCAAAGGCGCCCGGCCACCGCAATCAATAGTTCTTCAGAGCCAGCTTGGCTGAGCAGTTGATCGAGTGCTTGCTCGACCACGACGGTCTCACTGCTGCTGGCCATGGCGCGCAGCAGTAACACTTGCTTGCTGTGCGTTGTTTCGCCGGCTAAACGCGCCGCCAGCGCTTGGGTGAGGGCGGTACCGATGACTTGATGCTCAAGCAATACTACCAGTTGTTCGAACATCTGCTCGGGCAGGTGGGGCAGGGCATCCACTAGACTTTGCTCTATTTCGCTGCTGTCGAGTCTAACCACAAAATCGGCCAAACCTTGCAGTGGCAGGCTTTGCCATTGCTCAAAGCGGCCTGATTGAACATACTGTTGCACCCGCTCAAAGCCTTGGCTGGCGCTCATATCCAGTTTACGGCTGTAGCTGGCGTGAAACAGCGCCATTTTCTCGGAAGTGGGCTTGAAGATATAGGGAGTGTTTGCGAGCTGTTGCTGCTCTTGCTCGGTGAGCTGGCGTTCTAGCTGTTGCCCCATCGCCTGTTTAAGCTGGTCGATAAACTGGTCACGGCAGCCCAGATTGAGAAACCCTTGCTCATCCACCGGGAAGCGCAGAAACCAGATATACGGCGTGCGGCTCTGCACGCGCTGCCAAAAGGCTAAGGCAAAACAGGCATGCTGTTGGATAGGCGCCGGGTAGGGGCGTTCGGCGCGCTCGATCTGTAGCAGCTCCTCAGGTTCAATCTCGCGAAACAGTCGGCCCATCTCAAAGATGTGGACCTCGCTGCCGGATTGCTGAAGTATCTCGGTCAAGCTGTGCTTTGGCATGGTGCTCGGCTCAGTGCTAGGCATGATGTTCCCTGACGGCTGTAGAAACGCGCAAGTATCCAATTTTCTGTCAAACGGTGCAAACTATAGGGTAGGTTTGCTAACATCCGAGCTTTTTACGCCCATGCCAACAGCTATTCGCCAACAGATCCGCGCCATCGAAGCAGAGCTCAAACGCCTGCAGTTGTGGCAACCCATACCTCCTTCTGCGCAAGCGTTGGAGAGCGTCGCGCCATTTTGTGTCGATACCTTAAGCTTTCCCCAGTGGTTACAGTTTGTGTTGATCCCACGTATGGATGCCATTTTGGATAGTGGCCAGGCGCTGCCGAACAAGGTCGCCATTCACCCTTATGCCGAAGAAGCTTTAAAGCATAGCGAGCTGGATGTTAGCGAACTGCTTGCGCTTATCTTAGCCTTTGACCGGAGCTTCGCCGGTGAGTGATTTTACTGAGCAAAACTTGGTGGAGCCGATTGACGGCCCACTGCCGATTGTTTTTCAAGACGAGCACTATGTGGTGGTGTACAAGCCAGCTGGCTTGTTGGTGCATCGCAGCTGGATTGCCAAGCAGGCGACGGTATTTGCGATGCAACTGCTGCGCGACCAACTTGGCCGGTATGTCTATCCGGTACACCGGCTCGATCGTCCCACCTGCGGCTTGCTGGTGATGGCCCTTTCATCGGAGGCCGCCGCCAAACTCAGCGAGTGCTTTAGCAATCGCGAGGTGTCAAAATCTTACGTGGCGATTGTGCGCGGCTATATAGAAGGGGAGCATCACCTTGATTACCCCTTGGTTGAAGAGCAAGACCAAATGACCGACGCCTTGGCGCAGAAGAATAAAGACGCGCAGCCTGCGGTGACCGATTATCGTGGCTTGGCACTGGCTGAGATCCCATACTCCACCGGGCGATTCCCCACCTCCCGCTACAGCCTGCTCAGGCTGAACCCACTCACTGGGCGCAAGCACCAGCTACGTCGCCATATGCACCATATCAGCCATCCGATTATTGGTGACACAACCCATGGCGATGGCAAGCACAATCGCTTATTCAGAGAGCTGGGTCACCCGGGTCTTTGGTTGTTTGCTGACCAACTACGTTTTACTCACCCCTACAGTGGCGAAATAATCAGCTGCAAGTCACCGCTTCCGCCCCGCTGGCAAGGTGTTTTTGAACAGTTATCTTGGAATAGTTCCCTGTTGATGGGTGATTAAGATCACATTTTTTGCAAATGCCAACATCATTGAAAACCCTTTCACTGTCAAGAAATATTCTTTCAGCACTGGCCGGTCTGCAAGGGTTTTCAGGTAATTTATTGGTTAAGTTGTAGTAAGTTTACACCTGAAAGCGTTTGCGAAACCCTTGAAAACATTTTCAAGTTGTTTCTTTGGATTGATGTGATTTGTGATCTTTGTGGCGATCTGGCAAATGCTATGGAACTTTTGCGCAAAACAGCGAAAGACAAAACGTGACCGACTTCAAGGAGTGCTAACCCTTCCCCTCCCTATAATCGTCCTCAGTTAACGGATACAAGCACTTACAAAACAAGCACCGTTAACTCTTACTGATCGGGTAAGGGATAATTAATCGAAAGGAAAAGGATTAGGATTATGAAATTAAAAGCACTGGCGCTGGCAGTGGCTGCAGCGACTGTTTCTACCTCCGCTATGAGCGTAGAGTTTAATGGTTATTTCCGTGCAGGTTTTGGTAACACTGTAGGCGGTGGCAGCCAACTTTGTTACGGTCATGGTGGTCCAGACTCTCACGTAGTGGGTCGTTTGGCTGATGAGTGTGACACCTACGCTGAAATTTCTTTGAGCCAAAACGTAGTAGAACGCTCCAATGGCGAGCGCTTCTCTATCCATACTTTGGTTGCTTACGGTACTCACGAAGCGCCTGGTAACTATGTTGATGGTCGTGGCAACTCTTGGCAAGGTATTTCAGGAGAGGGCGGTGGCTCTCTAGAAAACGGTCCTTGGGGCGGAGCTCGCTTGGCATTCCGCGAAGCTTATGCCAAATACCGCATGGCAGGTGGTTCTGAGCTGTGGGCTGGTAACCGTTACTACGGTCGTAAGGACATCCATATCAATGACTGGTACTACGTAAATGGCTCTGGCTATGGTATCGGTCTGGACAATATCACTATCGGCAACGGTGCACTGGCGTTTGCTGTGCGTAATGCGAAGTGGAATGATGAGTTTGGCGGTGCAGATGCACTTGAAGCTTTCACTGCTACTCCAATTTTTGATCTGCGCTGGAATGGCGTAAATGTAGGCATGGGTTCTTTGGATCTGATTGCTAACATTGGCTTCGTGTACGCAAGTGATGCTCAAGAGGCCTCTGAGGTCGATTATAACGACAAAACCGGTGTTGCTCTGACCGCTGAGTGGACTGTTGGTTTGTCAGGTGGTTTCAACAAGTTGGTTGCTCAGTACTCTACTGAAGGCTTCGCTTGGGCAGGTTACGGCATGAACAACCACTTAGGTGATGGTTACAATGCTGAAGCTGCTCAAATTGGCCGTAAGTCTTGGCGTATTATGGACCACGGTCTTTACAAGTTTAACCGTAACGTGGATATGAGCTGGAACGTTTGGTACTCACAGCTTCATGAAGACGAAGGCGACACTGGCAAACGTTATGGCTTTACTGTACGCCCACGTTACCTGTGGAACAATACTATGAGCACTAGCTTGGAAGTGGGTTACTACAGCAACGAAGATGGTTGGGCTCCTGAGCGCTCAGATCTGACTAAGATTGCGGTATCGCAAAACTGGTCTCCACTGCAAGAAAAAGGCGGCTTCTGGGCACGTCCTGAGATTCGAGTATTCTTGGCACACTACATGGGTGATGACGAGACCCAGCGTTACTGGAGCGATGATAACCCAGAGTGGGGTAGCTGGGGTACTGGTACCATTAAAGACCGCGACACTATGATCGGTGCTCAAGTGGAAGCTTGGTGGTAAAACTTGAAAGAAGTTAGCTAAATTTAGCTGCTAGAAAAGACCCCCAAAAAGTATTAACTTGGGGGTCTTTGTGTTTTAGGGAGAAAATAGTGATTCGGAAACTAATCATGCTACTGGTGCCTTTGACATGTGTGGCCGCATGTTCAGGTACTAACCAATCAGAGATCTTTAGTCTCTCAAGTGATACACGAGATTTATATGTATCCCCATCTAAAGCTTCAGGTGTGCTAGATAGCTCCGCTGAGTGTTGTCAGTATTTGTCTGAAATCTCATACACTACGGTTGATTACAACCAGATTGTGGAAGTGGATTTAGATAGTGCTCAGCAAGCGTTTCCGTTTACTACTGGAAAGAGTTTCCTGGCTGCCTATGAATTGCCAAAAATCAATCAAAATTTGCCGGTTACTATCAATAGCCTGATTGGTGATACATTGTTTGCGCCGACAATCGCTTTGCTTAATGAAGATTTTCAAGTGACGCGCGTTATTACTTATTCGTCATTTAACTATGTGGAGGCGGAATATTTTCGGCCAAACATGATGCAAATGACGTTTTTAGTTAAACGTGCGGCGGCTTTGGAGAATGAAAAAGAGGCCTATATGCTGGTCTACAGCACTGAAAGTGACAGAGCTGGCTCCACGCAAATTGTGCACCCCCTACGCACTTACGCTAAGGCGCAAAACAAAGCAGACCCAGGGGTTGCTGACCCATTCATCCCACATAGTGCCTTAGGCCAACTAGAGGTGAGGTTTAATGATGCAAACGAGAACGGTGTATTCAGTGATACACCATTAGTGGGTGGTTCCAGTACATCGAAAGTGTCCTTGGAAGTGTCGGAGCAGCAAATTGCTCCCGAGGAGCCCGAGGTGAAGGCTCTGAAGGCAAGTGAAGTAACTAGCTTTGATAGGGACACTGCCGGGGTTGGAGCAAAGAAAGCTACTTCGGTTAGCCAAGAGCGTTTGTCTGAAGCCGAAAGCTTCTACAATCAGCTGATTAAGCGCTATGTTGCCGAAGGTGATATTGGCAAAGCCTTGACCTTGGTTGAAGAGGCAGAAGCGATTGGCTCAAAAACCGCGCGAGAGACCTTTGTCGAGGCGGTAAAGAGTAATTAATCGTTGAGATAGATCATCAAGAAGGGCCGGCACAAACTGCTGGCCTTTTTTGATTTGGCACAATTGATTTTGCATAGTCGTGAAACTTGTTTCATGGCGGTGCTTGTAGGTGGGGGGCCGCCGACAAGTTTTGGTTGTTCCACTAGCCAAGCTAGCAGCAAAATTCTAGCTTGGGGAGTTAGTTTTTATTTAGTTAGGGAGATTGTAGTGAGTCGCAAATGGTTATGGATTGTGCTGGTTCCAGCGATTATTTCAGGATGTTCTTCAAAGCAAAATCAGCAGATACTCAGTTCCGTTCCCGGCGGTACCGAGCTGTTTGGGTTCCGAGTTCAAGATGAAAAGGCTTTGGCTGAGTCTGTTCCGTGTTGCACCTCGCTATCAGAGATAAATTACCTGGCTACGCCCGAGAGTTATTTTTTCAAAGAGTCGGTAAGCAGTGGCAATCAGAGTTTCGAGTTTGCATCGGGCAAGAGCTTTTTATTGGCTTACGAGATCCCACAAGGCAGCACAGACCTGCCAGTGACGGTAACCAGTGAAATCAAGCAATCGGTGTTTGTGCCAAAAGTCGCCATGCTTAATGAAAATTTCGAAGTAACACGTGTGGTACCTGGTGAGAACTTCGACTACCTCGAGAAGACGCAATATCAGCCACACAGGTTATTGGCCAGCTTCAATCTGCGTCGAACCGGTTCGCCTGAAACCAATGAGAAGTACCTGCTTGTCTACACCACCGATGAGCTAGTCGCAGGTACCAGCAATGTTTCTCACGTGGCAACGCTCGAGTCGCGCTCGACCTCTGGGATGAACACCACGGGTTTGAAAGACCCGATTATCCCCCATGCCACACAAGGTGTGGTCGGTGTGCACTTTGGCCGAGGCGGACGAGCACTGGATGACAGCAAGGTGATTGTTGCGAATACCAGCGAGTTGGTGGATCCAAGCCGTCCAGTGCTAGTGGCCGCTCCCGTTGCTGCTGAGACGGTTGCGCCTGCGACCAAGCCTGCAGCTGAGCCTGCCGCGGCTACACAAACGACTAGCCCTAAAGCTAAGTCTACTGTTGCGACTGGCTCGATGTTGGAAGAGACCGAGGCCTTCTATAACCAGCTCATTCAGAAGTATGTGGCTCAGGGCGATCTGAATCGTGCGCTGACCTTGGTTGAAGAAGCCGAGGCGGCGGGTTCGGCCTCTGCGCGGAGCACCTTTATTAAAGCGTACTCAAACTACTAAACGCTTTATGTTTCTAAAAAAGGCCGGCTAGCAATAGCTGGCCTTTTGTGTATCTGACGTAGCGTAAATCAACATTGTAATACGCAAATGCAGCTATGTAGCGCGCCTGTTTAGAGGTGTTACAAAGCGTTACGAAATGAGAGGTTTAACTTGTCCTAGCTCGCATTTTTTTGACATTTATCGCCGTAAACTAGCGGCGAATATCTACAGAGGGTGGCTGGATATTACAAAAACAATCAAGCCGCCCTTTTTGGTCTAGGCTGTAAGCCAAAGACTTTCTAGATTGGACGTCCCTTTAGGAGCTCACTATGTCAAACAAACTGTTTGCCAACGCACAAAAAGTTGGTAAAGCACTAATGCTACCAGTATCGGTTATGCCGGTTGCTGGTATTTTGCTAGGGGTCGGTGCTGCCGGCTTCTCATGGATGCCAGAGATTATCTCTGCACTAATGGTTGAAGCCGGTATGGCGGTATTCGGTCAGATGGCGCTACTGTTCGCTGTAGGTGTTGCACTTGGCTTCACTAACAACGATGGTGTAGCGGCACTGGCTGCGATCGTAGGCTTCGGTGTTGTACAAGGTACCCTGAGCGTAATGGCGGGTGTGATGGGCGTTGAAGCCATCGACACCGGTGTTCTTGGCGGTATCCTGGCCGGTGGTGTAGCTGCCTGGACCTTTAACCGCTTCTTCCGCATCCAGCTGCCTGCTTACTTGGGCTTCTTCGCTGGTAAGCGTTCAGTGCCAATTATCACTGCCTTCCTGAGCATCTTCCTGGGTATTATCCTGTCGTTCATCTGGCCACCAATTGGTTCAGTAATCGATAGCTTCTCTCACTGGGCCGCGGTACAAAGCCCACAGGTTGCTTTCGGTATCTACGGCGTGGTTGAGCGTGCACTGATTCCATTCGGTCTGCACCACATCTGGAACGTTCCATTCTTCTACCAAGCTGGTGAGTGTTTGAACGCTGCTGGTGAAGTACGTAACGGTATCCTACAGTGCTACATCGAATCTGATGCGGCTTCTCGTACTGCTGAAATGCACTACTTCGGCCAGCTGGCTGGTGGTTACATGTTCAAGATGTACGGTCTGCCTGCTGCTGCTGTTGCTATCTGGCACTCTGCTAAACCTGAGAACCGCGCCAAGATCGGTGGTGTGATGATCTCTGCTGCACTGACTTCATTCCTGACTGGTATCACCGAACCCATCGAGTTCGCATTCCTGTTCGCAGCACCAGTACTGTACGTAATCCACGCTCTGCTAGCGGGTACTGCTTTCGTAGTAACCAACACCCTGGGCATGGTACACGGTACTTCGTTCTCACACGGTCTGATTGACTTCATCGTTCTGTCTGCCAACTCACAGAAGATCTTCCTGTTCCCTGTAATTGGTCTGATTTACGCTGCAATCTACTACTCAGTGTTCCGCTTCGTAATCGCTAAGTTTGACCTGAAGACTCCAGGTCGTGAAGATGAAGAAGAAGAGACTGCACAAGTTCAAGGCGACGAGATGAGCAAGTCTCTGGTTGAAGCCTTTGGCGGTCGCGAAAACATCGTTAGCCTGGACGCTTGTATTACTCGTCTGCGCATCCAAGTTAAAGCGGTTGACGCAGTAGACCAAGCTAAGCTTAAGTCTCTGGGCGCAGCGGGTGTTGTGGTAGCTGGCCAAGGTGTACAAGCTATCTTCGGTACCAAGTCTGACAACCTGAAGACTGATATGGAAAACTTCCTGAAAACTAACTAAGTGGTTTTCATGAGTTGATGAGGAGGCCTAAGGCCTCCTTTTTTTATGCCTGAAGCCTGCCAAGGACTGTGATCGTGGCAGACTAATTGGTAAATATATCTGGCAGTTTATGCCACAAAATGTTGATATTGGTTAACCACTAATGGAGAGCAAAAAGATACCAAGGGAGTAGTTGTGGAACATTCGAAGTTAATCGTGGCCATGTTTTCATTAGGGCTGGCAGCCTGTTCTTCATCGGTGGAGGATTTAAGGGTATTCGATCTGGACAAGGCGTTGGCGCCATTCAGCAACGAAGTTGACGAAGCGCGCGATAATCTGAGCAGTGCTAGCTTGTGCTGTTGGTCGCTATCTGAGCTTGAGTACACGCCACTTGAGGAAAAATCCCGGGTACGCCAAGCGCTCGACGAAGACACCCAAGTGTTCCCATTTGTATCTGGTGACAGCTATACGCTGGGTTATCAGTTACCCAAGGCCAGTGCGCCTTACCTGCTGGCGATTGATAGCGTTGCAACCGACGGCGTGTTAGCGCCCACCGTCGCCATCTTAGATGCCAACCACCAAGTTATTCGCCAGATCCCTTTTAGCAGCTTCCGCTATGCCATCGCAGAAAAGAAACGCGATCCTAACCGTTATCGTGCTGTTATCCAGCTCGACCCCTCACTGGGAGATAGCTACCTGTTGGTGTACTCAACTGCCAACGATATGCAGGGCTCGGTGACCATGGTGCATCCACGTCGCATCGAAGATATCAACAATGGCCGCAACGACCCCATGATGAACGATGTAGAGTTGCCGCACAGCGCGTTAGGCGCACTCGAGTTGTATGTGAATCCAACGGTAAGAGACGGAGTTATCGAGCAAAAGCCCTTGTTTGGCGAACGTAGCCAGAAGGTAGCAACGGCCGTTGACTACCAAGGCAAGAGTATCGTTGCTGACAAGCAAGCGCGTGAGCGACGCCAGGCTGTGGTTGAGCAGCCTAAAACCACCACGGCTGCCGAGATTGGTAGCGACAATAGTGCGTTGAGCGCAGAACCTGCCACCGTGGGGGTTGCCAGCGATACGCCAGATACCAAGCGGCGCATGCTGGAGCAGACAGAGTCGATGTACAACCAGTTGATCAGAGAGTCTATTCAGTCGGGCCAGATCGATACCGCGCTATCGCTGGTGGATGAGGCTGAAACTCTCGGCTCCAAGAGTGCTCGCAAAACCTTCTTTGATACCTTGAAAACCTACCAACCGTAGCATCACTCCGCTTGCTAAGCAGGGCAGTAAACACGGCCCTGCTTACCTTTCTACAAAATGCTATTCAAATAGCGTCAAAGCGCTGCTCATACCACCTCAAAACGCTGTTCATACTACCTCAAAGCGCTGCGCGAGGGTCTCTTGCTTCTGCGCCAGGCCGCTAAGTTGGCCACTGACTTCGAGTACTTGGCCAATCTCTTGGTAGTTGCTCGCCGAGCCACTAGATATCTCATTAAGGTTAAGAGATATCGCTTGTGAGGTTTGCCGCTGTTCGGTGGCGGCAACCGAGATCTGGGTGCCGAGCTCGGCGATCTCTTCCATCAATAGTTGAATTTGCTGTTGGCTTTGTTCGGTTTCATCGGACATGCGTACGCACTGGGTCATCTCCTGATGGCACTCGCCCATTTGGTGGGTAGCGCTTTTAATGCTCTGTTGCAGTGCCTCGATCATCTCTTGGATCTTACCGGTTGAGCTGCGGGTCTTCTGCGCTAAGCTGCGCACCTCGTCGGAGACCACTGCAAAGCCACGGCCATGTTCGCCAGCCCGGGCCGCTTCGATGGCGGCGTTAAGCGCCAGTAAGTTGGTTTGCGAGGCAATATCTTCAATGACATCTAAGATCCCGGCAATGTCGGCGCCCAGGCTTTCCACTTGCTCAACCACACCGGTGCTCTGGCTTATTCGCTCTGCCAGTTGGTCGATTAACTGACGGTTTTGATCGGACAGCTCCAGGCCCAGTGCACTGGCTGCCTTTACCTCTTGAATTCGTTGCTGGGCATGGTCGACCGCATCGGACACCTGCACCGCTGATTGTTCCATCTCGGTCATGGCTGCTGCGACGCTCGCGGTACCTTGGCGTTCGCTGTCGAGCTTGTCGGTGACCCGCTCGGCGCTGGCCAGATTGCTCTGAGATACCTGTTTGATTTCGGCGGCGGTGGAGCTAAGTTCGCCCAATATGTGCTGCAGTTGGTCGATGACCTGGTTGATGTTGGTGCTTAACTCGCCGAACTCATCGGGTTTGGCGTAGCCAATCTTGCTACGTAAATCCCCTTGGGTGAGCTGGTGTAATACCGCTTTGATCTCCCGTAGTGGCGAGTTCACGCTGCGATAGATGCTGGCGCTGATAATAAGCACCACCAACAGCGAGACTGATAATAGTCCTACCAGCAATGCTCGACCCCGCTGATAGGTGCTTTCAGCGCGTTGGTTGGCTGCATTGGCACGCTCTCTTGCGATGTTTTGTACCTGCGCCAATCCAGCAACCAGCTCATCGATAGCACTGGTCGCCAGGGTAAGGTCGTGGCTCAGTTGCTGTTGGTGCTCAATGTACTGCAGCTGTTGCGAGAGCACTCCTTGCGGCTCCATAGTCTCTTGCAGCAGCTCTTTAATGCCATGGGCAATCGAGCCGTTGGCCATGTCTTGGACGCTGTCGACCAGGCTCACGATATCTTCGAAATCCATCTCGATGTCATCGCGTTTCTTCTGGTTGGCCAGCAGCGCTTTGCTGACCTCGCTGGGGTCGCTGGCATTGAGCGCCCGCAGAGTGTTGACCTCGACAAACGAAAGGGAGGTATCGAGGTTGGCAAGAATCGACTTGAGGAAGGTGCTCGATTCGGTGGTGAAGGCCTGCAGGTCACGCTGAATAGTGCCGGGCAACCTTTGTACGCGGATACGTTTTTTGGCGATGGCCTGTTGCAGCTCGATGCTGCTTTGGTGATTACCTTGAATGCTCGCTGCATGACTCAGAAACTGCTCAATGGCAGCCACAGAAGCGGTTCTCTGCTCTGCTGGCAGCAGTTCATCAGGAATATCTAGTAGTTGCTGGTTGAGCTGCTCAGCGAGTGGCGCCAGCTCGTCGAATAACTCGGCTTGAGCGTTGTTGCGGTTTTCAAACAGGTAGTTGTTCAGGTGTTTTTCGAGCTGCAGGGAGGTAAGGCTGGCGTCTCCTGCCAGTTCAACCATCGGGGTAAAGCGCTGGCTGATCTGCTGCACATCATCGTGCAATGAGCGATTGCTGTACATGGAGTAACCTCCAAGTAGCAACATTGAAATACCAAGAATGGCGAAGCTGGTGATGACGCGGGATACGATGCCTAGACCCAAACGCATACATGACCTCCATGTGAGTGAATGCGGTGTTACATTTCCTCAATTAAAATGAAACCGGTTACATTTTTCAGCAGGCATCCAGCCAGAGTGTGCGGAGAGTCAAAACTCTGTTGGCGGTAATTACTAAAACAGTGAGCTTAGCCTAGGTTTCAATCAGGTATTGCAGGATGGTTTGCTGAACAAAGCGGATTTTTTGCTTGTCATCGGCGCTGAACTTCAGGCCTACCTGATACTGCTCTGATTGCGGGTGGGTACGGTTCTGATTGCAGAACTGAACTGGGATAGCAATGGGCTTATTGTCGTGGGTTTGCAGCTGTAATTGCCCATCGGGAACACCGGCTTTCACTAAGTGTTCGGTGATGACCGCACAGCCTTGCAAGGAGATATCACACAACTGCACCGAGGATTGGCTATCGCTGAAAATCAGTTTGGCTTGAGCCTGTACCGGATGACGGGCATGTTCTCGCAGGCTGATGTACTGCATCTGTTTGGGGTAGCCAATCACCAACCAGCGGCCCACCACGCTCATCATCTTGGTGATGGCATCGCGATACGCAAAGATCGGGCCGTCGGGGTCGAGCGGGTTCATCACCCGTATCACCACGGTTTGGCCTTCACGCAGCAACTCTTTGGCGGCCTTCCAGTTATGATCGCTGCCTTGGCTGAGCAATATGCACATGTTGGGATCGATACCGACCAAACGACTGCGCAGGCGAATTGGTGTGGTGGCCGTGGGAATTTGGATCTGCACTTCAGAGTTGCAGGGCAGGGCGTCAAAGCGTTTTTTGAGTTCCGGACTGAGCAAATCCACAGGTTAATCCTTTAACTGTTGTGTGAGGTTCGGGGCGCATCCCGCGCCCCACCATTACACTACACCTTGAAGTGTTTCACCAGCTGGTCTTGGGTTTGCGCCAGCTCGCCCATCTCCTCACTGGTGTGTGCCACCACCTCAATGCTGTGGTAGTTCTCATCGCTAATATTGGAGATACGGTTAAGGTTGCTGGAGATCTCTGCGCCAGTCGCTTGCTGCTGCTCGGCGGCGGCAGCAATCTGGCTGCTCATGTCAGAGATCTGAGTGATAATCCCCTGGATCTCCTCCATCGCGCCGTTGGCATCTGAGGTTTGCGCAATACTCGATTGCATCTCATTGGAGCACTGGGCCATCACCTCTACCGCGCGCTTGGCACTCTTCTGAAGATTCTCGATCATGGTCTGGATCTCAGAGGTTGAATCGGTGGTTTTCTGAGCCAACACCCTTACCTCATCAGCCACTACCGCGAAGCCTCGGCCTTGCTCGCCGGCACGGGCGGCTTCGATGGCGGCGTTAAGCGCCAGCAGGTTAGTTTGATCGGCTATACCACGGATCACATCGAGAATCGACCCGATGTTGTTACTCATATCGCCCACTTCGCCGATGACCTCACTGCTGTGCGCCAAACGGTCGGACAGTTGATGAGTGGTGGTGATATTGTCGCTCATGATTTTACGGCCTGAACTGGAGGCATGCTCCACTTCCATCACCTTGTCCAAGGTGACATTGGCGCTAGAGGCGACTTCGCGTACCGACTGCTCCATCTCGGTCATGGCGGCTGCCACTGAGGCGGTCTCCTGACGCTGATTGTCCAACTCGCTGCGCGCCTCGTTGAGGGTTTGCGAGTTGGAGCGCGACACATTGGCCAAGCTCTCGGCACCATCGAGGATGTCGTGCAGTAGCTTGCGCATCTGGCTGACCATCTGGTTGGCGGAGCTAGCCAGCTGACCGAACTCGTTGTTGCTGGTGTAGTCAATCTCACGAGTTAAATCGCCTTCGGCGGCCGCGCCAAAGTTATCCATCAGCAAACGCAGTGGGCGCTTGATGCCCTGAGCCACACTCCAGGCGATGGCAATGGTCACTGGTACCGCAATCAGCATGGCGATAATCGCCTGCCAGCGGGTGGCGCTGATACGTTGATGAGCCTCGGCAGCGGCATCAGCGGCGATCTGGTTGGCGATGCGGTTGATCTCGTTAAGCTGTTCGACCGCGTCACTGATTAGCACGGCTACCTCGGCGGTGCGTTGCTCGATGGTCTCGCGCTGGGTGACCAGCTCAAGGTGTCGAGCCAGTGCGCCGGTGTCGGCAGTGGTATCTCGCACAAACTGGTCGATCTGGTGGCCGATGTCGTTGCGCAGCTCTGGGATCTCATCTTCCAGATTACTGGTGGCCTCTTCAAAGGTCTTGAGCAGGTTCTTGTTGCGGGCGAGGGACTTGGCGATGTTTTCAGAATCATCGCGACTTAGCCCGTCCATGGTGTTCAGCTCGATGGTCGCCATGGCATTGAGAAAGCTCTCGCTGGCCCAGCGGATGTAATCATCATCGAGCAGAATCACTTTATCAGACAGATTTTTCTTCAGCTGTGGCAGCATAATCTGCAGTTGACTCGCGCTGCGCCGCACCTGAGTAACCTGCTCGCGGTAGCTGACGTTGTCGCGCATCACCTGCATCGCCACTTGAAAGTAGTCACTTTCAAGTTGATTGAGCGCTTCAATCCGCTGACGCAGCTCTGGATAAGGCTGGGTGCTTTGCAGCAGGCTGCCAATCTGTTGAACAAAGTCGAGCTGGCTTTGCTCGAAGTTGTCTTGGCTGGATTGAATGCTTTCTGGATTAACGCTAGTAAGCGCATCTTTGAAGTGCTTATCGGCGGTGAGTAGGTCAACCGCGAACTGACTGCTTTCCAACACCAAGGGGTTGGCGTTGTTGGTTACTTCGTCGAGCTGGTTGGCGATAAGCCCGCCGGCTCGAATGTTTAACGCGCTGGCTATCAACATCATTAACACTAATAAAGCGAAGCCAATGTTTACCCGATGTACAATCGACAAATTGGCGAGCGTCTGACCTACGCCAATTGCATTATTTACAATCTTTTTCATAGCCCCTCGACTATCCCTTTCCCAAACGTAGCTTTTTTGTTTTTGTGTTTTACTGTTACCAGGCTTACTTTATTTTGTTTTTAGCCGTTACCTCGATTATGCCGAGGCTGCGTCAATTATACTATCGACAGGATCACAACAAACTTCAGCGCAGCCGCCGAACTGCTCGTAATTTAGCCGATTGAACCTTGCGAGAGACAAAGATTTTATAAATGAGTAATCACTTACTTTAAATCGCGGGCTTTTCACCGAGCTAAAGGCTGTTACCGAATAACGCATTATTGCGCGTGGCATCGTTGTGCTTTGTTGTGTTGAGGCGCGATGATGAGTCATCGACTTTTAGACTTTGGCTGATATTTTCATCGACTAAGGGGTATTTAAGTAAACTCGCGTAAAGGTGCTTTTTCCCTTGCTTAAGTTCTCGCATAATGTGGCTCCTGTTCACCCAAGAGCCTGCCATTCGTTCTGCACGGAGATTGTTGCTTGTTCTATCGCTCTACTCGTTTCAGTAATGCGCTCAAGCGCCGTGCCAAGCTGCTTAGTATTGCGCTTTGCAGCATGCTGTTAGTGGCATGTTCGGCCACCTTCTATCAGCAGCTGTTGAGTAGCTACTCCGATCAGCTGAGTTGGTCGCGCAGCTTGGTTGCGCAAGGACAGGCGAGCAAAGCTGCAGCGGCTTTCAAGGCCGGTGACTCTGGTACGGCTCAGTATTTGCGCTTGCTTGAACAAGGGCGCTTGGAGTATCTAAGCCCAGATAGCGAGCAGAGCCTGGCAAGCTTTAGCCAAGTCGATCAGCAGCTTCGCTGGCTAAGTACCCAGCCTAACTATCGGGTCTCTTCTGGTCTGCAGCAGACCGCCAGTTTAATTAGCAACGATAACTTTATCGAGTACACCATTCCGCCCTATGAGCAGGCGATGCTGCACTACTATCAGGCGCAGAACTACCTTGAGCAGCAGGGCCTGTCCGGTGCGCTGGTCGAGGTGCGCCGCGCCAACAGGCTCCAGCAACAGGCGCTTTCCGAGGCGCCGCGCGATCTCGAACAAGAGTTGCGAGAGTACCGCACCCAGTATCAGGCGGTGTTGGGGGAGTACCCACAAAGCGGTCTGTCTTCGACCCTTTCCGATCCCTATCAGCTGGCCTCATCACACGCACTGGCCGGGGCTATGTTTGTGGCCGCCGGCGAGCCTAACGACGCCTATATCTCCTACCGTAAGGCTTTGTCATTGGCACCGGACAACCCCGATCTCAAAGCCGAGGTGGGGCGTTTAGGCAAACGTTTGGGGATGAGTGACGTTGAGCAATACAGCGGCGGCGCAGAGTTGGATCTTGGCGAGGGGCAGGGGCTGGTGGTGCTGATTGCCGAGCAGGGGCTGGTGCAGGCGCGCCAAGAGGTGAAGTTTACCGTGCCAATCCCCGACGGCCGCCATTGGCGCTATTACTCGGTGGCCCTGCCGGTGATGACCGGGGTGCGCAGCGCCGACAACTTGGCCTTCCAACTTGGTGACAAGCATTATGTGGCTGCGCCGATGACCAATTTCAGCGCAGTGGCTCAGCGGCAGCTACAGGAAGACCTGCCCGGGTTGATACTGCGCCAGGTGCTACGCTTAGCCACTAAGGATGGCTTGACCCGTGAGGTTGAGAAGTCGACCAAGGAAGAGGAGTTGGCGGGTGCTCTGATGAACATCTACAACATCGTCTCTGAGCGGGCAGATACCCGACACTGGCAGACCTTACCTGCGCAGGATAATATCGCCATCAAGGCCATCGACAGCGGTAGTCACCGCTTTTCTGTGCCGGGCTGGATGAACTCGGAATCGACCATTAACGTGAGTGCGGGCAGAGTCACACTGGTATTTGCCGGTGAGTATACTGTCACGCGCAGTTTTCAACTGTAGGAGGCGCTTATGCGTAGCTTTTTGCTTTCAATGCTGATCGTGCTGGTGGCCGGGTGTTCCACCAATACCTCTGGGATATCGGCAAACTCTGAAGCCCGCGATAATAATCAGTGGCTGATTGTCGATAACTTTGGACTGGGTCGCCGCCTGACCATTTTAAACGCGCGCACCGTGGAAGAGGGCGATCGCCTGCGTGGCTTTGCCACCGTGAAGTCTACCGCCTCGAGTACCCAGAAGCTGCAGTACCGCTTCTATTGGTTCGATGAGCAAGGCGTGCAGTTAGATCTGGCGAACACCCCATGGCATCCTCTGGCGCTGCATGGGCATCAAGAAATTCAAGTACAATCGGTCGCGCTCGACACCCGGGCCGACTCGTTCAAAGTCTATATACGCGAAGTAAAAAACTAGGAGTAGTGTATGAACAAATTGGTATGTGCCACCGCGTTGGCAGCAAGTCTGGCGCTGCTCGGCGGGTGTTCTAGCAAGGTAAGCTACGGCGACCCGCAGGAAGTGGAAACCATCAACACCGAGTTCGGCTCCACCGATCTGCAAACCATTGCTGCGCAGATGACCGATTCGCTGATCGCATCGCCACTGCTCGATGAGATCACCGCCTCTGGCCGTCCGATCGTGTTTGTCGAGCGCATCAAGAACAAGACCACCGAGCATATCGATACCGAATCGGTCACCGATTCGATCTCGACCCGTATGCTGCAATCGGGCAAGTTCCGCTTTGTGGACATGAGCCGAGTTGAGTCGGTTCGCGATCAGCTGAACTTCCAAAACGACGATGAGTTGGTCGACCCGAGTAAAGCCATCGCCTTTGGTCAGATGGTCGGTGCCGAGTACATGCTCTACGGAAACCTGTCGAGCATCGTTAAGCAAGACAAGAAGGTGACCGATGTGTACTACAAGATGACCATGCGCTTGATGGATCTGCAAACTGGTATCGTCGAATGGGCGGACGAGACCGAAATCCGCAAACAGCAAAGCAAAAAAACGTTAGGGTGGTAGACGATGGGGCAGTTGTTTATCGATCTTCAGGGGACCGAGCTTGACGCCGAAGAGCGAGAGCTACTGCAACATCCCACGGTGGCCGGGGTTATCCTGTTCACCCGCAACTATCAGCAACGGGACCAGCTTATGGAGTTGGTCCGTCAAGTTCGGGCAGCGGCCAGCCGGCCGCTGCTAATTAGCGTTGACCATGAAGGTGGCCGGGTGCAGCGTTTTCGCGAGCAGTTCTCGGCGATCCCCGCGATGGGGATGGTGGCCGAGCAAGCGCGCCTGCTTAAGCTAGAAGCCAATGACTGGGCCGCTCAGCTCGGTTGGCTAATGGCTGCGGAGCTGCGCGCCTGCGATATCGATTTAAGCTTTGCGCCGGTGCTCGATCTAGACCGCGGCAGTGATGTGATTGGCAGTCGAGCCTTCTCCAGTGACCCTGATGAGGTAAGTGAGCTGGCCAGCGGCTTTATCGACGGTATGCGAGTGGCGGGCATGAAAGCCACCGGTAAGCACTTTCCCGGCCATGGCTCGGTGGTGGCTGATACCCACTTCCATCAGGCTGATGACCCCCGGCCACTTAGCGAAATTCAAATGTCTGATATGCAGCCTTTTGCGCAGCTTATCCGCCAGCGTAAGCTGGACGCAGTAATGCCGGCCCATGTAGTCTATTCATCGGTGGACGCTAACTCGGCGGGTTTCTCTCCATTGTGGCTGCAGCAGGTACTGCGCCAGCAACTTAGCTTTGATGGGCTGATCTTCAGTGATGATCTCAGTATGCAAGGCGCTTCGACCGCAGGCGACTGTTTGCAACGTGCCCAACAAGCCCTTGAAGCCGGTTGTCAGTTGTTGCTCGCTTGTAACGATCGAGCGGCTACAATAAGCTTGCTGGACGGCCTGCCGCAGCCAGTGCCGTCGTCTTCGAATCAGTTATTAGTTGAGACCCTGTTGGGCGGTTCTCACCCAGCCAGTTGGCGTGAGCTGGATAAACGTCAGGATTATCAGCGGATAAAACGCCAGCTTGAGGGCTTAGGACATGCTACTGTTTAATTGAGAACTGTCGTAACAATGTTGTATCAAGGAAAGAGCAATGATTATTTATCTGCATGGCTTTGATTCCACCAGCCCGGGGAACCACGAAAAGGTCTTGCAACTGCAATTTATCGATGAGGACGTACGTCCCATCAGCTACAGTACCATCCACCCCAAACACGATATGAGCCACTTGCTCAAAGAGGTGCACAAGCAACTCAGCTTCACCCCCGATGAGCCGAGCGTGATTTGTGGTGTGGGCTTGGGTGGTTACTGGAGTGAGCGCATTGGGTTTTTGTGCGGCATTCCGTCGGTGATCTTCAACCCCAACCTCAACCCCGAACAAAACATGCAAGGCCGGATCGAGCGTCCGGAAGAGTATCAAGACATTGCCACTAAGTGTGTCAGCGAGTTTCGCGAGAAAAACCGTGGCAACTGCCTGGTGGTGCTGTCGCGGGACAATGACGTCCACGATAATCAACAAACCGAAGCGGCCTTATCGCCTTACTACGAGATAGTTTGGGACGACAAGCAGGCCCATAAATTCGCCGATATCAGCGCCCATCTGCAGCGCATCAAAGCCCATCAACGGCGTCCACAAGCCTGATTTTTATGACGTAGATCAAATAACCCTGTTTGATCTACGTCAACTTTTGTATAATCACTCCCTATCTACTCAACCACCGTTTGTTGTCGCGTGAGTGTCGTTTCAGTCGGTTTAACTAAGTGCTAACTGCTCAAACTCTGGTGTTTTGCTCTGCTTCACCAGCGCATGCCGTGTGTTTAGTTAAACAAATTGGAACAACCGAAATTTTAGGGAAGCATATGACTAACATCGTTGTTGTTGGAGGCGGCGCAGGCGGACTGGAGCTGGCCACTAAGCTCGGCCGCAAGCTTGGCAAAAAGGGCAAGGCGAACATCACCTTGGTTGACCGCAACCGCACCCACCTATGGAAACCGCTGCTGCACGAGGTGGCGACCGGCTCACTGGATGCCGGGATCGACGCCTTAAGCTACCGCACCCATGCCGCCAAACAAGGCTTTGAATTTCAGCTGGGCGAGATGCAAGGCATTGACCGTGAGCAGCGCAAGCTGATGTTGGCGCCGATGATGGCAGAAGGGCAGGAGGTATTGCCCGCCAGACAGCTCGATTATGACTACTTGGTGATTGCCATTGGCTCGGTCTCTAACGACTTCAACACCCCGGGCGTTAAGCAGCACTGTATCTTCTTGGACAACCCTGAGCGGGCTGAGCTGTTCCATACCCGGATGCTTAACCGCTTCCTGCAGTTCTCGCAGAACGATGAAGCCGAGAAGGGTGGCAAGGTCAAGGTGGCGATTGTCGGCGCAGGGGCAACCGGTGTTGAGCTCTCTGCTGAACTCTACAACGCCGTCGACCAGATGCGTGCCTACGGGGTGCCGAAGGTATCGGCGCAGTGCCTGGAGGTGACGCTGGTGGAAGCTGGTCCGCGGATCTTACCTGCACTACCTGAACGGATCTCCGGCTCTGCCCATAGTGAGCTGACCAAGATGGGCGTCGATGTGCGTACCGCCACGCGCATCACCGAGGCCAATGAGCAGGGCTTGATGACCGCTGATGGCGAGCTGATTGAGGCTGACCTAATGGTATGGGCTGCAGGGATTAAGTGCCCAAGCTTTATGCAGGATCTGGCTGGGCTGGAGAGCAACCGCATCAATCAGTTGGTGGTGAAGCCGAGCCTGCAGACCAGCAACGATGAACGTATCTATGCGATTGGCGACTGCGCAGCCTGCGCCATGGGGGAAGGGTGGGTGCCACCGCGCGCCCAGTCGGCCCACCAGATGGCATCACTGGTCTATAAGAATCTGGCCAAGCAGCTACAAAACAAACCACTGCAAGACTTTCACTACCACGACCACGGCTCTTTGGTGTCGCTAAGCAACTACTCCACCGTAGGTTCGCTGATGGGCAACCTGATGCGCGGTTCA
Source organism: Aliagarivorans taiwanensis DSM 22990 (assembly GCF_000429505.1). Classification (GTDB taxonomy): domain Bacteria; phylum Pseudomonadota; class Gammaproteobacteria; order Enterobacterales; family Celerinatantimonadaceae; genus Aliagarivorans; species Aliagarivorans taiwanensis. The sequence continues at coordinate 95,539 of NZ_AUBZ01000001.1, read as the reverse complement.
ATGAAGGTAGAAGGCCAACTGGCGCGTCTTATCTATCTTTCGCTGTATCGCATGCACCATATCGCCTTACACGGCTATGTGAAGACCGGCTTGATGATCTTGGTTGGGCGTATCAACCAAGTATTACGGCCGAAGATGAAGCTTCATTAGACATCTAAAAGTGTGATTTATAGCCACATATTTGTTTGTGGCTATAAATATTCTTGTCAAATTAATTTGGCGTTTTGTCACTAGCGCGATTAAAGTAATCACTAGAAACCACGCAAGGAACGCGATTCAGTGACGAACTTCTGGCTAGTGCTCAGCGCCCTATGCCGACCCTCGGTACTCCTGCTGCTGCTTAGCTTTTCGGCTTCAGCGCAGTACGCCATCGTATCTGCCACTCCCAGCCCACCAGCCCAGCTTTCATTGACCAAGGCGAAGTTGGTGTTCTTGGGTAAATCGTCTTCCGTGAAGGGAATTGGTCGGGTACGACTTATCGATTTCCCCAGTGGTAATGCTGATCGCACGGCCTTCTACAAGGCCTTTCTCAACAAGAACGAAGCGGAGATGAACCGCATCTGGACCTCGCTGGCATTTTCCGGACGAGGCACCCCACCTGAAGAGAGCAGCAGCGAGGACTACTCAGCAATACGTGAATGGCTACAGCAAAACCCCGAAGGATTGGGCTACTTGCCCCTTGAGCATGTAGGAGACCTGAATGTCTTGCTTGAAGTTCACTAAACACGCGGTGATAGCATGCATGCTGGGGATCGCGCCGGCGGCGTCTGCTGTGGAGTTGCCCGATTGGCTAGGGGTGTCTGGCTTCGCATCCACGGGAGCTGCCAAAAGTAACTCGGAGATCCCCTACTATTACTCTCGCAACATTCAAGACGAGTGGTGTTGGGATTGCGATACCATCGTCGGCCTGCAGGCGGATATTCGCCCGAACGACTGGCTAGCCGCTTCGTTGCAAGTGGTTAAGCGTCCGGTCGATGACTTTAGCGATCCCGAGCTGGAGTGGGCCTATTTGGCATTCAAACCCACTTACAATGTGACCCTACGCGGCGGCCGCCTGCGCGCGCCAAGCTTCCTTTACTCGCAGGTGGTGTTTGTGAATCAGGCCTTCCCATGGATGCGGCTACCCGCGGAGGTGTACGACACCACCAGTGGCTTTACCCGCTATGAAGGTTTTGATGCCGATGCCACCTTTGAGCTAACCGACAGCCTGCTGCTGAAAACCCAGCTCTATTATGGCTTTAACACCAAGATTAAGAACAACGAGCGCAACAACATCTTGTGGGATGTGGATATCGATAGCATCTACGGCCTTCGCTTCGATATTGAGAGTTTCAACTGGCTGGCCTATGTGCGGGTGGATCGCTCTGATGCGCGGATCGAGTCGGTGGACAGTTTCCCTGCGCCGCCGTTTGATGCCTTCCCACCAGTTTTCCAACCGATTGTGGTGGAGTTTGAGACGACCAGCTGGGCCTATGGCGGTTATTATGACTGGGATAACTGGAGCCTGATTGGTGAGGCGACGGTTAGCGAGGAGCAGCCCTGGAACGCCTATCTCTCGCTGGTCTACCGCTACAAGAAATGGGCGCCCTATGTGACTTACGGAATGCGCTACGCTCGGGGTGAGGATGACCTTGATGATGCGCAAAGTGTCAGCCTGGGCCTGCGCTATAGCTTACGCTCCAATTTGGCGTTAATCGGTGAGTGGCACTATTTCAAGGTTGATCAGAACCGGGGAAGCTTTACGTCACCTTCTTCGCAAGGGCTTGCCGGGCGCTCTGCCAGTATCTTGTCATTCGGTATTAGCTACAGTTTCAACTTGTAGCCTAAGCTCACCACGTTTAGCTAAACGCGCTTAGCTCACAAAGGGGTGTTCTAAGTGGGTTCGGCTAAACAGTGCGCGCAGCAGCAGCCAAAGGCTCATTGTCGCCAGCCAAAGCAGCAACGCATTGCTCAAGTGAAAATCCCACGAACTGGCTGCCACTACCTTTAGCTGGTAGCCAATGTCTGCCAGAGTCATCAACGTGAGTATCGCCGCCTGCAAGCGCCACGGAACGCGCTGCCATGGCTTGACCACAATCAGCTTGGAAAAAGGAATGAGTCCGGCAATCAGGCTGAGGTAAAACCATTGGCGGTCTGGGTAGAACAGGGCGAGTAACTCCGCACCCTGATCGCGACTGGCGGCTGCGAAGATAAACAGCCACCAAGTTCGACTAAGCAGAACGCTGGCAAGCAGCAGCGTCGGTTGATGTGGATTCACGCGGCAGGTGAGGCGTTATCAGCAGTGGCCTCGTCGCTGGCCACTTCGTTAGCTAGCGGACGAGTTTGCTCGTTTTGCTGAGCGGTGTCGTCGCTGCTTTCAATGTCCTCATTCGACAAGGTTTGAACCTCATTCTCCGGTTCGACGGCGTCTCCCTCAAGCTCGACTAACTGCTCAGCCGATGGCTCAAATGATGCGTCTGCGCTGGCTTCAGGGCTGCGGCGTATCTGGATCAGCATGCCCATCAGCGGGTGGTCAAAGTAGTGAACCTCACCGGAACGAACTCGGCGACGCTGGTCGAAGCGGAAGCTCTGCAGCTGTTGCTGGTACTCACTTTGGCTGATTGACGAACTTGACTCCGCAGGCTCTACGTCGTCCAAGCCGCCGATAAGCACCACTTCATTTGGCTCGTCAGTGATAGCCTCAGGGAGGCTAGTCTCTGGCTCGGCCACTTCTGCTTCAGCCGCTTCAGTTACCACTTTAACTCGCTCTGGGCGGCGCAACAGGAATTGCGCGTCGATATACAAGTAGTGCTGCAGATAGACCTGAATGCCACCGTCTAGCTCCCAGAGCGAGTTAACTTGGGCTGGCTGTTCGGCGTCGGCATCGCTAAGTAAATCGCTGAGCGCCAAGTCCAGACTAGACTGCTCGTCACCTTGCTGCTCGTTGCTTGGCAGGTCTGAGTCATCTGCTGCTGGCTCTAGTGGGTCTTGGCCATGCAATAGGCCGCTATCCGCGAAGCGGTCCGAGAAATCGCGACCAGCAACCAGCTGGTAGTGTTTGGCGCGATTACGCGGCGCAACCACTTCGCGCCAACCGATGTGCATCAGCGGGGTATAGGCATCGTGGGCATTTAGGCGAGCAAACTCGTCTTTTAGCTCCAGCTGCGCAGCACTTAGCATACTGCGCTTGGTGGCGCCGCTAATTGGCCAGCCGCGGCCATCTATCTGGCTGGGCAACTGGCGGAAGCTTGGCTGGGCGCAGGGTTCGATACACTCGAACATCGGGGCCAGCAGGGCTTGCTGGGGCTTAATCGACAGCGACTGGGGCTGCGGCCAGTGCTCAGAGGTTTGCTCTAGCGCGACATCGCGCTTAAACACGATCACTTCAATATCAAACCAGCGCTCTTCCGCCTGACTTTGTGCCAATGGAAGAAGCAGCAGCAGGCCGCTTAGCAGGGGCTTAAGACTCATGGTTAGACAGTTGCTCCAGTAATGTTTCCACCAAGTTTAAGCGCTCCTCATGCCCCTCGCTGGGGATGGTGAACTTAAGCTTGTTGGCGCCTTCTAGGCGATAAATTCTTGGTTGGGATTGTAACAGGCTTACCAGAAAAGCGGGATCGACTTTCGTCTGTTCCGCAAACTCGACGCTGCCGCCTTTCGGCCCCGCTTCTAGTCGCTTGATGCCCAGTTCGGTGGCATCAAGTTTTAGCTGCTGCACGCTGAATAGGTTCTTGGCCGCCTCTGGCAACAAGCCAAAGCGGTCAATCAGCTCCACCTGCAGCTCGCGTAGCTCATGGCTGTCGCGGCAGTTTGCTAAGCGCTTATACAGCGTAAGGCGGGTGGTGACATCGAAGATATAATCTTCCGGCAGCAAGGCGGGCAGGCGTAGCTCCATATCGCATTGCTGGCTCTGGCTAAGATCCCAGTCCAGCTCCTCACCATTTTTCATGGCGGTGACCGCGCGCTCCAGCATCTCCATGTACAAGGTAAAACCGACCGCTTCAATCTGGCCGCTTTGCTCATCGCCGAGCAGCTCACCAGCGCCGCGGATCTCCAAGTCGTGGGTCGCCAGGGTAAAGCCAGCGCCAAGGTCCTCCAGCTGCGAGATGGCGTCGAGGCGCTTAACTGCATCCTTGGTCATAAGCTTCGGCGGCGGCGTGAGTAAGTAAGCATAGGCTTGGTGGTGAGAGCGTCCCACCCGGCCGCGTAGCTGGTGTAACTGCGCCAGGCCGAAGTTGTCGGCGCGGTTGATAATGATGGTGTTGGCGCTTGGGATATCGATGCCGGTTTCGATAATGGTGGTACACACCAGCACGTTAAAGCGCTGGTGGTGGAAATCGCTCATGATCCGCTCTAGTTCGCGCTCGCGCATCTGGCCGTGGGCCACGGTGATGCGCGCTTGCGGTAGCCACTCTTCCAGCTCTTGAGCAACTCGGTCGATGGTCTCCACCTTGTTGTGCAGGAAGTAGACCTGACCACCGCGCATAATCTCCCGGCTGATGGCTTCTTTCACCAACGCTACTTCGTGCTGGCGAACAAAGGTTTTCACCGCTAAGCGCTTGGCGGGCGGGGTGGCGATAATCGATAGATCGCGCATCCCACTCATCGCCATATTCAGGGTACGTGGGATCGGCGTGGCGGTGAGGGTAAGAATGTCGACATCGGCGCGCATCGCTTTGATCTGCTCTTTGTGGCGCACCCCAAAGCGGTGCTCTTCGTCGACCACCAACAGGCCAAGATCAGCGAACTTGATCTCTTTGCTCAAAAGCTTATGGGTACCGATGATGATATCCACCTGACCGGCTTCGATTTGCGCCAAGATCTCGCGCTGCTCTTTAGGCGTTTTAAAGCGCGACAGTACCGCGACATTTACCGGCCAGTTGGCGAAGCGGTCGCTGAAGTTGTCAAAGTGCTGCTGCGCCAGCAGGGTAGTGGGTACCAACACCGCCACCTGCTTGCCAGCGTTAACCGCCACAAATGCGGCGCGCATGGCCACTTCGGTTTTGCCAAAGCCCACGTCACCACACACCAAGCGGTCCATGGCGTTGGGGCTGCGCATGTCCTTGATCATGGCGTCAATGGCGTTGAGCTGATCGTCGGTTTCCTCAAACGGGAAGTCGGCGCAAAACTGCTGGTAGGCGCTGTCATCGACAGTAAACTGATAGCCCGGCTTGGCGGCGCGTTTGGCATAGACCTCGAGAAGCTCAGCGGCAACATCGCGCACTCTCTCAGCGGCTTTTTGCTTGGCTTTCTGCCACTGGTCATTGCCGAGTTTATGCAGCGGGGCGCTCTCTTCATTGGCCCCCGAGTAGCGGCTAATAAGGTGCAGCGCGCTCACCGGCACATACAGCTTGGCTTCATTGGCGTATTCAAGCTGCAAGAACTCGGTGACGATGCCGCCATTCTCGAAGCTAGTCAGGCCGTGATAGCGACCCACCCCGTGTTCGATATGCACCACCGGTTGGCCAAGCGATAGCTCGGCCAAGTTGCGGATCAGCGCATCCGCCTGAATGCCTTTGGCGGCTTCGCGATGCTTACGGGTGCGCACCTTAGCGCCGAGCAAGTCGGCCTCGGTCACTACCTGAATAGCCGGTTCGCTCAGCTCAAAGCCTTTCTCCAGCGGTGCGACCAGCAGACCGAGCTCGAACTTACGCTCAACGAACTCGCCCAGCGAGTTAACCTCGCGTAGCTTGAGTTTGAGCGGGCGTAGCAAGGCTTTGAGGGCCTCGCGGCGGCCGTCGGTTTCTGCGACGAAACAGATGCGAGCCTGCGGGTGATGCTCGATATAGTGCTGCAGCGCTTGCAAGGGTTGGTTAAGGCGGTGATTTACGCTCAGATCGGGCAGCGGATTGGCCGGGAAGTTCTGGCGGTTGCCGCTGGCGCGGGTTTTCCCTACCTGCAGTTTGATCAAGCTAAAGGGTTTTAGCGCGGCGAAGCATTCGTTGGTGTCGGCGTAGAGCTCTTGCGGCGGCAAGATAGGGCGCTGGCGATCGTAGCGGCGGTTCTCATAGCGCTGCTCCAGCTCTTGCCAGAACAGCCGGCTGGCGGCTTCCAGATCGCCCACTCGCAGTACCACGGTATCGGGATGCAACTGCTCAGACAGTAGCTCGGTGCACTGGTGAAACAGCGGCAGGTAGTATTCGATACCGGCGGGCATCACGCCCTTGGAGACCTGCTGGTAGATCGACTCCGGCTCTCGGCTGGTGTCGAAGCGCTCTCGCCACTGCTTGCGGAACTGCTCGATACCAGCGCTGTCGCTGGGAAATTCGTGGGCTGGCAGCAGGGTTAGCTGCTGGTGGGTGTCCTGACTGCGCTGGGTGTCTGGGTCAAAGTCGCGGATGCTCTCCAGCTCATCATCGAAGAAATCCAGCCGGTAGGGGCGATCGCTGCCCATTGGGAACAAATCGAGCAAGCTGCCGCGCAGAGCAAACTCGCCGTGCTCCATCACCTGCTCAACATGCAGATAACCGGCCTTAGCCAAGCGCTCCTTAAAGGCGCTGAGCGAGAGCTGCTGTCCGGCCTTGAGCTGCAGGCTATGCTGACTCAGAAACGAGGCCGGCGCGGCGCGCTGCAGCCAGGTGCTGATCGGCGCGATCACCACACTCTCGGGGTTCTGATTAAGCTGATTCAGGCTGAGAATGCGCTGGGAGATAATGTCCTGATGCGGCGAAAAGTTATCGTAGGGCAGGGTTTCCCAGTCGGGCAGCAGGTTAATACTGCGCTCGGGGGGCAGGCCGTTGACTTCGCGCTCTAGCTGCAGGGCGCTGCGGGTGTCTTCGGTTAGGATCAGCACCGGTTGTTTTAGCTGCTCGATATATTGGGCAATCACCAGAGCCAAGGTACTACCAGGCAGATTCGCTAAGTGTTGTTGATCACCGGCACCCGCCGGCAGGGGTAAGTCAATCAGATTTGCCATGTTATTACTGGTCGTTTTGTTGGCTCTGTTGGCGCGCATTGGCGCGGTCTTTAAGTTGTTGGGTCTGAATGTGCAAGCTTGCGCGCACCAGCAGTTCGATGTCTTGTTCTCGGATCCAGCGGTAAGAGACGTGGATCTGTGAGTTGGCTTCGCTTTCATCTGGCGATTGGCTTGGGCGCGCTTCAACCCGCTCTACCTCACCGTAGCAGTAGATCGCGGCGTTTTCTTCCGGAACAAAGATCTTTACGCGCAGCGCCTGACCCACCTCGAAGTCGCTGTTCCAGGCAAAGCTTAGCTCCGAGCCGCCAAAGCTGATGCTCTGACAGCGCTGCTCGGCGTTGTCGTGGTGCGACAGCACATAACTCAGTACCCGGTTAAGCTTGTTGGCTTGGCGCTCAAGGTAGGCAAGCAGCAACTCACCGGCTTCACCCAGTGGTTTTAGGCCACGCAAGCTGGCCAGCTCTTCGGTAGAGTTTTCGCCGCTTAGCCGAAATGGCTCGGGGATCTCGGCCTCAAACTGTTGCTGGTCGAGAGGGAGCGCTTGCGGCTTGACCGCCTCTACATTGAGGTTAAGCGCGTGCTGCACGCTGAAATACTGCTGTTGCATGCCTGTCCTAGGGTAGCTGGGGTGTAACTTGGCATTAGACCAAGTTGGCAATTCGAATGCAAACGAATACAAGCGCTTGTCCCTACTGGTGTTTCTGTCACATAAGCCGGCTTGTTGCCGGGGTCAGCCTCAGGGTATGATGTGGCCTGTTTTTGGATAAATAGAAGAATAACAGTGAGCTCGCATTTTTGGCTGCACCGTTTTATCGCCTGGCGGTTCTCCCGCGGCGCCAAGCAGCAACGCTTTGCCTCCTTCGTTAGTTGGTTCTCCACATTAGGTATCACCCTTGGGGTTGCTGCGCTGATTACCGTGATTTCGGTGATGAATGGCTTTGAGGCTCAGCTCAAGCAGCGCATCCTCAACCTGGTTCCCCACCTCAGTGTCCCTGCAGAACAGGCGGTGCCCGAAGCGCTACAGTCCTTGCCGTCCTCGCCATTAATCCTCAGTGAAGTGGTGCTGCAAAGCAGCAAAGGCCTGCAAGCGGGGCTAGTGCAGGGGATTGACCCCGCCGTACAGGCTGATGCAAAAGCCTTGGATAAGGCCATGCTGGTGGGGCGCTTAGGCGAGCTACAAGCTGGTAAGTATCAGATAGTGTTGGGCATTAATGTTGCCAACACGCTGGGTGTTCACGTCGGTGATACGGTGCGAGTAATGGCCACCGAGCGACTGGTTTACACGCCACTTGGCGAGATGCCAGCCCAGCGAAACTTCACCGTGGCTGGGATCTTTCAGTTTGGCGCTGAGGTCGATAGCCAATATGCGCTGGTACATATCGATGACCTTGCCCGCCTGCAGCGCAGCCGCCGGGCGGACCTGGAGCAAACCCGCTTCTTCCTCAATGACCCCTTTGATATCGATGTCTTCTCACCTCTACTCAATGCTGCGGGTCTTGAGTTTAGCGATTGGCGTAGCTACTACGGCGAGCTATTCCAAGCGGTACGCATGGAAAAGAACATGATGGGCCTGTTATTTTGCTTAATCATCGCGGTGGCAGCTTTTAATATTTTGTCATCGCTGGTCATGATGGTTGGCGACAAGCAGGGCGATGTGGCGATACTGCAGACGCTTGGGCTGGAGCGGCGCCGGGTGGTGCATATCTTTGTCCTGCAGGGGGCGTGGAGTGGCTGTATCGGCGCCTTAGTGGGGGCCTTGTTGGGTTTCCTACTGGCCACCTACATCAATCCGCTGATGTCTTTGATTGGCCTTAACTTTATCGCCAACCTTGGCGGTAGCGGTCTGCCGGTACTGTTTAAAACCGAGCAAATTCTTATTGTAACCATTGGTGCCATGCTGCTGAGCGTGGTGGCGACTATTTACCCCGCCTGGCGAGCCAGCCAGATCTTGCCAGCAGAGGTATTGCGACATGAATAATTCTTCCCAAGCGCCGGTACTTGAGGCCCGCGGCCTGACCAAGGTCTATCAAGACGGTGATATGCAAACCGAGGTATTGCATGGTGTGGATATGCGGGTGGAGCGCGGCGATGCCATCGCCATTGTTGGGGCCTCGGGCTCTGGCAAAAGCACCTTGCTGCACCTGCTGGGAGCACTTGATAGCGTCACCGCCGGTGAGGTTGCCATTGATGGGCAGCGCTTAGCGGGAATGAGCAACAAGCAATTGGCTGCGCTGCGTAATCAAAAGCTGGGCTTTATCTACCAGTTCCACCACTTGCTCGGTGAGTTCACTGCGCAGGAAAACGTGGCGATGCCGCTATTTATTGCTGGGGTAAAGCGCGCCGACGCGATGCAAAAAGCGGCTGAGTTATTGAAGCGGGTAGGCTTAGGTCACCGCTTAACGCATCGCCCTTCAGAGCTTTCCGGCGGTGAGCGTCAGCGCACTGCGATTGCTCGGGCGCTGGTAAATCAGCCCTCATTGGTTTTGGCTGATGAGCCCACCGGCAACTTGGACAGCAACAGTACTGCATCAATCTACGAGCTGCTGTTGGAGCTAAATCGCGACTTGGGTACTGCCTTTGTGGTGGTGACCCACGACTTGCAGCTGGCCGCGCGTTTCCCTCGCCAGATGCATATGCAGGATGGCCGCTTTCAAGACGGTCACTCTCAAGACCGAGCTGCAGAGGACAACACCCAAGAGGTGGGCGCGTGAGTTTGCCGCTGTCGACCTTAATCGGGCTGCGCTATCACCGAGCGCGCCACCGTAACGGCTTTATTTCATTTATTTCTGCATCGAGCACCATCGGGATCTTGCTCGGGGTGGCAGTGCTGATCATTGGCCTGTCGGTGATGAATGGCTTCGAGCGGGAGCTGCAGCAGCGCTTTTTGGCAATCATCAGCCACGGAGAGCTGGAAGCGGTGGAGCAGCCACTGGCCGATGGCGCTGGCTTGCTGGAGATCGCCACCTCACAACAAGGGGTTGAAGCGGCAGCGCCCTACATAAGCCTAAGTGGCTTGCTGCAAAAAGGTAAGCAGATGAAGGCGATTGCGGTGAAGGGTATCGACCCTGACGCCGAGCGCCAGATCAGCCGCTTGCCGGAGTTTGTATCAAGCGAAGCCTGGCAGGCGCTCGAGCCCACACAAGCCAACATCATTATTGGCGCGGGCATTGCCGATGAGTTGGGGCTCGCAGCCGGTGATACTGCAACGCTGCTGCTACCTCAGCAAAGCACTGGCCAGCGCCTGAGTTCGCCACAGCGGGTGGCGGTGCGGGTGGTGGGGCTAATGCGCGCCGCCGGTCAGCTCGATAACCAGCTGGGTTTTGTACACATCGATCAGGCCCGCCAGTTAAATCAATGGGAATCGGGCGTGAGTGGGATCAGCCTGCGCGTGTCTAACCCGCTGCAAGCCGATGAGCTGGTGCGCACTATTGGTATGCACTCCGAGCAGTTGGTGTATGTTCGCTCTTGGATGCGTACCCATGGCTTTTTGTACCAGGACATTCAGTTGGTACGCACCATTATGTACGCCATTATGCTGCTCATTGTGGCGGTGGCCAGCTTTAACATTGTCTCTACTCTTATTCTGGCGGTGACCGAGAAGCGCTCAGACATTGCCATCCTCAAAACCATGGGGGCGGAAGACGGTTTGTTGATCCGCGCCTTTGTGGTGTATGGCGCCTACAATGGCGTGCTCGGATGCTTGCTTGGCGTGGTGTTGGGGCTGTTAGGCGTTTGGAGCCTGCCATCGCTGGTGGCTGGGGTTGAGCAGTTGCTCGGTCGCACCATCTTATCGGCCGATATCTACTTTATCGACTTTCTGCCGGTGGAGCTGCTGTGGAGTGATGTGGCGCTGGTGGCACTGGCTGCATTGAGCCTGAGCTTGCTGGCGACGCTGTGGCCTGCTTGGCAGGCAACCCGCATTCGCCCCGCCCAAGAGTTAGGCGGTTAAGCGCCCTTACTCGGGGTTCACCTTACTACGACGTCGCAGATAACGGCGTCGCACTGAGGCTCGCCAAAGATTGGTCATAAACACGTAGCCAATAATCGCGAACACTACGCCACAAACTAAGCTGCCCAACAAAAAAGCCGGGCCGAGGGCGGTTAGCAGGCTGCGCAGCCCTTCAATACTGACATGGAAGCGATAGTCCAGCGTGGCCTGGCCAAGTAGCTTGGTGCCCACCCAGTAGCAGCCATAGAACATCGCCGGCCAGGTAATCGGGTTTGAGATCCACACCATGGCCACTGACAAAGGCAGATTAACCTTCAGCGCGATGGCTAACATGGCGGCCAGGATCATCTGCATCGGGATCGGCACAAAGGCGACAAAGATGCCGAGGGCGAATCCGCCTGCGGCCGAGCGACGATTTAAGTGCCAGATGCTAGGGCTATGCAGCCAATCACCCAGAAACTTCAAATGCTTATGCTGGCGCAATTCTTCAGTCTTAGGGATGAATCGCTGTATGGTACGTTTTGGCATATAGTTAGTTATTAACTCACTACTCGATAACTACTGCGTTGGTTTTTGCAAGCGCGTTTTTGTCTGCGGCCATCTCTTCACTATGGTGGCACTCTGTGCCGACTCTAGCAGTAATCTGTGGCGCTTTCATTGCGGGTGTGCTCGCTTTGTTACTACGCTACCGATTTATCGCGGGCTTACTATTGGGTATTGCTTGGCTGGGGTTTCACGCCCATGGCTATCGCAGCCTGATCCAGCATGTTGAATCCTACCAGCAGCCTGTACGCTTTTCAGGAACCATTACCCAGCTCGATGCGAAAAGCTACGGCTTGCAAATGCGGCTTAATTTACACCGAATCGAGGGCTATGGGCAATGCTGTAACGCTCTCTTCAAGGCGGCGCTGATTATCTATGACAATCAAGCGCGAGACTTTGAGGTGGGACAAGTCCTTGTCGCAACAGCCAAACTCAAACCTGCCCATGCACCGCTTAATCACTATGGCTTTAACTATACCCGTTGGTTGCTGGCCAAGCAGGTGGTCGCAAAAGGTCGCTTGATTGAGATTGAGAGCATAAGCGGAGCGCGTGATTGGCGAGAACGCAGTGTCGCTAATCTAGCTGCTTCCCTTATTACGCTTGAGCAAGGAGGGGTTATTCTGGCGCTACTCTCAGGGGATAAGCGGCTGTTGGCGCCTGAGCAGCTTACGCGCTTTCGCGAGGCAGGACTAAGCCATCTGTTGGTGGTGTCCGGCTTACACATCGCCACGGTTGGGCTGTGGGTGTGGGGGGGGCTGAGCTTGCTATTAGCGGGCAACCGATTTCGGGTAAGCCGGTTGATACTGTGCTTGGCGGCCACTCTCGGTTATGTGGCGCTTACCGGTTGGGCCTTGCCTGCTCTCAGGGCCTTGCTGATGTTTAGCTTGGTACTGCTGGGCGTCTTTTATCGACAGCTCTGGCGACCGTGGCAAGGCGTGCTCCTATCGGCCTTGGTTATCGTGCTGGTCTTCCCGTTCAGCGTCTATGACAGCAGTTTTTACCTCTCTTTTGCGGCAACGGCGGCAGTTTTGCTGGCGCTATGGTGGCAGCGCACGAGCAAGCTAAAACAGTTGGTGGCGATACAGCTCGTTATCGGTTTGATGCTGTTGCCGCTTCAACTTGGTCTGTTCGGCGGCGTTGCCTTGTTCGCGCTGCCCATTAATCTAGTGATGGTGCCGCTGTTTACCTTGGTAGTGATTCCGGGGTGCATGATGGGGCTGTTGCTGTTGGGCGTCTCTGAGCCCTTGAGTATGCTGGTTTGGCAAACCATGGGCGTGGTGATTGCTTATGTCGATAATGCCCTAGCCAGCTTATCAGAACTGTCGCCACTCAGTGCCCATGCGCCCGGTTGGCTCAGTGGTATGTGGTGGTTGGTGTTATCCAGCCTTTTATTGTTGCGTTCCCGTTTGTCCAGAGCTGCTGTGCTACTCGCGGTGTTGCTCGCGCCGAGTATCAACACATTGCTGGTTGCGCCGCAGCGCGCCTCTCAATGGCGGGTAGTGGTGCTTGATGTTGGGCAGGGGCTGTCGGTGGTGGTAGAGCGAGCAGGTCATGTGCTGCTCTACGATACGGGTGCGCGTTATCCCAGCGGTTTTAGCTTTTTTGAGGCCAGCTTTCTGCCTTGGTGGCGAGGGAATGGCAGCCCGAGGGTTGAACATATAGTGCTTAGTCACGCCGATAATGACCATGCTGGCGCAGAGCTGCCACTGCTAAGCATGTTTCCCGGTGCCGATGTTTACCGTGGGCGTGATCATCGTTGGTCATCAGCAAACTGCAACGATACGGTTGATTGGCACGGTTTACGGCTACGCTTGTTCCATGCCGAACAGTTTAGTGGCAACAACGGCTCTTGCTTGTTGTTAGTTGAAGGCCCTATGCATCGGGTTTTGATTAGTGGTGATGTTGAACGCTCGGCTGAAGAGGTGCTGGTCGAGAAAGGGCTGCCAAAGGTTGATGTTTTAGTGAGTCCCCACCATGGCAGTCGCAGCTCCTCGAGTCGTGCGTGGGTGAGGGCGCTCAAGCCGCAGTATGTGGTGCATAGTGCTGGTTTTGCTAACCAATATGGCTTTCCTGCTACTGAGACGCTAGAGGCCTACCGGGGCGCTCAGCAGTACGTCACTGCTAGCAGTGGATCAGTGGAGTTTCGGATATCGCAAAGCGGGGTTGAGGTGGTCAGCGAGCGCAGCCATCGACAGCGCTATTGGTATCATCGAAACACTAGTAGTGATTTGGCCCCCGACTGGGTAGAATAGCTCGGTTTTATGTGTAACAGATGACATTTTATGATTGAAGAAACGGCAACTGACAGCAAAGCCAATTTTAAGCGCCTGCTGAGCTATGTGAAGGATCGCAAGAGCGGTTTGATACTGGCTATTATCGGCATGATTGGTTACGGCATTGTCGATACTATTTTCGTCTACTCCATCAAGCCTCTGATTGATGACGGACTGACCGGGAACAATCCCAACGTTCTTAAATATATGCCGATCTTTGTGATGCTGATTGTGCTGTTCCGGGGCATCTGTAACTTCGCCTCATCCTATGGCATGGCGTGGGTGGGTAGCCACTTAGTGATGAAGATCCGCCGTCAGATCTTTACCCGACTGATGTCGATGCCTGTTTCGTTCTTCGATAAAAACCCCACGGGTGACCTGCTTTCTAAAATCACCTACGACTCGACCCAAGTTAGCTCTGCAGCGACCAACGCCTTGGTGAGCTTAGTGCGCGAGACGGCGACGATTATTGGCTTGCTCGGTTTGATGTTCTATCACAGCTGGCAGCTTTCTATGGTGTTCTTCTTGGTGGGGCCGGTTGTGGCCGTGGCGATCCGCATCGTGTCCAAGCGTTTTCGTAAGATCAGCCGCAACATCCAGACTGCGATGGGCAAAGTAACAACCTCTTCAGAGCAGATGCTCAATGGTCACCGTGAGATCCTGGCCTTTGGTGGGCAAAAACAGGAAGCCGATGAGTTTGATGTGGTAAGTAACAACATTCGCCGCCAGCAGATGAAGATGGCGTCGGCCAGTGCCATCGCTAACCCGGCTGTGCAGATTATTGCCTCTTCAGGTTTGGCAATCGTGTTGTACATTGCCTCGTTCCCGGGCATCGTGGAACAGTTAACGCCCGGTACCTTCACCGTGATCGTTACATCGATCATGATGCTGTTGAAACCGCTCAAGGTTATCACCTCCATCAACAACGAAATTCAAAAAGCACTTGCGGCCTGTGGCAGCTTGTTTACCGTGCTGGATATGCCGGGTGAAGTGGATGAGGGCAGTGTAGAAGTTGAACGAGCTAAGGGCCGTGTTGAGCTTAAAGGTGTGAGCTTTTGCTACCCCTCTAAGCCGGATATCGAGGTGCTGAAGAACGTTGATTTAGAGATTCAAGCGGGTGAGACGGTTGCCTTTGTCGGCCGCTCCGGTAGTGGTAAGAGTACCATCGCATCGCTGATACCACGCTTTTACGATGTGGAGTATGGCAGCATTGAGCTCGATGGCATTCCGCTGTCGGATTACACCCTTAACAATCTGCGCCAGCAAATCGCCCAAGTGTCGCAATCGGTGCACCTGTTCAGCGGCAGTATCGCTAGCAATATCGCCTATGGTATGTCGGAGGCAAGCCACGAGCAGATCGTCGCCGCCGCAGAAATGGCCAATGTGGCGGAGTTTGTCAACGAGCTGGAAGATGGCTACGACACGCTGGTCGGTGAGAAAGGCGTCATGCTTTCCGGTGGTCAGCGTCAACGTATCGCCATTGCCCGCGCCCTGCTGCGAGACGCGCCTATCTTGATTATGGATGAAGCCACCTCTGCGCTGGATAGCGAATCCGAGCGCAAGATTCAACAGGCGGTCGACCGGGTGTGTAGCGATCGCACCGCCATCGTTATTGCTCACCGTCTCTCCACCATTGAACGTGCCGATAAGATTGTAGTGATCGATGAAGGCCGGGTCGTTGAGCAAGGCGACCACGAAACCCTGATGGCAGCCAAAGGGAGCTATTACCAGCTACGCTCGATTCAATATGGGCAAGCTGAAGAGTGAGCCTTTGGTATGCCCCCAAGCTGTGGCAGTGGCCGTTAATTGTGCTGTTGTGGCCGCTGAGCCTGCTGTTCTCGCTGATAGCGGGGCTTCGGCGGCGCTCCTACCAGCGAAAAGGCGGCTACCGCGCCAAGGTTCCGGTGTTAGTAGTCGGCAATATCAGTGTCGGTGGCAATGGCAAAACCCCATTAGTGGTAGCACTAGTGGAATACTTTCAGCAGCTAGGCCTCAACCCCGGTGTACTGAGTCGCGGCTATGGTGGCAAGGCGGAGCACTACCCCTACCAAGTCTCTCAGCAAAGTATGGCAAAGCAGTGCGGCGATGAGCCACTGCTTATCCATAGTCGCACCAAGTGCCCGATGGTAGTGGCACCCAAGCGCGCTGAGGCCGCAGCGCTTCTGGAGCAGCAAGGCGTGGATGTCATCATCAGCGACGATGGCATGCAGCACTACGCGCTGGAGCGAGATATCGAGATTGCAGTGGTGGACAGCGAACGCGGCCATGGCAACGGTTTTTGCTTACCGGCAGGGCCACTGCGCGAGCCGGTTAGTCGTCTGCAGCAAGTCGATTTGCTGGTAGCGAATGGGGCAGGGCAGCGTTTTAATCAAGGCCACCGCATGTCATTGGATATCGCGCCGCTTAAGCGGGTTCGCGATGACCATCCCCTGACGGATAGCGCTGACTATTTAAATACCAACTCAATCACGGCAGTCGCTGGCATTGGCCATCCGCCGCGCTTTTTTGCTAGCCTGCAGGCTCAAGGGGCGTCGCTGCAAGAGTGCATTGCTGTGGCCGATCACCAAGCTCTGAGCGAGCAGGATGTATCGCGACTACAGAATCGACATGTGGTCATGACCGAAAAAGACGCATTGAAGTATCGTGATAGCGCAGGCGAACATTGGTACTACCAACCGGTGAGTGCCAAACTTCCGCAACAGTTTTACGATACGCTTAACGCTTTAATGAAGGAACACCTCAATGGCGCTAGATTATAACCTATTGGAAATCGTTGCTTGCCCGGTTTGTAAGGGAAAGCTCTACTACGACAAGCAACAAGATGAGCTTATCTGCAAGTTTGATCGCTTGGCATTCCCGGTTAACGATGGCATTCCGGTGCTGATTGAAGAACAGGCCCGCGAGATGGCCGCCAGTGAGTTGCCCAAATGAGTTTTGTTGTTGTTATTCCAGCCCGTTATCAGAGCACCCGCCTGCCGGGCAAACCACTGATTGATATCGCCGGTATGTCGATGATCGAGCGGGTCTACCGACAAGCGCTGCAATCCGGGGCGGAACGGGTGGTGATTGCCACAGACGATACGCGTATCGAGCAGGTGGCACAGGGCTTTGGTGCAGAGGTGGTGATGACCTCGCCAGACCATGAGTCGGGCACCGAGCGCTTAGGCGAGGTGTGTGACAAGCTGCAGTTGGCCGCCGATACGGTTGTGGTGAATGTGCAGGGCGACGAGCCTTTGATTCCACCGAGCGTAATTGCTCAGGTAGCGGAACTGCTTGAGGGCGATATTGCCCAAATGGCGACCTTAAGCGCGCCGATTGCCGAAGCGGATTTGAACGATCCTAATGTGGTTAAGGTCATCAGCGACAGCAATGGCCACGCTATCTACTTCAGCCGCAGCGCCATCCCGTTTCAACGCGATCTCCAGCAGGGCGACCAGTTCCCGTTTGCTCGTCATATCGGGATCTATGGCTATCGGGCCGGGTTTATCCGCCGTTATCTGAATTGGCAACCCTCGTTAATTGAGCAGGTCGAGAAGCTCGAGCAGCTAAGGGTGCTTTGGCATGGCGAGAAGATCCGTATCGCCGAAGCGCAAGAAACGCCGGCCCATGGCGTCGACACTCAGGAAGACCTCGAAAAGGTACGTGCCCTGCTCGGTGCCTATACCTAACTGGAGTTAACAATGCAGATTGTCACCGACACGCATACCCACACGGTAGCCAGCGGGCATGCTTACAGTTCGCTGCAAGAGAACATCGCTGCGGCCAAGCAAACCGGCCTGAAGCTGATGGCCATGACCGATCATGCTTCAACCATGCCCGGTGCGCCGCACTACTGGCACTTTGAAAACCTGAAGGTGATCCCGCGGGTGGTCGATGGGGTGGGGGTATTGCGTGGGATTGAAGCCAATATTCTCAATCCTGAAGGCGAGCTGGATATTACCGAAAGCCTCGCGCAACGCCTCGACGTGGTGATTGCCAGCTTCCACGAGCCGCTTTTCAAGCCGGGTGATGCAGCGACCCATTCCAAGGCCTTGCTGGCGGTGATCAAAGGCGGTAAGGCGGACATTCTTGGACACTTGGGCAATCCCAACTTCCCCTTCGATATCGATACCGTGGTTGCCGCTGCCGCCGAGCATAAGGTGATGATTGAGATTAACAACTCGTCGTTTGCCGGTTCTCGCCAAGGCAGTGATGTTAACTGTGAGAAGATCTTGCTGGCGGCTAAGCGATTGGGCGCGCTGCTCTCTTTCGGGAGCGATGCGCATATCTCCTATCAAGTAGGGCGTTTTCCCCACGCGTTGGCGTTGGCGCAAAAGCATGACTTTCCCGCAGAGCGCTTGGTTAGCACCAGGGCCGAGCGCCTGTTAGATGCGCTAGCGGCGAGAGGGAAACAGCTGCATCAGCACTATCAAGAGGTGCTGTAGCTAGCTCGCGTTAACCTCTACGTAAAGGTTATACCTTGCCAACAAAAAAGCCCGCTGATTAGCGGGCTTTTGCATCATGGCTAGTGATGATTATTTGAAAGCGCGCTGGGCCTCACCAGTGTAGCGCTGACGAGGGCGGCCGATACGCTGGGTATCTTCTTCCATCATCTCTTTCCAGTGGGCAATCCAGCCAACAGTACGAGAAATCGCGAAGATTACCGTAAACATCGAGGTAGGAATACCGATCGCTTTCATCACGATACCTGAGTAGAAATCCTCGTTCGGGAACAGTTTCTTGTCGATGAAGTAGGGGTCTGATAGCGCGATACGCTCGAGCTCCATGGCTACTTCAAGTAGCGGATCATCGATATTTAACTCGTTAAGTGCCTCGTGACAACTCTCGCGCATTACTGTTGCGCGCGGATCGTAGTTTTTGTGAACACGGTGTCCGAAGCCCATCAAGCGGAATGGGTCATCTTTGTCCTTGGCGCGAGCAATAAACTCAGGAATACGATCCACCGAGCCGATCTCAGCCAGCATGGTCAAACAGGCCTCATTGGCACCGCCGTGAGCAGGTCCCCACAGACAGGCAATACCTGCAGCGATACACGCAAATGGGTTAGCGCCAGAAGAGCCCGCCAAACGTACAGTAGAGGTTGAAGCATTTTGCTCATGGTCAGCATGAAGGGTGAAGATGCGGTCCATAGCGCGCTCTACAACTGGGCTGATCTTGTACTCTTCGGTGGGTACCGAGAACATCATATTCAGGAAGTTCGCGGCATAGCTTAGATCGTTTCGGGGGTAAACGAAGGGCTGACCAATAGAGTACTTGTAGCTCATGGCTGCCAGAGTGGGCATCTTAGACAGCAAACGGAATGCAGCAATCTCGCGGTGACGCACGTTGCTGATATCCATCGCGTCATGATAGAACGCCGACAAGGCACCCACCACGCCCACCATGATTGCCATAGGATGCGAGTCACGGCGAAAGCCTTGGAAAAAGTGAATCAACTGCTCGTGCACCATGGTGTGGCGCGTCACAGTGGTTTTAAATGTCTCGTATTGCTCAACGCTGGGACGTTCACCGAACAATAGGATGTAGCATACTTCGAGGTAGTCTGCATGTTTGGCCAACTCTTCAATAGAGTAGCCGCGGTGTAATAGGATACCTTTGTCGCCATCGATGAAGGTGATTTGGGACTCACAGGCCGCTGTGGCCAGGAAACCGGGATCAAAGGTGAAGTAACCTTGTTTGCCTAAACTTCGAATGTCGATTACATCTTGGCCCGCTGAGCTCTCTAGAATTGGAAGCTCTACGGCTTCTTTTCCAGGCAACAGCAGACTGGCTTTATTGTCAGCCATAACACGTCTCCCTGCTTATTGTATTTGTACTAATCCGGATACAAAGTGCACGTCATTTTGGATCACTTAGGGTAAAAATGTCAATTGACCATTGTTGTAACATATGGCCTGTTGTTTAAATAATGTGAACAAAGGCTGTTTTGACAACAGCTTGAAATCGATAAATGTGGCCTAGATTGCGGAAATGTTAATTGTGTTTAAAAAAGCTGATGCTTATACTTAAAGCCGTTGTACAGCAGAGTTTGGCTTGTTGTTGTTGTGGTAAAAGGTAGTTTTTTAGACTTTAGTCTCATATTTAACGAAAACTCTACATAACTAACAAGTCATGGTTTTATTATCGGTCTGATCTGTGCATCAAATAAACATAATAAGTGTTCAATGGAGCTGAGTGGACGGACCCGTGAAAAAAGACCAAAGACCCGTAAACCTCGACCTACGTACTGTTCAATTCCCTCCGACGGCGATCGCCTCAATCTTGCACCGCGTATCCGGTGTGCTGGTGTTCTTCTTTCTGGCAATCTTGCTTTGGCTACTGGCGATGTCCCTCTCTTCGCCTGTCGGATTCGAGCGAGCCGCCGGGATTGTCGACAATTTTCTGGTTAAGTTGATCCTTTGGGGACTGCTCACCGCACTGATGTACCACATCGTCGGCGGTATTCGTCACCTAATCATGGATCTGGGCTACTGGGAAGAGCTCGAATCTGGCAACGCCAGCGCCAAGGTGAGTTTCATCATTACTGGCTTGTTAGCCATCGTCGTGGGAGTAATTGTATGGTAACTAATGCAGCAACCTTCGGCCGCAGTGGCGTTCATGATTACATCTTGATCCGCGTCACCGCAGTCATCCTGACCCTCTATACCTTTTACTTGTTGGGCTTCTTTGCCTTCAACGAGGTCAATTATCTGAGCTGGACAAGCTTTTTCTCTGGCATGTTCACCAAGATATTTACCCTGCTAGCCCTGCTGAGCATGTTGATACATGCCTGGATCGGCCTATGGCAAGTACTTACTGATTACGTTAAACCGGTAGGGCTGCGCCTGGCTTGTCAGTTTGGGTTAATGCTAATTGCCTTCGTCTATCTGGCGGCTGGCTTGTCGATTATCTGGGGGTAAATATCTGTGACTATTATTACGCGAGAGTTTGATGCCGTGGTAGTCGGCGCAGGTGGTGCCGGTATGCGCGCTGCTTTGCAAATTTCCAAAGAGGGCAAATCTTGTGCCCTGATTTCCAAAGTATTTCCAACCCGTTCTCACACCGTATCTGCCCAGGGCGGGATTACTGTTGCGCTAGGCAACTCCCACCCAGATAACTGGCAGTGGCACATGTACGACACCGTGAAAGGCTCCGATTATATCGGTGACCAAGACGCCATCGAATACATGTGTAATGTGGGACCGGAAGCGATTATCGAGCTGGAACAGATGGGCTTACCATTCTCCCGCTTTGATGACGGCAAGATCTACCAGCGCCCGTTCGGTGGCCAATCCAAAGAGTTTGGTGGCGAACAAGCGGCGCGCACCGCTGCTGCGGCCGACCGAACTGGCCACGCTCTGCTACACACCTTGTATCAGCAGAACGTGAAGAACCAAACCACCATCTTCTCCGAGTGGTATGCCCTCGATTTGGTGAAAAACGCCAACGGCGATGTGGTTGGCTGCACTGCCATGAATATGGAAGATGGCCAGATTGTGTACTTTAAGGCGCGAGCGACTGTACTGGCGACCGGCGGTGCTGGACGTATCTTTGCTTCAACCACCAACGCCCACATCAACACCGGTGATGGTGTCGGTATGGCGAGCCGTGCCGGCGTACCCATCCAAGATATGGAGATGTGGCAGTTCCACCCAACCGGCATTGCCGGTGCCGGGGTACTGGTAACCGAAGGCTGCCGCGGTGAAGGTGGTTATCTTCTAAACAAAGATGGCGAGCGCTTTATGGAGCGTTACGCTCCCAATGCTAAAGATTTGGCTGGCCGCGACGTGGTTGCCCGCTCAATGATGACCGAGATCCGCGAAGGGCGTGGCTGTGATGGTCCTTGGGGCACCCACATCAAACTTAAGCTCGACCACTTGGGCGAAGAGATCTTAGAGAGCCGCTTACCGGGTATCTGTGAGTTGAGCCGCACCTTTGCCCACGTTGATCCTGTGAAAGAACCCATCCCGGTTATCCCAACCTGCCACTACCAGATGGGTGGCATTCCTTGTAAGGTGCATGGTCAGGCGATTCGCCAAAACGCTCAGGGCGAGGACGAAATCGTCAACGGCTTGTTCGCAGTTGGTGAGATTGCTTGTGTATCGGTACATGGTGCCAACCGTTTGGGCGGTAATTCACTGCTCGATTTGGTGGTGTTTGGTCGCGCGGCAGGTAAGTTCCTGGGCGAATACCTCAACGACGATGTGTCTTACCAAGATGCCTCGGGCGATGACCTCGACGCCGCCATGGCGCGTTACCAGCGCTGGGAAGACTCGCCAAGTAATGGTGAAGATCCAGTGCAAATCCGCAAGGACCTGCAAGAGTGCATGCAGCTTAACTTTTCGGTGTTCCGTGAAGGTGAAGCGATGGCAGAAGGTCTTAAACAGCTGCAAGAGATCCGTGAGCGCCTGGCCAACGCCAGCCTCCAAGACAAATCCCACGACTTTAATACCCAGCGCGTTGAGTGCTTGGAGCTCGATAACCTGATGGCGACAGCTATCGCGACTGCACATGCGGCGAATTTCCGTACCGAGAGTCGCGGCGCCCACTCACGTTTCGATTACCCCGAGCGTGATGATGCCAAGTGGTTGTGCCACAGCGTGTTTGACCCGGTCAGCGAGACCATGGGCCGACGCGAAGTAAACATGGAGCCTCAGTTACGCGAGCGCTTCGAACCGAAAGTCAGGACTTACTAAGGAGGCGGTGATGAAGGTGAATTTTTCTGTCTACCGCTACAACCCGGAAACAGACACAAAACCCTATATGAAGGCCTATCAACTTGACGTGCCGGAAGGCTCCGATATGATGGTGCTTGATGCGTTAATTTTGCTTAAAGAACAAGACCCTAGCATTGCGTTTAGACGTTCATGCCGGGAAGGGGTCTGTGGCTCCGACGGGATCAATATGAACGGTAAGAATGGGCTTGCCTGTATCACTCCACTGTCGGATTTATTGGGCAAGGGAGATATAGTGATTCGCCCGCTGCCTGGATTGCCGGTCATCCGCGATCTGGTGGTGGACATGGCGCAGTTCTACGAGAACTACGCCAGAATTAAACCCTATCTTATCAACGACGGCTTACCGCCTGCTCGGGAAAACCTCCAGTCACCGGAAGAGCGCGAACAACTTGATGGCATGTACGAGTGTATCTTGTGCGCCTGTTGTTCCACGTCTTGCCCTTCCTTCTGGTGGAATCCAGACAAGTTTGTCGGACCTGCTGGCTTGCTGGCTGCTTATCGTTGGCTGGCCGACAGTCGCGATACCGCAACCGACGAACGCTTGGCAGAGCTCGACGATGCGTTCTCGGTCTTCCGTTGTCACGGCATTATGAACTGCGTCAGTGTGTGTCCTAAGGGACTCAACCCAACCAAAGCCATCGGCCACATCAAGTCGATGTTAATTAAGCGGGCTGTTTAGGCGCAGGAGTGACCTTCTGCAGTAACTAAATAGCCATGCTGCAAGGCAGGATGGCTATTTTTTGTATAACATCAATAAGCTGGTACGCGGGCTTATCGAATCTAGGATAGTGTTAATGCAAAATGGCGTGATGAAAGCCTGGCTGGAATCCTCTCATCTGGCTGGAGCCAACTCGACCTATGTCGAAGAACTCTACGAGTCTTTCCTGGAAGACCCTGAATCTGTGCCGCAGCAGTGGCAAGACGTGTTTGGCGAACTTCCTCCGGTTACTGGGATCGCTGAAGACACCCCCCATAGCCCGGTTCGCGACTACTTCCGTAATCTGGCGAAGCAAAGTAATCGCAGCTCCGGCGCGACCGAAGATCCGGTCCAGAGCGCGAAGCAGGTTAAAGTCCTGCAGTTAATTAACGCTTTTCGCTTCCGTGGACATCAACATGCACTGCTCGACCCGCTAGGTCTGTGGGTGCAAGATCGAGTGGCCGATCTCAGCCCTGAGTTCCACGCCCTCGACCAAGACGATTTCTCTGAAACCTTCAACGTCGGCTCCTACGCCATCGGCAAAGACACCATGGTGCTTAGCGAGCTCTACGATAGCTTGCAGAAAACCTACTGTGGCTCCATCGGTGCCGAATATATGCACATCACCGATACCGACGAAAAACGTTGGATCCAAAGTCGTTTGGAATCAGTTGAAGGGCAGGGCAACTACGACGAGCAAGATCGGCTGCGTTTTCTCAAAAGCCTGACCGCCGCCGAAGGTTTGGAAAAATACTTGGGGGCCAAGTTCCCCGGTGCCAAACGTTTCTCGCTCGAAGGCGGCGATAGCCTGATTGTGATGCTCAAAGAGCTGATCCGCGGTGCAGGTGTCGCGGGCATGAAAGAAGTGGTGGTGGGTATGGCCCACCGTGGTCGCTTGAATGTACTGGTCAACGTGCTGGGTAAGAACCCCTCGGACTTGTTCGACGAGTTTGCTGGCAAGCACGATGACACTTGGGGCACCGGTGATGTGAAATACCACCAAGGCTTCAGTTCAGACTTTGCAACTCCCGGTGGCAATGTTCACTTGTCGCTGGCCTTTAACCCCTCTCACCTTGAGATTGTTAACCCGGTGGTGATGGGCTCGGTGCGTGCCCGCCAAGACCGCCGCCAGGTCGAAGATTGTATGCCGATTACCATCCACGGCGATTCGGCGATTGCTGGCCAAGGTGTGGTGCAAGAAACCTTTAATATGTCACAGGCGCGTGGCTATAAGGTTGGCGGTACCATCCGCATCGTGATTAATAACCAAGTGGGCTTTACCACCTCTAACCCGCGTGACACCCGTTCTACTCAGTACTGTACCGATATCGCGAAGATGGTGCAGGCGCCGATCTTCCATGTGAACGGCGATGACCCAGAAGCGGTGGCCTTTGTTAGCCTGTTGGCGCTGGAGTTCCGCAACACCTTCAAGCGCGACGTAGTGATCGACTTAGTCTGCTACCGCCGCCATGGCCACAACGAGGCGGATGAGCCGAATGCGACCCAGCCGTTGATGTACCAGACCATCAAAAAACATCCAACTCCGCGTAAAGCCTACGCTGACGCGCTGGTGGGCAAAGGTCAGTTAGAAGACAGCCGCGCCACTGAGATCGTCAATGAGTACCGCGATGCGCTGGATGCCGGAGATTGTGTGGTCGAAGAGTGGCGACCAATGGAAGAGCATAGCGTCGATTGGCGACCGTTTATTGGCCATGATTGGGATATTGCCTACGACACCAAGCTTGAGATGGACAAGGTGCTTGATTTAGGCGAACGGGTCACCCGTTACCCCAGCGAGCACAAGCTGCATCCGCGGGTGAAGAAAATCTATGACGACCGGGTGCTGATGGCGCGCGGCGACAAGCCGATGGACTGGGGCTTTGCCGAGAACATGGCCTACGCCAGCTTGCTGGATGAGGGCATTAATGTGCGCCTGACCGGACAAGACTCCGGGCGTGGCACCTTCTTCCACCGCCATGCGGTATTGCACAGCCAAGTAGACGCCTCGACCTACGTGCCGCTAAAGAACCTCAGAGAGGGGCAGGGCCACCTTGCACTGTTCGATTCAGTTCTATCAGAAGAAGCGGTAGTGGCCTTCGAGTACGGCTATTCCACCGCACAGCCTGCGTCCTTGGTGATATGGGAAGCGCAGTTTGGTGACTTCGCTAACGGCGCCCAAGTAGTTTTCGATCAGTTCTTGTCATCGGGCGAGCAGAAGTGGGGGCGGATGTGTGGCCTAGTGCTGCTGTTGCCTCATGGCTACGAGGGCCAAGGCCCTGAGCACTCCTCAGCCCGTTTGGAGCGCTACCTACAGCTATGTGCTGAGCACAATATGCAGGTCTGTGTGCCAAGTACCCCGGCGCAGGTTTACCATATGCTACGCCGCCAACAGATCCGGCCGATGCGTCGTCCACTGGTGGTGATGTCGCCCAAATCCTTGCTACGTCACCCACTGGCGACCTCGTCGCTGGATGAGTTGGCCAATGGCCGCTTTGAGAATGTCATCAGCGAGCTTGATGAGCTCGATCCCAAGCAAGTTCGCCAGGTGGTGATGTGCTCCGGTAAGGTCTACTACGACTTGCTCGAGCAGCGTCGCAAGAATGAACAAAGCGATGTGGCAATCATCCGCATCGAGCAGCTCTACCCCTTCCCTGAGGCCGACATGCAGCAGGTGCTGAGTGAGTATCAGCACGTCGAGCGCTTTGTCTGGTGTCAGGAGGAGCCGCAAAACCAAGGGGCTTGGTATTGTAGCCAGCACCACTTCCGTAACGCGATCCCCGAGGGGGCCAGTCTGCGCTATGCCGGTCGCCCTGCCTCAGCTTCACCGGCTGTCGGCTATATCTCGTTGCACTTGAAACAACAACGCGCGTTGGTGAATGACGCACTCAACGTAGAATAAAAGGACGTAAGGAAACCAATAATGAGCATTGAAATTAAAGTGCCTGATTTACCCGAATCCGTCGCAGATGCCAGTATCGCTACCTGGCACAAGCAGCCTGGCGATGCGATTGCGCGCGACGAAGTGATTGTTGAAATCGAGACCGATAAAGTGGTCTTGGAAGTCCCTGCTCAGGAAGACGGGGTATTGGAAGTGATTCACCACGGCGAGGGTGACACGGTGTTGGCCCAGCAAGTGATTGGTGTAATGAAACCAGGCGCTGTTGCCGGCGAAGAGACCACCGCCAAGCCCGATAGCGGGGATGCCGAGCCTGCCGCTGATGCGAGCAACGACAGTGCCGATCTTGAAGCGCTGTCCCCGTCAGTGCGCCGTTTGGTGCAAGAGAAGGGCGTGGACGTTAGCCAGCTCAAAGGTACTGGCCCGGGTGGACGCATTGTTAAAGAAGACGTTGAAGCCTACCTGGCAGGCGGTGGCAAGCCTGCAGCCGCGCCAGCGCCTAGCCAACCTGTTGCCGCTGTTACAGCACCACCGATTGGTGCGCGCAGCGAGAAACGGGTTGCCATGACCCGACTGCGTAAGCGTATCGCCGAGCGTCTGCTAGAAGCCAAGAACACTACCGCCATGTTGACTACCTTTAACGAAGTCAACATGAAGCCGATTATGGACCTGCGTAAGCAGTATCAGGAAACCTTCGAGAAGCGTCACGGTATCCGCTTGGGCTTTATGTCGTTCTATGTGAAAGCCGTGGTTGAGGCGCTCAAACGCTTCCCTGAGGTGAATGCATCGATTGATGGCGATGACATCGTTTATCACAACTTCTTCGATGTGAGCATCGCGGTGTCTACCCCACGTGGCTTGGTGACGCCGGTGTTGCGCGATTGCGACACCTTGGGCATGGCGGAAATCGAAGGCGCGATTAAAGATCTGGCGATTAAAGGCCGCGACGGCAAGTTGACCGTGGATGAGCTGACCGGTGGTAACTTCACCATCACTAACGGTGGGGTGTTTGGCTCGTTGATGTCGACGCCAATTATCAATCCACCGCAAAGCGCAATCTTGGGTATGCACAAGATCCAAGACCGCCCCATGGCAGTGGATGGCAAGGTAGAGATCCTACCAATGATGTATCTGGCGCTGTCCTACGATCACCGCTTGATTGACGGCAAGGAATCAGTAAGCTTCTTGGTCACCATTAAGGAGCTGCTGGAAGATCCTACGCGCTTACTACTTGACGTATAAAACAAAATTGGGCCCATGAAGGGCCCAACATAACGAGTGTAGAACACTCATGTATCCCTCAAAACTATGGATAGAACAACATGAATTTGCATGAATATCAGGCTAAGCAACTGTTCGCCGAATACGGTTTGCCCGTGCCCGAAGGCTATGCCTGCGACACGCCTCAGGAGGCTGCGGAAGCGGCTGGAAAGATTGATGGCGATCGTTGGGTTGTAAAATGCCAAGTTCACGCTGGCGGCCGTGGCAAAGCAGGAGGCGTAAAAGTCACCGCCGATAAGGAAGAGATCAAAGAGTTTGCCCAGCAGTGGCTGGGGAAAAACCTCGTTACCTACCAAACAGACGCGAACGGTCAGCCGGTATCGAAGATCCTGGTCGAAGAAGCCTCTGATATCGCCAACGAGCTGTATCTCGGTGCGGTTGTAGACCGCGCGACCCGTCGAATTGTGTTTATGGCCTCAACCGAAGGCGGTATGGAAATCGAAAAGGTTGCCGAAGAGACGCCGGAGCTTATTCACACCATGGCGATCGACCCACTGGTTGGTCCACAGCCATACCAAGGGCGCGAGCTGGCGTTTAAGTTGGGCCTTGAAGGCAACCAAATCAAACAGTTCGTTAAAGTCTTCTCAGGCTTGGCCAATATGTTCAGCCAGTACGACTTAGCCCTGCTGGAGATTAACCCGCTGGTTATCACTGGCTCAGGCGACTTGTTGTGCCTCGATGGCAAGATCAATATCGACTCCAACGCGCTGTATCGCCAACCAAAACTGCGCGAGATGCACGATCCCACCCAAGAAGACGAGCGTGAAGCCCACGCCGCTCAATGGGAACTTAACTATGTAGCGCTAGATGGCAACATCGGCTGTATGGTGAACGGTGCCGGTCTGGCGATGGGCACCATGGACATCGTGCAACTGCACGGCGGCGCTCCGGCAAACTTCCTTGATGTAGGCGGCGGCGCCACCAAAGAGCGCGTCACCGAAGCCTTCAAGATCATCCTCTCAGACGATGCAGTACAAGCTGTGCTGGTAAACATCTTCGGCGGTATCGTGCGCTGTGACCTGATTGCAGAAGGTATTATCGGCGCTGTAGAAGAGGTGGGCGTCACCGTACCGGTCGTGGTGCGCTTGGAAGGCAATAACGCCGACATCGGTGCCAAGGTCTTGGCCGACTCAGGGTTGAATATTATTGCAGCGACCAGCCTGACGGATGCAGCTGTGCAAGTAGTAAAAGCTGCGGAGGGTAAATAATGAGTGTCCTAATCGATAAAAACACTAAGGTAATTTGTCAGGGCTTTACTGGCGGACAGGGCACCTTCCACTCCGAGCAAGCGATTGCCTACGGCACCCAGATGGTGGGCGGCGTATCTCCGGGCAAAGGTGGTCAAACTCACCTTGGTCTGCCGGTGTTCAATACCGTGCGTGAAGCGGTAGAGCAGACCGGGGCGACTGCGTCGGTTATCTATGTGCCTGCACCGTTTTGTAAAGATGCCATCTTGGAAGCTGTGGCTGCAGGTATCAAGCTGATCGTGACCATTACAGAGGGCATTCCTACTCTGGATATGCTGGATGTAAAAGTACGTCTTGATGAAGCTGGCGTGCGTATGATTGGTCCGAACTGTCCGGGAGTGATTACTCCGGGTGAATGTAAGATCGGCATTATGCCCGGACACATTCACAAGCCCGGTAAAGTGGGCATTGTATCTCGCTCGGGTACCCTTACCTACGAAGCGGTGAAGCAAACAACCGATGAAGGCTTTGGTCAGTCCACCTGTGTGGGTATCGGCGGCGACCCTATTCCCGGCTCTAACTTTATCGATGTACTGGAGATGTTCCAGAACGACCCGCAGACTGAAGCGATTGTGATGATCGGTGAAATCGGTGGTAGCGCAGAGGAAGAAGCCGCGGCCTATATCAAGGCTAACGTAACCAAACCTGTGGTGAGCTACATCGCTGGTGTGACTGCACCTCCGGGCAAGCGCATGGGCCATGCCGGTGCGATTATCGCTGGTGGTAAAGGCACCGCTGCGGATAAGTTTGCCGCACTGGAAGACGCTGGTGTGAAAACCGTACGCAGTCTGGCGGATATCGGTCAGGCGCTACGTGAGATTACCGGCTGGTAAGCGACTAGCAGCTAATTTGTGCGCAATCAAAAGGGGCTTTACAGCCCCTTTGTTGTATCTGAACGTTGAACATTTCTCAGCAGTTCATGTCTTAGTTGCTTATTGCTCAGTTGGCTGCGGTTAGCATCGCGGGCGAGCTGGGTAGCTGTTGAGAGCGGTAGTAGGCGAGTGTCTCCTCGGCGATGTACACACCCATGATGGCCGCCATCTCAAATAGGCTTTCAGCTTGTTGGTAATCTTGCTCAACGCCACGGCCATAATGATACATCCTGCCTAGATTCCACAATCCGCGGGCGTCACCACGATTGGCTGCGGTTTGAAATAACTGGTTGGCTTTAGCGTAATCCTGAGGCACACCCGCGCCGTGGTAGTAGAGCAAGCCCAGTGCATTGGCCGCCTTGGCTGAACCAAGTTGGTGAGCTTGGCGATACCAGTTTGCACTCTCATTGAGCGCATCCGGGCTATCAATTGATAGTGCAGTCATTTTCCCCAGCCAGTAGGCAGACTCCGCTGAGCCTTGTTCAGCGAGCTCCCGATGTTGCTGGATGCAAGCAGGGGAGGTGTTAGACAAAGAGCAGTCAGTATGGCTTACCGCGGCCTGTAGCTGCGGGCTAAGGGCTGGGCCGAACAGTAACGCGATAACCAATAGACGGTACAGTGATTTCAGCTTATTCATACTCGCTCCTGATGCGACAAAAGTGTGATCTAACACGCATATTTCGCGCCAACAGTACCTGCTGAAGTTTTCACTGATGTGACAAATTTGAAAAAGCTCATTAAGGAAGCGGGTTTTCTTTAGCAAGATCAATCTTGTCCCAGTCAAACGTGAACAGAGCAGCAGCTTCTCTGGCGGTATTTGCGCAATCCCTCAGCACAGCAGGCAAAATCTTGATTTTTTTAGGTAATTGATGAACGATGGGACGGCGACTCGCAACAATAATGACTAGCTTGCTAAGGAATACCTATGAAGGACTCACTGCCCGTAGAGCACCTCTACTTTACGGAAGCCAATCTGGACAAGATTCTGTCGAATCTCGATCAGGTCAGGCATAACATTTTCCCCGATTTAACCGAAGAGCAGAAACTGGTTGATCAGAGCTTCCCATCGGTTTGCTTGATTGGCCTGGGACGCTGTGGGTCCAATATTGCCTTGGAAGTGGCTACCCTGGTGTACAACTCGCGGGTTCACTACCTCAACGAGATTGAGTACCAAGAGAAGCTGGCCGAAGAGAGTGAGATCAAGCCGCTGCGCTGGATCCGCAATCACCTGTCTATGGATAAAGGCAACGGCAACAATCCGGTATTCCTTATCGAGCCTGTGGTACTGGTGGGTGACTTAGACAAAGACATCGCTGGCCGCATTAAGTATTCCTCAGAGCATGGCCGCCAAGAGTTTCTCGAGCAATACAAAAAGCTACAGATTATGGACCTCTCTGAGGTGCATGCCGGCGGTGCCGGTAACGCCCCGATCCTCGGTCAATATCTGGCGAAGATTATCCTTAACAAAGACACCAGCAGCTTCCGCGATGAGAATTGGCGACATGTTCACTCGTATCTGGTGGACTCGTGCGGCATCAAGGCCAACCAGAGCCGCCTGTACTTCTATATCTTCTCGGCGGGCGGTGGTACCGGCTCGGGCATGGCGTCGGAGTTCGGTCTAGCGCAGCAGTTCTCCTATATGAGCAAGACCTTCGATTATCAGGTCGCTCAGTCGGTACAACCGGATAAGCGTGACTCGTTTGTGTTTGAGCCCATCTTCACCTCCGGGATCTGTATTCTGCCGAACATCTCCGGCAGCAGCATTGAGGTATCGGAAGCGCTGCATATTAACGCCGGCCGTCTGCTATGTAAGTACCTCAGCGAAGAGTGGAACTTCTCTTACAACGAAGAGCGCGAGCAATCGGATACCTCAGATGAGGTGATGCGTCGGATCCGTCCATGGAACTCGATGATGCTGATCTCCAACGACATCATGCGCTACGTGGAGCACAGCGGCGGCGATGAGGTCAAAAACATCGACGTGAACACCATGGAGAAGTATGCCAACCAGTATATCTCCCAGCAGATCTTCAACATTCTGACCGCTCAAGCGGTGACCACCGACTACGACGAGAACTACTTCCGCCGCGCCGGTATCGACATTTCCGACACCATCCGCCTAGATGCCAACGACTTGTTTATGAGTATGGCGGGGCCGGTGGCGGTTGCCTACGCGGAAAGCGTTGTGGCCAACAGTGCCATTGAAGGTGTGGACATCGACGACCTATTCTACCGCTCTATCGACCTGCCGCACTTCAATAAAGACACGCAAGCGATTGAGGGGATCAGCATCCTGCCGATAGAGTCGCAACGCTATAAGCGCGCACTCGATAAATATAAAGACAGCAACTACGGCCCTGAGCAGCTCAACCAGATGCACTTCTTCAAAAACTGTTCGTCGGTAGTGTCGATCATCTCCTTGCCGAAGGACTACAAGCTGTCGTTTATGGACCTGAACAAGCTTAAGGTGCATATCAACAAGCTGTTCCCGAACACCACTTTAAAGCGTTACGCTCTGGTGATTGGTGCGTCGGCTAACCTCTCTCTAACCACTTTGGTGGCCAAGAGCCCATGTTTGAGCGACGATTTCCTCACCTTGGTGGTGGCCTACATTAAGCGCTGCTTCGCGCGTGATGAGTACCGCTATAACGATGAGATTGATCAGGCCATCTTGCGCTTTATCACTGAAGACAAGTTCGACGAAGAAGAGTTGGCGACCTACCTGCACGATTTCGAAAATCCCGCCAAGATCCTCGATACCAACTGGTATGCGATCAAGCCGATGTACGAGAAGAAGTATCGCGAGCTGATCAATGAAAGCGGCAAGTTTGTCTCGATCAACGATATCCGTCTGGAGCTGGGCAACGTTCAAAAGGCCATCAAGTACCTGCGTGAGATCTATCGCCACCGCATCAGCAAGACCAATATCCTGTCACTGGATAAAGAGGGGGCCTCGGGCGTACTCCACCTCTCGCCTGAGTTACATAACCTCGAAGAAGAGTCTTCTTAATATCCGATGGGCTGGTTGCCAGCCCACGCTTTTTTCCGAAGACATAACGAAAAATGCCGCTCAATTGAGCGGCATTTAAAAATCTTGCAATAAATCTTAGCGATACTGGGCTTCAGGCTTCTTAGATTCTTTTTTGTCTTTCAGGTAGTTACCGATAGCCTGACGGTTAGTGTTACGATTGCGTGCAATTGCTCTAGCCAGTTCTTGATTCATCGTATTCCTCATTTAAGCCATTTTTTACCGGCGGTGAAATTATCAATAACGCATGTTACATGAATGTTACTTGCGTGTGAAGTGTTGATTACAATGCGCAGGCAATTGTACTGCTAATAGGCATAACGTATATTCACTTATCGAGGCGTTGCTTACCGTCACTTTCGTGGTGTATTTTCTTGGACTTAGCTGCGTAATTGTTTCAGAATGTCGCGGTTTACTGATTCGCATCATGAAAAAATGCTGTATGCGTATGGCAGAATTAGCCCTAATTTTGGATCAGGGCCTCAGCGCTGGCTGGGTCAGGGGCCACGGCGGTATAGCAGGATACCGCAACAGGATTTCAGGACGTTGGTAAATGACCGACTTCCGCGCTTTGCTTTAAATATCATTACAAATTCTCGAAAACTGAGAGGAAAACATGGTTAAGAAAATTGGTGTATTGACCAGTGGCGGTGACGCGCCAGGGATGAACGCCGCAGTTCGTGCAGTTGTACGCACCGCGCTTAAAAACGACATCGAAGTATGTGGTGTCTACGATGGATACCTGGGCTTGCATCAGGATCGCATCGAGCTGATGTCGCGCAAGAGCGTATCTGATGTGATTAACCGTGGCGGTACTTTCTTGGGCTCAGCGCGTTTCCCTGAGTTTAAAGAGCTCTCAGTACGCGAAGAAGCCGTTGAGAACATGAAGAAGCACGGCATCGAAGCCTTGGTTGTTATCGGTGGTGACGGCTCTTACATGGGCGCCAAGAAACTGACCGAAATGGGCTTCCCATGTATCGGTCTGCCAGGCACCATCGACAACGATATCGCTGGTACCGACTACACCATCGGCTTCGACACTGCACTGAACGTTGTTATCGATGCTATCGACCGTATCCGTGATACCTCGTCTTCACACAACCGTATTTCGGTAATCGAAATCATGGGTCGCTATTGTGGCGATCTGGCCATGCAAGCAAGCATTGCCGGTGGCGCCGAGTACGTGATCCTGCCAGAGAAGGGCTTCGACAAGAACGCTCTGCTGGATAGCCTAAAAGAAGGCCAGAAACGCGGTAAGAAGCACGCCATCGTTGCTATCACCGAGCACATCACTAACGTGAACGAGCTGGCAGCAGGCATCGAGATGGCAACTGGCATGGAAACCCGTGCTACCATCCTTGGCCACATTCAGCGTGGTGGTTCACCAACTGGCCGTGACCGTGTAATGGCTAGCCGCATGGGTGCCTATGCTGTTGAGTTGCTGATGCAGGGCGAAGGCGGTCGTTGTGTGGGTATTCAGAACAACAAGATGGTGCACCATGACATCATCGATTGTATTGAGAACATGCGTCGCCCATTCAACGATGAAATGTACGATCTGAGCAAGAAACTGTTCTAAGCCCAGCTTAAGGACAACTTGCTAAGTAAAAAGCCGGCTTCCGCCGGCTTTTTTGATCGCTGAACTCCTAGTTGTTAGCCGGGGCAGCGATTCAAAGCCCAGTCATAGTCCAGGTAGCGGATGTTGGCTTCGCTGATTTGCTCAGGGGTGGCATCAAACGACGCCGAGTAGTCGCTGAGATACTGATTCAGGCTGGCACCAAAGTCTTGGCGGTACCAGCGGAAGATCGCCGACAGCTCCATACGCTTGGCATAATCCACATACAGATTTTTATCGCTGGCCAAAAAGTTCTCGAACACGGTCTGTAGCTGCGCCTCTAGCTGATCGCCTTGATAGGCAAAATCCTGCAGGGGAGGGCAGCCTTTAGCGGCACACACCACCGCGGCATGAATATGCGGGTTTTGATACATCGGCCTTATTAGCTCGTGTTCGATATGATCGAGATGCACCGGCTCCCCAAACAGCGCGAAACGTTTCTTTTTCCAAGGCGATTGAAACAGCGTGCCCAGCTCTTTGATGGAGTCCAGATCCGGGTAACGGGTTAGGATCAGCTCAAGGGTGAAGGCATTGTAGGCGTTAATCAGAAAGGCCAGTTGCTCCGGCTTCGGCCACGCATCAAACTCGGCTTGTGAAATGGCCGAGAGGCTTTGGTTGTAGCGGTCTAAGGCGCCATCGTCGATCTGCCCATAGTTAACACAACTGGTGCTATTGGGCTCTAGCCACACCACGCTTTGTTTGAGGATCTGGTCAAACAATTGGTGGTCGAACTGGGCAATTGCGCTGCCGCTAGCCAATAATCCACCGCTAAAGCACAAAACCTGAGCAAACGACTTCATCTTCTCTCCTTTTTCTCCTGTATCCATTGCATTGGCAGAGCGCTTAAGGGAGAATAGCCCCGCTTCGCAAGAAGCCATCTATGGTGGCCTCATTGGTCCTCTCGCATTGATACCTCGTGAACCCGGTCAGGTCCGGAAGGAAGCAGCCGCAGCGAGCGACTCAAGTGCCGGGATGCGGCTGGTGAGGTCGCCACCCAATTGTAGCACTCCCCCTTATTAGTCAGCCTCGACTAACTAACACTACAACGATTCCCGATATCATTTCTGCGCTGTAAATCTGCGTTAGTCTCTTTTAGATTGCACGCGAACCTTTATACCTCATTACGCTACGCTTGCGCATATGGAGCATTCGACCGGATAACGTAACAATAAATTCCAGCGACGTCGCCGATATGTTTTGGATTGCTTAAAACTATCAAAATAATCATTTTTAACAATTTAAAACTTTCAATTGGCTCAACTAAGCTAGTCCAATGTTAGTCAGCTCTACCGGGGGATGTGTGGAAAACGCACCATCAAACATTAATCATGCGCTTGTCGTGGAAGGTGGCGCAATGCGTGGGATCTTCGCCAGTGGCGTGCTCGATGCCTTTTTAAGCCAAAACTACCAGCCCTTTGATGCGGCCTTTGGTGTCTCTTCGGGGGCAGCCAATGTGTTGGGCTATCTGGCCAAAGCGCCGCAGCGCAGTATGCAGGTGATCACCCAATTGGCCACTTCTCGCCGCTTCTACAACCCCACTCGCTTTATTCGCGGCGGCCACTTGGTCGATGTCGGCTGGCTATGGCGCGAGTCCCAGCGGCAGATGCCGGTCGACCAGCAGGTGCTGTTCAACAATATCCCGTTTTACGCGGCGCTCACCGATATCGACAGCGGTAAGGCCAAGTACTACCGGGTGTCGCCCGATAACCTCGATGCGTTAATGGAAGCGACAGCCGCTTTGCCGGTGGTCTACAAACACACGCCGTGTTTTTCTGAGGGCTGTTTTACCGATGGCGGCGTGACCGACTCGTTGCCCGTGAAGAAGGCCTACAAACTAGGGGCGAGCAAAATCACCGTGATCCTCTCGCACCCCGATGGCTACAGCATGAAACCCAGCCGCTTTCCGTGGTTGGCGAAAGGCTTGTTGCGCGATCAGCCGCAAGTGAAAGACGCCTACCTGAAACGTGCAGAGGGTTACAATGCCTCTCTCGATTTTATCCGTAACCCGCCTGAGGGCCTTGAGATTGAGGTGATAGCCCCACAACAGCCCTACGAGGTTGAGCGCTTTACCATGTCGAAAAGCGCGCTGCTTGACGGATACGTTATGGGGCTTAACAAAGGGGCAGAGCACTTATCTCACTAAGCAACGATTCTCGGATACGCTGCTGCGGTTGGGCAAAACGTTTAAATGGAGCGTACAACTAACGCTAATCATCACAAGGAAGAGAGCTATGCAACAACGCGAATCAGTAGACAGTACAGCGGTCATCCCCCAAGAGGCCTTCGATTGGTACGACGAGTATGCCCACGGCCTGATTGACCGACGGGAGTTTCTCAATCGTCTGGCTGGCTTGGCGGTGCTAGGGCTGAGTGTGCCACTTATCACTGCGGCCCTGTCGCCAAACTATGCACAAGCCGAGCAGGTATCGTTTAACGACCCTGATATCTTGGCCATCTACCAAACCTTCCCCTCACCTGATGGTCATGGAGAGGGGCGCGGCTATCTGGTTCAGCCAGCTAAGCTGGAAGCCAGCGCTCCGGTGGTGCTGGTGGTCCACGAGAACCGCGGACTGAATCCCTATATTAAGGATGTGGCACGGCGGGTTGCCAAGGCCGGCTTTATCGCCTTTGCCCCTGACGCGCTCTATCCACTCGGCGGCTATCCCGGAAACGACGACCAAGGCCGGGCGATGCAAAAAAACCTCGACCGAGCCAAGATTGAGGCAGACTTTATCGCTGCTGCCAGCTTCTTAAAAAGCCACGAGCAGAGCAATGGCAAGCTGGGTGCGGTCGGATTCTGTTTCGGCGGCTATGTGGTGAATATGCTGGCGGCCAAGATGCCAGAACAACTCGATGCCGGCGTGCCTTTTTACGGTACCCCGGCCGCGGAGCAGTTACGAGCGAACGTTAAAGGCCCGCTACAGCTGCACTTCGCCAGCTTGGATAAACGCGTTAATGCCACCTGGCCAGACTACGAGGCTCAGCTCAAGGCCAACGCTGCAGACTTCCAGGCGCATATCTATGAAGGGGTGAATCACGGCTTTCATAACGATTCAACCGGTCGCTACGCCGAGGCAGAGGCGGAGCTTGCCTGGCAGCGCACTATTGCGTTTTTTCAGGAAAAGCTCGGCTGAGGCCAGGTTCATAACGATGAAGGCGGCCTAGGCCGCCTTTTTAGCGCGAGCCTCAGAACAGGAAGTTAAAGCCAAAGTAATACTGGTCGTAGCGGCGGCGCTCGTCGCCAAGTTTGGGCTTGGATTTTTTAAAGCCATAGTTAAACTGCAGGCGCTCGGCGAGGGTAATCCCGAACTCCAGGCCCCACAATAAGCCCCAACTGCTGTTGTTATGGTATTGGCTGTCGCCTTCAAAGGTGCTTCGACGTTTCTCATGGTAGTGATGAACACCAAACACCGGGCCGAAATGGATCGGGCGCTGTTGGATTTCGAAGTGATAGACCGGTTTGATGTTTAGCCCGTAGGAGTAT
Source organism: Aliagarivorans taiwanensis DSM 22990 (assembly GCF_000429505.1). Taxonomy (GTDB): domain Bacteria; phylum Pseudomonadota; class Gammaproteobacteria; order Enterobacterales; family Celerinatantimonadaceae; genus Aliagarivorans; species Aliagarivorans taiwanensis. The sequence goes on along the minus strand of NZ_AUBZ01000001.1, from coordinate 58,042 downwards.
GCCTCGCTGCGGCCACTGGCTCCCAACCAATGAAAGGTTTCGCTGCCAAAGTCGCGGTACTCAGCTTCAATGAACAAGCCAAATTCTGAGTCAATCCGGTAGTCATAACCGGCGAATAGCGAGTAAGAATCGTCGAAGATCGAGCCATCGCTGTCTACAAACGCAAAGTTCGCTCCCAAGTAAAAGGGCTTGCTGGCAGGGGAGTTGGATGAAGGAAGGGCATTCGCAGCCACGCTTAAGGGCAGCATAAGCAGCCAAATTAGGTTTTTCATTTTAACTATCGTCGCTTTCAGTTAGTCATTTTTAGCCTTTGCAGTATTGCTAAAGGCGGCGCAGTTATACCATTTACCAGTGCGCCGCTCTAGTCGCTAAGACTGTTTATGCCTTATTCGTTGGTGTAAAATTCTGCAGATAAGTAGAAGCGGAAGATAAATAGTGAAACTAACTAAGACGCTTGCTTTGGCATTGCTAGGCACCTCTTTCACCCCATTGGCAATGGCGAGCTCGTTGAACGTGATGCTCTATCATCATGTGGATGATCACACACCACACTCCACCTCGACCCGCTGGGACGATTTCATCGCCCAACTCGACCATTTTGAAGAGCAGGGCTATCAAGTGCTCGACTTAGCGGATGCCATTAAGCAGCTGCAAGCGGGTCAGGCCTTGCCTGAGAAAAGCGTGGCGCTGACCTTTGATGATGCCTTTGTCTCGGTGTGTGAGCGGGCATATCCAGAGCTTAAGCGCCGCAGCATGCCTTTTACCGTATTTGTTGCCACCGATCCCATCGATAAGGGCTACCAAAACTACTGCAGCTGGGAGCAACTACGCGAGCTGGCCGATGATGGTGTGGTCATCGCCAACCACACCATGGACCACGACTATATGGTGCGCGATGCCTTCACCAACGAGGCGTGGTTTGAACAAGCCAAAGCGAATGTCGAAGGCGCGCAACAGCGGATTCAAGAGCAACTGGGCAGTGCGCCGATGCTGTTTGCCTATCCCTATGGCGAGTACAACGACCAACTAAAAGCGTGGATCGCCGAGCAGGGTTATATCGCCTTTGGTCAACAGTCTGGCTCGATTGGAGAAACGAGTGATTGGCAGGCGCTGCCACGCTTTAATGCGGCGGGCAATTATGCGAGCGTGAGCTCATTGCGCCTTAAGTTTACCGCAAGGCCGCTAGCGCTCGATTACTCGGCCCTACCTGATCCGCTTACGCAGCAGCGTCAACCGCTGCTAAGCGTTGAATTGTATCCCTCCAGCGAGGCCCATTACCCCCACCTACAGTGTTATCTGAACGGTCAGGCGCTGGAGCTTAACTGGCACTCGCCGCTACATTTTGACGTAACGCCGCCAGAGGCGCTTGGTAATGGTCGCCATCGGGTGAACTGTACCGCACCCCACCGCAACGGCTCGCCTTATTACTGGTTATCGCAGCAGTGGCTGGTGGTTGGACGATAACAAGCAGCGTTTATTGCATCGAAGATATGGTGTAATCTGGAAATTGGTACACCAATTTGGGCCGCTCAGAAAGTGACACTATGAGCAGGCTCACCAGCGAATGCAATGATCCATTGAGGCTTAAGGAAGCAGTCTATGTCGTTCACTCCAGCTGGGTTTTATATCCCCAGTACAATATCAAGTGAAGCCAAAACGTTTCTCCGAAGGTGTTGCGCAACTGGGGACATTCCTCCTCAACCCGCGTTGGACGATATTGAAAGTTGGAAACAACTGCAGCAGCAGGTTGAGCTGTTTGGTTGTCAGCGCCAGCAACCTGTCGTCGAACGCTATCAGCCAGATATCAAACATACAGAGGTTGCTGGCGTGCCTTGCCTGCTTATCTCCGCTGACAATTGCGCCACTTCGAAGCAGTGCATTGTGTATGCCCATGGGGGAGCGTTTGCTTTGTTTAGTGCTCATTCTTCACTTGATAGTGCAATCCCTGTTGCAGTTGCTAGTCGTCGCAAAGTGATTTCAGTCGATTATACCTGTGCGCCTGAGGGGGATTGGCGCTTGATTACGGCGCAAGTTAAGGCGGTGGTGTCGCTGGCAATTAAACAGTATGGGGCACACAATATAGCGGTAGCTGGAGACTCTGCTGGGGCCGCGATTATGGTAAGTAGCTTGCTGCAACTGCGTGACCAGGGTGAGGCTTTGCCCGCTGCCGTGGTGCTTTGGTCTCCTTGGTCTGACTTAAGCGAAACGGGCGATACTTATCAGACTCTCAAAGAGGCCGAAACCTGTTACCGCTATGAATCACATCTACTGCCAGCGGCCAGAGCATATGCAAGCGGGACCGCTTTGACTCACCCAAGCATATCCGTGGTGTATTCCGACTATACCAAAGGGTTCCCTCCTTGCCTTATTCAAGGTGGTACCAAAGAGATATTCCTCAGCAACTTTGTTCGTTTGTATCGTGCACTAGAGGACGCGGGCTGCGAGGCAAAGCTCGATCTTTACGAAGGTATGCCGCACGTTTTTCAGGCGCAGATACCCGATGGTGAAGAGTCAGTAATCGCGTTGAAGCAAACAGGGCGTTTTATGGCTAAACACTTAGCCTCATTATCGTCTTAGAATACGTAACGCAACCAAAAGGTTAACCAATGTCTCATATTGGTAGTTCAATTGCTGATGTTAGAGCTGTAGTTTCGTAATCTGACTTGATTAGGAACAGTTCGAGGTTGTCATAGCAGTGAAGCAAGACGCAATAAACCCACAGCAATCGTTGTTTATCGACTACGCCAAGGGGCTGGGAATACTGTTGGTTGTAATCGGCCATTACAACTGGCAGGCCGATGCGGTGTACACCCCGTATCTATTTCATATGCCGCTGTTTTTTATTCTCGGCGGCTTAGTGTTGCGGCCCTATGCCGATGAGCGGCGCTGGGCGCGCAAGTGGCTACGTAGTTATCCGCTCTACTATGTGGTTTGGTACACGGTGATAGGCCTGATTACCTTAGCGCTGACCTCGCTGTTTGACACTAGAATTGTGCTCTACCTCGGTCAAGGCTGGGATATATTCGCGATGCCTTTGCGCGGCAATAGCCACGCTAACTCCTTATTTATGATTGGCTGGTTTTTGGTGAGCTATGCGCTGGTTTCGGGCGCGTTTCGCATCATGGTTAGTCGCGGCCGGGGACGAATCAACCGTTACTACCTGTTGTTAGCGACAGTTGTGCTGGCCTATTTGGCGAGCGAATACCTGGCGCCCGCCTTCCATGCTGAGCGCCTGTGGTATCGCAACGTGCTGGTGCAACTGGCGGTGGGCTCGATGTATATGGCCTTTGGCTATGCACTGCGGCCTTGGCTGGACAAGCTGGCCAGCTTTAATCTAATGGCCAGCTGCTGGATTGTGCTGGCCACCATTGTGGCGCTTGGCTGGGTAACGCCGCTTGGCATGTCCTGGAGCGAATATCCCGATGGTTTTGTGCTGCACACCCTTAGCGCGGTGCTAGGCAGTGTTGGCTTGCTAAGCCTTTGTTATCTGCTGAGCCAAGCCAAACCGCAGGCTAGCCTGCAACTGTTAGGGCGTTACTCCAAAGATATTATGACCTTGCACCTGCTGATGTTTGTGCTGCTGGACATCCTGTTTGCCTCGATGGGCTTGTTGCAGATGAGCTATATCTCAGCGCTGCACCATTGGGTGTCACCGAAGGTCTGCTGGTTGTATCTGCTGGTGGGAAGTGTGGCACCGATTGCGGTGCGAATGGCCATCGATAGCGCCAAGAGGGCCATCAAGCAGCGCACTCAACAAAGTGCTGAGTGCGCAGTGAGTTCAGCATAGTTAGGCAACGGCTGTCAGCTATTGCGTGGCCAATAGCTGGCGCAGGGTCTCCCGCTCTTGTTCTGTCATCTCGGTTTTATTCATAAACGGCATGTCTGCCGAGTCAACTGCGCGGGCGATAATACGCGGTGACCAGCGCTGCACATCCTGCCAGTTATCAAAGGCAGCACCGCCCGGGGCGATAGTAAACACCTCGTCGGTGGGTTGTTGGCTGTGGCAGCTGCTGCAGCGCTTTTGCACAATATCCAGCGCTTGCTGGGCCTGTGGAGTGAGCGTCTCTGCCGCCGGCTGAGAGTGCTCATGACTATGGGCTACAGGCTGTAGCTGGGTCTGCGGCCAGCTAAGCGCGATGGCTAGTACCAACATGGCAGCGCAGCCGCTAATCAATACCTCTGGCTTGAACTGCCCCTGATGCTTGAGGTTGAAGAAGTGTCGCACCCAGGCGCTGATCAGCATCACCATCATTCCTACCAGCCAGTTGTGGGCGTGCTGGTAGATGATCGGGTAGTGATTGGAGATCATCAAAAACAAGATGGGCAGGGTGAAGTAGTTGTTGTGTATCGAGCGTCGCTTGCCTTCTAGCCCCGGTTCGGGATCCACATCCTCGCCAGCTGCGACCTGCGCTACCATCTTGCGTTGCCCGGGGATAATTTTATGCCACACGTTGTTCACCATAATCGAGCTGATTAGGGCGCCCATATGGATAAACGCGCCCCGGCCGCTGTAGATAGAGCTGAACAGATAAAAGAAACCACCACCAATCACGATCAGGCTCAGCAAGAACAGCCAAGGCTTGGCGGAGAGTGGGTTGCGTACCAATGCCTCGTAACAACATACGCCTAAAAAGATCCCCGCCATCCCGAACAGCACCGCTTGGTGGGTACTCAGCTCCATTACCCGAGGGTCAATCAGGTAGGCTTGGGCATTAAAGTAGTACATCCAGATCAGCAGGGCGGTGCCGGTGAGCCAGGTGGCGTAGGCCTCCCACTTAAACCAGTGCAGCTTTTCCGGCATTTGTTCGGGGCCGACTTGGTATTTGGCCACTTCGTAGAAGCCGCCACCGTGTACTGCCCACAGATCGCCCTTGATGCCTTTTTTCTTCTTCCACTCTGGTGGGGTCTTTAGGCTGTTATCCAGCCAGGTGAAGTAGAAACTGGCGCCAATCCAGGCGATCCCACAGGTTATATGGAACCACTTGATAAAGAGGGCAATCCATTCGTAGAGCTGAGGCCACATACTTTACTTCCTTTTTGATAAACGAGTTTTCCGGCGACATAGGTTTTATCGACAAGGCGGTCGTCACCGAGGGTGGAGAGAGCGAATAGTTGTTCTGCCAGGCTCTTGCAGCGCAGAAGTCGCTGTTGCAGAACCGGGTGGGCGCGAAAATCCAGTTCGATAAAGTCGGCTTCGCTGCCGGCATTCAGGTTACCCACCTGCTGCTCTAGCCCCATGGCTACTGCTGCGCCTTGGGTACATAGGTAGAGCGATTCAAAGGGGTTGAGGCTTAGCCCCTGTAGCTGGCAAATCTTGTAGGCATCACTTTGGTTGGCGAACAGGCTTAGGCTGGTGCCCGCGCCCACATCTGAGGCCAGTGACAGGGCGATGCCCGCATCTTTGGCGCGGCCATAGTCAAACAAGCCACTACCCAAAAACAGGTTGGAGGAGGGGCAAAAGCTAATGGTGGCACCAGAGCTTGCCAGCGCCTGATACTCGCGGTCCTCTAAGTGAACCGCATGGCCAAACAGTGCCCGTTCACGCACTAGATCGTTAGCTTGATAAACCCCCAGATAATCAGGGTGCTCTGGGTAGAGCTCTTTAATCCACGCTACTTCACCAAGATTTTCACTCAAGTGGGTTTGGATAAAGGTATCCGGGTGCTCATTAGCCAGTTGACCGGCTTTTGCTAACTGCTGCGGGGTGCTGGTGGGGGCAAAGCGTGGAGTGATTGCGTAGAGCGAGCGGCCATTGCCGTGCCAGCGTTCAATTAAGGCCTTGGACTGGCGATAGCCCAGCTCGGGGGTATCTTGCAGATCGTCTGGGCAGAAGCGGTCCATCAACACCTTGCCGCAGATCATCCGCGCATTGAGTTTGCTAGCCTCGCTAAAAAAGGCATCCACCGACACGGGATGCACCGTGGCAAACACGCTAGCGGTGGTGGTGCCGTGGGCCATGAGCTGGCCGAGGAACCACTCGGCCTGGCGCTGGGCATAGGCGGCATTGGCAAACTGAGCCTCGGTGGGGAAGGTGTACTCATTCAGCCAGTCCAGTAGCTGCTTGCCATAGCTGGCAATCATCTCAATCTGTGGGAAGTGGACGTGGCTGTCGATAAGCCCTGGCAGGATCAAGCCCTTGTGCTGCTCTACGCCACCGTAATTCAGCAAGCGTTGGTTATCGGCCAGACTGAAGAAATCAGCGGCCTCACCGAGGTAGGCAATCTTGCCGTTTTCCACCACTAACACGCCATCGGCGAAGTATTGGTGGTTGTTAGCCGGGTCGTTGGTGCTGCGTGGGAAGTGCAAGATACTGCCGCGGTGCACGCGTCGCGCGTGAGAAGATACTGCCATGGTTAGCTGCCTCGATAGCTGGAGTAGGCATAAGGAGAGAGCAGCAACGGCAGGTGATAATGGCGCTGCTCATTGACGCTGAAATGCACGTCTACTCGCGGGAAAAAGGCCTCGCCAAATTGTTGCTGACAATAGTCGGCGGTATGAAAGCGCAGGGTGTAGTGGCCGGCATCCAGACTTAGATCATCAAAGCGAAAGCGGCCGTCGGCGTCGGTGCGGCCTTCAGCCAACGGCTGCTGCTCATCGAGGCGCAGAACCTCCAATACGATACCTTCGGCGGGTAAGCCGCGGCTGGTATCAAGGACATGACAGCTCAGGCTGCTGCTGAGCATTTTGCTGTCCACTGTTTTGGTGTCGGTTGCAGTGCTTACAGTCATCGGTAAGCCTCCATTCTTAGTAAACTGATTTTGCGCTGCTCGGCAGCGGCGTTGGCCAATTCCTGTTGGCGGGTGTTGTTGATGCGTGCCTCAAGCAGCGCCAGCATCTCGCTGGCTGACTTGCCGGTGGCAAATACGATAAAGATAAAGCCGAAGCGCTCGCGGTAGCGTTGGTTCTGCTCTAGCAGCGCTTGTAAGGTTTGTTCGCTGGCCACACTCACTTGGCTCTGCTCGGCCTCGCTGAGGTGTTTGCCATGGGCATACTTGGCGCGCAGGCTGCTGATATCGCCGATCATGGGGTGGCCGGCGAAGGCCTCTAGCCAATCTTGCTCGCTTAGGCTGTCAAAAGCCTTATCTACGGCTTCGGTGAATTCGGAAAACGCGTTAAACGGACCTTGGGCAAGTACTAGGTTTTGCCATTGCTTGCTAGCGCAGATCTGCGCCAGCTGGTGGCGGCCTATCTCATGTAAAGGCGTATGGGGGCTCACTCGCTTGCCTCCTTAGAGAGTTGCTTCAATAGCGCGGTGCTGCGCTTCCACTGCCGGGCACACTCTTCATTAGCCGTAACGGTATTTTCCGCAACGGACGGCGCTGCCAGCTGTTCAAATCGTTCCATCAGCTGGGCAGCAATCGATACCGCGACCTGCATCGGCAGCTTGCCGCGGATATCCGGTTTACCGATGGGGCAGACCAAGTTTGCTGCCAGCTCAGGCGTGGTTAACTGCTCGCGCAGACGGTAGTCGAAGCGTTGCTGCTTGGTGCGCGAGCCAATCAGGCCAACAAAGGGGAAGCAGTCACAGGCCAAGGCTGCTTTAGCGATATCGAAATCCAAGCCGTGGTCTTGGGTCATAATCACTAGGTGGCTATTTGCAGAGAGCGCTGCAACAACGTGTTCTGTACTGTTTGACTGTGCCGAGTCCAATAGTTGAGTGTCTATGCCTTGCTCACTGAATGGCGCCAGCCAATCGCTGCGGTTATCGATAACCTGCAGATGACAGTTCAGCCCTTGCAGGATTGGGCACAGTGCCCGTGCCACGTGGCCGGCACCAAATACCACCACCTTGGGCATATCCAGATTCAGGTACTCAAACATCACTTGAGTGGCACCGCCGCAGCACTGACCTAGATCGGCGGCCAATGAGTAGCGCTCCAGCGCCACCTGCTTATCAGCGCTGGCAAGGCCGGCGCGGGCGCTCTCGATAACCTGATACTCCAGGTTGCCACCGCCTAAGGTATCGAACTGGTGGTGGTGGCTGATTACCATTTTGGCGCCACTGGCGCGGGGCAGTGAACCTGCCTCGGCGACCACGGTGGCGATACAGTAGGCTTCGCCCTGTTGTTCCAGCCATTGGCAGGCGGCTAACCAGTCTTTAGACGATGAGGCTTGCTTATCATAGGGCTTATACATGGGATGACTCCTTAGGCATTGTCCACCTCCTCGGCCACCTCAGTTGCACTGTTTGACGTCGACTTTGCCTGAGTGATTGCGTTACAGGCTCGCAGGATTTCTTCGCCAGTGGCCGGCGCGTTAAGCGGCACCGCATGTTGGTGATCGGCCAATGAGGCAATCGCATCGTAGATGGCGCACCACACGCTGATGGCATGCATAAACGGTGGCTCGCCGACTGCTTTAGAGCGGTAGATGCTATGCTCGGGGTTGGCCTTGTCGAACAGCGCGATGTTCATCGCTTTGGGGTAGTCGCCGATGGTGGGGATCTTGTAGTTCATCGGGCTATTGCTGAGCAGCTTACCTTGCTCGTTCCACACCAGCTCTTCGTTGGTGAGCCAGCCCATACCTTGGATAAAGGCGCCTTCAATCTGGCCAAGGTCGATGGCCGGGTTCAAGCTGTTGCCAACATCGTGCAGGATATCGACGCGATCAATCACCATCTCGCCGGTTAGGGTATCGATGGTGACCTCGGAGCAGGCGGCACCAATCGAGAAGTAGAAGAACGGGCGACCTACCGATTTGGCGGAGTCGTACCAGATTTTAGGAGTCTTGTAGAAGCCCCTGGCTGACAGCGACACCCGGTTCATGTAGGCGTCTTGCACCAAGGTTTCCCAAGGGAACTGGCGCTCGCCACTTAGTAGCTGGCCATCTTCGATATCCAACTCGCCGCTTAGTTGGTAGTGCTCGCGGGCGAAGTCCAATAGGCGCTGCTTGATGGCAATCGCTGCATTGTGGGCGGCCATCCCGTTGAGGTCTGCGCCAGACGAGGCTGCGGTCGGTGAGGTGTTCGGCACCTTGTCGGTGCGGGTTGAGGTAATTAGCACCGAGTCAAAATCCAGCCCCAGGCTCTGCGCCACGATCTGTTGGATCTTGGTATGCAGGCCCTGACCCATCTCCGTGCCGCCGTGCGATACCTGTACACTGCCATCGGTATAGACATGCACCAGCGCACCCGCTTGGTTAAGGTGGGTGGCGGTAAAGGAGATGCCGAACTTCACTGGGGTTAGCGCCAGCCCTTTTTTCAGTACCGGATTAGCGGCATTAAAGGCTTTTACCTGTTCGCGGCGAGCACGGTAACTGCTGCTCTCTGCCAAGGTGTCGATCACCGTTTTAATGGTGTCGGTTTGCGCAACCTCCATCCCGTAGTGGGTGGTGTTGCGACCTTCCCGGTAGAGATTGCGCAGGCGCAGGTCGAGGGCGTCGATACCGGCGGAAATGCTCAAATCCTGCATGGCCCGCTCAATCGCCATCATCCCTTGCGGCCCGCCAAAGCCACGGAAGGCGGTGTGCGAGACCATATCGGTGCGCAGGCGATTGCCTACCACCTCGGCAGCGCCCAGTGAGTAGGCGTTGTCGCTATGGAACATCGCCCGGTCGACGATGGCACCGGACAGGTCGGCAGAGTGACCACACAGGCCGTTCACTTCAATCTTGGCGCTCTCAATGACGCCTCGTTCATCTGCTGCCAGCTGGAAACGGTTCACAAAGGGGTGGCGCTTGCCGGTGGCGGTCATATCTACCGCGCGCGGCAGGCGCAGCTTAACCGGCTTACGGGTGAGCCACGCGCCGAGGCTGGCCAGACAAGCCCATTGGGCCGCCTGAGTTTCTTTACCGCCAAAGCCACCGCCCATACGGCGCATGTCCACGGTGACCTTACTAAACGGTACGTGCAGCACTTCCGCCACCAGGGTTTGTACCTCGGTGGGGTGCTGGCTGGAGCTGCGCAGGAAGATCCCACCATCTTCGGTGAGTTCGGCCAACGAGATTTGCCCTTCCAGATAGAAGTGCTCTTGTCCGCCAACACTCACCTCGCCGCTGACTTGCAAGGCCGATGTGGCCAACTGATCTTGGCTCACCGCTTGGCCCATTTGATTGGGCGCTAGCACCGGCTCGATGGTTTGAGCATCTTCAAAGCTGACATGGGCGTGCTGTTGGTTAATCGTTAACTTGGCCAGTGCGGCTGCTTGCCAGGCTTGGCGATGGCTGCGCGCCAGTACCAGTGCCACGGGTTGGCCGTGGTACTTGATTTCGCCTTCGGCCAGCAGTGGATCGCCCTTAAAGATCGGGCCGATATCCTTCTCGCCGGGGATCGCCTCATGGGTGTACACCCCCACCACGCCGGGCGCTGCGGCGACCGCCGACAAGTCCAGTTGCTCAAGCTGGCCTTTGGCCACATCGCTTACCACCACCGCAGCATGCAGGCAGCCACGGGGGGTAGGGTAGTCGTCGATAAACTGGGCTTCGCCACTCACTTGCTTAGCGGCGCTTTCGTGCTTATGGGAGCGGCCAACGACTTGGTAATCGACCGGTGTTTCGCTCTGCTTGCGGTGGCTGACTTGAGTGAGTTTACGCATAGTCGGTCAACCTCGTGGTGATTTGCTGGCTTTCCAGGTAGAAGCGTTGCAACAGGTTTTGCACTAGCTGCACGCGGTATTCGGCGCTAGCTCGAACATCTGACAAGGGGGAGATGTGCAGCGGCACGGCGGCCTTGAGCTTGTCGATACTAATTTGGTTAAAAGGCTGACCTAGCAGTAGCGCTTCCAGCTCCCTGAGGCGCACGGATTTAGCCGCGATCCCGCCCGCCGAGATAATGCAGTGCTTGACCCGCTGGGCGTCATCCACGCGCAGGCTAAGGGCTAGCACTACGGTGGCGATATCGTCTTCGAAGCGCTTGCTGACCTTGTAGATGGCATGTTGAGTGCCCGGTTGTGGGCGTGGCAGGTGCACGGCGCTGATCCACTGCTTGTTTTGCAGGCGGGTCTGCCGATAGCCGGTGATGTAGTCTTCGGGGGCGAAAAGCTGGCGGTTTGTTCCGTCATCAATCTCAATGCTGCCGCCAAGGCTAATCAGTAGTGGCGCGATATCGCCAATCGGTGAGGCATGACCGAGGCTGCCACCTAAGGTGCCGCGGCGGCGAATAGTCAGGCTGCCAAGGCGTTCAATGAGTTCATCGGTAGACGGGAAGTGCTCGCGCATAAATTCATGGAACATATCCAACGGCAGGGCAGCACCAACGCGCCAGCCTTGCTCGGTCTCGCTGATGCCTTGCAGATCGTCCACCGCCGACATATCGATAAGCTGCTCGATATCTTTTAGCTGCTGGGTGATCTCCAGCGCCAGATCGGTACCGCCAGCGATTAGCTGCGCCTCAGGGTACTTAGCGCGCAACTCGGTCAACTCACTGCGGGTTTGCGGGCGATGGTAGACACCGCTTTGCAGCGTGGTGCACTGCTGCTGCCAGGTTTTGACGGCGGCTTCATCGGGCTGGGCGGGGTCGAAATACTCAACGCCTGCCAGCTCGGCGACATCGTTGGCGGCTTCGATAAGCGGGCCGTAGCCGGTGCAGCGACACAGGTTACCGGCCAGATATTCCGCTGGGTGGGCGGGGGCTTGGCGCTGTTTGCTCAGGGCGTACAGCGACATAATGATGCCCGGAGTACAAAAACCACACTGTGAACCATGCTTGTCCACCACCGCCTGTTGTACTGGGTGTAGCTGATTAGCTTGCAGGTTTTTTAGTTGCTCAACCGTAATCACCTGCTTGCCATGTAGAGCATGTAGCGGGGTGATGCAGGCGTTGATCTGGCGATAGCGTAGCTGCTGCTGATCGTCGAGTTCGACTACGACAACCGTGCAGGCGCCACAATCGCCGCTGGCGCAGCCTTCCTTACTGCCGGTCAATTCCATCTGTTCGCGCAGGTAAGTCAGCAGCATGGTGTCGGCACGCGCATCGGCCACCGTTTCCAGCTGCTGGTTGATCATGATTTGTAACATCGCATCCTCGTTGTTATCGCTAAGCCTGTTGCAGTGGCTTAGTTAAAACCTGTCCATATGGTCAACTCTTTGTCGAAAAAAAGACTCGCCTGCTACGGCATCGGCGAGTCTGACGACGGGAACGTTCGCGAGGTTCTGCTGAGTCTCTACTGAGACTGTTCGTCCTTGAAATCCAGCGAACCGTTCCGCATATCATTTAGCTTGGGTCTAGTTACCGCATGTTAGACCAAAGCGTGAATCCAGCTTGTATCTACTTGAGTCAGTTACTCAAGCTTAAGTGAGTATCCAAAGCTAAAGTGAGTTACCCAAAGCTTAAGTGAGTCCCCAAAGGGGCTGCAAAAACCTGACCACTTGGTCGTGTTTTATTAAAATTATAGTTTTTGCGTGTTAATGTCATGTATCTTGCGATTCTTGTGGTGTTAATCAAAAGTTACAGGCCGCACTCGCGTGGCCAGTAAGCACTAACCTTGTTCTTTATTGGTGCGTTAACATGCCGGTAACGTTTGATCTTGGTGCAATTGAGTCGCAGCATAGTGATTGCCTAAGCAACTTGACAGCCATAGGATAAATACGAAATAAAGAGCCGGGTTTTAATGAGGAATAGATTGGATGACGCAAACTACAGCCGCGCCAAACCAGATAACTGTGACAACCGAGTCTGCTTCTGCGCAGCAAGCCGCTGCTGACGCTGGGGGCAATGCGAAAGGTAAGCGCCGCGGTGCAAAGCCAGTCGTAGCTAAACAGCTGGGCGGGGCAATTCGCCAGCGCAACGAAGAGCGCATCCTACGGGCTGCGGCAGAAGTGTTTGCCAGTGCCGGTTATAAAGGTACCTCAGTACAGGCGATCGCCGACAAGGTGGAGCTGCCCAAAGCTAACATCCTTTATTACTTCAAATCTAAAGCTGGCCTGTATACCGCAGTGCTCAATGACATCCTTGAGATGTGGAACCAAGGCTTTGATGAGCGGGCCATTGAACGTGAGCCTGCCGATGTGATCCGCGAATACATCCTCGCGAAGATGCGCTATAGCCGTACCCGGCCGCAGGAGTCGAAGATCTTCGCCACCGAAATCATCCATGGCGCACCGGTTATCCGCGATGCCATCGACCTGCCAATGGTCGGCTGGACCAAGCAAAAGGCTTCGGTGATTCAGGCGTGGGTAGCGCAAGGCAAGATGAGAGCCATTGAGCCGCTGTATCTGCTGTTTCTTATCTGGGGGACGACCCAGTTCTACGCCGACTTCGACAGCGAAATCGCCATGATCAAAGGGCGTGCATTGAGCGACGAGGAGTTTAGTAAGGCGGAGGATTTTGTGGTTGAAACGGTGCTGCGCGGTTTAGCGCTGATTTAACCGTGAAAACAATCTATTAGATACAAAAAAGGCAAGCTGAGACGCTTGCCTTTTTTCTCAGTAATCAGACTTAGATTACTTCGATGTTGTCTGCTTGAGGACCTTTTTGGCCTTGAGACACGGTGAACTTCACTTGCTGGCCTTCAGCCAGAGTTTTGAAGCCGTTGCCCACGATAGAACGGAAGTGAGCGAATACGTCAGGGCCGTTTTCTTGAGCGATAAAGCCGAAGCCTTTTGATTCGTTAAACCATTTTACGGTGCCGGTTACGGTGTTAGACATGATGTATATCCTGTATAAATTAAATTAGCCTTTTGCAGGCGTGAACAGCGGAAAACAAACGAGATTTAAAACTACAGGACGAGGAACAACTAGGTACAACGAAATGGAGAACTAAAAGGGGCTTACTTTCAAGCTGCGGGTAAAATATAGACGAACGAGAGCGTTGTCAAACGTTTTCTCAAATTAATCTCAGCCTGTCTGCGAGCGTTTTCAGATTGCAGTGGGTAGAGACAAGCATCCGTTGATATCTCGAAAAGATAAATCTTTACTTGGCTTCGCTGAGCCCAGCTGAGACAATCCGCGCGAAATTCTTCCCACCTTATGGACTCCTATGAAACTTCTCGTTCGCAACCTGCCTCGCTCTACCACTGAAAATGACGTTCGCACGCTGTTTTCTGAACATGGCGTTGTCGCCGAGTGCACCTTGGTATTTGACCAAGAGACCGGTAAGTCTAAGGGCTTCGGGTTTGTGGAAATGCCAGAAGACGCTGAGGCGAAGGCGGCCATTAAGGCACTGCATATGAGCGACGTGGGTGGTCGCGCTATTCGCGTTAAGATTGCTCAAGGCTAAACGGCCTCAGCTCGCTTAAACGCTTCACCCTGATGGGGCTCCTTCAAGGATGTTGCTCCCCGCAGAGAGCAACACTTGCTGCGGGAAGCTGGCCACACTTCAAACTAGACGCTTAGCGCTTCATCAAAAACACTTGATAACCAAACTCACTGGCGCACTGCTGGTAGATGGTTAACTCGCTCCCGATATCCTCAAGGGCTTTGGAATTCGCCATGCTCGGTTGCAACTGCTCGACCCGTTGCGCTAGCGGCTGGTAGTAGTTCTGCCATGCCTGTTGGCTGAGGGTGAAGCTGCTAAGTAGCTGGTAGCCTGCCGCCTCAACTTGCTGCTCGCGCGTCGCCACTGTTTGTATGTCTGGGTATTCTTGGTTCCAGAATGCTACTGCCTGCTCGCTAGGGCTATCGGTTAGCCAGACCAAATCACTGAGCATCAAAACGCCTTGGTCCTTAAGCAGTGGCCGCCACTGCTGCAAGGCTTTCTCCACGCCCATGATATAGGCACAGCCTTCCGCCCAAATTAGCTCGAAGCTGGCGGGCTTAAACGGCAGCTCCGTCATGCTGGCATTAACGGCGGATATGCGCTCACTCAAGCCTTGCTCGCGAGCCCGTTGATTGAGGGCATCCACAGCGCTCTGCTCGTTGTCTATGGCGGTTATCTGCGCATTGCTATGCTGGGCCAATAGGGCTGTTGTGAGCCCTTTGCCGCAGCCTATCTCTAGTATTGAGGTAGGCGCGCCGGGGACTTGCTCAAAGGCGCGCAGGGTGTCGCTTTCGCTGCCCGGGCCCCAACGCTCGAGTGTTTCAAAGACCTTCATAAAGTCGGCCATGTATTGATCATGTTCGTTCATATCTTTCGATAACCATTTCAGTCGTAGGGCATCTTTTTCGCTAAAGCCCTGTTTTATTAACCAATCCAGATGGGCATCCGGCGCTAGCTCGTTGGCGGTTTGGTGCCATGCCTTTAGGTCGCCTTCGCCGAGCAGCGCCGCAAGTAAATGGCGGGATTGCTGTTTTTGAGCAATCTCACCGTCCAGTGCCTGAAGCCGGTTGCGCAGTAGCTCACGGTCCACCTTGGCTTCCAGGCAGGCTTTGCACTCTTTGAGGGTTAGCCCACCGGCCTGTAGCTGCTGAATCAAGCGAACCCGCTGCAGATCATGCTCGCTATATACGCGGTAGCCGTTGCTTTGCCGCTTACCTTGAATCAGCTGCTGTTTTTCGTAGTAGAGCAAGGCGGTGCGGGACAGTCCCACGGCAGCTGCCAGCTCGGATATGCGATAGGCCATAGGGCTCCTGCATCTGGGAGAATGGAAGACACTGTAAACTATAGAGCTGTAGACAGGTCAATGGGTGGTTGTCACATATAGTCAAAATCTGCGTCCATCTCGGCTAGTCTAATAAGTTGTTGATAGGTAATATTATTTTTGCGGGTGTAGCAATGAATTGAGAGAAGGATCTATGTTTTGCTGGGCCAAACGATAATCATCTGAACCACTCGGTTAGTTTGAATGCGTTAGGGATACTCATGGATATAAAGTTAATTGTTGCATTGATTGGTTTAAGTGGAGTGCTAGCTAGCGCCTTCACTCAGTATTATCTCGGTCGCAAATCAGAGAGAAACAAAAACGTTTTAGAAGTCCGGACGCAAGCTTACTTAGATCTTATCAACTCGGTCGCTGAGTTAGCGAGCTCTGCAAAGCATGGAGCTAAACGTAATCGGGAACAGTTAGCGACGTTGATCCAAGCGAAATCCAGAGTTGTACTGATTGGAAGTAACGATGTTGTTCTGGCGTTACATCATTTCTTTGAGAACTATCCATCTCTTTCGTCTGATGAAGCATATCGAGCATTCAGTAAAATAGTGGCCGCTATGCGAAGTGATTTATCAGGCGATGTGAGCCTCGATGAAAGCGTGTTAGTGGAGTCACTCTTTGATGTGAAGCAAAACATGAATTCAAAGAGTTAATGCTGGATACGATGGTGGGAGATCTATCACCAAGAAACTAACTGGCACAAACGTCTTAGTTAGGTAGGACGCATGCGCCAGCTAGATGCTCACTTTACTTATCGGCCTTCCACACCAAGATGCCTTTTTTCGCCTTATTAGACTTTGGCTTGTCACCACCGGGCTTACGTCCGCCAAACTTATCACCGCGTGGCGCGTTGCCTGATTTCCCACTACCCGGCTTGCGTGGGCCCTTAAACTTCCCGTCACCTTTTGCCTTGCGTGAGGGGGCGTTGCTCGGCGCTTGCCCATCGGCTTGAGCGGGTTTTTCACCGCGGCGGGTCTTGGCCAAACCGTTCAAGAAGTTACGCAGCAGTTGGTCGCCACACTCTTGGTAGTTGCGGTGATCCGGGCGGCGGAACAGCGCCGACAGTTCGCCCTTGCTGATGCGAAAGTCTTCTTTGGCACAGATGGCGATAATGTCGTCGTCGCGCAGGGTCAGGGCGATGCGGATCTTGCGCAGCACTTCGTTGTTCGACAAGCGCTCTTTGGGGCCGAGTCTCACCGGCTCTTTCCCCGGCTGCTTGCCGCGGTTTTTGATGATCAGGCCATCGAGGAACAACGACAGTACGCTATCACGGCAGCGCTGGAAGCCGGGCTCGTCTTCCTTTTTCATAATGCTGGCGAGGTAGGGAAGCTCAATGTCATAGTCGACCAGCGCAAAAACCTGTTGGATTTGGCGGTCATTCAGCTTCAGTGCGTAGCGCAGGCGGCGCAGGATGTCGTTGTGGATCATGGCGGTTCCGGTGTGGTTGCGGGCGCGTAGGGTAACAGGCGCCCGGGTAAATGTCAGCGATAATTGCAGGCCACAAGCCGGCGGCTGTCAATCAAAGCACAGGAATTGTCGCTGGCGTAAAATTGTGGCCTTAGCCGGCCGCTTGGTGGATTTCGATAAAGAAGCGGTAGATACCTTCTAACAGGCTGCTCATGGCAACCGCCGCTAGTACCAGCCCCATAATGCGGCTAATCAGCGCAGCGCCGGCGTTACCGATGACTCGTTGAATGGGGCGGGCCAACCATAACAGCCCTAGCGTACACAGTAGTACCAGCAGCATAATGCCAGCGGTGACCGCTTGCTGGCTGATGGCATAGCGGGAGTTATCGGTAAGCATCACAATCGCCAGAATCGCACCCGGTGAGGCAATCGAGGGAATCGCCAGCGGAAACACCGCTTGGCTCCACAAATCCACTTCGCCCAGTTTCATTTCTTGCTCGGGCTTACTCTCGCCGAAGATCATGGTCAGCGCGAACAATAGCAGCACTAAGCCTCCAGCGGCTTGGAAAGCGGGAAGGGGCACTTGCATCTCTTCGAGCAAGATCTGCCCGAATACCAGGAAAAACAGCAATGTCATGGTGGAGATAAACACCGCTTTGATGGCCACCATATGCTGTTGTTTTTTGCTGAGGCCAACGGTTTGAGACAAGTAGACCGGGATCGAACCAAAGGGGTCGATAACCGCCCAAAGCAATACAAACTGTGTGAGTACCAGATCGAGCATTCGCTGCCTTATTCGCTAGAGAGAGGGCTATCTTAACAGATACTTAGCCCAGGACGAGTTCAGCGGGCTGTTAATCTGCTCGCTGGATATTTGCGTCTGCAAATCTGTGAGGAGTTGGGAGTAATCGCCAAAATCGCCGTTTTTACGTGCAGTTGGGATAAGTGGTACTCGCACAACAAAAAACGGCGCTCCCACAGGGAACGCCGTTGTCTTGCATAGCGTGCTCGCTGAGCGGTATTAGTGCAACTTGGCCGTTTGCTCATCGCGCAGGGTGGCAATATGCGCCAACAGGTATTTCACCTGAGAGGGACGCTGCTCACAGCAGGTGGGCAGCCAGTAACCCAGCATGCGCTCGAAGGGGTAGAAGTGTTCCCCATCTTGCATGCAGCGAAGCTGGTTACACAAATCATCAAAGGCGGCAGCTTGCTCGCCGTTGTCGGGCAGTGAGCCGATCTCCTCAACCTTGCTGGTGAAGATATCGCTAACGGTTCGCAGGTGCTCATCGGCACTCTCCATCCCGCGCTGATAAAAGCGGTACTCGCCGTGCACCATAAATAGCTGCTTGAGCATCTTTGGCTGGCCTTCTTGGGTCAATACCCCAAAGCTCTCACCGTAGTCCTGCATGTTGTTTAGCCAGCGCTCGAAGAACAACTTGAGGAAGTCTTCGGTGTTACCGGGCTGCATATCGGCGAACACCATGCTGTAGAGGCTGTACTCTTCGATGGCGAAGATCACCGACTTGCCTTCAACCTGTTGTACGTCGATTAACCATTGAGAAAGCTCCACCTCACTACCATCAAGATTGGTTAAGTGGGCGCTGTCGTCCTCGCGATTTGCCGACGGGGCCTGGCTAACAACGAGGCGTTCGGCGCTGCGGCCATGGTTAAAGAATGCGGTGGCGTTATCACTGCAGTTAAAAATTATCATCAGGTTATCCGGAACTACTTACGACCGAAGTCGTTGGATTGGGCAGGAAAGTGGCTATTTCTACCATATTTTACTGGCATAAGCCATGCACTCAGGGGAAGCCACTAGGCAAACAACACTTGGCAACTGAATGTAATTTGTGCAAAATCCACGGCTTTGTTGTAACCGTGGAAAGCCTAGTTTTGTTGTTTAAGCGTACCCGTTTCGTTGCTATTTGTTTGATTCCTATGTTTTTGTTCTCGTGCTCTGAGCCGCACAAGCCGTCGGTGAATAAAGCCGATGCACAGGTGATGGGCGAGCTACCTAATTTTGCCGCCATTGAGGAAGTCGGTGAAAAGAAGACCCAGTTCTTTGACTACCTGCGAGTGGGCATCGACCTGGAAAATCAAAGGATTGAACAAGAGCGCACTGAGCTAAACGCGATGCGCGAACAACTTGCCGATGGCGCGCTATCCAACCCACAGCTAGACAAGCTGGTAGAACTGGCTGGGCGCTACAAGGTAAGCATCGACCAAGAGCAAGTCAGCATTACTGTAATCGATGAGCTGCTAAACCGGGTGAATGTGATCCCTCCGGCGCTGGTATTGGTGCAGGCGGCCAACGAGTCGGCATGGGGCACCTCGCGCTTTGCCACCGAGGGTAACAACCTGTTCGGACAATGGTGCTATCGCGAAGGCTGTGGCTTGGTGCCGCTGTCACGTGTTGAGGGGATGACCCACGAAGTGGCCAAGTTCGATAGCGTGCAGCACTCGATTCACGCCTACTTTATGAATATCAACACCAACCGCGCCTACCGGGCGGTACGCGAGCAGCGCGACCTGTTGGTAGATGCCGGTGACGACCTGCTGGGGGTTGAAGCGGCCGAGGCGATGAGCCAAGGTTTGCGCAGCTACTCAGAGCGCGGGGAAGAGTACGTGCTGGAGCTGCAGACTATGATGCGCCACAATAACCGCTACCTCTAAAGGGATATTGTTCTTTAGATTCCCTTCGGGCTGGCTCAACCCACTGAGCCAGCTTCACAGCAAATTCCCCACCGAATACGCCTAATCTATTAATAATTCTCATATTACTATGCGCTCTATACTTGCTGATAGGCCTGCCGTAAGGAAAGCAACTTTTCCTTTGGTTTAAGCAAGATAGAGAGGAATGTAATGAACAATGTGAGCTTGCGGATTAAGTTCTCGGTTGTGTTGATCATCAGCGCAATTTTATTATTGGTAGTCGCAGCAACCGGCTACTTTATGGGCAAACAAACCGCCCGAAGTCTCGACTTGGTAAACTACAACATCCTGCCTGCGATGAACGATGTGCTCAATGCCGACCGGGATCTCTATCAGGCGCGAGTCGCAGAGCTCGAAGCCATCGAGGCTCTGGAGAGCGGCTCGGATCACCGCAAGTACCGCGCCGTTTTTGTGGAAAATACCCAGCAAGCCTACGACCGCATGCAGGCCTTCAAGAAGGATTTGGTGGACTTTCCCAGCGCAACCCGCGGCCTAGAAGATTTTGACCGCCGTTTTAACATCTGGAAGGACTCCTCACAGAAAGTCTTCGACCTATTGGACCAAGGTGAGCTGTATGAAGCGATTACCGTGAGTATCGATGAAGTGCACGATACTTTTGGCGATCTCCGTGAGCTCTACAACGTGGCCACCGAGTCTGCCGAGGCCATCGCCGCACAAGTCAACGAAGACAGCGACAGCCTGCTGGCCAAGCAGAACACCATCTTGATTACGGTGTCAGTCATCGGCTTTGTGTTTGCGCTGGTGATTGCTTTCTTCCTGCCGAAGGTGGTGGTTGAGGGGATTACGGCGGTGAGTGACCGCATCAAAGACATTGCCCAAGGCGATGGCGACCTTACCCAACGCGTAGAGGTCAAATCGCAAGACGAGCTGGGCGAGCTGGGCACCAACTTCAACCAGTTTGTTGAGCAGCTCGAGTCGCTGATCCGCTCGGTGCGCGAGTATGCCGATGAGCTTAATACGGTAGTGGTTGATCTAACCGGTAAAGCAGCTCAGTCCACCGAGATTGGCACCGAGCAAAACCAATCGGTGGAGATGATTGCTACGGCAGTAAATGAGATGGCAGCAGCGATTCGCGAGGTGGCCAACAATGCCACTCATACCGCCGAAGAGATCAACGTGGTCAACACCCAAACCGAGCAGGGCCAGATGATTACCCAAGAGTCGGTCGCGCAAATCAACCGCTTGTCGGGCTCGGTGCAGGACGCATCGGACGTGATCGCTCGCCTCTCGGAGGATTCTGAGAAGATTGCCTCGGTACTGGATGTGATCCGTGGGATTGCCGAGCAAACCAACCTGCTGGCGTTGAATGCGGCAATTGAAGCGGCCCGTGCCGGTGAGCAGGGTAGAGGCTTTGCTGTGGTGGCCGATGAGGTGCGCACCCTGGCCAGTAAGACCCAGCAGTCAACCGAAGACATTCAGAAGATGATTGAAACCCTGCAAAACGGGGTGACCCGGGCGGTGAGTGCCATCGAGCAAGGCAGCGGGATGGCTGCAGAAACGGTGCAACTAGCCGATCAAACCCAGCAGTCATTGGCCTTGATTCTGGACTCCACCTCCAAGGTTTCCGAGGTGTCGGTAGCCACAGCGGCTTCCACCGAGCAGCAAAGCCACGTAACCGAAGATATCAACCGCAACCTGACCGAACTCTCGGACAAAACCCGCATCAACCTGGAGACGGCTGAGCAAACCCAGTCACACTCCAATTTGGCGCTGCAAACCGCCCAAGAGCTCTCCAACGTGTTGTCGCGCTTTAAGGTCAGCTAAGCGGCTTAATACCAATCCATAATAGGTAACTGCTCATACTTGCTGGTTAAAATCATTGATGACAGCGTCAACGCTTTTGCAATTAGCCCACTAGTCACGGCAAGCGTTTCCTCGTCCTCAATGATTTTCCCTGCGCAATCTCTGATCACTTACCCATATGGATTGGCATAAGCCACTCCAACAGCAGGGTTAGCGCCTGACGCCATTCGTTCTCTATCGGAATGGCGTGGCCGGCCCCCTCAACAAAGGCGCAATCCCGTTGGTGGAATTCGGCGGTTTGGCGCACTTGTTGTGGGCTCACCAAGCGATCCTCACTGGCACCAATCACTAATACTGGCAGCGCTTCGGGTAGCGGCGTTTTAAGCTCGGTCTGCTCGGTAAAGATGCTCAGCGCTTCGGCTTTCACGCTGCGGCGCAGCTCGTTGAGCTGGCTGTGGCTGGGTTGTCCGGCAAACAGCATTTGCTGAGCTGCCAGCAGGTAGAAGGGGTTAAACAGGGCTAAGCCGGGGAACAGCATGAGTTGTGAAAGGGCGGTGGCCAAAATCGGCTCGCGAATCATTAAATCCATACTCAAGCGCTCCAAGCCCTGCGGCGGGGCCGAGGCCATCAGGGCCAAGCCCTGGAGTTTGTCGGGATGGTTATGAGCGTAGTGCTGGGCAATCAATCCGCCTAAGGAGAACCCTACCACCACAGGCTTAGTCTGATAGCGCTGCTCGGCCCAGGCGACTATCTGCTCTATATCGTTTAGGTAGGCCTTGAGGCCGCTTAAGCCATCGCTGACCCGGCTTTGCCCGTGACCGCGCAGGCTGAGCGCGATGGCCGGATAGCCTGCTTCGGCCAGTGCTGGGAGCAGGTGGTAAGTAAACAGGCGCGCATCGCTAAGCACGCCATGTAGCAGAATAACCGGTGGCCTGACGATTTGCTGAGGCTCTGCCAGGTAGTACTCCAGTTGGCCACCACTGTGGCGCAGTTGCTGGTGTTGAATAGCCGTTTCCATTTCCGTTGCGAGCAAAAACTGAGTCATGATATCGCCCTCGGGAGTTCAAAACTAAGCATGGTAAGTTGATGTTCATCACTGGTTTGCATAAACACCTGTCCGTTTTGCGCTTCAGCCAGCTGCTTCATTGAGTAGGTGCCAAGGCCGGTGCCGCCCTGTTTGTCCTGACTGATGTACTTATCCCAGAAGCGGTGACGGATAGCCTGTGGCACCACCCCTGAGTTGATGATTTCTATCTTGACCAGCTGTGGTGTCACGATCTGTTTGACCTGCAGCTTGGTTTGTTCGGGCGCCGCTTCGAAGGCATTCTTCATCGCATTGAACAGCATCGAATAGCTTAGCGAAGGATCGCCAAGCGCGGTGATGGCTTTATCCTCGACCAGCACCTGCAGCTCCAGTTGTTTGTCTCTAAAGGTGTTGCGCAAAGCGTCGCAGATCTTGGAGACCGTTTCGGCTGGCGAGAAGGGCGTTGGCTGGAGTTCGAAATCGCCGCGTTCGATCTTAGCCAACTCCTGAGACTGGTTGATATGGTCGAGGCTGCTCATGCTTAACTCTTCGATAAGGTTGGCCTGCTCTTCCACAATCGGGTGGTCACCACTGTGTAAGCGGATCTCTTCAGCCAGGCCCGCAATCGCGGCTAAGGGGCCCTTTAGGTCATGGCGTAGTAGTTGGTCGACTTGTTCTTTAAGGCGCTGATTTTCCAGCATGTTGTCGTAGTCCGCCTGCAGGTTTAGCCGCACGTTCACGTAGTCGAGCTGGTTCTTGACCCGCAGCTTTAGCAGCTCCGCATTAATCGGCTTGGTGATGTAGTCGATAGCGCCGCCGTCGAGGCCGCGGCTTTGATACTTCACCTCTGATAAGGCGCTAACAAAGATCACCGGAATCATCTGCGAGCGCGGATCGCTGCGTAGCCGCTTGAGTACCTCAAAGCCATCCATACCGGGCATCATTACATCCAGCAAGATCAAATCGGGCGGGGTATCGGATTGGCACAACCCCAAGGCCCGCGGGCCGTCTTTGGCCAGTTGCACGCGGTAGCTCGGCTTTAACAGCTCACTGAGCAGGGTGAGGTTGTCAGGGCTATCGTCCACCACTAACACCGTGTTGCGCTTGCCAGCACTGCTGCTACCTGAGGGGGGATTCTCGGCACCGGTGCTGGATTGTGCCATCGCGCGGTTGCGCACCTGTCCACTGATTGCTGCTTGCACCCGGTTTTGCAGGATCTGGCTGTTAAAGGGTTTGATAATCAAATCGCTCACACCGCTTTGGATAGCCTGCTGCACCCGTTGTCGTTCAGATTCGGCAGTAATCAGGATAAACGGAATGTGGCTCAGTTGGGCGTGCTTCTTGACCTCTTCCAACAGCTCTATGCCGGTCATTATCGGCATGTTCCAGTCTGCGAGGATGATGTCCACCGATTGGTGGGTAAGCGCTTTTAGCGCCTGTTTACCATTCTCGGCCTGCAATACTTGTGAAAAACCAAAGCGGCGCAGCTGCTCGGAGGTGATTTTGCGAATGGCCTGCATATCGTCGACCACCAAGGCTGTTTTACCGCTTAGATCCATAAACTACTTATTTCCAAAATATTTAGATGATTTGAATGTAGTTAAGGCGCGACGAAATAGACAGATTTTGTCGGGCGACAAGCGCGTTAATTTAAGTGCGTTGGTTTGAATGAGCTAAAAGCAATCCACGGGATCTACAGGGTGTACTAAAAACTTAATATTAGACATATCTAATGTAAGTGGTATAGTCGCGTTTAGCGAATGCTCAGAGCTGAGCAAACCAAGTTATTGGAGAGAAGCATGACTAAGATTGTGATTGTGGGTGGTGTGGCTGGTGGCGCGTCTGCCGCGGCCCGTGCACGGCGTTTAAGTGAAGATGCGCAGATCATTATGTTTGAACGCGGCGAGCACGTCTCGTTTGCCAACTGCGGACTGCCCTACCATATCGGCGGGAATATCCAAGACCGCAGCAAACTGTTGCTGCAAACCCCGCAAAGCTTCTTGGCGCGCTTTAACGTCGATGTACGGGTGATGAGTGAGGTGGTGGCGATTGACCGCGTCGCCAAGTCTGTCACGGTGAAAAACCAGCTCGATGGTACTGAGTATCAAGAGAGCTATGACTTCCTGCTACTAAGTCCGGGCGCTGCACCATTAACCCCACCAATTCCGGGTCTGGAAAACCCGCTTACTTATTCACTGCGCAATATCCCTGATATGGACCGGATCATCCGAAGTCTACAATCGCGTCAGGTCAAGCATGCCACGGTCGTGGGCGGCGGCTTTATCGGGTTGGAGATGATGGAGGCCTTCCATCAGCTCGGCATTCAAACCACCTTGCTGGAGTTAGGTGAGCAGGTGATGGCGCCGGTGGACCGGGAGATGGCGGGCTTTGCCCATCACACAATCCGTGAGAAGGGCGTTGATCTTCGCCTTAACACCGCCTTAAGCAGCGTCGAGTATGTCGCCGAGCTGGGGCAACTACTGCTAACACTCAGCAGCGATCAGCTGCTGCAAACCGACTTGCTGATTATGGCAATCGGCGTGCGTCCAGAGACCGCGTTGGCCGAGCAAGCGGGCCTGCAGCTGGGAGAGACCGGTGGTATTTGGGTGAATTCGCAGATGCAAACCAGTGACCCAGCCATCTACGCGGTCGGCGACGCGGTCGAGGAGCGCGACTTTGTCACCGATACGCCAAGTTTGGTGCCTCTGGCAGGCCCGGCAAACCGCCAAGGGCGCATGGCGGCCGACAATATGCTGGGGCGTAACCAGCATTACCAAGGCACTCAAGGCACCGCGATTTGTAAGATTTTTGATCTGGCTATTGCCTCAACCGGGCGTAATGAAAAGCAGCTACGGGCAGCCGGCACCAGCTATCAAAAGGTGTACGTACATACCGCCAGTCATGCCAGCTATTATCCCGGCGCTGAAACCGTATCGTTCAAGCTGTTGTTCGAGCCTGAAACGGGCAAGATCTTGGGCGCCCAAGCGGCCGGTAAAGATGGCGTCGATAAACGCATCGACATCATCGCGGTGGCCCAACGGGCTGGGATGACCATAGAGCAGTTGCAGCACCTTGAGCTTACCTACGCACCGCCGTTCGGCTCTGCCAAGGATGTGATCAATCAGGCTGCTTTTGTCGCCCATAACCTGATGGTGGGCGACAGCCATGCCATTCACTTCGATGAGATAGATTCACTGGGCGACAACCAACTGCTGCTGGATGTGCGCAACCCCGGCGAGTTGGAGTCGCAAGGCTTTATCGATGGCGCCATTAACATCCCAGTAGATCAACTGCGTGAGCGAATGGATGAGCTGCCCAAGGACAAGGAGATCATCATCTATTGTCAGGTGGGACTGCGCGGCAATGTTGCCTACCGCCAGTTGGTCAATCGCGGCTATCAGGCGCGTAATCTGCTTGGTGGCTATCGCTCTTATCGCTTTGCTACGGCCTAAGCACGGCTGACTGAGGGTTATTCGCGAACACTTACCTCAGCCACGATAGCGGCATGGTCGGAGCATTGACGGTCGAGCTCGCTGTGGGGGTTGAGTAGGTGTCTGTCGGCCACCCACACATGCTCCACCTGGCCATGGCTGCCATCTTGGCCAGCATCAAAGGCGCCATTGAGCAGGATATGATCGATGCGCGAGCCATGTGGCCCCCAGTAATGGCTGGGAACTGGCGGGCTTTCTTGCAGGGCGAGGTCGTAGGCGTGCTGGAAGCGCAGCTCACTGGCCAGCTCTTGCGCCTGTTGTTCGCTGAACTCGCTGCCTTCTGGCAATCTTGGCAGGCGTTTTTCAGCCTGAAACAGGCGGGCAACCAACGAGTCTGGCCCGTCGTTAAAATCGCCCATAATGGCGGTGGGTGGCGGCGCTGTTTGCGCGAGATAATCGCCCAGTAGGTGGGTGCCTTCGCGGCAGCGCTGCTGCGCCGATAGCCATCCCCCCAGCTTCGGGTAGAGGCAAAGCTGTTCGATAAGGCTTCGCTCGGCATTGGCTTCAATGCTGGGGCGCTGGGATTTAAAGTGCACCACATAGACCTGGATTAAGCCAAACTCGGGCACCCGGATCTTGACCCTTAGCGGTGCGCGGCTGTAGGCAAAGTCGCTATCTTCAAGTAGCTCGCAAACCTTGGCGATTGGCGCGAGCAATACCGCCTCTTCAATGGCAAAGCGCGACGCCAGCGCAACCGGGGGAGAGGAGTGGATGTAACCCTCTTCCACATCGGCTTCCCCCAAGCAGCAAAAATGGGCATAGCCGAGCTGTTGCATCTGCGCCTTTAGCGCGTCGGGGCTGAAGATCTCTTGAAAGGCGATGATGTCGGCGTCGAGCTCTTTGAGGTAGTTATCCATCCAGCGCTGCTTATCACACCACTGACTGCCGTCGTAGATGTTTTCTGCTTGGTAGTAGGCGCCGGGCGGAGCCAGATAGTTGAGGGTATTAAAGCTGGCCAAACGAAAGCGAGTCGGCATGTGAGTTCCAAGTGCAGTGACAACTAGCTGTCATTATATGTAGTTTTCGCTGGTTCTGCCGTGCGCTAAGTCTTCTCTACAGTGCACTCTTCTCCTCTGTCATGGCGGTCTGCTGGCGTTTCGGCGTTAACGCTTCGAGGGTTTTCTGCCAATAGCGCAGGCGGCCAGTAAAGTAGTCTTGTTGCTTGGGGGTTGTGCTTCGCAGGATTGCCACTAACGCTAGCTGCCAGCGTTGCTGGTTTGCGTCTAACTTGTCCTGATAGTTTTGCGGGAACAGGTATTCAGCTTGGGTGATCACCCGGTGAAAGCCTTCCCGTAATTGTTCGGGATTATCTTTGCGCCAGTACAAATAACTCAGGGTCTGACTGACTTTACGGCGGTGGGCGATCCACTCCTCAGTGGTGTCATGCAGCGCTAGAGTGAGCTCGCCGATAATCTGTTTCTGCGCAGGCGAGATGGATCCAAGCCAGCGTTTAACGAACTTCTCGATGCGCTTTTGCCGTTTGCTTAGGCGCTGCTCCGGGCTGAGCTTTTGGTAGCTTTCCAACTGCTCGATGTTCTCTTTTTCGGCAACCGCTAACATGGCTCTAAATTGCTGATGGCTGAGCTGCTCGCCCATGGCAAACAGGTGTGGCTCCATCTCCTCGATAAGCCTCTGCCAGTGCGCTCGGAATGTTTGGCTGTGCAGGGCAACCTGGTCTTGGGTGACTTGAGAAAGGTCCAGTGATTGTAGCTGCTGCAGGTGGGATAGATAATGGGGCAGCTCTCGCTCGCGGTGCCATTGCCATAGCGCGTCAAAGGCTTGGTCGTAGTAGATCTGCTGTTCGGGGTTTAGCTCTACATAGTCATCCACATACATCTGGCTAAACCAATCGAGATGGTTGTAGACAAACTTGGCACCGCAGCCGCTCAAGCCTATACATAGCAAGCTTACTAACAACGCTCTTTGCATATTAGGCCCTCGTTGATCATCACTCTGGCAACAGCACAACCCAAGCGGTGGGAGTGCTTCCTTGGTTAGACTACGCGATTAACTCGGAGTTTGGTTGCTTTTGTATTGTTTGCGTTGATGATGCTTGTTCGCCGTGTTGAGCAAGGTTAGCAAGCTGTTACGCACAAGTGACAAAATGTGCGCTGGTTGGCGCTTTTGCAAAGTGGGTTTGCAGCCTTGGAGGGGCTTGACTTGGATCAACGTTAGTCAGCAGGGTTAACGCGACACTGGGTCTAATCGCGACATTCGCAGGAGGCTGTTTGTTGGGTCATACCATCAACGTCATCACATCACCACCGCGCTATAGCATCCGCAAGCTTAGCTGGTACACGAGCCTGTCTGTTTAATTCCTTTTTCTTCCCCCAAAACCCTACCAAAACTCAGAAGGAGACCGCGTATGTCTGTGGAACGTATTCGCAACATCGCATTTATCGGACAGTCTGGTGCTGGCAAAACCAGTCTGGTGGAGCGTTTGCTGTTTGAAACCGGCGACATTACCAGCCAGGGCGAACTAGCCCGAGGCACCACCGTTACCGACTTCGACCCCCAATCCATCGCCTATCAACACTCAGTAGAAGCCACCCCAGTTAACCTAAGCTGGCACGATACCCAACTCAATATCATCGACACGCCGGGACTGGGCGACTTGCTCGGTCGCAGTATTAGCGTGTTTCCTGCCATCGAAAGCGTCGCGTTGCTCACCCAACCCCATGCTGGGGTCGGCAACACCGCGGAACAGCTATTTAACACTGCCAAGAATAAGCAAAAGTGTCGGCTTATTGTGGTTAACAAGATTGATGCAGAAGATGCCGCCAGCGCGCTGCCTGCGCTGATGGGGCAGCTACAAGCCAGCTTTGGCGCGAAGTGTTTGCCAATTAACCTGCCTGATCCCAGTGGCCACCAGGTGGTCGATTGCTACTTTAAGCCCGACTATAACAGCGACACCCTGTTTAGCTCGGTAGAGGAAGCCCACGATCAGCTTGTCGACCAGGTGGTAGAGGTCGACGAAGAGCTGATGGAGCTCTATCTCGAGCAAGGGCAGGCGCTCAAGCCCGAGCAGCTACACGACGCCTTCGAAGCGGTGCTGCGCGAAGACCATCTGATCCCCGTCTGTTTTGTCTCGGCGCGCACGGGCGCAGGGCTCAATGAGCTGCTGCATATCCTTAGCGAGCTGATGCCCACGCCACTGGAAGGTAACCCGCCGCAGTTTTATCAAGGTGAGAAAGCGGTCAGCCTGAGCCAAGAGGAAGGCGCCCACGCGGTGGGGCATGTGTTCAAGGTAAGTGTTGATCCGTATATGGGGCGAGTAGCCTTTATCCGGGTATTCCAAGGTGAAATTAACGCCGAGAGCATGCTGTTTATTGGTAGTGAGAAGAAGGCCTTCAAGGTTGGCCACCTCTATCGCATTCAAGGCAAGCAGCGCAGCGAGATCAGCAAGGCGGTGTCCGGCGATATCTGCGCCATTGCTAAGGTGGATGAGTTGGACTTCGACTGTGTGGTGCACGACTCCCACGACGAAGATGGCCTGCACCTTACCACCATGGACATGCCTGCACCGATGTTTAGTCTGGCGGTCAGTCCGGCGCGGCGCGGCGACGAGCAAAAACTCTCGGAAGTGCTGAAAAAGCTGTGCGCCGAGGACCCTAGCTTGCGCTTACGTCACCGGGTGCGTCAGAACGAAACCCTGCTCACCGGTGTGGGCGAGTTCCACCTCAAGATTGTGTTAGAAAAGGCGCTGCAGCTGTATAAACTGGAGATCGACACCACGGAGCCAAGCATCGACTACCGCGAAACCATCACCGGTGCGGCGGAAGCGGTGCATCGCCATAAAAAGCAAACCGGTGGCGCTGGGCAGTTTGGCGAGGTGCACCTGCGGGTGCGAGCATTGGGTCGCGGCGAAGGCTTCCGCTTCGTCAATAAAGTGGTGGGCGGCGCTATCCCAACCAGCTTTATCCCCGCGGTAGAGAAGGGCATTCGGCAGATCCTTGATGAAGGGGCCATCGCTGGCTTCCCGCTGCAGGATATCGAAGTGGAGGTGTTCGACGGAAAACACCATAGCGTGGATTCCAAAGAGATCGCCTTTGTCACCGCTGGTCGCAAGGCCTTCTTGGAAGCCATCGATAAGGCCGGGCCGATTATCCTCGAGCCGATTGTCGATATGCAGATCCAGGTGCCCTCGGAGTTTATCGGTGATATCACCGGCGATCTCAGCGGTCACCGAGGCATGGTCACCGACAGTCTGCCGCAGCCCAGTGGCTTGGTGGTGATTCAAGCCAAGGCACCGCTTAGCGAGCTGCAAGACTATGCCCGACGGATGAAGTCGATGACCCGTGGCGAAGGCTCCTTCTCCATGTCGCTCAGTCACTTTGAAACGGTGCCGATGCAGGTGCAAAAAGGGCTGGTGAAAGCCCACGACCACCCGGTATCAGCGTAAGCCGGTAAACCAAGCTTGGGCAGCGAGTCTGCCCAAGCGATTCTTTCGTAGCCTGTAGCCTGTAGCCCGCAGCTAGTCGCCCACAGCTCGCCGCCCGCAGCTAGTCGCCCACCGATTGTTTCATTCCCGTAATTCTGATTTACCAAATCTGCAATTTTCATCTGCCCGCGCTCTCCTAGACTAGTCCCTTAGATACCGACAGGGACGACGATCATGGTGGCGCAACTCACGCCTCGACAGGCAGCTAACTGGATTAAAGATGGCAACGCAGTAATGTTTGGTGGCTTTATTGGCGCAGTGGTGCCCGAGGCAATTGAGCGCGCCATCGCCGAGCGCTTTATCAGCGCCGGACACCCGCGCGATCTGACGTTGGTGTTCGCCGCCGGTCAAGGCGATGGCAAAGAGCGCGCCCTTAACCACCTCGCTCAGCAAGGGCTGGTAGCACGGGTGATTGGCGGACACTGGGGCTTGGTGCCTAAGCTGGCGCAACTAGCGGTGGATGAGCTTATCGAAGGCTACAACCTGCCACAGGGCATTATCTCCCACCTGCTACGGGATACCGCCGCCGGCAAACCCGGCACCTTAAGCAAGGTTGGCCTGAACACCTTTGTCGACCCTCGCTTAGAAGGGGCGAAAATCAACCGACGCACCGTGCGTGACTGGGTCAGCGTGCAGATGCTCGAGGGTGAAGAGTTTCTGTTCTATCGTCGCTTGCCGGTGGATGTGGCGGTGATCCGCGGTACCACTGCCGATACCCGCGGCAATATCACCATGGAAGACGAGTGCCTGATTGTCGAAAACCTGGTGGCGGCGCAGGCGGCGAAAAACCAAGGCGGCAAGGTGATTGTGCAGGTAAAGCAGGTGGTGGAAGCCGGCACTCTTGACCCTCATAGCGTCAAAATCCCAGGGATCTTGGTCGATGCAGTGATGGTGGCTGAGGATCAAAAGGAGCATATGCAGACCTTTGCCACCGCGATGAATCCCGCCTTTGTCAGCCGGGGCCCTCGCCAGCAGTCTTCTGATGCGGCGACTTCCCACGCTCACACCCACACCCACACCCACGCGCTTGATGCCAAGACCATTATCGCCCGCCGCGCCGCGATGGAGCTGCAAGCGGGCGCCATCCTGAATCTTGGGATCGGCACCCCGGAGTATGTTGCGGAAGTAGCCACCGAGTGCGGCGTGATTGATCAGTTAAACCTGACGGTGGAGCCCGGCGCGATTGGTGGCGCGCCGGCCAAGGGCCTGGACTTTGGTGCCAGTGTATTTCCTGAGGCGATCATCTCCCAAGACCAGATGTTTGATTTCTACGACGGTGGCGGCATTGACCAAGCCTTTCTTGGATTAGCCCAGTGCAGCTTCAAAGGTGATATCAACGTCAGTCGCTTTGGCAGCAAGATTGCAGGCTGTGGCGGCTTTATCAACATCAGCCAGAACGCCAAGCAGCTCTATTTCTGTGGCAGCTTTACCGCCAAAGGCCTGCGGGTTGCGGCGGAGCAGGGCCAACTCAAGATCCTCCAAGAAGGCAAGCAACTCAAGTTTATCTCTCAGGTGGAACAGGTCACCTTCAGTGGCGAGCGGGCGGCACGCGAAGGACAACCGGTGTTGTATATCACCGAGCGGGCGGTGTTCCGGCTCGACCAGCGCGGGCTAGTGCTGGAAGAGATTGCCCCGGGCGTTGACTTGGAGCGCGACATACTGGCGCATATGGCCTTTCGCCCCATCATCAGTGAGCAACTGCAGCTGATGGATGCACACATCTTTTCACCCAATTTCACGCTTACTCTTACTAAGAACGGACACCAGCTATGAAACGAATTGCCATTGTCAGCGGCGCGTCGCGCGGTATTGGTCGCGCCATTGCAGAAACCCTTATCGACCACGGTTACTACGTGGTCGGGATGGACTTAGAGCCCCTCAGCTGGGGGAGTGTAGAGCAGGTGCTATCCATTTCGGTGGATGTTAGCGACCGTGACCGAGTCAGTGAAGCTATCGCCGAAGTGCGCGCCCATTTTCAGCGTATCGATGTGCTAGTGAATAATGCCGGGCTCACCCGCGACGCCTTGCTGGAGAATATGTGCGATGAAGACTGGCAAGCAGTCATTGATGTCAACTTAAAAGGTGCCTTCTTGCTGACTCAGGCAGTGGCACCACAGATGATGGAGCAGGGCTATGGCTGCGTGGTGAACATAGCCTCCATTGTCGGCCTCGATGGCAACATTGGCCAAAGCAACTATGCCGCCAGCAAAGGGGGATTGGTGGCGATGAGCCGCAGCTGGGCCAAAGAGTTCAGTCGCAAGGGGGCGCAGGTGCGGGTCAACTGTGTTGCGCCGGGCTTTATCGAAACCGAGATGACTGCCAACTTGCCGGAAAAGGTCAGTGAGCAGATCAAGGTTCGCACACCGCTAAAGCGCATGGGCTCTACCGACGATATCGCTCAAGGGGTGCTGTTTCTCGCCTCGGATAAGTCCTCATTCATTACCGGGCAAGTACTTAAAATAGACGGTGGCTTGGTATTGTAGGCGTAAGCTGAGTTTTCTGAAGTTCTGTAGATTGTTTGAGCTAAAGGTTACAAAAGTGTTGAAAGTGGCGTTTCACCTCTTAAATGCACTAGTGTAATCGTTTTCAAAAGGCGCGATCTATGCCACATATCCGCAGTCAAATGGATGATACTTCGGCTATTTTTACTTACAGTAAAGTTCTTGCAGGGAATTCCGAGACTGATTGGGTAAACCGTGTGGACCCGCAGTTCTTGGGCTAGCAGTACTGTTCAAGGACTTTCCAATGACAAAAATAATTATTCCATCGCTGTTGGGGCTGATATATCTGGTATATCAATTTGCCTCAACTACCGTCTTATTAATGGTGGTGGCGCTGCTGTTGTTTATCAACGGGCTGCGCAGTGGATTAGGATAAACGGTAATTTAAAGGGGCTATTCAGCCCTTTTTGTCTAACGTAAACCCGCAAAAATCAACACTCCTGAACGATTCTCATCTTTAACTAAGTAAAAGCTCGAATTTAAAGTGATTAATATCACAACTTTATTGATCTAAACCGTAATCTTCTTACAGTGATCGTTGCATAATTACAGCCTGAATCTCCTCTCTTGGCTCACCGGCTTGAGCCAGACACAGCAAGCCTTTCAGTGTTATCTGCTGACATGGCAAAGCCTGACAGAATTTTGGTTTAAGGGAATATAGTTAACATGCGCAAATATTTTAAATACCTCCTTCCTATAGTGATTCCGCTCGTGGTGTTGTTGTTGCCAGCGTCGGCGTTTCCAGTTGAAGGTTTGACCATCCTGCAGCAGCGGGTAATTGCTCTGTTCTTGCTCGCCGCCCTGTGCTGGGTACTTGAGCCTATTCCAATCTATGCCACCTCGGTGGTGATCATCGTGCTAGAGCTGTTGCTGCTCTCTGACAAAGGTATTGCGCTATTCCGAAGTGGGGCAGGAAGCCCTGAGTTTGGTGAGCTGCTGTCATCTAGCTCGATTATGGCGACCTTTGCCAGCCCGATCATTATGCTGTTCTTGGGCGGATTCTTCCTGGCCATGGCCGCCACCAAGTATCGTTTGGACGTCAACTTGGCGCGGGTACTGCTCAAGCCTTTTGGTAGCAACCCCAAGTATGTGATGTTCGGTTTGATGCTGATTACCGCCATCTTCTCGATGTTTATGTCGAATACTGCAACCACCGCCATGATGCTGTCGATTCTGGCGCCGGTTATCGTGCTGTTCGGTAAGGATGACCCGGGTAAAACGGCATTTGCTCTGAGTATCCCGGTTGCCGCCAACATCGGTGGTATCGGTACCCCAATCGGCACCCCGCCCAACGCGATTGCGCTGAAATACCTGGTGGGTGAGAACGCCATCGGCTTTGGTGAGTGGATGGCCTTCGGCGTACCGTTTGTCGCTATCTTGCTGGTGTTTGCCTGGGTACTGATGTGTGCCATGTTCCCGGCCAAACAAGACAAGATTGAGCTGAGCATTAAAGGCAAGTTCTTGAAAACGCCAAAAGCGATCATCGTGTATGTGACCTTTGCGGCCACCATCTTGCTGTGGTTGATGGGCTCAAGCCATGGCATGAACTCCTACGTTGTCGCGATGATTCCGGTAGCGGTGTTCTCAGCCACCGGCATTATCAACAAAGAAGACCTGAAGAAGATCTCTTGGGAAGTGCTGTGGTTGGTATCGGGTGGTATTGCCCTGGGTCTGGCTCTGGATCAAACCGGTCTGGCTAAGCTCATGGTGAACAGCATTCCGTTCGATAACTTCTCGCCGTTTGTGGTACTGGGCGGCGCGGCTGCGCTGTGTCTGTTGATGGCTAACTTTATGTCGCACACGGCTACCGCTAACTTGCTGATGCCAATTATGGCAGCACTAGGTATGTCGATGAGCTCACTGGTGCCATTCGGTGGCGGCGTTACCCTGATTCTGGTAGTGACCTTCGCTGCATCACTGGGTATGTCTTTGCCAATTTCTACGCCACCAAACGCGCTGGCCCATGCCACTGGCAACGTGGAAAGTAGCCAAATGGCCAAGGTGGGTGTGATTATTGGTGTTGTCGGTGTGCTGATGAGCTTTATTATGGTGTGGATCCTTAACCTAGTGAACTTCATCTAAACACGCTCTATGGACAACGACATCATGCACCAGCAACAGCTGCAGCGAATCAAAGAAACCTACTTTAGCACTGCGGAACGAACCCGCACGGTTAAGGCGGGAGAAACGGTGCTGCAGCAAGGCGAATACAACGATTGCCTGTTTCTGGTGAAAAAAGGCCGGCTTTCAGGGTTTTTGCATAACCCTGAAAGCAACCTGACTGCCAAGGTCTTCGAGGTACACGAAGGGGCGTTTTTTGGCGTACATAGTTACTTCGCCAAGACCTGGGAGTCGTCCACCACCATTATTGCTGACTCCGACAGTGAGCTGGCTTGGGTGAATAAAACCACCCAAGCGGTCGAGCCTAATGTTTATGGCTCGCTCAGCGAACAGTTCACCCCGGTGGTAGTGCACGAGCTGGCCCAGCGCCAGATGCGCACCGGCCTACAAGCGCTGGAAAAAGAGCGCGCCCTGCAAAAGCTGCATGCTGCTGAGCAGATGACCACCTTGGGTCAGCTGGCGGCCGGTATCGCCCACGAGCTTAATAACGCGGTGGGCGTGCTGAGCAGCAAGACCGAAACCCTCGCTGAGGCGCTGTGGCAGCTGGTGGATGAAAGCCACCCAGAGGCCAATGGCTTTTTAGAGCTGGGCGTTGCGGTGGGCCAGTCCAGCTCCTCGTCGGAGGTGCGTAAGCGCGCCAAGCAACTGCTCGAGAGCTACAAGCTAGACCGCGATACCGCCAAGCAACTGGCCAAGGCGGTGCCGGAAGGCGAGGTGAGTCGTGAGTGGTTTAACGACATCGAGCAGTCGCTGCACTTTTGGGAGATGGGGCGCGATCTGCATGATATGCGCCTGGCCTCCAAGCATGCGGCATCGATTGTTCGCTCGGTTAAGCAACTGGGCGGCGGCGATCAGGCCAAGCAGCCCGATCTGGATGTCAACGACACCATCCATAAGTCGCTGGCCCTGCTGCAAAGCAACCTGCGGCGGGTGAATGTGGTGCTACGTCCAGCGGTCTTGCCCAAGATCAATGCCAGCGCTACCGAGTTAGTGCAGGTTTGGGTAAACATTATTAAAAACGCCTGCGATGCAATGGAGCACGTGGCCGAGCCGCAGCTGGAGATTGTCACCAGCTACTATAAAAACCGCTTGGTCGTCTCTATCTCCAACAACGGGCCTGCCATTGATGAGCAGACCCGCCGCAAGGTGTTTCAACCGAATTTCACCACCAAGAAAGGTGGACTCTCTTTTGGTTTGGGTCTCGGGCTGTCGATTGTGCAGCGCATCGTGCATAGCTACGGCGGTTCGATTGCACTGAAAAGTGATGCCGAGAAGACCAAATTCAGAATTAAACTACCAATCGCTTGAGGTATGGTTATGGAAAAAATCAACATTATTTGCGTGGATGATCAACGGGAAGTCTTAAGCGCGGTATCCAAAGACTTGTCTGCGCTGTCTGATCTGTTTCAGATCGAAGAGTGCGAGTCAGCCGATGAGGCACTGGAACTGATGGACGAGCTGGATGCCGAAGGTCAGCACATCGCTCTGGTTATCTCAGACCACGTAATGCCGGGTAAAACCGGTGTGGAGCTGCTCACCGAGATCTCCGACGACAACCGCTTTGCCAAGACCAAGAAGATCCTGCTAACGGGTCAAGCGACTCATCAGGACACCATTGCCGCAATCAACCGTGCGCGCATTGAAAGCTACTTCGAGAAGCCATGGAAAGCCGATGTACTGCTTGCTACTGCACGTACTTTGATTACCGAGTACATCTTTGATCAGGGCCTCGACTACCAGCCTTGGAGCGAGCAACTGGACAACGCTGTGGTATTGTCTCGCCTGCACTAAGAGCGCGTTTTTACCAAAGCGAGCTGCGCTAAAACGATGCGCAGTATCCGACAATAGCGCCCGCTCTGGGCGCTATCAACAAAACCTCTTCTGTATATATTGTTAATATAATTCATTGATAAGATTACATTAATTTACAATATGGCAACTTGAGCGCAAACTCTTCGCCACTTACTATGATTGCATTCGTGTAAAGGAGGACAACACGTGAATGCAAGCATCCGCCGCCTGTTTGCGGCTAACACTTCTTGGTCGGTCGACCTGCTTATCCGCCTGATGCTGGGCGCCATCTTCGTATTCCATGGCTGGGGTAAAGTCACCGGCATTGAAGGCACCATCGGCTTTTTCCAAAAAATCGGCCTTGAGCCCGCCACCTTGCTTGCCTATTTGGCGGCCTATGGCGAGGTGATTGGCGGCATCTTGATTGCCGCAGGCTTGGCGACCCGCTTGGCGGCGCTAAACTGCGCGGTGATTATGCTGGTGGCCATCGTCAATGTGCACCTGGGGCAGGGCTTTAAGGGCATGGAGTTCCAGTTGTTGATTCTGGTGGCTTCCCTGCAACTGCTGATTACCGGCGCAGGCCGTTGGTCACTGGACGCCTTGGTGTTTGGTAAGCGCAGCGCTTAGCCCCTAGACAATTAATCAACTCAAGTTTCCTATGTTGTGTTTGCTGTGAGCAGCTTAGCCCGGTTTTTACCGGGCTTTTTTTGCGTTTTACAACGCGCCTAACTCACATCTACCCTACTTCTTTTACTAGCCGCTTGGTAGCCTCTGGCAGTAACCTCCGCCAATAGTGCCAGTTATGCCCCCCTGCGCTGAACGCAAAATTCGCCGCCAGCCCTTGGCAAAGCAACTCTAACTGGCGATTACAGGCATAACTGACGGCATCTTGCTCACCGCAGTAGTAGTGGATGTGTGGTGCGTGCTCGCTTGGGTAAGCTTCGACGACCTGCGCCGCTTCTCGCAGACCAAAGTAGCCGGACAGGGATGCCGCTGCCGCAAACCTATCTGGGTAGCGGTAACTGAGGTAATGCGCGCCAAAACCGCCCATGGATACGCCGATCAAGCCGCGTTGGCGTGGGCCTTGGCTTAATCCCCACTGGCTGGCTGAGGGGAGTAGCTGCTCGATAATAAAGCGCTCCACATCACCTAGATAGTAACTGTCGCCGGCATCGAGGGTGACCAGCGCGACTGGCGGTAGCTCACCTTGCGCAATCAGTCTATCCAGCAAGATATCGACTTGGCCCTCGGCAAACCACTGGTTGCGATTCCCGCCTTGGGCATGCAGCGCCAATAGCCATGGCAGAGTTTTACCTTCGCTGCCCGCCGGGCGATAGACCTCTATCTGACGCATCTTTCCGTCACTATTTGCCAGCTTGTGACTGCTTAGGCTGCCGCGCTTGCTGGGTTTTGAGAGTGGCTCATACCGATTATCAAGCGGGCCGACGGATAACTGTGAGTTTGCTCCTTCAGAGCCTTCAACCGTTGCGGCATGGTTTTGGGTATCGAGCTGCCACTGTCCGTCTTGCACAATCTTATAGGCCCACGTGCCCGGCTGAAGGTATAGCTGAAGCAGCCAGTCGCTGTCATTAGTCTTGGCAAAGGGCAGGCTGTGGGCTTGCCAATCGTTCATTTCGCCGGCCAGCGAGACCTGCTTGGCATCAGGCGCGTGCCAGCGGAGCTGTACAGGAATGCTGCCCAGCATAGCAGTTAGCGCGTTGGGTAGACACCCGACAGGGCGCGGCGCTGCGAACTCTACTTTTGTCATCAGGTTGTTATCGCAAAGCTGCGGCGAGCTAAGCGTGAGCAACAGCTCGTCGCTATCGGGCAAATGGATGAGCTGGATAGCCGCTGCAAACGGCTCGCTGATCTCCCACGCAAGCTGCAGGGGCGAGCGTTCAATAACGCGGACTGTCACTTCCTGGCCGGTGTCGGCGGTGGCTTCACTGGCAGCCAGGTTGTGCCAATAACGTAGGGTGGCGTGCTGATCACCGATGTGTTCAATCCTAAGCGCATCCTCCATGAGATTGGGCCAACAGCCCTGCCAGATTTGCCTTGTAAACAGGCCAGTTAGATCGCCATCAATTTTGCTTGGAGCGATGGATAAGTTACTCATGGTGCGGGCCTTATTGCTGAACTTGGATATGCTCAGGTTAGCGCCAGCCAATCGGCAATAATTGGCAAATCTTGCGATTTTGGCTGCGGCCGTGATTTTGCTTTTTAGGCTTAAGCGCAGAGTATTCGCTTCGCTTGGCTACACTGTTAGCGTTTAGCTTCAACGCCAACATCCGCGACGACAGCAATATCACTTGGGGTCGTCTGCAACTTGGTGTAAATTACCCGCCCGAAATTGACGAGAGCGAGAGAGTGGAATGGCAGAGAAAGCAGTCGTAGTTTATTCCGGTGGAATGGACTCATTTACTGTATTGCATCAGGCGATACAAGATGGCAAAGACGTGCATGCCTTGAGTTTTAACTATGGGCAACGCCATTCCAAAGAGCTGGAGTACGCCAAAGCGGTGTGCAAAGAGCTGGGTATTCCGCATCTGATCAACGATATCAGTGCCATTAACCAATTGCTGCAAGGCTCGTCGCTAACCAGCGACGATATCGAGGTGGCAGAAGGCCACTACGCCTCTGACAATATGAAATCCACCGTGGTGCCGAACCGCAATATGATCTTGCTGTCACTGGCAATTGGCTACGCAGTATCGATTGGCGCCGACTCGGTGTACTACGGCGCCCACTCTGGCGACCATGAGATCTACCCGGACTGCCGCCCAGAGTTTGTCGAAGCGATGAATGCGGTTAGCCAAATCGCCAACTATGAGCCGGTTAAGGTCTACAGCCCCTTCCTCTATCAAGACAAGATCGACATCCTGCGCGCCGGTGTGGCGATGCAGCTCGACTACGGCAAGACCTGGACCTGCTATAACGGCCGCGAAAAAGCCTGCGGTAAGTGCGGTTCGTGCAATGAGCGCCTCGAGGCCTTCGCTACCCTTGGCCTTAGCGACCCGCTTGAGTACGAGAGCGCCTAATGTATCTGGTCAAAGAGATGTTCTACTCCCTGCAAGGGGAGGGGGCACAAGCCGGTCGCCCTAGCGTGTTCTGTCGCTTCAGTGGCTGCAACCTGTGGAACGGCAAAGAGAGCGGCCGAGCCAATGCTCAGTGCCGCTTCTGCGATACCGACTTTGTCGGTACCGATGGTAACAATGGTGGCAAGTTCCGCCACGCCGCCGAGGTGGCCGATGCGGTCGCCGCTCTGTGGCCCGAAGGCAACCCGGGCAAACCCTATGTGGTGTGCACCGGCGGTGAGCCGCTGATGCAGCTCGATGATGCGCTTATCGAGGCCTTCCATGCGCGCGGCTTTGAAGTGGCGGTGGAAACCAATGGCACCATCGAAGCGCCAGCGGGCATCGATTGGCTATGCGTTAGCCCCAAGGCGGGCTGCGAGCTTAAGCAGCGCAGCGGCCACGAGCTCAAACTCATCTACCCGCAAGCGGAAAATCAGCCACAAGACTTTGCCGGGCTGGACTTTGACTACTTTTACTTGCAAGCCAAAGACGAAACCGTGATCGGTGGACTGGCCAACCAGAACTTGCAAGCCACCTTGCAGTACTGCCTGACTCACCCGCAGTGGCGCCTCAGCATGCAGATGCACAAGATAGTGGGTATCGAGTAGTGAGCTCGTCGGGTTACCAATCCTTAGATTCTCAGGTAGTAGCTTCGCGAAGGTTGAAAGCTGCTGCCATACTTCTCCAACCTTCACCTCAACTCAAATAAGAAGCTATGACTAAACAGACTTCCTTGATTAACGGCCTGCGCGTAAGTGCAGTGCTGGTATCCGGTGGCTTGTTGGCAGCCTGTGCCCAACAAGAGGACGCTCCACAAAGCGATACCATGACTCTGCGATTGATGGAAACAACCGACATCCATGCCAATATGCGCAGTTTCAACTACTTTACCGGTCAGGAAGACCCTCGTTTCGGTTTCTCGCGCACCGCCTTGGTGATTGAGCAAGCCCGCACCGAGCAAGCCAACCACTTCTTGGTGGATAACGGCGACCTTATCCAGGGCGCGCCATTTGGTGACTACGTGGCCAAGCAGCTGGGTACCGAGTGGCTGGCTAAGAACACTCACCCGATTTACAAGGCGATGAACCTGGTTGGCTTTGACGTGGGCAACATGGGTAACCACGAGTTTAACTTCGGCCTGGAGTTTCTCGATGCCTCCATCGAAGGTGCTGAGTTCCCTTATATCAGCGCTAACGTGTTCCAGTTTGAGGGTGCTGAAGTTGATGAAAACGGCAACTGCCTAACCGCGCTGGATGATCACTACAACGGCAACTACGACGCCTTCTTCGAGAACGAAACGCCGTACTACCAGCCTTATGTAATTGTGCCAAAAACCTACATCACCGACGGCGGTGTTGAGGTGACCATGCACGTGGGCGTGATTGGCTTTGTGCCGCCGATGATCATGGGCTGGGACAAGACTCACCTTGAGTGTCAGGTGCAGGTTGCCGATATCGTTAAAGCCGCTGAGCATTTCGTTCCTGAGATGCGCGCCAACGGCGCCGATATCGTTATCGCCGTGCCGCACTCAGGTCTAAGTGGCAGTGCCCACTTGAGCTTTGAAGAGTACAGCTACGACTACATCGAGAACGCTTCTGGCCTGTTGGCGCAGGTAGATGGCATCGACGCGATTATGTTCGGCCACGACCACCTCGACTTCCCAAGTGCTGGCTTCGAAGGCTACCCAGGCGCTGATATTGAAGCCGGTACCCTGCATGGTACGCCATCGGTTATGCCTGGCTTTTGGGGTAACAAATTGGGCGTGATTGATCTGAGCCTGAACGTAACCATCCAAGGCGATCAAGCCAGCTTTGAGATTGCTGCCGCTGATGTGCACCTGATGGATATCGACGATACCGCAGGCGTAGAGCACGAGTCGGCTGAGATCATCGAGCAGGTAGAAGAGGCCCACCAAGGCACCGTGGATTACA
This sequence comes from Aliagarivorans taiwanensis DSM 22990, assembly GCF_000429505.1. Classification (GTDB taxonomy): domain Bacteria; phylum Pseudomonadota; class Gammaproteobacteria; order Enterobacterales; family Celerinatantimonadaceae; genus Aliagarivorans; species Aliagarivorans taiwanensis. Next base: position 16,323 of record NZ_AUBZ01000001.1, on the reverse strand, counting down.
TGGCCACCGAAATTGGCCAGAGCGATCAGCCTATCTACAGCTTCTTCTCACTGGCCGGTCCTGATCTGTCGGTACAGCTAGTTAACGAAGCGCAGATGTGGCGTGGTGAGCAACTGGTTGCCGACGGTGCTTTTGGTGCTGACAACGATCTACCACTGTTGGCGGTAGCCGCACCATTCCGCGGTGGTCGTAACGGCCCGGGCGATTTCACCTACGTAGCGGCTGGCGCGATTACCCTGAGTAACGTGGCGGACTTGTACATCTACCCCAACACCCTGCAAGTGGTGAAGATGAACGGTGCGCAGGTTATCGAGTGGCTGGAGATGTCGGCAGCGCAGTTCAACACCATCGTTGATGGCGACGCCGAGCAGTCTTTGGTGAGCGAAGGCTTCCCGACCTACAACTACGATGTGTTCTTTGGTATCGATTATGAAATCGACCTAAGTGTTGAGCCGCGTTACAACGCCGATCAAGCCGAGCCAGCCCGCGATACTCGCCGTATCCAAAACGTTCGCTATCAGGGTAAGCCGATGCCGCTGGAGCAAGAGTTCCTGATTGTGACCAATAACTACCGTGCCAGCGGCGGCGGCCACTTCCCAGGCATCACCAGCGAGGTGATTGTTTACGAAGACCCAGAAGAGACCCGTAACCACGTACAAGGTTACCTAGAGTCTCTGGGTGAGCAGGCGCAAGCGAGCGACGGCATCATCCGCTTCAAGCTGCAAGAGAACTGGAAGCTGACCTTGGGTGAGAGTGGCATTAAGCCGGGCAACGTACAGCTGAAATCTTCGCCCTTAGCCTTAGAGTTTGTGGATGCACGCCCGCAAATCGAAGCGCTGAATGAGCAAGATGCCGATGGCTTTGAGCTGCTAAAAGTACGCTTTTAGAATACTGCGATAGCGAGCCCGTGCAGATGCCGGGTGATTAAATAACACTAAGGCTGCTCGGCAATTGAGCAGCCTTTTTAGTTTCGCCTGCCCCAAAAAAACTTGCTAGAACACGCTGCCAAACGCCAGTAGATATGTACTGTGCTCTTCGTTTTTAGGTCCTCAAGAACCTGTTCCAGCTTTCGCGTTGCCTTACGAGTTGATAGTAATTTTCTTGAAAACATAATTCTACCAGCTGGTCAAAAATTAACTTATTGGTAGTCTAATTCACTGCTTTAGTGAAATTCGTGGTGTCACGCGCGGTCTTTATGGCTTTCAATAGTGATAAGTCCTGCCTTTGCGTTCCTCGCTGGAATTAAGTTTCATATTAATTAAAAGTTATTGTCACAATTGACCAATAGATTGTTACTGCCTTTTATTAACTAAACCTTAGGTAATATGGAAATTAACAATCAAACCAAATACTTGCTGCGCATGAGCGCGGTAGCTGTGGCATCCGTTTTGGCGGTGGCATGTGGTAGCAGTAACTCTGATTTCACCACCGAGACCATGACCTTGCGTCTGATGGAAACCACCGATCTGCACGCTAACATGCGCAGCTTTAACTACTTCACCGCGGAAGAAGATTCTAAATTTGGTTTCTCTCGAACTGCCTTGGTTATCGAGCAGGCTCGCGAGCAGCAGCCCAACCACTTTCTGGTGGACAACGGGGACCTGATCCAAGGCGCGCCGTTTGGCGACTACGTTGCCAAGCAGTTGGGCACTGACTGGCTTGCCAGCAACACCCACCCAATCTATCGAGCGATGAACTTGGTGGGCTATGATGCAGCGAACATGGGTAACCATGAGTTCAACTTCGGTCTACCTTTCCTTGATGCTTCTATCGCTGGTGCTGAGTTCCCCTATGTCAGCGCGAACGTTTTCCACTTCGAAGATGCAGAAGTGGATGCTGACGGTAACTGTCTGACCGCCATCGACGATCACTACAACGGCAACTACGCCGAGTTTTTCGAAAACGAAACCCCTTATTACGACCCATATGTAATCGTTTCCAAAACCTACACCACAGACCAAGGGCGTGAGGTTGAGATGCAGGTCGGGGTGATTGGTTTTGTGCCACCCAAGATCATGGGCTGGGATAAATCCCACCTTGAGTGTCAGGTACAAGTTGCTGATATCGTGAAGGCCGCAGAATACTACGTACCTAAGATGCAAGCTGCCGGCGCAGATATTGTTGTCGCGGTACCACACTCAGGCCTAAGCGGCAGCGAGGGCATCGATTTGCCTGACTACGAGTACGATTACCTGGAAAACACCTCGGCGCTGCTGGCGCAGGTTAAGGGTATCGATGCCATCATGTTTGGCCACGATCACTTGGATTTCCCCAGTGATAAGTTTGCAGGCTTCCCGGGCGCAGATGTTGAGGCTGGCACCATTCACGGCGTACCTGCGGTAATGCCAGGGTTTTGGGGCAACAAGCTTGGGGTGATTGACCTAAGCTTGCAGCTTACCCTTGATGGCGATCAAGTCGTCCGTTACGCGATTACCGGTGCTGATGTTGCCCTGATGGACATCGATGAAACCCAAGGTGAGCAAAACGAAGACCCGCGCATTGTCGCCGAAGTAGCGGCCGAGCATGACGGTACCGTTGAGTATATGGCCACCGAGATTGGTGAGAGCGACCAGCCCATCTACAGCTTCTTCTCGTTGGCTGGCCCAGACTTGTCGGTACAGTTGGTGAACGAAGCGCAGATGTGGCGTGGCGAGCAGCTTAAAGCCGATGGAGCCTTCGGTGCCGACAACGACCTGCCGCTGTTAGCGGTTGCCGCCCCGTTCCGTGGTGGCCGTAATGGTACCAGCGACTTTACCTATGTGCCCGCAGGACCAATTACCCTGAGCAACGTGGCCGACTTGTACATCTACCCCAATACCTTGCAAGTGGTGAAGATGACCGGTGCCCAAGTGATTGAGTGGCTTGAGATGTCGGCGGCTCAGTTTAATACCATCAAAGGTGGCGATGAGGAGCAAGCGCTCGACAGTGCTGGCTTCCCTACCTACAACTTCGATGTGTTCTATGGCCTGGACTACGATATCGACCTCAGTGTTGATGCGCGTTACGACGCCTACCAGCCAGAGCCGGCGCGCGATACCAACCGTATCTTGAACATCATGTACCAAGGCGCACCGCTAGACCTTGCACAAGAGTTTCTAATTGTGACCAACAACTACCGTGCCAGCGGTGGCGGTAACTTCCCGGGTGTAAGCGCTGACATCATCGTTTACGAAGATCCGGAAGAGACCCGCAACCACATCCAGAACTACCTGGAATACCGCGGAGCCAATGCCGGTGATGATGGCATTATCCGCTTCGAGCTGCAGCAGAACTGGACACTCACTCTAGGTGACAGTGGCCTGGCGCCAAGCAACGTTCGCTTGACCTCATCGCCGATTGCCTTGAACTACGTAGATGCGCACAGCCACATCGAAGCGCTCAATGAGCAAAACGCAGAGGGCTACGAGATCTTTCGTATTCAGTTTTAAGCACTGAGTTAGGCTTTTACCCAAATAAAACCGATGCGCCAGCGCATCGGTTTTTTTATGTTCACTTGAGCCTTTTGGGGAGTCGAGCCTCTCACAACCCTTGCCCTTGAGTAGCCTTCAAGCCCTTTGATTCTCGCTCTTTGGTCAATAACCCCGCTTATGTTTTTACAGGTGGTATAAATATCTTTTATATAGCAATAAATCAGTTTTATTGTGCTGTTTTATGTGTCATATTCCGCGCGCACTAAATCCAAAGCATTTACTAAATAACGAAATCCCATGAAAAATACCTTTTCTGGCAAGTCGCTGCTGCGCCTAAGCGCTACAGCCGTTGCTTGTTCACTTTTGGCTGCCTGTGGCGGCTCTAGCTCTGATAGCGAGCAGCCTTACGACGGTGAAACTCTTACCATTCGCTTGATGGAGACCACCGATATCCATGCCAATATGCGCAGCTTTAACTACTTCACTTCAGAAGAAGATCCGGAGTACGGTTTCTCTCGCACAGCGCTGATTATCGACAAAGCGCGTGAAGAACAACCAAACAGCTTCTTGGTTGATAATGGTGACTTGATCCAAGGCTCTCCATTTGGTGACTATGTGGCGAAAGAGTTGGGCGCAGGCTGGTTGGGTCAAGGTAATATCCACCCGATTTACCGTGCCATGAACCATGTGGGTTATGACGTCGCTAACATTGGTAACCACGAGTTCAACTTCGGACTAGAGTTTCTAGATGCGTCAATTGCAGGTGCTGACTTCCCATACGTCAGTGCCAACGTGTTCTACTTCGAAGATGCCAAGGTGGATGGTCATGGTGTTTGTCGTACCGCCATCGACAAGCACTACAACGGGAACTACGACGCCTTCTTCGAGAACGAGACGCCGTACTTTGCACCTTATGAGTTGGTGGAAAAAACCTATATCTCAAGTGAAGGCCGTGAAGTTGAAGTAACCGTTGGTGTTATCGGTTTTGTTCCTCCACAAATCATGGGTTGGGATAAAAGCCACCTAGAATGCCAAGTCCAGGTGGCTGATATCGTGAAGGCAGCTGAGTACTACGTGCCGAAGATGATTGAAGAGGGCGCTGAAATCGTGGTTGCGGTTCCTCACTCGGGCCTGAGTCGCACTGGTGAGTTGCCAGACTACGAGTATGATTACGCGGAAAACGCCTCTGGCCTGCTGGCCCAAGTAGACGGTATCGATGCGATTATGTTCGGCCACGACCATGTAGACTTCCCGCATGAGAGCTTCGCTGATTACCCTGGCGCTGATGTGAAAGCAGGTACCTTGTACGGTGTACCAGCAGTTATGCCTGGCTTTTGGGGTAATAAGCTGGGCGTGATTGACCTGACTTATAAAGTACTCGCGAAAGATCCTCTTGAAGCAAAAGCCGGTGGCATCATTACCGACCTGCTTAGCGCCGATGTGAAGTTGATGGATATCGATGAAACTGAAGGTGAGCACAACGAAGACGCGCGCATTGTGGCCGAGGTTGCCGCGGAGCACGAAGGTACTGTTGAGTACATGGCAGAAGAGATTGGCGAGAGCGATCAAGCTATTTACAGCTTCTTCTCATTGGCAGGTCCTGATCTGTCAGTGCAGTTGGTTAACGAAGCGCAAATGTGGCGTGGTGAGCAGCTGAAGTCAGATGGTGCATTTGGCGATAACAACGACCTTCCGATGCTGGCTGTTGCTGCGCCTTTCCGCGGTGGCCGAAATGGTCCGAGCGACTTTACCTATGTACCTGCCGGTCCAATTACTCTGAGTAACGTGGCTGACTTGTATATTTTTCCGAATACTCTGCAGGTGGTTAAACTCACAGGCGCGGGCGTGATTGAATGGCTAGAGATGTCTGCTGGTCAGTTCAATACCATCGCAGGTCGTGACGATGAACAAGCACTCAAAAATGCTGGGTTCCAAACTTACAACTTCGATATCTTCTTTGGTATTGAATACGAGATCGACATCAGTGTTGAGCCTCGTTATGAGCAAAATAACGAAGAGCCGATCAACCCAGATAGTAACCGTATCGCCAATGTGACCTATCAAGGTGAGCCCTTGGATCTTGAGCAAGAGTTCCTGATTATCACTAATAACCATCGCGCTAGCGGTAGTGGCAACTTCCCGGGTGTTGGTCCAGAGGCTATTGTTTACGAAGATCCGGAAGAAACCCGAAACCATATCCAAAACTACTTGGAGTTTTTGGGCGACGAAGCTGACGGCGGTGTTATCACGCTTAACCTTGTGAACAACTGGAAGTTAACTCTGGGTGACACTGGCCATGCACCTGGCAACGTGCGCTTGGCGACCTCACCGCGAGCACTGGATTATGTAAGCGATCACGCTCAGATCGAAGCGCTTAATGAACAAGACGCTGATGGCTATGAGTTGTTTAGAGTTCACTTCTAAACCGACTCAACACTAAAACAAACCCGAGCATTGCTCGGGTTTGTTTTATATGAGCAGAAACAACTCCGCTTGTGAGTCGCTAGCCATGGGCACATTTGTTCTAATGCACTAGTTTCTACTCAAAATAGCCATGACGGGTAAAGACCCCTTGGTTTGCCTTAGCGGATGTACATCGCAAAATAAGGCACGCCCGGTGGGTTTCCGCGGTAGTACATGGTTTTTAACACGCGAGAAGCATTGTGGCTCCATGCCTCGGAGCGGCTAAACCCATCGAAGTGCGAATGCATGCCTAATACATGGGCAAGTTCATGTATTGCACTGTTTTCCGAGGCGGTTTTGACCATGGTATCGCTTCCTGGATACTCCGCTGCATCGAGGTTCACCCAGACAAAGCCGTGTCCACTCGCACGCCAGATCTTCTGATAATCGGTGGTTATGTAACGCGGAATACTGTCTGAGTAGGGGGCAGTAGAGACATTGCTACTGCTACAAACCGAGTCATTGCATACTGCGGTAGCTTGGCTGAAGATAATCCCACCACCGCTATCAAGTCGGCTGTAATCGATATCCGTAGGTGCGTCGATGTTTAAGTTAATCACGCCATGGCGTTCGAACATGGTTCTGCCTACTGCGAGCTCAACTTGGTCAAGGGCATAGTTGAAACGCTTGTCGACTTGGTCGAGAAAGTATACGGGGATCAACCGATTTTCAACATCCCATACGGTTAGGCCTGGGTACTCTGGTACTTCGCTAAAGGGTGATACACAGTAAAGGGCGCGGCAGGTCAATTCTCCGTTGGACAGTGTAGCTACGCCCCAAGTATCTAGACCTAGCGGGTTGCGACAGATATCCCGCCCGTTCTGGTTGCTACATTCCACCGCTCGAGCAACGTCCTCGTCGGTAAATTTGTCGTCTTCCACGGTGCAGCCCGTGATGGCGACTATGCTTGCCAAAAGCCCCATTTGAATAGTGTGTTTCATTGTAAATCCTTGTAGTTATTGCGTTTGATACTACATGGATTGCTGGTGTTTGGTAGAGGCTGGGTATATTTTTGCAATACTTTGCAAACAAACCAAACGCCCATTCCAATACTTTATTGCAGCATCTCGCGATGTTGAGTGAAAGAGAGTTGCATCTGCAATTCGGACTACTTTGAGTACCGCAGGGTCAATGCCGGCGACGATGGCATGATTCACTTTCGAGCTGTGGGAAAACTGGACGCTGAACGTTCGCTGAGCTTATCGCCGATTGCGTTGGACTACTTAGATGCGCTCAGTCACATCAAAGCGTTCATTGAGCAAAACGCAGAAGGTTACGAGTTGTTTCAGGAACGGTTCCAAAGCGCCCAAAGGCCGACTCGCAGTAATAGCAAACCCGAGCAATGCTCGGGGTTGTCGTTTCTAGGCAGGATTAACTTTGATTATCTGCTCCTAGCCATAGGCCACACTCGGGAACCACAACACCAGCTGTGGCCACACCACCAAGCACACTAAAGCAACCAGTTGGATAATGATAAAGGGGATCACGCCGCGGTAGATCTGCTTGAGCTCCACCTCTGGCGGGCACACGCCTTTTAGGTAGAACAGTGCAAAGCCGACCGGTGGGGTGAGGAAGCTAGTCTGCAGCGCCATCGCCACCAACATCACAAACCACACCAGGCTTGGGTTATCCACCACGCCGTGGCCGTCGATCTCTATCCCGAGGCTGGAAACCACCGGCGCCAGCAGCGGCAGGGCAATCAGGGTGATCTCAATCCAATCAAGGAAGAAGCCCAGCAAGAAGATAATCCCCAAGATAAAGGCGATGATCCCATAGGGGCCGAAGGGCAGGCCGCTTAGGAAGGACTCAATCAGCTCATCACCACCGAGTTCGCGCAGCACTAGTGCAAAGCAGGTGGCGCCGAGGAAGATCATAAAGATGTAGGCGGTGGTGCCGTAGGTGCTCATCAGCACCTCCTTAATCACCTTAAATGAGAGCTTACGGTTGAATGCAGCCAGCATTGTTGCGCCCAATGCGCCAATGCCTGAGGCCTCGGTGGGGGTGGCAATACCGGCGAAGATGGAGCCGAGCACTACAAAAATCAGCACCACGGTGGGGAAGATATCTTTAAGCACCCGCGCCACCAAGCGCCACTCTACCTTTTGCACATCGGCAGGCACTGGGGCAGAGCTGGGGCTTAGCAGGCCAACAATCAAGATATAGGCGATATACAAGCCGCCCAGCAGCAGACCCGGGATAATCGCGCCCATAAACAGGTCGCCCACCGACAGCCCCAATTGGTCGGCCATAATCACCAACATAATCGAGGGCGGCAGTAAGATCCCCAGCGTACCGGCCGAGGCCACTGTGCCCAGCGCCAGCGGCAGGTGATAGCCTTGGCGCATCATGGTTGGCAGCGACATCACGGTGAGCAGTACCACCGATGCGCCGATAATCCCGGTGGAGGCCGCTAAAATGATACCAATCGCCATCACGGTAATCGCCAGGCCGCCATGTACTCGGCCAAACAGCTGCTGCATCGAGCCCATCAGTTTTTCGGCAATCCCGGATTTATCCAGCATGTTGCCCATAAAGATAAACATCGGCAGGGCGACCAGGATCCAGTTATCCATGATCTTGAAGATGCGGTTTACCACCAAACCCAGCGTTAGATAATCCAGCCCGGTGAAGGTATCGAGGTAGATATCTGCAAAGTAGCCTACTGCGGCGAATAGCACGCCCACACCGCCCAGCACATAGGCCACCGGAATACCGGTAAACAGCAGCGCGATAAAGGTGGCGAACATGCCGATAACTAAGACTTCATTTGCTTCCATGCGAGCCTCCCAATACTGCGATTTGACGAAGAATTTGCGCCACTATCGACAGCAGCAACAAGCTAAAACTCACCGGGATAACCCCTTTAATGATCCAGCGAAATGGCAGCCCTGAGGGTGCGCTGGAGCTTTCATTGACTCGCCAGGCTTCATAGGCGAAATCATAGGAATGCAGGATGACGATGATCACAAAGGGCACTGCGAGCAGGCTCAGGCCGAGCACTTCTACCAGCGCTTTCGCTTTGGCGGAAAAGCGTTGGTAGAACAAATCGACCCGCACATGTTGATTGGTGATTTGGGCATAAGCAGTGCCGAACATGACGGCGGTGGCATAGAGGTGCCATTGCACCTCTTCTAGCGCGATTTGGCCGTTGGAGAACACCTTACGCAAGATGACCTGCAAGATAATCACACCGATAAGGAGCAGGTTTGCCCAGGCGAAGAAGCGCGATATTGAGCGAACCGCCTGTTCTATCGTTTTTGGGATGCTCGCTTGTGGAATATTCATGGTTGTTACGTCCTTCGAAAAGCGAAGCAAGCGGTCAGGGCATGTGATGTTGTTCTAGGCCACACCCCGACCCACTTGAGTTATACGAGGGGATCTAGTCGCGAGGTAGGAAGCCGTTTTGCTCCCACAGCGCGTAGCCTTCACGGAACTGGCTTAGGTCGGCCCACACTTTGGCGAAGTAGGGGTCGGCTTCCTTCTTCTCTTCTACCACTTCCAGCCAGGTGTACTCGAACAGATCAAGCATCTCTTCATTCCAGTAGCGGATTTGCACGCCATTGTCTTGAGCGGTTTGCATGGCGGAGTACTGCATCGCTTCGCCTTCGGCAATCGAGTAGGTCATGGTGGCCATACAGGTGGTTTCGATGGCTTTCTGCTGGTTCTCGTCCATCTCGTTCCAGGTGTCTTTGTTCACCAGCAGCTCAAACACGGTGCTCTGTTGGTGCCAGCCTGGGAAGTAGTTGTACTTGGCCACTTTGTGGAAGCCTAAACGCTGGTCGATAGCAGGCTGGGAGAACTCCGAGGCATCGATGGCGCCTTTCTCCAGTGCGCCGAAGATCTCACCGCCGGGGATCTGCACCGTACCCACACCGAGTTTTTCCATTACTGAAGCGCCTAAACCAAAGAAGCGCATATTCAAGCCTTTCAGATCTTCCGGTGACTCAATCGGTTTTTTAAACCAGCCTGAGGTTTCAGGCGAGATAATCGCGCACGGCAGTACCTTCACGTTGTAGCCTGCTTCGTCGTACATGCCTTGATAGAGCTCCAGGCCATTACCGAAGTACAGCCACGCCATGTACTCACCGGCTTCAGGGCCAAACGGTACCGCTGAGAACAGCGCGGCAGCAGGCATTGAGCCTTGCCAGTAACCGGCGGTGGAGTAGCCAGAGTTGACCTTGCCGGTGGATACCGCATCGAGGATTTCCGCAGGATTCACCAGCTTGCCTGGCTCATACACCTTCATCTTAATAGTGCCGCCGGAGGTGATCGGAATATGCTCCGAGAACCACTTAATGGGTGAACCTAAGGCGGGCAGGTGGGTGCCAAAGGCAATCGGGGTTTTTAACAGGACTTTGCCAGCGGCGAAGCTAGCGGTACTGGTGGTGCCGAGGGTGACGGCAAGGCTGCAAGCAATGGCCAGAGTTTTGAAGTTCATCGTGCGCTCCTTGAGATGTTCTATTCAGTTCCGTGTACTATTTGGTTATGCAATTAAGCTGGTTATGTAAATAAGTTGTTGCCCGGATTGGGTGCTGCCATTGCAGTGTAGGAAGCGCAGGATTGCGCAGCTATGGGTATTAATGCGCAAATTTACTGCGGAGAATACGCAAGCCAATTACGCAAAACTACGTACGACTTTGGTCTAATTTGTCGCTCAGGAGTAGCCAGATGGAGTTGGTGAACCGCAATAGGTTGAGTTTGAGCATTGTGATGCTGTCGGTGGTACCACTGGTTGCGGTGACCACAATTGTTGCAACCTTGTTATTTTCGCAAGCCAAACAATTAGTCGATGATGAAGTCACCTTAATTCGCAGCAACCTGATCAACCTCAAAAAGCAGGAACTGCAGCAGTACGTCGAGTTGGCCCTAAAAGCGGTGATGCCGATCTATGAGGAAGCCGCCGCCGACGATGCACACGCCCAGCAACTGGTGATCGATCATCTCAGCACCTTAACCTATGGCCAAGATGGCTACTTCTTTGTCTACGACTATCAAGGCGTGTCCTTGGTGCTGCCCTACCAGCAGGACCGCATCGGTAAAAACTGGTGGGAAGTGGAAGATGTGACCGGCAAAAAGCTGCTACAGGAGCTTATCTATGCCGCCCAGCATGGCGGCGGCTTTGTGGAGTACCAATGGCATAAGCCGTCCAAGTCTGAACCTTTGCCCAAGCTGAGCTATGCGGTGGGGCTGGATAAATGGCAGTGGATGATTGGCACTGGCGTGTACCTCGACGATATCGAGCTGCAGGTAGCCCATGTGGAGAACGGCTTCGATGGCCGGGTCGGTAAAAGTGCCGCCGCGCTATTCTTGGTGGTGTTTATCGCAGTGTCGCTGGTGGCAGGTTTGGGCGCATCGATGAACTTCAGTGTTCGACGAATGGCCAATAGCCAACTTAGTAAGTTAAATCAGAGAATTATCGAATCTCAGGAGAAAGAGCGCAGCCGCGTGTCTAAAGAGTTACACGATGGCATTAACCAGCTGTTGGTGGCTGCAAAGTACCGTCTCGATAATCTGCGCTCCGGCACGATGACCGCCCGGCAACTAGAGCAATGGCAGGCCAGCCAAGAGGTGATGGATCAGGCGATCGTCGAGATCAGGCGGATCTCCCGCGATCTGCGCCCCTCCCAGCTAGACGACTTAGGGCTGGTGGCGGCGCTGCAAAGCCATATCAGCACAATGCAGGAGCGCTGCCAGATGGAGCTGATATTCGAACACGATATCAAAGGCTTGGCGCTATCTTCGCAGGTCGAGACCACGTTATACCGGGTCACCCAAGAGGCGCTGCGCAATGTAGAGAAGCACAGCCAAGCCAGCGGCGCCGACGTGGTACTGCAACGCGAGGGCGACAAGTTACTGCTCACTATCAGCGATGACGGTGTGGGCTTTGAGGTGGGCGGTAAGCGCCGCCTTTCCGAACATATGGGGCTTAACAACATGCGCGAACGTATCGCTGCCATCGCCGGTTTGTTCTGGGTGGAGAGCGAGCCGGGCACCGGCACACAGGTGCGCATTGAGCTGCCCGCAGAGAGTTTACGCGAGCAAGGGCTCGCCACGGAGGGCTTATGATTTCAGTGATTTTGGCCGATGATCACCGCCTGATGCAGGACGGCTTAAAGTCTCGGCTGGAGCTTGAGCCCAACATCCGCATCAGCGCCTGTGTCAGCAATGGTGAAGAGGCGCTCAACGCAGCGTTTGAGCTAAATGCTGACGTGCTGCTACTCGACATTAATATGCCCGGCATGAGCGGCCTGGAAGTGCTGGAGCAGCTCAAGCAGCAGCAATCAGAGCTGGCAGTGGTGATCTTATCGATGCACGATTCGCGCGATTACATCATGCAGGCGATTGCGCTGGGGGCGAAGGGTTACGTGCTCAAAGACGTCAGCTCCGACGAGCTGGTGATGGCCATCAATCAAGTGGCCGATGGCGGAAGCTACTTCTCGGCCCAAGTCTCGCAAAAACTGGTGCAGCACCTACAACCCAATGCCAGCGAAGAGGAAGAGGAGAGCCTGTCGCCGCGCGAGAACGATGTACTGGCCGCGCTGGCCAATGGCGATTGCAACAAGGTGATCGCCGACAAGCTGCATATCTCGGTACGCACCGTGGAGACTCACCGCCTGCGCATCAAGCGTAAGCTCGGCGTCAACTCCACCGCGGGGCTGGTAAAAGCGGCTATTGAGCGGGGCTTGGTGTAATGGCTTCTCGCTATCTGAGCTCGCGCACGCCGATCGTCGACAAGATCATCTTCTTCTGTGCGGTGATTGATAGCGGCTCGTTCCGTGAAGCCGCCAAGCAGCAAGGCGTATCGGCAGCAGCGGGCAGCCGCTGGGTAAAAGAGCTGGAGCAGCATCTGGGCACCGAGCTTATCAAACGCAGTACCCGCACCATGCTCACTACCCAAGCCGGCGAGCTGCTATACCAGCGTTTTAGCAAACTGCTGCCAGAGATCGACACAATCTGCGCCGAGGTGGAGAATCTGGCGCAGCAGCAGCGCGGCGAGATCAGGCTAAGCTCAACCCCACTGTTTGCGCAGCAATACCTCTCAACGATTGTCTCGGAGTACATGCAGCACCACCCCAAAGTCGACTTCAAACTGTTTATCGAAGCAGGGGATTTCGACCCGCTAAAGGTGGACTTCGCCTTTCGCGCTAAGGCCAGCTACCGTGGGCAGAGTGAACAGGACTCAATGTTGGTAAGTCGCCACTTACTTAGTGAGCCGCTTTACTTATGCGCCGCCCCAGACTACCTACAGGCAAATGGCATACCGCAAAGCCCGGAGCAGCTCGCTCAGCATCGCTGCCTGTATGCCCATACCTTAGTTGGCGGAAATCGTTGGTGTTTTGAGCGCGATGGCGAGGCAACCATGGTGGATATCAGCGACGCCCTGCAGTGCGACAATAGCGCAATGCTGCTCGACTTCGCCCTGCATGGCGCAGGCATTGCCTACTTGCCACACTCGCTGGTGGTTGATCATCTGGCGCGTGGTGATCTGATCAGTGTGATGGATCAGTACATGCGGGTGACCTTCGATGTGCGGATGTACTACCGCCCGCGCCACCCCATGCCCGAGCGATGCCAGCAGTTTAAGCAGTACCTGCTAACTCGATTGGACACGCTGCGCGAGCAGGGCATTGAAGCGACTCGCGCGTGAGTTGTTGAGTATGAGCTGCTGCTGTGGAGACTTGTACAAGATACCTGTTATAGCATTCGCGACGTAGCAATTAAGCGCTGAGTCTTCTAGCGAAGCGCAATCCCAAACAGTGGCCCATGTAAGCTGACAAAGGCCACATACAACACAACCCCAACAACGAATACCAGCAAATCCTTCCACCAAGGCTGAGCTGGCAGCGTACACAGTTTGCCCCTTTTAACCAGCACCACCAGGGCTATCAGTGCATAGAGTCCGATGGTGGCAAACAGCAACACCGAGGCCAGATCGCCATTTACCAGTAAATGGCCGATTGCCCACAGCACAAACCCGGTCAACATGGGGTGGTGTAACCGGCGGCGTAAGTTACAGGGAATAAACATCGCCGCCAGCAATACAAAGAAACTTAGCACCAAGCCATAACACAGATGCCGCGCGCCGTAGTGCCAGCTCAATACATACAGGTGCTGATACTCCGCCTCTCCGCGCCCCCAAAACATCAGCAGAAACCCCGCTAATGAGACAAGGGCATACACCCCTTGGTAGCGCTTGCCCATACGATCGACCAGAAGCGCACGATAGTGGGTGAGGGTGAGAATATGCGGCGTTAAGAACAACACCATACCGAGCAATAGCCACATCATAAGCAGCGTCCTTTCGATGCTATCAAAAGTCTCATTATGCTCGCTTTCCTTTGCAAGTAGTTGGATCTAAGCCAATTTAGGCGATTAAATGCACGGTTAAACCACTAAGCCCGAAAAAACGTACCCCAACTGTTGCAGTTTTTTAAAGCCTCGGATAAATTAGCCTGCGTTGTGACGCGCTAAGCACAACCTAGTCTTTCGGAACGTAGCGCAGCCTGGTAGCGCACTGTCATGGGGTGTCAGGGGTCGGAGGTTCAAATCCTCTCGTTCCGACCATATCAAGCCCGTAACTCATTGAGTTACGGGCTTTTTTCATGTCTTCAGAAAATGCCTTTGGGTAAAACTCGGGTAAAACTTGGGTAAAACTCAACATCGAATTTGGCTATTTGGGCCGCTCATAAACAGGCCGTGCGTGGTTAGAACTTCTTGAACGCATCGGTCTGGCTCAACTTCTTGTATCCAGTAGAGCTGAATATGACTAAGCAACATAAAGTACTGCGATAAAGCTTATTGACGAGATAAAAGAGTGGTCTTTTTGGCTAGGAAACTAGAGGGTTATCGCCAATTAAAAAGGAAGGTTGGCATCAAACTTCTCTTATGCGTCAAAATATAGCTAATAATGTTTCCTGAAGTTCTATGCGCGCATTATTGTGGTTTTTTCAAAATTTGGTGGCAGATCCTGCGCGAAATTCACCCTATACACAGGAAGGCCTCAGAAATGGAGAAATGACATGGCGCGCTTAATGCGGGGTTCCCTTTGGGCAAAGCGAGAGTTTGCAGAGGGGTCGATCCCTACACCTAGAACCATCAGAAACTGGCTGGACAATGGAATCATTCAAGGAGCGGTAATTGATGAACGTATGTATGTATTTGATGATCAGTCCTTCAGCACTCGCTCGGAGGTATCTCGTTGCGTTGATGAGCTCATTGATATGAGTTCCTGATACTAATGGGCCGACCTCGACATCGTTCCAATCGAGCGCTACCTCCACACCTTTATCACGATCCAAAGAGGGGGTATCGCTTTACTCTGATTAACGGAGTTCGCAAGGACCTCGGTACAGACCGAAACTACGCCATCAGCATTGCCATGGGGTACAACCGCCAAATGCGTGGCTCCTACTCGGTAGGTGTTGAAGATCTTATCGCGATGTCGTCATCTGATAAGGACATCTTCCTTGGAACACACATCCCTAAGCTCTTGCAAACCATGATTTCACGGGAACAGCCGAAAGCTTCGAAGCTCTCTACATTGCGCAATGATGCAGAGCGATCGATTCTCTTTTTCAAGTCTATCCCTGCATTTGACATTGAGTTACAGCATGTAAATGCATACATGGAAGAGTTTCATAAGACGGCTTCGGCTAACGTCTACAACCGGAAAATCGCTTGGCTAGAAAAACTATTTGGTTACGCCTGCGATGCTGGGATCATGCGCGACAACCCAGCCTCGCAGAAAATGAAGTTTCCCAAGAAAGCTCCAAAAGCACGTCGGCGGCTTACCGCAGAGGATTTTCTTGCCATCTACAATGCTGCCGAGCCTTGGTTGCAGGTTGCAATGGATCTGTCGTTGCAGACTGGAACTGCACGGCTAGAGACCGCCCGTATACGTTATAACCTTGAGAGACCCCAAAAAGGCGTTTGTGGATGTATGTGGTACAAAGAGCCGCAAAATGGCGTGTATGGAAAGTTATTCATCCATCGGCAGAAAACCGAGGAGAATGAGGCCTCTTGGGTAGCTATCCCAATTGGTGGGCGATTGAAGGTAATCATTGATCGCAGTGTCGATGATGTTGATTCACCCTACGTAGTACATCGCCCTGAGGGCAGGGTGAGAGCGTGAATGGTTACTTTTCACTCTATTTCTCTGAGAACCCTGCTGATAGCACCTGTTCAAGGTAAGTTGTGTTCATTGCCGCAATATTTTGCTTACGCCTGATGCTGGCTTTTTTACCTGTTTCCTGTCGCAGCAAGTTCAGCGCCATATGGCGGACAATCGCCAAAAGCTCAGCGGCGTTCTCTCGGTAAATTTGGCAGTCATCTTCGCTGAACGATGTATCAAGTACCCAGTGAAGGCTGTTTTCGATACCCCAATGACCGCGTACTGCGTCGGCGAATTGCTCTTTGCTGAGTTCTGCCGAACTGATGTAGTAGCGGTATT